>NZ_JASEFJ010000040.1 GCF_030019085.1 Methanoculleus sp.
CCGGGTAACTCTCCGTTAAAACCCGGGTAAAATGGCAAGTTGCGCCGGAGGCGCGCATACTACCGGAAAAGAGAGATGGGTTTATATGTCAGATCGGTGGTTTGATGGCCTCGTACGACAATACTGTAAAATCTTGTATCACCCGGCACATCGGTATTATCGTCGACCTACCAGCCTTCCAGCGCACATGCCACCAGGCAGTTGCTCTGGGGCTGGATAGCGTCTGGTGTGACTACACTACTCTGAACAGTCGTACAATCTTCCAGTGAGACAATCCAGAGACTCCTGACACCATCCCAATAGATGCGCCCTTTCATCGTATCCCCCGTGCTCAACACGATAGTAGACCCGATGAGGTCAGGGCCGTCAGGATCGCACCGGTGATAGAATGAGGTGAGATGTGTGCACTACAGCCAACCATCGCAGATTGGGGAGAGGGCGTGGGAGAGTTCAACGCGATGGAGAGAAAGGTTATAGGGCGCAACGGCGAGGTCTCAACCTGGGAACGCCGCGTGAGCCCGGGACTTCCTGCTCAGCCCCGCGCACCCTCGTGATCTCTATGAAGACGCCCAAAACCCGCACCCTGACCCTGCTCATCGCCGTCGTCCTCCCGCTGGCCTATCTGACCTACTGGCTCCTGTGGATGAGCGCTCTCACCTTGCCGCGGGAATTATTGCACAGCGGAGCGGGTAGGTAAGATCCCCCTCCCATACCTATATACCCCTCTCAAAACCAAACATAGGGTGCATATGGCCATGAAACTCAAACTTCTGGAGCTTACCGACGAGAAGGCCAGGATCCTCTTTGAGGGTGAAGGCTACACCTACATCGACGCACTCGCAGCAGAACTCCTAAAAGATCCCGGTGTTGATGTGGCGCAGCGCAAACAGGCATTCAAGTTCACTGACCCGGAGCTTGTCGTCACCACCTTCGGGGGTCGGTCTCCTCTAGATGCCATCACTGATGCAGCAAAACGGCTGGGCGGCTACGCCAGCGAGCTCCTCAAGCAGATGGAACCCCTCCAGACGTAAATTGTAATGAAAAAGAGTGCCGAAGGTTTCGCCCGCATCGCCCGTGAGGTCTTCGCCCCAATCTATCCTGTCATCGCGGAGCAGGCACTTGCATGGTCAGGGATAATGGATGGGGTTGCACTCGATATAGGAAGCGGGCCGGGGCTTCTGGCCGTAGCTCTCGCTGAGAAGAGTGAATTATCCGTGATTGCGCTGGACGCCGATCCGGCAATGGCCAGGATCGCGAGGAAGACCGCCGCTGGCGTATCGGACAGGGTTGCTCCGGTCGTGGGCGATGTTCATTGCATGCCGATCGGGGATAACACCATCTCACTGGTTGTCAGCCGTGGATCGATCTTCTTCTGGGAAGACCGCCCGCAGGCATTCCACGAGATCGAGCGCGTCCCCCGGCCGGGCGGATTCGCATTCATTGGCGGCAGTTTCGGGACGCCGGCGCTTCGAAAGAAGATCTTTGCCGAGATGCGGCGGCGAAACCCCGACTGGGACAGCGACATCGCCAGACGAAGCGAGCAGGCGGCCCCAGAGGTTCTCCGTCGCGAACTTGCCGAGAGCGGTGTCCTCCTCGGCCGCATAAGGGAGGAAGAAGAGGGACTCTGGGTAGAGATCCGGAAAAGTCGTATCAGTCCATGCGCTCGGTGAATATGATCGTCCCGGCAATCCGTGTGATCCTCACCTTCACCGTCTGACCCGGTTTTGCGTTTGCAACATACATAGTGTAGCGGCCGAGTTTCACCACACCGTCGCCGCGCTTCGAGAGGAACTGGGGGGTGACATCCATGATAGCACCCTCCGTTGGTTTCGCCCCCTCGGAGGATTCTACCGTTGCTTTCCGCTTCCGGACGGGTCGGTGCCCGCCGCAGGCGTCGCACTGGAGCATCAGAACCCGGTCGGTCTTTACCAGGCGGGTATCGGGCTTCCCGCACTCCGAGCAGATGACATAGTCCTCTACGTAACCTTTTATGATCGAGTTGATCTGCTCCTGCTCGAACTTCCCTGAGAAGATAGCCCGCGTCCCATCGATCTTACCTGCGGTGCCGAGTTCGCCGAGGAGGTGTTTCATCAGGTGGTCCTGGTCGCGCCGCAGTGTACTCGCGATCTCGGCGAAGTTCTCAAGAACAGTGGTCTTCCCCTCGATAAAGACCCTGGCGACTGGAACGGTGAACCGGTCCTCAAACTCCGTCGGTTCAGTGATATTGGTATACGCCTTCTTCAGAAGGTCATCATATGACTGGGTCATACCTCACTATGGATCGCGCAAACTCAAAAAGTGGTTCCCCCACCATGACCTGCGCATGCTTATCTATGTAGGCAACCCACCAGTCTTGCAGTATGTTATCGGCACAGGACCTCGCACTTCTTCGAAAGACCCTCAAACGCGACTTAACCGATGTCGAACTCGCCTGCTTTGAGAACCTCTGGAGCGAGCATTGCAGTTACCGGTCCACGAGACACCTGCTGCGGACGCTGCCCACAGAGGGGCCAGGTGTCCTGCTCGGCCCGGGTGACGACGCTGCAATCGTTCAGTTCAGCGATACCTGTGCCCTCGCTGTCGGGATGGAGAGCCACAACCATCCCAGTTACGTTGACCCATACGACGGTGCAGCGACGGGTGTGGGCGGTATAGTCCGTGATATCTTATCTATGGGCGCCCGCCCCATTGCCCTGATGGACCCTCTATACTTCGGCCCGCTCGAATCTGAGAAAAACCGCTACATCTTCGAGCACGTAGTTGCCGGGGTTGGAGGTTACGGCAACTGTATTGGGGTGCCGGTAGTCCGTGGGGAACTCGTCTTTGAATCTTCCTACTCAGGAAACCCGCTCGTTAACGTCATCTGCATTGGAACCGTGGACCCTGATCGCTACATCACCGCCAGGGTGAAGAAACCTGGCAACCATCTCGTCCTGATAGGATCATCTACGGGGCGGGATGGGCTTGGAGGGGCGTCGTTTGCATCCCGGGATCTTGCCGAGGATGCAGAAGCGGCTGATCGCCCGAGCGTCCAGATCGGTGACCCCTACACCGAGAAACTCCTCATAGACGCGATCCTCGCGATGGCAGAGACCGGAAAAGTTCTCTCCTGTCGTGACCTTGGGGCGGCGGGACTTGCCGGGGCTTCAAGCGAGATGGCAAGCACATTTGGCGCGGTCATCCACGCCGATCGTGTCCACCTCCGGGAGGCAGGGATGACGCCACGGGAGATCATGCTGGCTGAGTCGCAGGAGCGGATGCTCGTAGAGGTGGCTCCGGAGGATGTCCCCCTGATTGGAGCGATCGCTGAGAGGTATGACCTTGCCTGGAGCGACATCGGCGAGGTGGTCGCTGAACCCCGCTACATCGTGAAGTTCCACGGTGAGGTCGTCGCCGATCTCCCGATCGACCTGCTCGTCGGTGGCGTCCCGCCATGTTTCTGGGAGAAGAATCCTTACTCCGCCGAGCGACCCTTCTCCAGGCCAGGGGCGCCATTAAAAGACCTGGTGCTTTCCGTGCTTGCGCACCCGGACGTGGCGCGCAAAGACTGGGTCTACGAACAGTATGATAAGGATGTCCAGGTCAGGTCGGTCTCGCTCGTTCACGACGCCGCCGTCCTCAGGTTGGAGGATATAGCGCTTGTTCTATCATGTGGTTGCAACCCCTCCCAGATCTTCTTAAAACCTTACGATGGAGCGGCAAACGCCGTCGTTGAGAACGCAAGTAACCTTGCCTGTCTAGGCGCCGAACCGCTCTGCATCGTCGATTGCCTGAACTTTGCAAGTCCGGAACACCCCGAGGTCGCATGGCAGATCGAGCAGTGCGTCCTCGGCATGGGAGAGATGGCGCGGAAGATGGGGATCCCCATCGTTGGTGGTAACGTCTCGCTATACAACGAGAGCGACGAGTTCGATACCAGGATCATGCCCACACCCTCGATCGGGATGCTGGGGCGCGGAGATGTCAGGAGATGGGCAGCCCCGATAGAAGGTGATCTCCTCGCTCTGATAGGCCGGACGCTGCCTGATTTCGGAGGGTCCGTTCTTGATGCGCTCACAGGATGTGGCGGCCCCGCACCCTCAATGGCCGATCCGGCAGTTGTCACAACCGTCCGCGACCTGGTCACCACAGGTTCGGTCACGTCGGCAACAGACCTCTCCAGGGGCGGGTTGCTTGCGGCGCTCGCAAAGGTTTCTCCGCGTTCGAAAGTTGTGCTTTCTGGTGATCCTCTTGAGGAACTCTTCTCCGAGACCTGCGGTCGTTTCCTGGTAACCGTCAGGGATGAAGCGGCACTTACAGGGGTGAGGCACCGGATCATCGGTACGGTCGGCGGCGATGCCCTCACTATCCGACTGGAGGAGGGGGGGAGCATCGTGATCACGCCCGAAGAACTTGATGGCGCCCTCTCTACGACCACCCGGACGATGCGTTACTGAGCACTCAAAAACTCTTTTTCTGACCTGCGGATGAGATCGGCAAGGGATTCTATCGCCGCGGCATTCTGCACGTCGCTCTGCGTGAGTGATACGCACCCCCGGACGTCAGCGCCTCTCTCCACAAGCATCGCCTTAATCTTTTCAAGTGTCTCTTGCGGTGAGCCGCGCGATGTACAGAATACAATCGCGCCCTTCCCTTCGACTCCCCGGAGCGCCTCAATGGCAGCGTTGATCGCCGGCGTCGGGTTGCCTGCCCAGACGGGTGATCCGAAGACTATGGTATCGTAGCCGGAGACGTCGATGGCCGCAGGATCAATATCGGCCCTGTGTCGCATTAGCGCCCGCGGGATGCCTTTGAGGTACATCCCTATCTTTGAGTAGCCGGCGCGGTCTTTTACCTCCACCAGATCACCTCCGGTCGCAGCAGCGAGTCGTTCCGCAACAGATCTGGTGTTCCCTGTCTCAGAATGGTATATGATGCAGAGAGACATACCCGGAGATAGTGCGGCCGTGTATAAACCGGTATCGGCCTTAAAAAAACTACATGATACCCGTCAGGGCTACAGGCATACCGGATGAAAATCAGGGGTTATTTTCATACGAAA
>NZ_JASEFJ010000041.1 GCF_030019085.1 Methanoculleus sp.
TAAGAACAATATGTTTTTATGATGGACCCGGCGGGATTTGAACCCGCGGCCTTTGGTGTCCCAACCGAAGGGGCTCTGCCCCTTTCGAAACCCCCGGCGACCTTCGGTCGCCACGAACGGTATCATGTGTCACAAGAAGTAAGAACAATATGTTTTTATGATGGACCCGGCGGGATTTGAACCCGCGGCCTTTGCGTTGCGAACGCAACGATCTACCCCTGATCTACGGGCCCTTGATATGAGATCAGAGTATGATCTCAATATCTAACTTTTCTGCCAGTTCCTTATATCTGTTCCTGATCGTGACCTCGGTCACGCCCGCCACCTCGGCAACCTCGCGCTGGGTGCGCCTCTCGCCGCCCAGGATCGAGGAGATGTAAATCGCGGCCGCTGCGACACCCGTCGGCCCCCTGCCACTCGTAAGTTCGCGTTCGCCCGCCTGCCGGAGGATCTCGACTGCCCGGCTCTGGACTTCACCCTTCAGGTTCAGCCCCGAGCAGAAGCGCGGTACGTAGTCGATCGGCGACGTCGGCAGGAGTTTCAGGCCGAGTTCGCGTGAGATGAACCGGTAGGTACGTCCTATCTCCTTCCTCGAGACACGGGATACCTCTGCGATCTCATCGAGTGTCCTCGGAACGCTGCACTGCCGGCACGCCGCATACAGTGCCGCTGCTGCAACACCCTCGATACTCCGTCCGCGGATCAGGTTCTTTTCCACGGCGTCACGGTAGACAACCGCGGCGGTCTCGCGCACGTTCCGCGGCAGACCAAGCGCCGAGGCCATGCGGTCCAGTTCCGAGAGCGCGAATGCCAGGTTTCGCTCTGTGGCGTTTGAGACCCGGATACGCCGCTGCCACTTTCGTAGCCGGTAAAGCTGCGCCCGGTTCTTGCTTGAGATAGCACGACCGTAGGAGTCGCGGTTCCTCCAGTCGATCATCGTCGAGAGGCCCTTGTCGTGGATGGTGAAGGTCATCGGCGCGCCTACACGTGACCGCTTCATGCGCTGGTCATGGTCGAACGCCCGCCACTCAGGACCGCGGTCGATAAACTCTTCGTCGATGACGAGACCGCAGTTCTGGCATACAAGTTCGGCGCGCTCGTAGTCATGGACAATCTGGTGGCTGCCGCACTCCGGGCATACAGACTCCACACTCTCCTCGGGCCGCGTCTTCTCGGTCTCCTTGACTTTCTGCTCCTCCCTTTTCTTAAGGGCCTCGCGCTGCAACTGCAGTTGTTTTAATTTTTCTACTTCAGCCATTGATTATGCACCTATTTTGCAAAGATTTTCTCGCCAGCCTGCACGGAGACGTCATTGTAGCAGTGAACTACAGCATAGGGCGACGATATATTCCCGAATATCTCAACTACCTCTCCCAGAGGTTTTAGGCGGCGATCCACAACCTCGCCGTAGAGGCGGGGCAACTGTGCAGCATCACATCGCAAGATTAACAAACGATTGCCACAAACATCTACAGAGCGACCAATTAACCGCAAACTGCTACCTCTGGAGGATAATATAGCTGGAAATATTTAGCAACGTATATATATTTGTCACAAAGATATAAAAAGGTTTCGCTAAAATATAAATATAGTATCTTATCTCTGAAGGAACTCAAGTGCATCCAGAGAGAGAATCCGCCGCGATTCCGCTTCAGTCAACCCCGCGCCGACCGTGAGCCCCCACCTCACTTCTTTTGACATCAGATCGGACGGATTGTGTGCATCAGAATCGACAACAAGGTGGCATCCCGCCTCCTGTGCCATCCGCACCACATGGCCGTTTGTGCGGTTGTGCCCTGTGCGTGCGGTTATCTCGAGTGCCACTCCGTGTTCCGCTGCCGCGCGCGCGTCTTCGAGCGTCACGAGTCCCGGGTGGGCGAGCACGTCGACATGGTCACAGGTGCAGGCGGTCTGGTTCGTCCCCGGGGCGACCGGTTCCAGGACAGACTCGCCGTGGACGACAACGATATCGGCGCCAAGTCGTTTTGCTTCGCGTGCGGCCGCCGGGATCATTGATGGTGGGAGGTGAGTGATCTCCACCCCGACAAGGAGGTTCACACCGTAACACTCCGCAGTTTCCCGGCACCTGCTCACCGACTCCACCAGGTAGGCCAGGTTGGAGGTGTCCGCGTGATCGGTGATGGCGATCGTCTTATAGCCGAGGACGGCGGCACGCCGGACGAGTTCTGCCGGAAGAAGTTCGCCGTCAGAGAGGATGGTGTGGGTGTGAAGGTCGTACATCACGCCTCCCCCCGCCCGGATAGACCGCGTGCAACCCTGCGTATAAGGTCCTCTTTGCTGCCCTCCCATTCCACCACGATCCTGCCTTCACGCTCCACCCAGTGGGCGGGGTGGTGGCGCTCCTCCAGGCGGTGCTGGAGTTTTATCTTCCGCAGAACTGTCGCGATGGCAGAGAGATCCGGGGACTTCACTGCGAGGTTTCTGGCGACTCGGCGCCCTTCTCGCCGCCGGAGTGTGGCATCAAAGTAGCATGGGTAGAGGATGCGTTCAGCGCTCATTGCTCTATGATCTTGGCGGTTAACCTATAAACAGATCATCATCACAGTAATGTACCATGCATCAGATCGACGTCCACCTGGAGAAGGATATATACGAGGCAAACAACCGTCTGGCAGACGCCAATGCCGCTCACCTCAGGGAACATGGCGTCCGGGCGTTTGACCTTCTCGGCGCCATAGGTTCCGGAAAGACCGCCCTGATCGAACGACTGGTGCCTCTGATCCGCGAACGCGGGCTTCGCGTTGGGGCGATCGCCGGCGATGTCTATGGTGACGATGATTTCCGGCGGATCGTCGCCCTCGGGATCCCGGCCTACAACGCAAACACCGGGAAAGAGTGCCATCTTGACGCCCACCTGGTTGAACACGCCCTTGAACACCTGCCTCTTGACGAGATAGATATCCTTTTTATCGAGAATGTCGGCAACATGGTCTGCCCGACCGATTTCAGGCTGGGCGCCGAGAAGAGGATCGTTGTTGTCAGTTCGACCGAGGGCGACGACGTGGTGAACAAACACCCGATGATGTTTCGCGGAGGAAACATAGGCGTGATCAACAAGATCGATCTTGCCCCGTTCGTCGGCGCCAACATCGAGCGGATGGAGTCGGATATCCGTCGATACAACCCGGAGATGAAGGTCTTCCGAACGAACCTGAAGGCGGGTGTTGGGCTGGAGGGGTTGCTGGATGCGATCCTGGGGTGAGCAGCAGAGTTAAATATCCTGCTCTCGTACACTAATAGCACTTTAGTGGGAGATTGCTACCCCTGATCCGGGGAACCGCGTCCTCAACAGAAGTATTTCGGTGGTCACATGTTGTGGCAGGGAAGATCAGTAAGAAAGCCCTCGGGCGGGCGTTACCACACCTCCCGTGGCAAGAAGAGGTCGGAGATCGGGAGAGCTCCGGCAGAGACGCACATCGGTGAAGATCGCAGAAAGATTGTCCGGACATACGGTGGTAACCGGAAGGTCAGGGCGCTCCGGGTGGAATACGCGAGTGTGGCGGACCCGAGAACCGGCGAGACCAGGAAGGCCAGGATCGAGACGGTTGAGGAGAACAGTGCCAACCCTAACTACGTCCGGCGGAACCTCCTGACCAGGGGGGCCATCATAAGGACGGAGGTCGGGCGCGCACGGATCGTCAGCAGGCCAAGTCAGGATGGCGTCGTCAACGCTGTCCTGCTCCCATAAGATACTTTTTTCTACCGTTCCTTTCATCCGACAGAGGTGGTTCATGTAGAGCACCCCTGGTGGTTATTGGCAGTGCGTGGTTATTCTCCTACGGGAACCGTGCCAGGTACATCTTCGACAGGAACCATCTGAGGAACTCTACTTTTATGAACTGGAGCCAGGGAGAATCGCCACTCTCGGTGCTGACGGCGAGGATGGGGACAGTGCGTGATGATGGTCCCTGGAGGCCGTGCACGGGGACAGAACCGGAATTTCGGTGGGATGTTTCACAGTGACGCCAGATAGGTACCCTTCCCCGGCGCTCTATCGATCATCACGTTTCCCCAAGGTGGTGCTCTGCAAGGGATCACATCCTTTTTACGTTCCGCGGGCGTCAGTTCTAGTGATGCGCAGGATATATTACCGGTTTCCCCAATCAATTGACCTGGACTTTGAGATCGCCCGGCCGTTCCGGGATGTCCTGGCCTGCATTGGACGTTTGAGCAACACCCATAACACCCGGCGCGGCCCGGACGGTCTCATCAAGGAGCGGATCGTCATCCAGATCGCAGAAGGCCGGACGCGGTTCCTGGACCTCGACAGACTGGCGCCGCTGGAAGAGACGGTCGCCGAGACCGCGGACTTCAGGATCGACCTGCAGAAGACCCTTCTCACCCCGGAAAAACGGTTGCCGGTCTCAGAGAACGTCTTCTACCTCCGGATAGTCGATAAAGGCGCGGTGACCGAGTGCTATGTTGCGAAGGAGGGGTCTCACGGCGACCTTGATGCAATCGATCTGCGAACGATACTCAAGGGTGCCTGTGAGTGAGTCTTGAGATTGCTGTTGCCGCGCCGTTCAAGCATATGCGCAAGGAGCGGTTGCAGAGGAGCGAGTTCGTCTTCTACGTCGCGATCGACCGGAAATGGATGAACAAGGAGCAGGCGAACCGGCTCCTTGAACGGGCGGTGGAAGAAGGACTCGTCGGCATTGATGGGGGAACCATCCGGCCGCTCTTCGATCTCGCGTCGGTCGAGATACCGCTCGGGTTCAAACCCACCTCTGATCTCCTGACCGGGGCGGAGAGCCCCTGCGACGACCTGATAGCGCGGATCACCGCCGCGACCGGTAAACCGGCCCGGGAGATCGCCGCCGAGATCAACCAGGTCATCAGCGGGGACTTTGACGGCAACCTCCGTATGGAGGCGGCGGCGGTCATAGTCGCAAAGAGATACGGGGTGC
>NZ_JASEFJ010000042.1 GCF_030019085.1 Methanoculleus sp.
TGCCAGGAAGAGCCCGAGCCCCGTGTGACTCCCGAAACCGCGGTCGAATATCCGCGGCTTGTTCTCGACGGGGATGCCGATACCGTTATCCTCCCAGATTATCCGTGCACCCCCGTCGTCCGGCATTGCCGTGACCCGGATCTCGGTCACGGTCTTCCCGTGCCGCATGCTGTTCTCGAGGAGGTTATAAAAGACCGAGGAGAGGAGCGGGTCGGCGTAGACATAGAGATCGTCGAGATCGGTGGAGACCCTGATCCCCTTTGGCCGGAGCGTTTTTACCGCCTCCCTGACCAGAGCCCCGACAGGGAACCATTGTGGTGCCCGGACGCCGAGGTCCTGGTAGTCCCTCGTGAACCCGATCTGCGACTTGATGATCTCCGCGGCGATCTCTATCCGGTCGAGAGCACCAGCGACGGCAGGGTCGAGCGGCTCTTCACGCAGGAGGGCAAGATGCCCGAGCACCACCGTGACCTGGTTTAAGATGTCGTGGCGGACGATGTTGTTCATCAGGTTGAGCTTCTTGTTGGCCCGGATGAGCGCTGCCTCGGCCTGTTTCCAGGCGTCGATATCGTGGATCGCGTAATGAAACGCAACCGGTTGGCCTTTGTTTCCGTAGACCGGGATTGCCGAGACCTCGAACCATATGTAGTGTCCGTCTTTCCGCCGAACCCGGAGGGTGCCCTCCCTCGATGTGTAACCACCCGGATCTTCCAGCAGGGCACGGAGCATCTCCCGGTCATCCGGGTGGACCACCCGCTCGATAAAATCCGGGTCACCCAGGATCTCCTCGGGGGTGTAGCCGATCAACCTCTCGCTTGAGGGGCTGATGTAATCGACCTTACGCGGTGATGCGGTCACCCGGATGTAACAGTCATGTGAACTTTCTATAAGCGTCCTGAACCGCTCCTCGTTCTCGAGGAGTCGCTCCTGTGCACGGAGCCTGGAGAAGAGATCGGAAAAAAGATTGCCGACGATCTCAAGCAGCGTTATGTCTTCATTCGACCATCTCCGTTTTTTCCCGGCGGTCTCAAACCCTATGATACCGAGGGGCTCACTGGTGCTTGTGATCGGCACAAGGATGATCGAGGAGATCCCGTAATCCAGCAGGAAGTCGCGTATTTCCGCCTCCTCGTCTGGGAGCGCGGCAAGATCCGGGACGCATATCGTCCGCCGCGCTCTGACGTTATCGAGGCCCCAGGTGATCACGTGCTCGGGAAGGTTAAACAGCACATCGATCTGTGATTCGACCCCTTCGGCGCACCACTCGTGGGTGTTCTCGGCATGGGTGAGGTCTGCTGAGAACCGGAGGATGTAACTGCGGTCTACGCCGAGGAACGAGCCGAGCAACTCCAGCGTCTCCTGGAGAGCGTCATCGAGGTCCACAGGGTCAAGGCTGATGAACCGTGTGGAGATCAACCTCACCAGTTGTTCGAGGGTGATACGCCGCTGGATCTGGTCTGCCATCTGTTTTGACCTTGTGATGTCACGCATCGACTCGATCGCGCCGGCGAGGTTCCCCCCCGCGTCGTAGAGCGGCGATGCCTTCGCCCAGAGGTAGACCTCCTCTCCTGTCCGCGGGGAGGTGATGCGAACCTCGCGGGCGGGACTTTCACCCATCGTCCCGGCGAGGATCTTCTCCGCAAGCGACGGCGGCACCAGATCCGGGATCGCCCTGGAGATCGCATCCGCCCCCGAACCGATCATCGTGTCCTTCCTGACGCCGGTAAGTTCCTGCATTGCCCGGTTCCAGATGATGATCCTGCCATCACGGTCGAGGGCAAACGTCGGGTCGGGGAGGAAGTCGATGATGCCACGGAGTGTTGCCTGGTAGTCTTCCATCTCGCGGCACTGCGCCTCGAGCGCCTCCTGGCTTGCCGTCGCCTCCTCAAACGCCGCTGTCATCTCTTCGCGTGCATCCTTCAGTTCTTCCTCGAATCGCTTCCTGTCGGTGATATCGATCAGCGACGCAACGGAACGATCGGTTCCCGGTATGATCCCGACCGTCAGGTGAATCTCTTTCCGTCGCCCCTCCCGGTCGATCAACCCAAACTCGTATGTCCGCGGCGCCGATAAGGGGTCTATCCTCCGCTGGCGGTGGAAGTTCTCCATGCGTGCCCGGTCTTCCGGCGCGACTAAGGCCGTAAAGGGCATCTTGCCCTCGATCTCTTCCCGGGAATAGCCGCTGAGACGTTCGCACTCGGTGTTTGCAAGCGAGATCGTCATATCCCCCTCGATTATGATGGTGGCAGAACCGGTATACTCAAAGACGCTCCTGTAGAGGTCGCCTGCACGCTTTGCCTCCACCTCGGCAAGTCGTCGCCTGGCCGCCTGGAGGACGAAGTTACGGAGTTCGGCAAATCTTGCGGCAGGATTGCCGCCTTTCTGAAGGTAGAAGTCTGCGCCGCTGTTGAGCGCCTCGATGATTGCCTCCTCACGCCCACGACCGGAGAAGATGATGAACGGTGTCAGGAGTCCTCTGCGCCGAACCTCCTGGAGGAGTGCGATGCCGTTCATCTCTGGCATCTCGTAGTCGGCGACGATGACATCGTATGGGGTCTCTGTAAGCATATCGAGCGCCTGCAGTGGCGATGACGTCGTCTCGACCTGTATATCTCCACCCAGTTCCAGGTAAGCACGGGTCAGTTCGAGAAACGCAGGTTCGTCATCGACTGCAAGTATCCTGAACATACATTACGCAATGAATGACTCTGTAGCAGGAACGATAAGCCTTTTTGATTTAGCACGATATGGGGTGATCGTCACCAGATGTGGCAGAAGAGCGATCCTCTCGGGCGGGCTATTTCATGCTCTGGATAGCCCCGTGGTTCTGGACGGGATGGTTCGGGTCCCCCCGTCGGGGACTAAAAGAAGATTACTGAACCCTAACTCCCGTTCACGTGCCTGCGCAGTTCCTGCTCGCGCAGGACGTTCCTCTGGATCTTTCCGGAGATGGTCTTTGGGAGCGAGTCGACGAACTCGATCAACCGGGGATACTTGTAGGGGGCGGTAGTCTTCCGGACATGGGCCTGGAGTTCCCGGACCAGCGACTCTGATGGCTGGTAGCCCGGTTTCAGGATGATGAACGCCTTTACGACCATCCCGCGGATGAGGTCAGGCGATCCCACGACCGCAGCCTCCTGGACGGCGGGGTGCTCCATGAGGGCGCTCTCGACCTCGAACGGCCCGATCCTGTAGCCGGACGACTTGATTACGTCATCGTCCCGGCCGACGAACCAGAAGTAGCCGTCTTCGTCCAGGTAGGCCTTGTCACCGGTGTAGTAGAACCCGTTCTTGAATGACTCGCGGTTTGCTTCCGGGTTGTCCAGGTACTCAACAAAGAGTCCTACCGGTCGGGGGTCGAGCCTGATCGCGATCCTTCCTTCTTCCCTGACTCCGACAGGGTTGCCGTTGTCGTCGTGGAGCTCGATGTGCCAGCCCGGTGCCGGTCTTCCCATCGACCCTGGTTTGTGCTCCATGCAGGGGAACGTGGCGATGCAGCAGACAGTCTCCGTCTGGCCGTAACCTTCGTAGATTAACCGGTCTGTGCCCTCTTTCCAGACCCGGATAACCTCGGGGTTGAGGGGTTCTCCGGCGCTGCAACAGTGCCGCAGTTCGCGGAAGTCAAACTTATCGAGGTCTGCCAGGATCAGCATCCGGTAGACCGTCGGCGGTGCGCAGAAGGTGGTCACCTCGTACTTCTCGATCACCGGCAGGAGTTCTGTTGCCGAGAACTTTCCCCTGACATCGTATACAAAGATACAGGCACCGGCGATCCACTGCCCGAAGATCTTGCCCCAGGCGCATTTCGCCCAACCGGTATCGGAGAACGTAAGGTGGAGATCGTTTGCCGTGACGTCCTGCCAGAGCGAGGCGGTGACGATGTGCCCGAGCGGGTAGGCGTGGTTGTGGAGCACCATCTTGGGCTCGCCGGTGGTGCCGGAGGTAAAGTAGATCATCATCGGGTCGGTCGATCTTGTCTTCTTCGCGACCGGCATGCTGACGGTGTGGTGCGATACCGGCGCGGGGTAATCGAGTTCGTGGGGGTAACTTGCCCAGCCCTCGCGCTCGCCGTCCACCAGTAGAAGGGTGTCGAGCATGGAGCAGGCGTCGGCGACCCGGTCGACCTTGTCAGCATTCTCGCTGTCGGTGATGATCATCCGGAACTTGCCGGTCTGCACCCTGTATTTGATGTCCTTTGGCGTCAGCATCGTGGGGCAGGGGCAGAAGACGACGCCGAGTTTGATGAGCGCGAGGACAAAGATCCACCACTCGGGTATGCGGGGGAGCATCAGCATGACCCGGTCGCCCTTCTTGATCCCGTACTTAAGGAGGATGTTCGCGGCGCCGTTGGAGAGGTGCCGCAGTTCGCGGAATG
>NZ_JASEFJ010000043.1 GCF_030019085.1 Methanoculleus sp.
GACCGAGGTGCCAAAGCAGGTCCGAGAAATCGCCGAGAAACTCAACCTCGATATATTCCCTAATATGTGAGGAGTTTGGGCTAAAAAATCCCTCGTTTCGGGTAGTGGATATCCATCTCAAGAAACCTTCCCGGATCCAGGCGCTGGCGATGATCATGGTATTCTCTCTTAGTGTATGCGATAACCGAGTTCCGACGGAGCCGATACCTGTAGGGAACCGGCGAAACGGTGACCAGCCAGACGATGAAGCAGACCCCAAACCCAACCCTGAAGTGGATGTTCTTCCGCTTCCGTGGAGTCCGGGAACTGCAGTTCTGGGCAGAGGAGAAGGAAACTGTGACTATCACGACTATGACCCCGGAACTCTGGAAGATACTCAGGCTGCTCGGGAGGGAATTTGCAGGAGTTGCAGGAACAGGTCGTTAGGTTCGATGTGTGAATCAAGAGGAAGTGTCCCTCTTCAGCAAAGAGTTTTTTAGAAATCTCAGAAACTTGTTGCCGAGAATTTTATTCCACTTCCTCAATTGTGATGCCTTGTACCGCCACACTCAACCAGCGTGTATCCTTGTTATTCAACTCAGGGATATCGCAGGGGCGCTCGGCCCCTTCGGGCACGTGGAGCCGGATGGTGTTTTTGCCCTTGTGGAATTGGATGGGTATTGAGATGTGGATGAAACTTGTAGGAACTGTTGTTTGCTGGACGAGGTAGCCGTTTACGTAGATTTCTAGGGTTTTTGTGCGGTGAAAACTTCGCGTGTTGAAACTTAGTTCCACTTGTTGATCGGCATTTGATTCTATAATAAGTGTAGCATTATCTTGGGTCCATCTGGTTGGCGTACCTCCCCAGTTTTCCAACCCGTGCCAGCCACCTCCGAGCAAAACTTTGGAATTACAACCCCTTATTGATTCTCCTGAAACCACATCCGTGTTATAGACGACCAGTTGGTCGTTTTGCATAGATGCATCTATTGTGTAAGAATCTCCTAAGTAAGCGATTAATAGATCCAGATCATCCTTATCCAGATAATTTTTGTGCAATATTACATATGAAACGTTGTAATTGCACCTTAAATATGCCAGTTTGTCCGTCATCGAGGGCTGGATGATCTCTTCCTCTCCGAAATACAGGTATTTTAACACGGGATCTGTATCCATATACTCCGCATACACGGGGTTTAACCGATTAAAATACCCCCCTAGAAATGGCCTTTGGTGAGTTTTTTGGTATTCGTAATAGGATATCATCGTATTGCCTTTGCTTTTATCAAGCGGCGATCGAATGAGAGGAATCTCCATTATCGGAGCACTATCATCGTGTGAGATGTTATAGTAGAATTCTGGAGTTACTTTCACATCTTGAACTGGGAGTACTGCAACGAATTCGAATATCAGTATGGCAGAGATTACAGCGCATAAGGTATATTTATTTACCTTGCCCGCAGGTATTGCCTTGACAAGACGTTTAAATCCATAGGCTGCCATCAGTGCGAAACAAAACATAACCACGATGTCATACCTGGATGGCACTCTTATCATATTGAGAAACGGGATATATTTGGTGATTATGCCCGGTAACATTATCGTCAAATTGTAATCTGTAAACTGCCATATGCCAAAAATATGTAATACAGGGCCAAGAGACAGTACTAAAAACACGCCCGAGCAGATCAGAATGAACCTACCAGACTTACTCTTTATCAATGAACGTGTTCCTATTATTGCCAGTAGTATGACAGTATATCCGATGAATACAATGTTTTCGCTGTAGTTTCCCGTGAAATTAGAGTATATCTGGTTTGAAAAACTTCCGAACACTGGATGGAATGGGGATGGCACAACGAAGCCCAATATATCTGCAGAATATGTTATAAAACTGCCCAAGGACTGGATCATATACTTATTTGTCAGAATATTTTTAAGTATCAAGTACAACCCTGGGGCAATTAAAGCAAGAGATATCAGGGAGAACGCACTGAATTTTAAAAGGAATTCTTTTGAAACTGTGTCCTTTATTCTATATCCCACATAAAGGAGACAAAAAATTGCAAGCATAACTGCGATTGTCCAAGAGGTTAATGCGTTTATTGCGAAGAAGAGGCTTGCTAGAAGTATATTCAAATTCCTCGGATCCTCGTACATCTTATGGAAGAACAGTACAAAAAAGGGAATCCACTGAACGCTGAATGTGTGTAGGTGACCGCAGCTTGCTCCAAAATGGAATGGGAAAAATGCGAAAATAATCCCTGCTATGAATGCGGCATGGGGTTCCTTAAGCAGATAATTTGCCAGGAGAAACATCCCATAACCCGCCAGGACGAATGTGGACAAAACATATAGATTATAACTTACGACAGACCCGAAAAAATGGGTAACCGGGACAAATAAGAGTTGTGGGAAAATGGAATCCACCATGTCCAGACCGAGAGGGTAAAATATGAAACTGTGGTGAAGGGGGTTTAACGAGTTTGTAAGGGCATAATCAAACCACCAAAAGTAGTTTGACCAGAAAACGACTTCACTATGACCTAGATACGTTTTATTCAGATCTATCGATACCGGGAGATATACCATAATATATGTGAGGGTACAATACAAACCAAAGGCAAGAAGATTGATTTTTTTTATATTCAGATATTTAATAATCTTATTATTTCCCGCCGGATAATCCATGAATAGTTTTTTGCTTTGAACAAGATATCAATTTCTAAGTTATGGAAGCTCTTAAATCATATTTCTCAGATTACCTCTTATATTTTTAAGGCATTCACACTCTGTATAAGATGGATGTTATTGGTAGCGTGATCCCCTGATTAATATCAAGTGGTGAAAACGGAAGTTGTTTTACCGACGACGAACTGTTCCCTATGCTTTGTTCGCTTGAAATCTTTCAGGATCTCATGGTTCTCTTTCTTCCTGGAACAGATCAGGAACGTGATGATGAGCGTGATGAATGTTCCATTAACGGCAGAAAGCAAAAAGTATTGACTTAACGCCCTTCATGTTTTCCCCACCAATGGTCTGCGGTTAAACAACTACATAGGCTGTGCATTGATAGTCGTTTGTTGGAGTAATCATCAAAGAACTTGAACCGTGTGTTTCTCTCTATCCACGAGATACTATTTTGAGAACCGTTTCTGCTTTTGCAGGCCGTATCTCCCAGAAAACGTGGTTACTTTCGTTCAGCATACCGGATGTGGTAGATTCCTTCGACCAGGGTCTGGATCTCTACCGCCCTTCCAGCCGGATTTAGGGTTGCGTGCCCCTTGATTGCAATCTGTCCTGTGATAAATCGCCTCTGCGTAGCAATCTCTCGCATGTAATCGGGGCTGACCGATCGGCAAAGATCAGGTTTATTACATCTTCGGGTGCGATCTGACAGCGCTCCACCTCCACACCAACAAGTAACCTGCCTGCGGTTGTGCAGGCCAGTGTCTCCGCCCCCGCTTGACTCTGATCGCATACTGATGGTTCCGTGTCTGGGGGACATTGATCTCGCGCATTGCCAGTCCGTGCCGACGGATCTCGTCCGCGACTGCCCACGGGACGAGGAAGAGCGGCACCGGGGAGACGTTTATCTCTTCCGGTGAAGATGTACCCGTGGCGGCCTTGTCGACGGTGCGGTCACACTTCAGGTCCGGGCTGCCGCCGCTGGTTTTCGGTTCGGTTCTTCTGGTTTCGTTTTGCATTCAAGACATCTCCCTGCACCGGGACTCGCCCCGGCGCATACACCATCGTCGGGAGCCGCCGGTTAAAAGGGTGCGCCAAATATCCCGGAAAAAGCGGCCGGCCCCATATAAGCGTTGCTTTACGGGCCGATCACAAAATCGAAGAATCGGGAAGGAATATCAGATCCCGGAGAGAATCCGGGTATGTAAAAACTCACCTTCTGTCCGGGGGTTTGCAGACGGCGACCACCTCCTCCGGGTCGTACCGGAGCCGCACCTCCCGTCCCCGGCCCGCCCCGGGCACGAGATCGACGATCCCGGCCCTCGCAAGCCCGTTGAGGTGCTCGTGGTAGGTCGTCTTCCCGACCGGGAGGTAGTCCTGCACCTCCTCAAAGACAGCTCCCCCTATCATATCGGTGCCCGCAACCGACAGCTCCGCGATCCGGTAGAGCAGCGCCCGTTCGC
>NZ_JASEFJ010000044.1 GCF_030019085.1 Methanoculleus sp.
CTTTAAATAATCCCTATATTATTGTTATGCGAGTGAAGTGATCTTCCTGCTTATTCTCGGATTAAAAAATACGATATATTGATAGTATTTTTGACATCCGTTGGTTTCTTGGTGTCATTTATGATCCGTAACAATCTGGATCAAATGAAAAGCATTATATATAATGTGTGGGATCACGGCTCCCTGATCTCAGCATGGATTTTACAAAAGTGTTCCTCCTCATGATCCTGCTCGGCCTGATCGTTCCTGCGGTGAGTGCGACGGGCCCTGACCGGATCATCATATCGAGCGATGTCGGCTGGCTTGCGGCAGGCGGAACCGATACCGCTGAAATAACCGTGCAGGTCCTCGATGGGAGCGGGATGCCGCTCGAGAACTGCACCGTGGTGTTCGAGGTCGACCCGGCTTTCGGCCGCATATCGCCCACAGCCGTCACCACCGGTACCTCCGGAACCGCGGCCGCAACGTTCAGCCCCGGGACGGCGAGCGGTGTTGCCGTGATAACCGCACGGGCCGGAACCGTCGAAGAGACGTTCTTCCTCCCGATCGATCACGGCCCGGCCAACCGCATCACCTATCTTGACTACGAGTTCGAGGTTGCCGCGGGCACCGTCACTGTCATCACCGTGGGGCTGGCCGACCGGTACGGCAACCCGGTGGATGACACCCGGGTTCCCGAGACTGTCCGCTTCAGCGTCGGTTCGGTCTGTGACGACGCCGTCTTCATCGACGACGGGGGAGTACCGGTACCCGAGATCGAACGGACGGTCAACGCCACGGGCTTTGTCCAGGTCCCCTTCAGAACCGGCCGAACCGTCGGCGAGAACATCGTCCGGATTGCCGTTCCTTCAGGCGGGATCGACCGCTACATCTCCATTCGCGGCCTCCCAACCGGACATCCGGCCGCCATCGCCGTCTTGGTCAACCCCGATGCCGATCCGAACCCCTACCAGCCCGCCGACGGCCAGAGCACGTTCACCCTGACTTACCGGCTCTTCGACGCCTGGGGCAACCCCGCAGCCGGCCGTGATATCAGGGTCACCACCACGCTTGCAGGGGAAGACACCATCCTGACGACGAACGGGTCGGGTGTCGCCTGCCTCACCTACGGCCCGAAGGATACCACCGGGAGGATCACCGTCACTGCAACGGCCGTGGACAACACAAGCGTGACGGTATCACAGGTCGTTGAGTTCGTTCACACCGCTCCTGTAGAGATGCTCCTCTCGGCAAGCCCCCAGTCGATGCCGAGCCTCGACGTGCCGGGTTCGCAGCCGGCAACTCTTCGTGCGAAGGTCGTCGACGTGAAAGGAAACCCGGTCGGTGGAGAGGAGGTGGCCTTCGCCATCCGAAACGTCGATACCGGCGAATTCGCGCAGGTTGCGGCCCCTTATCTCTCCGCGCCCTCTGCCGTGACCGATGAAGATGGTTACGCCGTCGTCCGGTTCTACCCGGGTGCGTTCACGACCGATCGGAGGGATCCGCGCTGGAGCGCAGCGGCGAGGGGCGAATGCGGCGTCGTCGCGACCTGGAACGGCACCACCCGGACGATCCCCCTGGCCTGGGAGAACTACCCCTATCTCTCGGTGGAGGCGACGGTCTCCCCCGAGACGGTGGCGGTGAACGATACGGTCGACGTCACGATCCGGCTGAAGGGCGACGGCTGGGCGTTCCGGCCAGACCCGGTCGACGTGGTGCTCTGCACCGACCGGTCGGGAAGCATGCTCTACGACGACCCCGATCGGATGCACTCGGTCCGCGAGGCGGCAAAGGTCTTCGTGGATCAGTTCTCGGAGAACTACGATCGCGCGGCCGCCGTCTCGTTTGGTGGCAAAGGCCGTATCTCACGCCCCGGTGCCAGTTCCGGTATCGGCGCGCACGAGATCGACAACGACTATACATATCCGAAGACCTACAGCGACTACGCTACGCTCGATACCGGGCTCACCTATGATCTCCAGGCGGTGAAGGATGCGCTCGACGGTATCGTCCCCGACCACGGCACCCCGCTCCGGCACGGGCTGAAGGTCTCGATCGACCACCTGGTCGCCGGCGCGGACGGCGGTTCGGTGAAGGCTGTGGTCCTCCTCTCCGACGGTGACTACAACTGGTACGGTGACCCGCTCGCCCGGGGTTCGGGTTCGACCCGCTCATCGCCGGATGGGTACGGGACACTGACCCGGAATTATTACCGGTACGAGGATCTCCCCTTGAGGTGGCAGAACCTGGCGGCGTACGCCGCGGACAACGAGATCCGCATCTTCACGATCTCGTACTCGGAGAGCCTCTCCGGCGACGCGCGATCGACGCTGCAGAGCATTGCCGAATCGACCGGTGGGAGGTACTACCACGCACCGGCCCCGGATGCCCTGGGCCCGATCTACGCCGATATTGCCGGAGCCCTCAAGACGGAGGCCGGCGTCAACACCACGATAAACATCGACTTCGGCACGATTCAGGTCAATAGCGAAGAACGGGAAGGGGGGCGGGTGTTCTCCTACGTCTACGAAGACGGAGTATCGACCGTCATCGAGAGCGCAGTCGAGAACGAGACGGGCCATTATGTGATTGTGCCGAGAAGAACCCTCAATCAGACCGACGACTGGAACGACGACCGGAACCTGGCATTCGAGATCGGGACGGTCCACCTCGGCCAGACCTGGGAGGCGACGTTCCGCCTGAGGGTGCTTACCGACGGCAACATCAACATCTTCGGGCCCGGATCCGCGATACGGTTCAACGACGCGGCGGAGCTCGCCCTCCCCGACACCTTCGTCACGGCCGTTCCTGATCTCAGCAACACGGGGTTCGGCTCCGCGACGCTCGCGCTCTCAAATCCCCGCTACACCTGTGCGGAACCGGTCGAAGAGATCCTCTCCGTCGCCTGGGACCTTACCTACACCGGGACCGGGACTGTGACCGAGTCCGTGGAGTACTCAAACGACGGCGGCCTCTCCTGGGTGCGGTTCGACGTCCTGAGCCCGGACGGCACCGTGGTCGGCGAAACCTCCTCGCTTCATGTCCGGGGCCTCCCGCCGGGCGAATACCTGATCCGGGTACGCGCCTCTGCAGACGACGTGCCCGATGCCGGATTGCTCTTTCCACCCATCCAGGTCGGGGAACGCCGTCAGGCGTATATCCGGCTCATGTAACGATTGTTCGGGTGCGTGGCTCACGCACCCCAAAAGATTAACGGACCCAGCGGGAATTGAACCCGCGTCCTTGGGTTCGAAGCCCAAAAGGATGTCCACTACCCCATGGGTCCCCTCTTCGGTTTCTATCATAAGTTATTAAGCGTTTTTATGTCAGTACTCTATACAATGATCCTCTCGCCCGGCGAGATCACCGCTTACGTCACCGCGTCCTACATCAACGGCCTCGACATGGATGAGGTGGAATACCTGACGAGGGCCACGGTCGAGACCGGGGAGCGCCTCCACTTCACCCGGCACCCCATCGTCGACAAGCACTCCATCGGGGGTGTGCCCGGGAACAAGATCACCCTCCTGATCGCACCGATCATCGCCGCGAGCGGCCTTTTGATCCCGAAGACCAGTTCCCGCGCCATCACCGGCGCCGGTGGAACCGCCGACCTCATGGAAGTCCTCGCGCCCGTCTCGTTCTCGGCGCTCGAGGTGCAGCAGATGACCGAGAAGGTCGGGGGCGCCATCGTCTGGGGCGGCGCCACGAACATCGCC
>NZ_JASEFJ010000045.1 GCF_030019085.1 Methanoculleus sp.
CTGAACGAAGTCTGCCATGGTTGGTAACTCCTCACGGCACAACTCTTGGGGTTGTGCCTGATGGGAAGATTGCGACGTATCTTCCGTGGCACGGCGCAACCCTCTGGTTGTGCCTGATAGGAAGACGCGAAGCGTCTTCCGTGCCTGCATGCTCCCGGGAATATGACAGACAACTATAGGGTAGACCCGGGAGGGTATCAGCCTGACTTTATCGAGAAGCCCGAATTGGGCTCGAATTCTGAAATATAACCGTTACGGTCAGCCTTTTTGTCCCCGGCATCTTATAGCCCCGCGGGAGGATTACGTGGATGACCAACGAAAAGACCACCCGGGAGCTCGTCTACGAGACGAACCGCGATGTGAAGTGGATCTGCAAAACCCTGCAGAGAATGGAGGCGCAGGATGAAGAATTCGAGGTCCGGCTCCGGGCGCTGGAGGGCTGGCGAGCGGAGAAGGCCGGAGAAGAAAAACGGGTTTCCACGATCAGCGCCGGGGCCGGCGGGGTCGTCGGCGGGGTGGTGGCGGTGATCGTGCGGGTGCTTGGGGGTGGGTGATGGGGGCGATCATGGGCAAGGATGATCGAAGGAATGCCATGAAATGATGACTTCACGATTTGCGCACATTTCAGTTTTGAAAATGTGATGGGAATGTGGACAATCACATTCGATTTATCCCCGATAGACATACCCGCTTCCCCTTCCCCTCAAGATTGATCTGCGGTTTTTCTTGGAGCTGCTGCATCAGCCGAACTACCTGATACCTGTCCTGAAGAGCGATCTGCCTGATCCAGCATTAGACGGGCCGGATCAAGATGACCGCTCAAGACCCTTGGATAGTCATTATACAGGAGAGATTTGCCAAGTATCGCGTTTGAACCCGCCAGATCACCTGAAGTACATCGGAAAGTATATCACAACCTGATCGCCACTCATGCATTGAGGAAGAATTCCACAAAACAGGTTGTGCACAAGAGGAGGCCGCTTGAGGCGAAGGAGAGATGGTGACAAAGAATAACCACGAGATCAGGGATCCGATCTATGCGTTTGTCCATATGGACTCAGGTGAGAGGCTGGTTCTGAACTCTGCGCCGGTCCAACGTCTTCGCCATATCCACCAACTTGCACTGACCAATCTGGTCTATCCGGGCGCAACCCACAGGCGGTTCGAACACTCACTCGGCGTCATGGAACTGGCAACCCGGATCTACAACTCCGTCATGGAGAACGGATGCACCGATGCCCTGGATATCGAGGGTGACTATGAGAGGACATACTACCAGCGTGTCCTGAGGCTGGCCGCTCTTGTCCATGACATCGGCCATGCACCCTTCTCCCATGCCTCAGAGGACCTGTTCCCCCCGGGCTGCAATCATGAGACAATGACGCTCCGGCTCATCGAAAGCGAAGAGATGGAGAAACTCTGGAGGAAACTGAAGGTTCAGACAGAAGATGTAGCTAAACTCGCACTGGGCCCGAAGCATTACACGAAGGAGATCTTTTCGAACACCGAGGCGATCCTCTCGGAGATCATCACGGGAGATACCTTCGGCGCCGATCGGATGGACTATCTTCTCCGGGATTCACATCACACCGGCGTGGCGTACGGGCGGTTCGATCACTATCGCTTAATAGAGACGCTCAGAGTTCTTCCCAAGGCCTATGAAGACGGGTCGACAGAGCCTGCTCTCGGAGTGGAGGGCGGCGGGCTTCAGTCGGCAGAAGCACTCCTGCTTGCGCGGTACTTTATGTTCAGCCAGTTATACTTTCACCCCATCCGGCGCATCTATGATATACACTTGAAAGAATTCCTGTGTGCATGGCTTGACGGAGGCCGTTTCCCTGCCGACGTCACAGAGCATCTGGACCTCACCGACAACGAGGTGATGTCCGCGATATGGAGAGCTAGCAGGGATCCCGGACTTCCCGGACATGACGCCGCGCAGAGGATTGTGATGAGAAACCACTACCGGGTGTTGTATACGCGAAACCCGAACGACGTCCAGAAGAACAGAGAGGCAGGACAGGCAATCTACATCGCCGCATGTGAAGAGTTCGGCGAGGAGAATGTACGCCACGACAGACCGAAGAAGTCTGCAGGGCGCGTGATGTTCCCGGTTCTCGAACTGGACGGGAGGATCGCCTCTTCCCTCTCGATGTCGGACACTCTTCAGCATGTGCCTGAAGTGGCGGCGGATACGGTGTATATCCACTCGACGTTCCTTGATGCCGGGAGGGAGTGGCTAAAGGAAAATCGCGAAAGTATTATCGAATCCGCACTGGAACGGGAGGACGAAGTATGAAACAGATACAGAGGGATGGGCTGCTGTTCGAACTCATAGACAAACTCACAAAGCACGGGAGCTGGTGCGGCGAGACGCATATCCAGAAAGCCGCTTACTTCCTCGAAGAGATGATGGGGGTACCGCTGGAGTTCCCGTACATTCTGTACAAGCACGGCCCCTTCTCATTTGACCTCTCGGACGAGCTGGGATCGATGCGAGCCGACGGGCTCCTCGAGTGGGAGATCAGACCCGAACCGTACGGGAACACCCTGAAGACGACGAGAGAGGGCAAAAGACTAAAGGCAAACGTGCCCCGGACGCTGGAGAGGTACCGGCCCGCAGTATCCTTTGTCGCCCGGAAGTTCGGGCAGAAGGGCGTCAAAGACCTGGAGAAGATCTCGACGGCCCTGTACGTAACAAAAGCGATGCGAAACGGCGGGTGCGACGCCAGGGCACGGGAGATCGTCAGGTTAAAACCCCACATCCCGTACGAGGAGGCCAGAGAGGCGGTTCGTTTCGTCGACGAGATGTTCCTGGAGGCGGAACCGGTGATCAGGAGGGTCGCGGGGGAGGGGCCCTGATCCATTCGCCGGAAGGTGCGTCTCCGTGCCGCGGGCCCTGCCCTTTGGACTCCACGTGCATCTGCAACGTCCATGGACCGGCAAGCACATTCTCACAACAACGATCAAACCTGCGTTCCGCGCATATAATAAGACTGCAGTTGCAGCCCCATTCAGAAAGCCCTAAACACCTCCACCGCCATAATCTCTTCATGCGCTACATCGTCACCGGCGGGGCCGGCCTGGCTCGAACCTTGCAGACACGTTAGCACGCGATCACGACGTCGTCATCATCGACAACCTCGCCACCGGCCGGCGGGGAAACATCGAGCACCTCCTCGATCATCCCCGGGTGACGTTCATCGAGGGGAGCATCACCGATTCTGACCTCCTGATGGAGGCGCGATGAGCCAAAGGGGCCGAGCGCCCTTGCGACATCTTCGGGTTGAACAACAAAGATACGCGCTGGTTGAACGTAGCGGTGCAGAATGTTACAATCCTAGAAGCAGGGGA
>NZ_JASEFJ010000046.1 GCF_030019085.1 Methanoculleus sp.
CGCATATCCGGGAAGGTCGGTTCCGTGCTCTGGACTGCCGGACAGTAAGGACAGAGGGCGAAGGGCACGTCGTCGGCCTTCTCCCTGACGGGGCAGAGGTAGGTTCCCTCCCACTCGTCGACAATCTGTCCGCCGGGGAACGGGGTGCCGACGGGGTGGGCGGGTTCTCCCATGACAAACATGGTGAACGCGGAGAGGAGGTAGTTCAGGTAGAGGTGGCCGGGATCCTTCTCCCGCGCCTTTTCCGTGCAGGCCTCCACAAGCATCGTGCAGTAGGCGCCAAGCAGAGGGGGCGGCGGTTCATCCAGCCAGTCTTCGTCGCCGCCGTTACGGGAGAGGAGGATGAGGCGGTGGTGTGCCAAAAAGATCTCGTCGCGGACGCTTCCAAGCAGGCGGTCGCGGTAGCCCTCGGGGAGGTGGTCTACCTTGCGCTCGAACCTGGCGTAGATCGTCTCGAGGTCGTGGAGGTCAAACTTCGTTACTTCGCCGGCGATGATCAAAAGCAGGTCGCGTTTTGTCCTTGCGGCCTGCATCCGGCGGCAGGTAGCCTGGATGCCATCCAGTGTCACCTGCCCCCGGCGCCCTGCAACTTCCCTGCCGTCTTCACTGAATGAGTCGATCAGCAGGTGTATGGCCTCATCGCGAGTTCTCTGGTCGGTTTGGCGGTCCCGGTGGAAGAACCTCTGGATTCGTTCGATGATCGTTTCTGGCATTCTCCCTGGAGGAGTATGATCTGTGTGAGGGTTTAAGAGTCGTGTAACTCTCATAGTAACAACTATGGATGGCCTGATCCGCAACCTCACGAGGCTCGGGCTGACAGATTACGAGGCCCGGGTCTACGCCACGCTTGTGGGGATGGGGGAGGGAAGCGCCCGCCAGATACACCTGGCTGGCGGAGTGCCGCGTCCACGGGTCTACGACATCGCCGAAGGGCTTGCCGGCCGGGGTTTCATCACCGTCCGGCGGGGGAACCCGCACGTCTACATCCCGGCCGATCCGGCCTTTGTCGTCCGCCGCCTCTCGGGCGATCTCGATACCGCGGCGACGGCGGCGCTGCAGCGACTCGCGACCCTCTCGCTCGATGCCCGGTCGAAGAACTCGCCGATCCGATACGTTCAGGGGGAGTGGGGGATCGAGCGTCACCTGGAGTCGCTCTTTGCCGGTCTCTCCCGCGACCTTGCGGTAGTCTGCCTGGACTACCGGGAGATCGGGGAGTTTTCCCGCCAGATTGCGGATGCCTCGCGGGACCACCCGGTGAGCGTCCTCCTCCCGAACGGGAAGCGCGGGATCGCAAAACCGCTCGGGAACGCCTCTCTATACATCCCGAGGCCTTTCTGCCCCTTCTTCCAGGAGAAGATCTTTGAGCGGATATACTGCGGGCCGATCCCGGTGGATGGCTCGGCGTTCGAGCTCGACTACATCTTCATCGCTGATGACCGCGTCTGCATGATCATCTACCGCCAGGACGGTCTCCGAAACGCAGTGGTGATAACCCTGCCGTTCATAACCTGTGTCCAGAGGCAGTTTGTGAACCGGATGATCGCAAACGCCGACTGTATCGGCGGCACGCCGTCATCCGGTGGATGAAGGCGGTTTCAATCCCTTTCTGATGGTATCAAAACCGACATGCTCGACGAACCGTGCGGTCCTCTCTCCCGCGTCTGCGTTGTCGCGGTAGTACTCCAGAAGACGGCGGACGAGGTCGAGCGCCTCATCTGGTGTGAGGTCTTTTGCGACGAGATCTCCGGTCCGGGGGCGGCCGCCTGAGTTGCCACCGAAGATGACCGTCAAGCCTTTTGCTGTCCCGAGAAGCCCGAGGTCCCGGAGGTAACTCTCGCCACAGAGTCGTCGATCCGGGGGCCGCCGGCAACCTCACCCCGGCGTCAACAATCCTTAAGTATTCTCAGGGGGGAGAGTGTATCCAGAGCGTCTCCCAGAACGATAACGTCCTGAGGGCACTGCAGGAGTGATACTGATTGTCAGATGATCGTATTCATGTACTTCCTGCGGTCCGGCGGTGGCTCGGGAACCCGGTTTCCCGGAGCGTGCTCCGCTTCGTTACGCAGGATGATGATTGCGGGGATCGTCTTACCAACGCCATCCGCTACTACCAGGGTTCGAGTGAAGGGTTGTGCTGGAGGTGCAGGCTGGCGGGCCGGATGGTGGGGTATACCCTCCACCGGAGCAGCCGCGTCTTCGGGGTGAACGAGGACGATATAAAGAAGGGGCTCAATGAGCCGGTCTTCGTGCGGGGACTCAAGAACGTGCTTGAGGGGATCGCGCGTTACGGTATCACGATACCTCAGATCGTGAACGCCCCCTTCCTTGTGGTCTGGGACTTCACCCACCGCTGCAACCTGAGGTGCACCCACTGTTACCAGGATGCGCAGAAAGCGCTCCCCCATGAGCTCGATACCGAAGAGGCAAAACGTCTGGTGGAGGAACTCGCGGATGCCGGCGTGGTTGTGATAGCCTTCTCCGGCGGGGAACCGCTGATGCGAAAGGACTTCTTCGAGGTGGCTGCCCATGCCCGCAAACACGGCCTCTATGTGGCGCTCGCCACCAACGGAACGCTCATCACCCCGGAGATGGCCGGGCGGATACGTGATGCCGGTATCGAGTATGTGGAGATATCGGTTGACGGCAAGGACGCGGCGAGTCATGACGCGTTCCGCGGGATGCCGGGGGCGTTTGACCGCACCATCGCGGGTATAAGGAACTGTGTGGAGGCAGGTCTCTATACCTGTATTGCAACCACGGTAACCCGGTCAAACTACGATCAGGTCCCGGATATCTACCGGCTTGCCTCAGACCTCGGTGTGAAACGGTTGATGTGCTTTAACTTCATCCCGACGGGGAGGGGGGTGGAGATGGTCGACCAGGACATATCTCCCGATGAGCGGAGGGACCTGCTGCACTACGCCCTCGCCCGGACGCGGGAGGGCAGCGGCCCTGAGGTTCTTTCCACGGCGCCACAGCTTGCTTCTGTGGCGCTTGAGGAAGAGGGGGGCGGGGTTCCCGTCGGTCACTTCTACGCCGGGGGTGCGATCCAGGGTCGGACGGCACTCCTCGCCGACTTCATCGGTGGTTGCGGTGCGGGGAGGATCTACTGCAGCATCGAACCGGAGGGGGA
>NZ_JASEFJ010000047.1 GCF_030019085.1 Methanoculleus sp.
CCGAAAACAGGGTGTCCCGGTAACACGTCAAGACAGGGGCGGGGGACGTTCCGCCTCCCTCCCCCACGAAGGCGATTCTCCATCGATACCGTGTCCCTGAGGAGGTTATCCTGGAGATATGGAGTGTAATGGGTGTCTCACCAATGCGGTAGATCTAAAGGGTCGGTGAACCTGTGGGTCGAAAGAAAAACTGGTGGGTGGGGATGAACCCCATCAGATATACATCCGGGTGTCTGGCGGCGCAGCCGCCTCGCGCTTCACCTTCCGGATGGCCGCGATGAAATCTTCCTGGGCAACAGCGTCGGCGTTTCTCCGGATTGCCATCATCCCGGCCTCCCGGCAGATCGCCTGCAGTTCTGCGCCGGTGGTTTTCCCGGCGAGTTCCGCAACAGCGGCCAGATCCACGTTCGGGGAGAGTGTCATCTTTGAGCTGTGGATCTTCAGTATCTCTAGACGCGCCTCGGAATCCGGGAGCGGGATCTCGATGATCCGGTCAAACCGGCCGGGACGGAGGAGTGCCGGGTCAAGCATATCGATCCGGTTCGTTGCCGCCATGATCCTGATGTTGCCCCGGTTCCCGAAGCCGTCCATCTCGGCCAGGAGCTGCATCAGCGTCCGCTGAACCTCGGCGCTGCCGGAAGTGCCGTCGTTTGTACGCATGCTACCTATCGCATCGATCTCGTCGATGAAGACGATCGCCGGAGCACGTTCCCGGGCGAGGGTAAATAGTTCGCGCACTAACTGAGCGCCTTCACCAATGTACTTGTGGACGAGTTCGCTCCCTGACATCCTGATAAAGCACGCTCTGGACTGGCGGGCAACCGCCTTGGCGATCAGGGTCTTCCCGGTGCCCGGCGGGCCGTAGAGGAGGATGCCCTTTGGCGGTTCAACCCCGATACGTTCGTAGATCTCGGGTTTTGTGAGCGGGTACTCAACCGCTTCCCTGACCTCCTCGATCTCGTCTCTCAGACCTCCTATCTGGTCAAACGTCACGTTGGGCTGCTCGTCGAGTTCCATGACCCTGACACGCGCATCGTATATGTTGCCGATAACCTTGACGATCGAGAGGGTGTTGTTCACCGCCACCTTCATCCCGGGTTTAAGAGTGCCGTGCAGTTTATCGTTGACGACCGTGAGGTATTCCTGGTTGTTACCCTGCTGTCGGAGGTAGACTTCGCCGTTCTCGAGCACATCGACCACAGCGGCAACAAACAGCGGCACCCGCTTTAACTGAGCATTTTCTTTGCGGAGCTGCCGGACCTCTTTCTCCAGCAACTCGTTCTTGAGTTTGTAGTCCAGGATCTGCGCCTTCAGCTCCTGGATCTGGAGTGTGAGCATGTCGTGCTCATTACTGCTGCTGGAACTGTTGCCAATGGTTTCGTCCATGTCAATCATATAGTTAAGTCTCCACCTACATTATACTGTGGTGCAGGTCATCATGCAGGGCAGAGGCATATCCAGGGGTCGCGGAACAGGAGAACTTCTGGTATCATCCGAACCTATATCCTTCCTCTCCGGTGTCGACCCCGAGACCGGCATAGTAGTTGAGCACGGCCATCCGCTTGAAGGTCAGTCGGTCACCGGGAAGGTGCTGGTCTTCCCGCACGGCAAAGGATCGACGGTAGGGTCATACGTGATCTACGCTCTGAAGCAGAACGGGGTTGCACCGGCCGCGATCATCAACCGGGAGGCAGAACCGATCATCGCAGTCGGCGCCATCATCGCCGGGATACCGCTGGTCGACCGTCTGCCGCCGGAGTTCTACAAACTCCCATCGGGCAGCAGAGTGACGGTGAACGGAGATACAGGGGAGGTCTGCCTGGAAGAGGGGACCTGAGAGGGGTTGAAGTGGTTTCTCGAGACAATTGCCGCCGGGCACCTCCGGGAAAGTGCCACCGTCCGGTGAAGATCGTATCGAAATCGGCAACGGCGCCCGGGTTGTTGCGCCCCACTCGATTTTCATCAGTTGAGCCTGTGGCCGAACGCGGCCTCATGAGCGTTTTTATTCAAAAACCTGCTTTTCGAACCAAATTTGGTGGTATATCGCACCTGGACCTGACCTATGGAAAGGGTTATCTATTGGGGCTACCTTCCTACCTCCATAGGTACTGTCTCTGACCGGAAGGTCTCCGGCGAGGTGAACGTCATGTCCATGGAGAAGGTAAAGCGATACCGCTGCAAGTACTGCAACTACATCTACTCCCCTCTGAGAGGGGAACCCCACCGCGGCATCCCTGAAGGTACCGCGTTTGAAGATCTGCCAGACGACTACAAATGCCCTGTCTGCGGTGCGATCGGAAAAGGCCCGATCGGGAAGTGGGGGTTCGAGCCCTGGGAACCGACAAAGTACGTCTGCAAGATCTGCGGTTACATCTACGACAAGAAGCGTGGTGAACCGCTACGTGGCATCCCGCCTGGAACCGCGTTTGAGGATCTGCCGGAAGACTATGTATGCCCGATCTGCGGGCTGGACCCGAAGATATCGAGTCACTACGGACCTGTAGGCAAGGCGCAGTTTGAACCGATTCTTGAGGCCTGAAGTCTAAGGCTGGCAGGCCCCGGCGGTCCGATTGCCAGAGGCCGGTGCGACCCCGTGGTCTGCCAGGACATCTTTTCGTATGAAAATGACCCCCGATTTTAATCCGGTATGCCTGTAGCCCTGACG
>NZ_JASEFJ010000048.1 GCF_030019085.1 Methanoculleus sp.
GACGAAGATCCTGAACCGGGCAGCAAGCCCATCCATACTATTTTTACAATAGATTTGCGCTATTAGTCTGCAGATAAATACACGCCTTCAGCCAGGTTAGCGCACCGGGTGTGGCGACCCAGCTCCCGGTTGCGCCAAGTGCGTAGATGATCGCCTCGTTCCGGTCCCCAAAACTGTAGTAGTCGGGCAAATCTCTCGGATACGGGCTCTCTCCGAGCAGGTATTCCGGGACAAATGGGTTCTGCCGCACGGCATCATCGAGCGCTTTGTTGGCCGCCTCCGCGCCAGCCTCCTTCCTGAAGAGCCAGAGAGGTCTTCCGTAGACGATCGATGCCCCGGGGTCATCGCCGTATTTCTCCAGGATCATCTCAAATAGATCGTCCCTGCCCGCTTCCGCAAAACACCGGGCAATTATATCCCTAACGCCCTGGTTGTCCCCCGGGTTGAGGCGCAGCATCTCCTGGTAGACCCTGAACGCCTCATCCATATCCCCGGACGCCAGGAGGCTATCTCCAAGTGAGAGCAACGCCCGCATGTAGGGACGCGTCTCGATCAGCAACCAGAAATTCCCTGCCTCGTTCTCGATATACTCCTTTCCGAGCACCCGCTCCCCTGCGGCCACGCCCTCATGGGCATACTCCAGTGCTTTTTGAGGGTCCTCCTCCATATCGGCCAGTAGCACCCAGGCATCGGCGCAGTCCCGTGAGATCTCAAGCGCGCGTCTGGCCAGTTCCACCCTCCGGTGCCCGCTCGCCTCCATCGCGTCGTAGGCGACCTGTTGCGCCTTCTTGAGCGGAGTGTCAGTGCGTGCCTCCGGCGGGCCCTCCTCCTCGATGACCTTCTGGAGGTATGCGTTTACCTCTGCAATCGATCCAAACTGCTTACCCTGTAGCAGATCCATGACGCCGAGACTACCTCTCTCGTTTGCTGCCTGCATCGCTGTATAATCAAGTTTCTTCTTATTTTCTGTCATTTTCTGTCAAGCCTGAATACTGAAGGCTTTGATCGCGAAGAGAGATAGAACTTTTCGGACGACCCATCCAGGGCGCGCAAGACGCGCACGCGCCCCGCACGACGAGGCTGTCAGGCCAGTTCCTTCAGGTGGTGCCCTGGTTTGATGAACCTCGCCGCGAGCGGTTTACGGGTTCGGGAGTGTGCAATCGCTGCCCGGAAAGAGAGTGCCCGCTGACACGCTGCGACAGGGGGCGGGGAACGTCCCACTCCCCACCCCCGCGGGGGCGATTCTCCATCGATACAGTTTCAGGGAGGAGACAGCCTCCGGATCGTCTCATTCTTCACCCTGCACTGCCTCTCGGCCTTATAATCACTCACAGTCCATTCGTTCCCGGCGGAGTGTTGTTCGACGAAAGACGTTAAGCCGGGGCGATTCGAAGGGTCTCCGCACATACCACCCTGCTGGAAACTATCCGGAATCATGTTCTCGGGATTATTGGTCATGGGTGGCCGCGCGACGTGTAAGTGATTGACACATAAAACGTTAATAGACAGAGGTCGAAGTCTGCCTTAAGACGCCGCAGGAAAACGGCCCTGGCAGAGTGCAGAATGATAAAAACAGAGAACCTCACAAAGGTGTATAACGGAAAACCGGCCGTAGATGGCCTGAACCTGGAGGTCGGGACAGGTGAGATCTTCGGTTTTCTTGGCCCGAACGGTGCCGGGAAGAGCACAACGATCCTGATGCTCACCGGCATGATCGAGCCAACCGCCGGCCGGTGTTTTGTCGACGGGATCGAGGTCGCAAAGGACCCGCTCGCTGTTAAGAAGATCATAGGCTACCTCCCCGAAGACGTCGGGTTCTACGGGAACCTGACCGGCGAACAGAACCTGGACTACTTCGCCCGGTTCTACGGCATGGACGCAGCAGACCGGAAGGAACGGATCGCCGACCTCCTCAGACTCGTCCACCTCGACGGCGTCACCCAGAAGGCGGGGGATTACTCCCGCGGGATGAAACAGCGGCTCGGACTTGCCCAGGCGCTGATCAACGATCCGAAGGTCCTCTTCCTCGACGAACCCACGGCAAACCTCGACCCCGAGGGCGTCAGGGAGTACCGCGACCTCATCAAGCGGCTTGCCGGCGATGGAAAGACGGTCTTTGTATCCTCCCACATCCTCTCGGAGGTCCGGGCGGTCTGCCGGACGGTCGGGCTGCTTGCAGCAGGAAGGCTTGTTGCGCAGGGAACCATCGAGGAGGTCGCCCGAACCCTTGCATCCCCCGATGGCGGGACATTCCAGATTGTCGTCGAGACCGCGGAAGACCTGCCGGACGTTGACGACCCCGAGATCATCGCGGTCGAGCGGAACGGGAACCGTGCGGTCATCCAGGCAAAGAGCGATATCCGGGAGAGGCTTGCCGCGACCATCGCCGAACGGGGGCTGCA
>NZ_JASEFJ010000049.1 GCF_030019085.1 Methanoculleus sp.
AAAAACCTTCGGGGACCCCCTCTACCATCGGGTCTGTAGCCCGGCAGGCTCTGAATCAGGACCTGCTGTCATCACCCCACGCTGAGATCAAAACTTTTCTTCGTAACTCCATCTGAGTCTTTGGGCTTCTGCGTCCCCCCTAACGGCCTTTCCTGAGTATGCAGAAAAGTTATATCACTTAACGAACCAATACGTCGATCGACGGGACCCTATCAAGGTTTCGAAGGTGGAAGATGCAGGGGACAGCCCGTGAGCATGCGTAACATTCCAGAGGAGCGTTCAAGCGATCCCTACCAAGGACAATCTATTCTCTCACGGTCTTCCATCAGCCAGATTCCGGGATCGTGCATGATTTCTGTGTCTTCCTTCGTTTAAGAACTGTTATGTTGAACCCGGTGACCCTGAAGGGGTTGCCGCAAGATCAATAACAGGTGATCGACATGAGAGAACTCTACGAGAAGATGATCGATGAGGCCATGGCCGCTCAGCGAGCGGACGTGGAGACGGTAAAGGCGAAGCGTGGCACCCGGTTCACTCTCGCGGACACAAAACCTTACGTAGACGCTGCCAGAAAGATGACAGCGATCGCCAACCAGAGTCCGGCGGTAATAGACCTTCACAAGAACTCCATTATTGCACATACCGAGGTTCTTCAAAGTCTTGCAAAGACCGTCCGCCCCGAAGACGACCCATTCGTTGAGCACTACCAGACGCCCGTCGTGCTTGAGATCCTGAAAGATCAGGATGAAGCGTTTGCAAAGAGCGTCGAGATCTTCGCAGAGGCGGTCGCTGCCTCGGAGGCCAGGATCGGCCTGGAGGCGGTGCGCCGCTACGGCGGATTCTACGGTCCCACCTGCGTCGTTGACTTTGCTCTGGTTCCCGGAAGCACAAGCAACGTGGTGAACCGGGTACTGCAGAAGACCGATATCCCCGTAGAACACAAACGGGCGATCCTGGCTGCAAAGTCATGGGGGATGAACACTTCCTATGGGTTCGGCGATACCTTTGCGCATGCTCTCGAGGGAGGGGCAACCCCCGCCGAGGCGACGGCACGCGAGATCAGGATGATGCAGAAGATCTACCTCGAACCGGTTGAAGCCCAGGCGGAGTTGATGGATGCTGCCGGGATGACCTCCTTTGACGCCAGGAAGTACATGGCCGGTTACCGGCAGCGGATGGAACCGACGGTTCGCGCCGCGGTCGACGACGGTGTTCACTACGCGAACATCCTCACAGTCCCTGCATACGGTGTGGGTGACGTCGCGCACCACATCGCTCAGTCGACCTTTAACATGTGCAAGGACGATGTCATCATGGCGGTGATCGAGGCTGTTACGGAGGTTATTGAGTCATCGTTACGGAAATCGCTCGATTCTTACGAGAGTTACTGGGACATCCTCTCTCTCGCGACCGGTGCGTCGGCGACGGCAACCGAGTACATCCTCGAACTGGATGCCCTCAACGCACCCATGGTTGTCGACCTGCTCACAAAGAGGTTCCACAACTACGTCCTTAACTATCCTGCCAGGGGAGCGGCGGCGGAACTCCACAACTGTGACTTCATGGATATGATCTATCGCGGGTGGAAACTCCTGGATAAGTCGCGGCGAAACCGGAACGGCTCCGACGAGATGTTGAGCCCCATGGTCGGCAGGTACCCCGTTGACCTATCGCCCGTCCATGAGAACGATGTCCTGATGAACCCCCAGCGGTATGCCTACCCTGCCTGCGCCATAACCGTCAGGTTCTCCGCACTGATGCGGCTTGCCGACTACCCCTGTCTCCTGACGAGCGAACCCGTCACCGCGACGCTGATGACAAACATCATCGCGCTCGAGAAAGAGACACCGGCCGCCCCTATGCGGGCCTGCAAGGGCTGTGCCACAACGAGCCTGGTCGATCGCCGGCAGTCATACTGCCAGTGGAAAGAGGCAGTCTAGGTGAGATGCCATGAAGTGTTACTGCTGCGAACTTGAGGGGAAGGATAGCGAGGCGGTGGCGATCTGCATCGTCTGCGGGATGGGGCTTTGCATGGATCATATCATCCGAAAGGACATCGATGTCTGGGAAGGGGGTTACCCCCTCCCCAGCAGACGGATAAAGACCCCGCTGCCCCGGATCCTC
>NZ_JASEFJ010000004.1 GCF_030019085.1 Methanoculleus sp.
TTATACACAAACCGACAGGCATGGATGTGTTGCATAAGGAGCGTAACCTGCTCTCTCGATGGATACATCCGATACTTGTAGGCTCGGAGCATATAAGTGTTATTTGTTCTTACAATAAGGTATAGTTTCTGGCAATTGTGTGACGAAGGGTGGCTCTGCTTTCATCCCCCCCCCTGAAGGGGGGGTCTTCCCGCTCCGCCCCCTTCACCCCCGCAGGATAAATCCGAGCATGAGCAGGGAGGGACAGGGCTCATCGTCGGGATACGATTCGATGATCTCGCTGACCTTGATGGCTGAGAAGAGATCATCGGTGGAGATGTTGCGCTCAAACATTCTGACCCGGGGCATGATGCGAGATGATGACTGAATCCCGGCTTACCAACCCGATGATATCCTCCCTGTTGTGACCCACGCTCTTCCCTTGTGGATCAACTCTATCTCATACACACAAAAACCTTCTTGACCGCCAGTCCACGGGAAGCCTGCCCTCTCGGCTCACACAGTATGGGTATTCTTCCGGCGTGGTTCTTTCAGTCTTCCCGATAAAGTCAGGCTGATACCTTCTCCCGGGTATACCCTATAATCGTCTGTCATATTCCCGGGACCATGCAGGCACGGAAGATGCTCCGCATCTTCCTATCAGGCACAACCGAAATGGTTGCACCGTGCCACGGAAGGCGCTTCGCGTCTTCCTGCCAGGCACGACCAAGAGTGTTGTGCCGTGAGGAGAACCAACCATGGCAGACTTCGTGCAGAAGACCGTGAACAGGACGGCAATCCGGGACCTCGCCGTCCCGATCGCCGACGTAACGTCGTTTAACACCCTCGTCCAGTCCGTCGTCGACGACAACCCCTTCGGGTGCGTCGGGTATACCGATGCCGGCGGCGAAGCCGTTCCCGCCGTCGTCCGGAACCGCGAGCACTACACCGCGAAGGTGAACTTCGTCGACGGCGAGGGCAAGAAGGTCGGGACCGTCTCCCTGCAGTCCCCGACGATCGCCGCGTTCGAGGCGAACGCCGCGGAGGCTCTCGCGAACGCGACCCTGGCAACGGCGATGGGCGGGGATGCCGAGCGGAACTTCGCCGGCGAGACCTACTACGCCCAGCTCAGGTGCCACGACCCGTCGGGTGACGACTACTACGTCACCTTCACCCGCACGAGCGTCCGGATCTCGTCCTACCAGGACGACGCCGTCCGGACCGCGGTCGAGACCTGGGCGGACGCCGTGCCCGCCCTGGCGTGAGGGGGACTCTTCCCCCCCGCTCTTTTTTTGGATGGACTCACTCATTGGATAACTGGTAATTCATCCATCGTGAGAGTATTGAGCCGGAACACTCCTTTCTGGCCGATATGACGGTGACTGACCGCTGAAACAGACCCGGGAAAAACGTTCACCCTGACAACGTGTATCCGGAGTCGTTGAGAGGAACGCGATTCCAGGGTTGTATCCATAGGCTGTGTGAATGGCAACACGCAAAAGGGAGAGAACCTTATGGTACTGCAAAGAATAATTATTGCGGGGCAGCAGTTGCATGGCCATCCACGAATCCGACACGATGGAGTTCAAAAAATCCCTCTCCCTTCTTGAGCCGGCGCTCAAATCGGTCTGCGGGTTTCTCAACCACCACGGGGGCATCATTTCGTTCGGCAGAACGAATTCCGGAGCCGTCGTAGGCGTTGATCCTACCGACCACTCGCTCCGCAAGATCTCACAGCAGATCACCTCCCGGATAAAGCCGGAGACTTCGCCGGACATCCGCGTTATGGAAGAAGGGGGGAAGTCCCTGATCGTCATCGCGGTTCCCGAGGGGATGAACAAGCCATACTTCCTTGACGGCATCGCGTACATGCGGGTGGGGACAGAGAACCGCGTCATGCCCCCGGACGAACTGAAACGAATGATCCTCAACGATCATGCAGTTCCCTGGGATGATCAGCCCTGCAGGGGCGGAGATCTCAATGACATCGATGCTGCCTCGGTCAGGGCGTTTCTTGAACGGACGCAGCGCGCGCGGAGGTTCGATGGCGATCCGGCAATCCCTGTCGAGAAGGCGCTTGATAAACTTGGCGTGCTCAGCAGAGGAGTGCCGACCAATGCTGCTATGCTCTTCTTCGGAAAAGACCCTCAACGTTTTTTCGTCCAGTCGGAGGTCCGTTGCGCCAGGTTCAAAGGCGAAGAGATCTCAAGCACTTACCTTAACATGAGGGTTTTGCGTGGCAGAATAGATCAGGTTATCGAAGAGGCCGGCCGGTTCATCGATGAAACTGTCCAGAAAGCAGCGTGGGTTGCCCCGGGAAAGATGCAGCGGGAGGAGCACCGGGAGTACCCACTGGATGCCCTGCGGGAAGCGGTGATCAACGCTGTCTGCCATCGTGACTATGCCGCCTCGGGCAACGTCCAGATCCGGTTCTTCGATAACAGGTTACAGATCTGGAATCCGGGCAAACTGCCGGACGGCATCACGGTCGATCTCCTGAGAGTCGAGCATGCTTCGCGTCCACGAAACAAAACCATCGCGAGACTCCTGTTCCTTGCCGGGTATATCGAACAGTGGGGTTCAGGCACGCTCAGCATGATCGCCGCGTGCAAACGAGACGGCCTCCCGGAACCGCAATTCCAGGAAGCTGGCAGCGATTTCATCGTTACCTTTACTGGCTCGGTGCTTAATGAACTTCTAGAGCGTCCGGAACTGCTGAATGAGCGTCAGCGCGGAGTTATAGAGCACCTCAAGATACATCCCTCCATATCGACAGAAGAGTACGGAAACATCTACGGATGCACCGCCCGAACTGCCCGACGCGATCTCTCCGCTCTTGCCGAAATGGGTGTCATTGCCGTGAAACGGGAGGGGCGACTGCGGCGATATGTGCTCAATCCATCATTCCGGTCATTGCGGACAATTGCGGACAATCCCGGACAGAACCCGGACTGAGAGAAAAGGATAAAACCCATACCCAACGAGCAAAACTGCCGAACATCAGAGGATCAGGCACAGATCCCGGTAGCAGTATCCGGACAATTGCGGACAGCCGGCATCAGGGGACCGCCCCTCCCTCACTTTCAACGCGCGCACGGTTCTCTTTTAACAGTACCCTCCTCTACAGTCTCTCCTATGACACATTTACCTCTTCTCCGTAGCGACCAGACCCTTTTCCACGACCCCGACGTCTTCGACTTCGCCTACATGCCCGACCACCTCCACCACCGCGACGCCAGGAACTCGCCTTCCTCCTCCAGGGCGCCGGCCCCCGGAACGCCGTCCTCCGCGGGCCGCCGGGGACCGGGAAGACCACCACCGTCCGCCGGATCTTTTCCATGGCCCGGGAGGAGCCCGGGCAGGTCGTCTTGGCCTGCATCAACTGCCACCACGACCACACTCAGCTCGCCGTCTACCGGAGCATCTTCGAGCAGGTCTGCGGCTGCCCGGCGCCGCTGGCCGATACCTCGATGAGGTCAAGCGGGGGATCGCCGCCGAGCAATCGAGTACCTCGCCCCCACTGGAGGCGTGGTCGAGATCCGGGCGCTCGCCGACGGCGCGACGGTCTCTCTGCACAACCCTATCAAGGATATTCACCGATGCAAAGACCCCCTGCATCTCCGGGGTGATGAGCGGATCCGGGAGCTCGGAGAGGGTTAACCCGGGAGCCTGACGAAACCTATTTGTGGTAGCCACGATTATTATATCATATCCTGAGGTGGAGTAACAATGGCAAAACCAATCGAACTCGGGCTTACCCTTGAGGGCGAAGATGCCCGGCGTTTCCATGAGTACATGGAGAGGCCCACCTATACCGACGACGCGCGGAAACTGATCCGGTTTGCGGCGCACAGAGCGCAAGATCAGCGCCTGTGAAGATATGCCTCTCCCCGAACTCCATTTTTTACCACTATCCAGGGACCTTGATGTATCAGCCTTCAGGTTTGGTCATGCCGATCTGGATGAGTTCTTGATCGAGGATTCGAGGGAATATCAGGAAGAGCGGCTGTCGGTAACTCACCTTGCGTATATCGACTCTGAATTGGTCGGATTTTTCACCCTCGTCGCCGACTGCATCGATGTCAAGCAGGTAGCCCCGGAGGACGGGAAACGAGGGTATCCTTACCGAAAATACCCAGCTCTCAAGATCGCCCGACTGGCAACCTCCTCAAAATATCAACGGATCGGTATCGGGTTTCTGATGCTCGGTGAGGTTCTGGCGCTCACCATGAATATATCAAAATATGTCGGGTGCAGGATCATCACCGTGGATTCAAAACAGGAATCCGTGGGATTCTACGAGAAATTCGGGTTCAAACGAGCAACCCGAAGATCCACCGATCCGATCCATATGTATATGGATTATCACAAACTGCTGGAGATGGAATACCTGATAGTGTGAGCACGCGGCCGAACCCCGGACCGCTCTTGCGGATGACCCGGAGGAGGCGATCCGAAGTGCGTCGGGGAGAAATCGACGGTGAAGGTCTCAACACACTTCCTCCTCGTGGCAAGTGATCTCACCCGGCAACCAATCCCTCCCGTGGCGGGTAGCCTATGGCACCATAAGGTGGGGGTCAGCTCGATCCAGAGCCCCCCCGGGCATTCAACGCTGAATGGCGACCCGGTAGCAGGGTTGACGGAGACCGAATCTGCCCGGGTGGAAAAAGGCTCTCCTCAGATCGGTAGAATGAGAGGGAACGGGGTGTTATTCCCTTAATGCATGCCCGTTCCTGCCACCCCGGCCGATCCCGCGGTAGGCGAAGCCACCGGCAATCCACGCATCCGGGTCCACGACGTTCCTCCCATCCACGACCGCCGGGTGGAGAGACCCGCACAACCCCTTCACCCCCGCTGGCTCGAGCCCCCGGTACTCCTTGTGCCCGGCAAAGACCACCACCGCGTCCGCGCCGGCAAGCACCTCCGCAAGGTCCCGCGACAAACCGGGCGGCGCGTCCGGCGACGTCGCCGGGTCCACCCAGGGGTCGTGCACCCGGACCTCCGCGCCGGCCGCCTTCGCCATCTCAAAGAACGGCTCCGCCGGCGTGTTCGTCGCGTCGTCCGAGTCATTGATGAAAGCCCAGCCGAGGAGGGCAACCTTCGAACCCGCGAGACCCTTCCCCGCCTGTGCGAGCGCCGACTCTGTCAGCCGGAGCATGTGCTCGGGCATGAAGTCGTTGATCCCGCGGGCGAGGGTGAAGAGGGACTCCCGGCCCTCGGGCCAGTCGAGATCGCCGCCGAGCACCTGCACCCCCCGCTCCAGGTGGTAGGTGTCCTTCGTGAGGCAGTGGCCGCCGACCCCGGCCCCCGGCCAGAGGATCGCCCGGGTGATCCCCTCGCCCTTCAGCGACGCCACCCCGGCCCGGACAAGCGTAGACGTTGATCCCCATCGCCTCGCAGTAGAGGGCGAGCTGGTTGATGGCCGCGATCTGGAGGTCGCGGAAGGTGTTTTCGGCGGTCTTCGTCACCTCGGCCGCGGTCGCCGGTCATCGGGATCACCGTGCCGGCGGTGAGGACCGGGGAGTAGAGCTCCACGGCACGAGCCGTGGACACATCGTTGATCCCGCCGACGATCCTGTCGTGCTCGCGGATGTTCCGGAGGAGCCGGCCGACCATCACCCGCTCGGGGGCGTGCGCCAGGGCAAAGTCCTTCTCGGCGACGAGCCCGGACTCGGCCTCCAGGATCTCCCGGGCCATCCCGGCGGTCGTGCCGGCCGACGTTCCGGAGCCCCTTGATCAGGGGTGTGAAGTCAGGGAGGAGGTCCTTCTTGTCCTTAAACGGTGTCTGGATCGCGAGGGTCACTGCATCGCACCCGGCGACCTTCGAACAATCGGTGGTGCAGAGGAGGACTTCCCCGCACCGGTGATCTTTGGCAGCAGGTGCTCAGGCCCTGGTTCCTCATCCCTGAGCGGGACCCCCCGGTTGAGATCGTATACCCCGATTGGGGGAGTCCCGCTGAAAGCCGTAGACGTGCTCGATACCCGGCACGTTCACCGTCTGCATTCACATTCTCTGATGATCGCCGCGATCCTCTCTGCAGCACGCCCGTCGCCGAACCGGGCTGCGTACCGGCCGCCCTCCGCCCCGCTCTGCCTCGGCGACGATCCGGTCCGGGTCCGCACCCACAAAGACGTTCCAGCCGCCCTCCAGGGTCTCGACCCACTCGGTGTTCTCCCGCAGGGTCACGCACGGCACCTCGAGGATGTAGGCCTCCTTCTGGACGCCGCCGGAGTCGGTCAGGATCGCCTGAGCGCCGGCAAGGAGGGTGAGCATATCGAAGTAGGGGAGCGGTTCAACAACGCTGACGTTCTCCGCAAGGTTGATCCCGTGAGCATCAAGGTTCTTTTTGGTCCTGGGATGGGCCGGGAAGACCACCTCGTCGCCCGGTCCTATCCCGGCGGCGAGCAGCGCCACGTGGAGGGCGGCAGTCCCGTTGTTTGTGGCGACGGCGCGGGGGGACACCACAGTATGCAGCAAACTCTTCCTCAAACGCAACGGTCTCCGGGCCCTGGGGGATCATGCCCGAGGCAAGAACAGCGAGAAAGGCATTATTTTCCTCGTTCCCGAGGGAAGGCTGGGCGATGGGTATATGCATGGTTTCCACCGGGAAAGATCTGGAGATTCTTTCACCCTTGCGTATCGCACCCTTTCCCACCACGTCATACTGAGAATCCTGGGGTATACCGGCAACTCTATTGATTCTACTGCTGAACGTCTGCCGCTGCCGGAGAAAGCGATAGAGGAGGCGGCTGGTTGAGATCGTGCCTCCAGCAGAAGTTACATTGATTGTAGAGTCGACCGCTCTCACTCTCGGTTATCGCACCTCCGGTGCTCCTGCTCCGGCCCCCTGGCCCGTCGCATTTCGTTGGAACATCGCATCCTGCGGACGGTCATTCCTGACGGAGCATCGCGTCCTCGCCCGCGGAGAAAAATGGAACGGAGGGTATCACGCATTTATCGCGCATCATCACGCATTTATCGCGCATCGTCTCCCTGTTCCCCTCCCCCGCCAGGAGCGAGAATATAGTGGGTGTCGCGCCGCGATCGGCCTCTCCGTTCAGCGATGCGCTTCCTGACAAGATCGTTTAAATCGTTCACCGCGGTCCTTGCGGCGACGGCGTTGAGCTCCTGGTACTGGCTGTTGGTGATGGTGCCATGAACTCGCAGGAAGGAGATAGCAGCAACCTGCCGCTTGTTCAACCCGAGTTCCTGCAGATACTCCTCTGTGAATGGATCTTTGCGCATGGTGAGTGTGAATCCAAGCGGTGTGCTGATGATCTCCGGCAACGGCAGGCTCGCCGCATTGAGCACATTGATCATCCGCTCGATCCCGGATCCATAGCGCTCGACGAGCCCGGCCCGGTAGAAGATCTCGGCAATCTTTGGATTGCGGTGATAGGAGTAGTGCTCCTTAAGGATTGTCTCGAGGGTGATGCCTTCGGGGAGGCGGCCGGGGTTGTGGAAGCGAATATGGTCGTCGAAGATCCTGACCTGGGTCTGGACTGTGTTGTTGAAGTAGTCGCGGTGGATGAGGGCGTTCAGCAGGGCCTCGCGGATGGCCGGGAGCGGGTAGTCCCAGACTTCCTTCCTCTGGAAGGACTCCTGCATCGCTTTCTCAGATATGTCATACCTGACGCCAATGTAACTCTTGATGATCCGCTCGGCCTCATCGAACTGAGAAAAGAGGTTTCCCCGGATCTCATGATCGCCGATGATGATGTCAGCCCGCCTGAACCTGCCGATCCTGATGTTGCTGTTGGGGAAGTACTTCTGCGGGTCTCTGCCAAAGAGGATGAGAGCTCCATTCCTGATCTGCCCGCCCCTGATGAGATCAAGACGCCGGAGAACGCTATCGATCGGTTCATCGGGTTCGATCGTGGTGAGGCGGCCTGCCGCCTTTGCCAGGGCAAGGAAACGCCTGACCGTCTCCTCGTCGATCTGGTCGGATGTGTATGGCCCGGTAATGCCGTCCCATTCGATGCTTTGCTGGAAGTATTCCCGGAGCTCGTCGGGAAACATCTCGCGTGTGGTGTCACCGACGCGGGTGTAATACCGCCCGTCATAGGCGACCGGGACGCGGCCCTGCTCAACGAAAATGGTAAGAACGTGCTTCCCATCGATCTCGTGGGTCTCAATGATCGTGTGGATGCCGAGCCTGGTGGTTATGCTGTCTGCAAGGACTTTGATTGTGTTGTTCCTGAGATCGATGCCGGTGACGGCGTGGTCCCTGTCTCTGACACCAAGAATAACCGTACCACCGGCGGTATTGGCGAAGGCGGAGAGGAGTTTGTAGAGATTGCTGCTCACTTCCTCCTTAAAGTCGATCCGCCGCCCTTCGAAGCGGGCAAGAAGAGCAGGGAGGTCATCCATGAGACTCGCCCTCACACCATGCCGGATCGGAGGGATTTATGCAGCCGCGATCCTGGATTCGCGAGAGAAACTCAGTGTCCTTGAAGTGGGTGTCTGCTCTGATCCCTTCAATTCTGGTCATAGTGTGTCTCCAGATGTGGGTGTTTGTCATTTTACCGTTTAAGCGATGGGGAATAATTACGCTGCTATTGAAGTCCGGGTATGTTAGGGTTTTCGCTCCGGCTCTGTGGTCCGGGTTGGCCAGCACGCATCGCATATCATTGAGGGTCCGGACGGAGGGGTCGGGGAGGACGCCCGGTCAGTAACTGTTCATCAATCCATGTTCTGCTGTGCCCGGTGATAATCTACGCGATCTGATTTCCGGTACATCATTGATCAACAGATGAATTCCGATGAGAGTGTAGAACCATCCGGAGCAGACCTGTTACCAGCAGAGTGAACTTCTCCAGATCTGGAGGTGGAGGAGAACCTCGCCTCCCTTGACCAGGCAGGTATGGAGACGCTCACAAAGACACCATTGCTTCTTCAACACACTGCAGCAGGCACCCCGCAATCCTTCGCCGCCACGAGCACGCTCACCGTGCCGGTCACGTTCGCCTCGTCACCGAGGGGATCGCTGCCTGGTGAAAGATTCCGTCCGCACCCGGGAAGGTCTCCATTAAAAGATCAAGGTCGGTGATGCTCGCCTCGACAACCGTCACCCGGGGGTGCTCGATCTTCACCCGCCGCCCGGTGGCGAGGTTGTCGATGATGATGACGTCGTGGTGCCCTGCCAGGGTCACTGCAAGGTTTGATCCCGGGCCGGCACCGCCGGTGACGATGGAGCGCACGAAGAAGGTATTGTACTCCAACCGCCGAATATACTCCACATTATGTGGATACAATAACCCTTATTACGCCTTACCGGCGCTTCACCTCAACGTGGCAGGAGGCCCCATCCAATCGGGGCGGGGAAACCTCACTCTCTGGCTCTCCGCCCACAGTCCATGAGCGCCGCACAATCATCGAGGTCGAGAGAGATCCCCTCCCCATCGGCCCTGCGCGAGAACGACCGCGCAACGACACAGAAGTACTCGCTCCGCCTGTCGTTGTGCCAGGAGACGAGCGGTGCCTTCCGCCGCAGCCCCGCAAAGACCTCTGCGGCATCGACCCCATCCTGCCATTTGCACTCGCAGAAGAGGATCCGGTGCGGGTTCTCAGCGAGGCAGACGATATCGATCTCCTCCCCACGGTGCCACCAGCTCCCGATCCTGGTGAATACAAACGGCAGGAAACCATCTCCGTTGATATGAACGAGGAGATCCATCACCATCTCCTCGAAGTGCTTTCCGACATACCGCGCAAATTGCGGCCGTACATACTGGTCCACAACCAGCGGGGCGTTGCCGCGTTCGAGCATCTCAAGATGGGGGTTGACGAAAGAAAACCAGAAGTCGAAGAAGTTGTCTGAGAGGAAGTAGAGCCCCTTTCTGCTCCTGTGGCCTTCAGTCACGGGAATGCGCCGGTGCACCAGCTTCAGGTCAATAAGGATCGAGAGGTACTTGTTGACGACACTCTTGGAAAGGCCGGTATCATTGCAGATGAGGCCGATCCGGTGGTTTCCTCCTGCAAGAGAGAATAGGATGGAGAAGTAGTACCTCGGTTCGACAAGTTCGGCCCTGAGCACGAACTCCACGTCCCTGAAGAGAAACGAATCTTCTCGCATCACCTTCTCCTCGATGTTCTTCATGATGTCCCGTTCCGGATCTACGGCCATGATGTATGCCGGTGTCCCTCCAAAGACAGCATAGAACTCAACTGCCTTCTTCATGTCCCCGAGATATTCGAGAACATGGATGAACCGGAGGGGCTGCAGGAGAATCTGCCCTGTCCTCCTGCCAAAAAGAGGGCTCCCATACTCCATGGTCGCCGACTCCATCATCGATATGCTCGATCCCGACAGGATGAGATAGATCCGGGTCTCCTTCAGGCGCCGGTCCCAGTATTCCTGAAGCATCGAGGGAAGCGAGGGGTCCTCCTTGATCAGGTAGGGGAATTCATCGATAGCGACCACGATACGGTCATCTGCGTGCTGGATGAGATACTCGAAAAAACTGTCCCAGTCAGAAAAACCGGTTTTCTGAAGAAACGGGTCTTTGAAATAGGCGCTCAGGTCTGCAGAAAATTTCCGGAGCTGCAGGTGTTTCGACTCTTCCCGTGCGACCAGGTGTATTCCAGTAGCGGTACGGAGGAACTGGTCGATAAGTTCGCTTTTTCCGACCCGCCGCCGGCCATAGAGCACGACGAATTCTGCTTTGTCACTCCTGTACCGCTCATGGAGGTGGGAGAGTTCACGGTCCCGGTCGATGAAGACACTCATGAGTAATATACTATGAAGTGTATCATTTTAAACAAACTGATGCGTCGTGACTGGATGCCTGTGGACCTGTCAGATTAGTCAATAAGTCCCTGCTTCTGCGCCCTAAAGCTCTTGCAAAACTGCATCGTCACAGACTTAACCGGTTAAAAATCCGAACACAACCTTCCAGGAGAGGCTGGACTGTGCGAGTTTTTGGCCGTTCAAGCACCTTAGGGGGCCCCACTATCCCCTATTATACAATTTGTTGTTCTGAACTGAACTTCTTCTCCAAAATCATCTTGAACGCTTTTTCGTTGTCCTCACCCCCCACCAATCACCCTCACAATCACCGCCACCACCCCGCCCGCCCCGGCGCCGATCGTGGAAACCCTCCGCTCTTCTCCGGCCTTCTCCGCCCGCCACCTCTCCAGCGCCCGGAGCCGGCTCTCATTCTTTGCAGCGAGTCGCACCTCCGGTGCTCGAACTCCTGCCGGGACGGCAGTCGCACTCACGAACCATCGCGTCCTGCCCCGCCATCCGCGCGAGCATCTTGCAGATCCACTTCACGTCCCGGTTCGTCTCGCAAGACCGGGCTCCCGGGTGGTCTTCTCTTCGGTCATCCTGGTACCCCTCCCGCGGGACAGTTGGGCGGGGAACACAAAATGGCTAACCGTAAGGATTATATTCAGAAACCTCGGCGGAAAAGCGCCTGTCCGGCCGCGGATGCCCCCCTTCTCGTCAGGAGAGGAGTCGACCCCTGCCATGGTCCAATACACGTTCACCTCGCCTGGCTATCCCTGCATGGTGCCACCTACGGCATCATGCCCGCGACAAAAGGGAGGATGGTTGACGAGAACCTCATCACTCACGCTCCCCGACGAGCCGCATCATCCTTCAAAAGACTGATACGTGGTGAGCGTCATACCAACCAGCATACAGGTACGGTCGAAATGGCAGGACACACATTAACCAGGACGATATGTGAGACTATCGTCGCGATACTCACCAAAAACGATGCCGAATGGATCGCGATCTTCGGCTCGTATGCACGGGGGAATGCCGGCCCGGCAAGCGATATCGATATCCTGGTCCGTTTCGCCCGCAAAAAAAGCCTCTTTTCGCTCATCCGCATCGAGGATGAACTCACCCGGGCGCTCCGCATGAAGGTGGACCTCGTCACCGAGAATGCCGTGAGCCCCTATCTTGCCGATTCAATCTACCGTGATGCTGTGGTGATCTATGACGCCGGAAGACCTCGCGTATCTCCGTCACATCCTTGACGCCATAATCAGCATCGAGGAGTTTTCCCGTGGGATCTCGTCGGTGGAAGATCTCAGGGATCGACGGCTGGAACGCGCCGGGATCGAGCGCATGCTAACCATTGTCGGCGAGGCGGCAAAGATGGTCTCGCCGGAGTTGCGTGACAATCACCCGGAGATCCCCTGGAGGGAGGCAGCTGGAACACGAGATAAGATCGTCCACCATTACTTCGGTGTGGATTACGAAGCCGTGTTCCTGACCATACGCGATGATCTCCCGGCCCTCAAGCAGGGGATCAGATCAATTCTCGATGAGGCCAGGAAATCAAAAGGAACCAGCCGTAAGGGATCCCCCGACGATCGCGTATAGCAGGATCGGTGCTGGTCAGGACCTCTTCCGCGATCCCGAGATCTTTGAGTTCACGTTTCTTCCCGAACACCTTCCACCACCCCAACGCCCAGATCAGGGAAACTTGCGTTTAACACAGCCTAAAAAAGATGTGTTATTCCTGCAGCGCATGCCGGTTCTTATCCCCGCGCCCGATCCCCCGGTACTCCATGTGCCCGGCAAAGACCACCACCGCATCCGCGCCGGAAAGAACCCCTTCTAAATCCCGCGAGAGCCCCGACGGGGCGTCCGGCGACGTCGCTGGATCCACCCGGGGGTCGTGCACCCGGACCTCCGCGCCGGCCGCGAGCGCCGCATCCCGGAACGGCTCCGCCGGCGTGTTCCGGGCATCGTCGGAGTCGTTGATGAAGGCCCGGCTGAGCAGGGCAATTGTTGAACCTTTCAAAGAGCCTTCCCCACCTCTCGCAGCGCCGACTCTGTCAGGTGAAGCATGTGATCGAGCATGAAGTTGTTGATCCTGTGGGTGTAGCAGGACCCGTAGCAGGGCTCCCAGCCCTCGGGACAGATGGCAATTAAAGCCATCTTGACAAATCAGTTTGATCTGGGTTGTTCACTACAACGGGTCTATCATAATAGAAAAGATCCTTTGCTTGAAGTAAACCCTTGGAGAGATCATCTAAGTCAAACCTTTGTTGAAATTCTTGATCTTCCATCTCTGTGCTGGGAAAAAAGGCTACTTGATACGTTCTACGGTAATTGCTTCTGTAATAACTTCCAATCTTTACGTCGCTAGATTCGTGCTTCCGACGGTCAAGTAGTGTTTCCAAAGTTGATTTGAACAAATAGCCAAGTTTCTTCTTTTGATGCTTGTTCGACTCGTTATGAAGACACGTGTACACTGCACCAAGGAGGATATCCATGAGCTGAATGAATTGTGATTCGTCTCTGTTGCTCTTTCTATGATCAGAATCGATGAACTCTATCTCATCGTCAAGGATTAGAATGTGTTCATTTTGGATGCTAATTTTATATATTGGGTGCCATGAACAATACTTGTGATTCTTTTGGCTCCCATCATCGTGATAGATCTTATGAATTACGAGAGTTTTGTAATCCTTGAAAAAGTATTTGAGTCCGCTCAGTAGTGTCGTTCTATAAAAACGGTTGTAAATTGTCAATATCCGATCAGAATCCGAGCCAAACTGATCCAGTTTTAAGTTTGTGAGATTTATACCCAGAATGTTGAAAAAAATCTTCTTATCGCCTCTCGCACATGCACCTGAAGATATGAATTCAATCCATTTACATGCAATCTTAAATCTAGCATCCGATTTATGAACCTCTTTGTAGTGAACTTCTGTATTGTTTTTATCGTGATACCCACATGGATGTGAGCACTCGTGTTCATTATCTGACCAATCTCCATACCTAAAACATCGATAGTTCTTTAAAATCTTTAGACAAGACTCTTTCTTATCGAGTGGGATAAACAGTATACCAATGTAAATCCACTTGGTTCCATCTCGTGGATCAACGACTTCAAAAATTTCATCGGAGTATACTTCGATATCAAGCTGCTCATATCTCTCGTCGACTTTATCCCGCAGCTCGTAATTTTCTGATAGCAAGAAATCACTAGTGAGTAGGTTAAAGCACGGTGGACTTTAAAAGTTCTTATTTTGAATGGCCGTACGGAGGCCACATTAACAAAAACTGGATATCTGATAAACCGAAAATGTAGTGGCATCGTGTCATCGCCCGACACCATACGGTGCAAATCGTTAACACCGATGCGGTTTGAGTAGAATCTAAACTCCAGTAGTGGCAAAACAACCACATCGGCATAATATGTCGTTATATTATTCTTCATACCCAAGAAAATACTCGGAAGGAAACCAAAGATATACGGAGGACAGACGTGGCAGTCGAAAAGACCGGAATTCGCCGGCTCGTTCGGGAGCATTTGCGATGAATTCCGCGGGAACTGCATGACCCCCGTTCGGATCTTCATCAGCAGCGTGCAGAAGGAGTTCGCCGACGAGCGGGCGGCTCTCCGCGACTACCTCCGGGGCGACGCGCTGATGCGGCGGTTCTTCGAGGTCTTCCTCTTCGAGGAGCTTCCGGCTGCCGACCGCCGCATGGACGTTGCATACCTCGATGAAGTCCGGCGTTGCGACATCTATGTCGGGCTGTTCGGGAACGATTACGGCTCCGAGAACGCCGGAGGAGTCTCGCCGACAGAACGGGAGTTCGACCTCGCCACCGCCGAAGGGAAGTACCGGCTCATCTACGTTAGGGGCACGGACGACGCTGCCCGTCACCCGAAGATGCGTGCTCTCGTCGGAAGGGCAGAGGCCGGGCTGATCCGGGAGCGGTTCAACACCCCCTCAGAACTGGTCGCAGGCCTCTATGCAGCGCTGGTCGATTACCTGGTGGAGAAGCAGCTCATCCGCTCCGGCCCCTTCGACGCGGCCCCGTGCACGAAGGCGACGCCAGAGCATCTGGATCCGGAGCGTATGGCGTGGTTCATCCACACGGCCAGGAAGACCCGCCGGTTCCCCCTCGCCGAAGACGCCTCTCCTCGTGAACTGCTGGAGCACCTGAACCTGCTTGATAGCGGGCAGCTGACGAACGCGGCGGTCCTCCTCTTCGTGAAACAGCCGCAACGGTTCCTGATCTCCTCCGAGATCAAGTGCGCCCATTTCCACGGCACCGAGGTGGCCAAACCGATCCCGTCTTATCAGGTCTACAAGGGCACGGTCTTCGATCTCGTGGACGCGGCAGTGGACTTCGTCTTGAGCAAGATCGCTCTCTCTGTGGGAACCCGCTAAGCCGGGCCGCAGGCGCCGGTGCGCTATGAGATTCCGAAGGTGGTGGTGGCGGAGGCGATCGTGAACGCGGTCGCCCACCGCGACTACACCAGCAACGGCAGCGTGCAGGTGATGCTCTTTGCAGACCGCCTGGAGGTCTGGAACCCGGGTACCCTCCCGCCGTCCCTGACCCTGGAGAAACTCCGGCAGCCCCATGGGTCGGTGCCGGGCAACCCGCTCCTCGCAGAGCCGATGTACCTGACCGGCTACATCGAGCGGATGGGCACGGGAACGCGGGACATGATCCGGCACTGTACTGAGGCCGGGCTGCCGGAGCCGGAGTTTGCCGTCAGTGATGGGTTCCAGACGATCATCCGCCGGGCCCAGGGTAGAGGTACCGGCGAATCTAGGGAAAAACCTAGGGAAAAACCTAGGGAAGAAACTAGGGAAAAAACTAGGGATAAGATCCTGGCCCTGATCGCAGCCAACCCATCTATCAGCACGAATGAGCTCGCAGAGCAGATCGGCATCACACCCAAAGGGATTGAATGGCAGATCCAACAACTGAAGCGGGCAGGTCAGCTCAAACGGGTAGGTCCAAAGAAGGGTGGCCGCTGGGAGATCACCGAAGGAGGAGATGAGTAGTGTCGGAGAGTGCGGGATTCTCACGCAGATGCTGGTCGTCACCTTCTTCCAGGGGATGCGTAAACCACGGCAGGCTCAAAGAGGTGACGAGGAGGCAATCGGCAAAGGCTCTGATAGATTAGATCTTCTTCTTTTCAACATCCCCTTCACCAACAATCAGGCCGAGAGAGACCTTCGGATGATGAAGCTGATACAGAAGATCTCCGGAGTATTCCGGAGTGAGGAGGGTGCTATGAATTTCCGCAGGGTCAGAGGATTCATATCGACGATCAAGAAGCATGATCGCCTGGTATTACCGGAACTGAGAAGGGTGTTTGAGGGAACACCCTTCATGCCGACGGCGGCTCATCGGGTGCCCTGAATAGTTACAGAAAACTTAACATAGACGACGATCCACCTCTCTAAGTAAGCAAAAGTTAACTTAGAAAACACTCATCTCACAGGTGCACCATGCAAGAGAGTCGATCCGGGAGTTTCGTCCACCAAAAAGGCGGCTACAACGCATTTATACCAAAGAGCCTCCCACCCGACCCACCGATCGTGTACGATGAAACACTACAATACCTCCTCTCAGAAGCCGACCGGGCGCTTGCAAGGCTCGACGGCATAGCGGTGACGCTCCCCAACCCCGACCTGTTCATCGCCATGTACATGAAGAAAGAGGCGCTGCTGAGCTCACAGATTGAGGGGACGGAGGCCTCGCTCAAAGGGGTCCTGGAGTTCGAGGCGAACCTCAAACCGACGGAAAACATCAACGATCTCCGGGAAGTCGTCAACTACCTGCGAGCCATGGACAGCGGGCTGGAACGACTCAAAAATGCTCCGATATCCCTGGATCTCATCAGGGACATCCACAACATCCTGATCAAGGGGACGCGGGGTTCGGATCGGGAGCCGGGCAACTTCCGGGCCGTCCAGAATTATATAGCCCGATCAGGGGCAACCTCGATCCGGGATGCCGTCTTCGTGCCGCCACCGCCGGAACGCGTTGAAGCCCTGATGCAGGACCTCGAAGCCTTCATCCTCGCGAAGGGCTCCATACCGCCGCTCATCAAGATCGCTCTCATTCACGCCCAGTTCGAGACCATTCACCCGTTCCTGGACGGAAACGGCCGTATGGGGCGACTGCTCATAACATTTTACCTCTGTGGGAAAGGGATCCTTGCAAAACCGCTCCTGTACCTGAGCATTTATTTCAAAAGACACCGGGAGGAGTACTACCGGATCTTGAACGAGATCCGGACAGATGGAGCATGGGAGGCATGGCTCCGGTTTTTCCTGCAGGGAATCATCGAGGTCTCAAACGAGTCGATCGCATCGGCACGGGAGATCATCCGCCTGAAAGATAGTGTCATCGATACGCTCCTCCAGCACGACATCGGTGGAGCGAACGCCGTAAAACTGGTGTACGTACTCTTCGATGAACCGATCATCACCACGCGGGAAGCAGCGGAGGTGCTCAGGGTGAGCGCGCCTACGGCATACCAGTTGATCGGGAAACTGGAGGATATCGGCATCTTAAAGGAGATCACCGGGAGGCAGCGGTTCAAAAAGTACATGTTCACGGATTACGTCTCGATCATCGAGCAGGGGACCCGACCGGGCCCCGGAAACTGAGATCCCCACCAGAAGCACCGGGTCTTTCGGGGGGGTGCGCCTGCCCGATACGGAGTCGGCAGATAGCCTTCTGCTCCGGGGGGCCTGCACGAGTCAGCCCCCGTTAAATAAGGCAGACTTAACATAGACGAGGAAAGTCCTCTCTACGTTAACAAAACTTAACGTAGGCGGATCCCGCGGCGAGCCTCCCGATCATCATCGCCGCCCCACGGAGCCGCCCGGAACAGGAATGCCACAATTTCAATAGAATTATCACCCGTAGAGCCGAAAAAGGATCAGGGTGGCAGGTGCGAAGAAATACACTGCGGCGGCCGTGCTCGCGGTCTGGCTCATCGTCGTCATCTTCTTCATGATCTTGAACCGCACGGTCGACCTCGAGGTCTTCTTCGTCCTCGCGCTCATCGGGCTTCTGGTCGTCGCCGTCCTGATCGACGGGGCGTTCTCGCGGCCCCGGTACATGCGGTATCCCGGCTACCTCATCGCCGCAGGAGTCGCCCTCTTCGCCTGCATCGTCGCAGAAAAAATCCTGGAGATCCTTGCCGCATGAGAGCCTCGCAGATCATCCTCGCGGGAGAGGCGGCCTCCCCCATCCTCTACACCGCGGAGAACATCTCGACCGCCGCCCATGCCGACCCGCGACGATCGAAAAGCGGTCGCCGGGGAACGCCGACGCCCTCGTCCCCCTGATGGACGACCTCCTCGGCGAGACCGGGACCCTCGCCCTCACGATCCGGCTCAAGGACTACGAGAGCGCCGAGCGCGACCTCGCCCGCTACAGCGAACTCTCCCGCCAATTCGACCGGCTGGTCGTCACGCTCGACGTCTCCGGCACCGACATCGGCGAGTTCCAGCGGAACAACCGGCAGAACCAGGAGGCTCTCGCGACCCTCTTAAACGACACCCGGCGGTTCGAAGACTTACAGAGGCTCGAGATCGAAGTCCGGGGCGACGACGAGCAGCACATGGCCGTCGTCTACGAGGGCGAGGCCCTCCGGCGGAAGATGCAGGAAGGTTTCGCCGCCTATGCCGGGCGCGAAGCGGAGACCACCCGGATCGCCGAACACTACGGCGCGAACGCCACCCCCTACCACGAGAGCGTCGACAACTTCGCCGAGGTCGCGGACGCCGCAGACGACTGGCGGGAGAAGACCGGCATCAGTACAAAGAGTACAACGTCCCCCCTCGCTATCGCCATCGCCCCGGCCGAGGGGCGCTACGGGGACGCCTTCCGGATCGCCGGGACTTACACCGGCGGCACCCCGGGGACCCCCATCGAGGTCTACGTCGACAGCCGGCCTGCCGGGACCGCCGCCCTCGGCGACGACCGCACCTATAACTACCTCTACCGGGTCGGCCGGACCTTCGCCGGACCGCACCTCGCCTACGCCGTCGCAGGGGCGGTCTATTCCACGGTCGCGACGTTTACGGTCCTGTCCCAGAACACCACGATCAACCTCGCCGCCGCAGAGGTGAACGCGACGGCCGTCGCCTGCACCGGGAACCTCACGACCGCGGAAGGTCTCCCGGTCGCGGGCGCCCCCGGTCCTCATCAGGGTCGACGACAACGGCACCTACGGGATGAAGATTGTCCTCCCCGCCGGGGAGCACAGCCTCCGGGCGGAGTTCCACGCCGCGGGCTATCCCCTGAACGCCTCGGCGAGCCCGACAGAAACAGTCCAGGTCCGGGGCGAGGGGCTCTCCCCCCTCCCGTTCGTAGCGGCGGCAGCGGCCGCCCTCGGGACCGGGTGGTACCTCCGGCGGCGCCGGCCCTAGGAGGAGCCCGTCGCGGCAGAGCCGGCAGTGGTCCCGGAGCGCCCCGACGAGACCCCGCCGCAGGTCGAGACCGCCGGCCTCCCGCCCCGTGAAGCCGCGACCGTCCTCTTCCGTGCCCGGCTCGGGATCCCGGGGACGAAGACCGCGCGGGACTGCGCCCGCATCGCTACCAATCACGCCGGGTTCTTCGAACGCTACGAGCGGATCCGCTACGCCGGCGAGACCGCCACGGAGGAGGAACTTCGCGCGATGGAGGAGGAAGCCCTCGGAGGTGGCGAGCATGCAGCGTGAGGCCTGGGCGGTCCTCCTCATCCTCCTCCTCGCCGGCGGCGCGGCCTACGCCCACGTCGCCACACCACCGAGGAGTACAGCCGCTGCAACGTCGGCTGGAACGGCACCTCGAGACTCGCCGCAGAGGAGGTCCGCAACCTCCCTCCCGGCGCGACCCTCCTCATCCTCGCGCCCGAAGAGGTCGGCTACCTGCAGGCGTTTCTCGATGGCGGCGGCCGGGTCCTCATCGCCGACGAGGACGGGGACGCAAACGGCCTCCCTTTCGGGAGCACCTCCCTCACCAGGATATGGGCCCGACACGAGGATATGGCCAAGAAGCATCAGAAGCGGCAGCCCGGGGGGAATCAGCCCCCGGAACCCGCAGCACCTATTGGAAAGGATCTTGCCGAAATGGCATGAAGACCCTCATCATCTGGTTCCTCAACCAGACGATGCACGCGGAGGTACTCCGCCAGGCGGAAGCTGCCGGGTAGAGCGAACCGATGTGCGGAATGCGCATCGGAACGGGTACGAGGATCGAACACCCTTCTCCTGCCCCGGTTTTCCGGAGGGAAGTCTTGAAACCGTCGTGGATTCCGAAGTACAGCACATCCGCGTAGAAATTCGGTATCGCCTGCTCGATCGGCCACAGAAGAACGTCCGGACCTGGTCATTGAGGTCTTTGCTCAGCACGGGGGTTAATCGGGTCCGGCGGATCATCCCCGACGGGCGCACCGGCATCCGGAGTGCAGCCTCCGCCGCCTGCCCCGGCGCATCCAGGCAGACACGGAAAACGGATCAGAACGACGAACATGATGAAACGGTCAACAAAGAAATGAAACAGAGAATCAAGGTGGTCGGGGCGTTCCCAAGCGGAGAGACACTGTTCAGAGACCGATCGGACCCATTCGGATGGACATTGCTCCAGATCGCGGACCCGGAGCAGTGGGTTCCCAGCAGAAAGTATTTGGCGAGAGTGAACGATCACGCAAGAAGACAGGGTACAGGAAAACAGAGACGTTACCGACTTGCGTTGAGACCATGGTGAACTACCCCGCGCCTCTCGGGCGGGGTCTTCCCGCTCCGCCCCCTTCACCCCCGCAGGATAAACCCCTTTCACCGCTCCTCTCCAGGAGCTCTCAACAGGAAAAAACAATGGGGTAAAACCCCCTTTCTCACTCCTTCTCTGCCTCACCCGCGGCCGCCCGGCCCTGGATGAACCAGCCCGTCCGGGTGCAATCGAGCGTCTCCGGCGAGTTCTGCCTCGTGATCAGACTCACCACGACCATCGCGAGCAGCGAGAGCAGGAGCGCAAAGAAACTGAAGTGCACCGGGAGCGGCGCGACAAACTTGTGCCAGTAGCCAAAGACCCCCGCCGCCACAAGCCCCGTCGCCATGCTCGCGATAGCCCCCGGCCCGGTCGCCCCTCTCCAGTAGAGACCGGCCAGCAGCGGGACCGCAAACGTCGCGAGCATAACCCCGATACCCATCCAGATCAGCCAGGCAAGCATCTGCGGCGGGTTGATGGCCATGAGAAGCGTCGCGCCCGCCCCAACGACAACCGCGATCTTCGAGACCAGGAGCACCTCCTTCTCGGAGGCCGAAGGGCGGAATAGGTTCTTGTAGATGTCCCAGCCAAACGAGGTGCCTATGGTGAGCATCAGGCGATCCGTCGTCGACATCACCGCCGCAAGCACAATCACCGCAAAAATGCCCCATAACAGCATGTTAGGCATCGCATACTCCACGCCCACGATGAACGCAAAATCCTGGGCGTTCACGACATCGGGGAGGACCGCCTTCCCCTCCTCCACGAGCACCCTCGTCGCAAACCCGGTGAACTTCACAAGGAACATCACGACCGCGTAGATGCCAAACGCAACAAGCGGCGACCACTTGAAGTATCGCGACTCCTTCGCCGCCAGGACGTTGTTGATGACATGGGGCGCACACGCAAGCCCCACCATCAGCAGGATGGCAAACGAAAACAGGAACTCCGGCGTCGCATAGGCATAGGAAGCGTAGGCCGGACTCGGGAACCAGGGCTCAACAAAGTTAGGGTCGATCCCGGCAAGGACCGTGTTGATGTGGGTGAGCCCCCCGGCGCTCCTGATGACAAACGGCGCCATCGCGAGCACCCCCACGATCAGGATCCCGCCCTGGAAGAGCGTCGTCCAGGAGACGGCATACAGCCCCCCGATCACCGTGTAGGCGATGATGATGACACCCGCGATCAGGAGCGCCTGCCAGTGCGGTATACCGAAGATCCAGACCAGCACGATACTGATCGCAGCATACTGCCCGATAAGGTAGATCAGCGAGACCAGGATCCCCGAGACCGCCGAGAGCGCCCGCATCCCCCGCGGACTCTCGAACCTCTCGGCCAGGTAGTCCTGGACTGTCATGTAGCCCCGCTCCCTCCCGACAGCGTTCAGCTTCACCCCGAAGAAGATGATACAGAACGAGGCAGCAAGCGGGACAAATATCTGCTCCCAGATCCCCGGCCAGCCAGAGGTATACCCGAACCCGCTGACCCCAAGGAGCGTCATCCCGCTGCAGATCGAGCACACAACCAGGATCGTGAAGATCCAGAACCCGAGCGACCTCCCTGCAAGGATGTAGTCTTCCGTGTTCCGGATCTTGTGCGACGCCCAGCTGCCTATAGCAAGGAGCGCAAAGAAGTAAATCCCGATCAGGGCGATCGTCGTAAGATCCGCCATCAGGATTCATCCTCCTGGAACCGCAGACCCCAGATGATCAACAACACAAAAGCCAGGGCGACAGCGCCGCCCACGTAGAGTATCGTGTGGAGTGGTAATCCCAGTATCGTCATACTGTGACAGCGTGTGGCACGCTAACATATAACATAATCGATCGGAGATCGCCCCGATCCCCATTTACCTCGCAAAAAAAGTTATTTGGAACTCTTCACGGTCTTTGACCCGCGGAGGAGGGCAACCTTACCCGTCCTGACGAGTTCCTTGATCCCGTACTGTCGCAGGAGTTTCTCCAGGGCATCGATCTTATCGGTATCCCCGGCGACCTGGAGCACCAGCGTCCTCGTCCCCACATCCACGATCTGTGCCCGGAAGATGTTTGCGATCTGCATGATCTCGGCCCGGACGGGGCCGCTCTCCGCGGCCACCTTTATCAGCGCAAGCTCCCGTTCAACGCTCTCACGCTCCGTCAGGTCGGAGACCTTGATCACATCGATGAGCTTGTTGGTCTGCTTCATCACCTGCTCGACCACAGCATCATCGCCGTTCACGACGATCGTGATCCGGCTCATCCCGGGCTCCTCGCACGTCCCGACCGCCAGGCTCTCGATGTTAAACCCCCGGCGGGAGAACATCCCGGCAACCCGGGAGAGGACACCCGCCCGGTTCTCGACAAGCACGCTGAGCGTATGCGATGTCATGGCTGACGCACCCCGATCATCTCGTTGATCGCGGCACCGGCAGGGACCATCGGGAAGACGTTCTCCTCACGCTCGATCCTGAAGTCCAGGACGAACGGCCCATCGTGGCCAAGCGCCGTCTCGAGCGCCTCGCGGACCTCGGCCTTCTCCTCGACTCTTATCCCCTCGACACCGTAGGCGTTTGCGACCCTGACAAAGTCCACCGGCGAGAGCTCGGTGTAGGCATAACGCCTGTCGTAGAAGAGCTCCTGCCACTGCCGGACCATCCCCAGGTACATGTTGTTCAGGATCACCACCTTCACCGGGATGTTGTTGTGCGCCACCGTCGCAAGTTCCTGGATGTTCATCTGGAAACTCCCGTCACCCGCGACATCGACGACCGTCTCGCCAGGCCGGGCGAAATGGGCGCCGATGGCCGCCGGGAACCCGTAGCCCATCGTCCCGAGACCGCCCGAGGTTATCCATGACCGCGGTCTCTTGAAACAGTAGTAGAGCGCCGTCCACATCTGGTTCTGGCCGACCTCGCTTGTGACGATCCCCTCGCCCTTCATCAGGTCGGAGAGCTGCTGGATGACATACTGCGGTCGCAGACGATCGTCGTCGCGGTAACCCGGCGGGAACTGTGCCTTCCAGGTGCCCGCCCGGTTCACCCAGTTCGCCGTATCCCCGTGCTTCTGCATCCGTGCAAGCATCGCCCGGAGCACCCTCCCGACATCCCCCACGATCGGGACATCGACCTTCTTGTTCTTCCCGATCTCGGCCGGGTCGATATCAATATGGATGATCTGAGCGTTCGGGGCGAAGGCCTCGATCTTCCCGGTCACCCGGTCATCGAACCGCACCCCGATTGCTATCAGGAGGTCGCACTCCGTGACAGCGTAGTTTGCGGCCTGGGTACCGTGCATCCCGAGCATCCCGAGGTTGAGGGGGTGGTCGCCGGGGATGGCGCCAAGCCCCATCAGGGTCGTTGTCACGGGGATGGCAGCGGTCTCGACAAACTCCCGGAGTTCGGTCGAGGCCCCGGAGAGGATAACACCTCCCCCGGCGTAGACGAGCGGGCGCTCCGCACGCGCGATCAGGTCAAGCGCCTTATCTATCTGGCGGACGTGGCCATCGTATGTTGGCTGGTAGCCCCGCAGGGAGATCTCCGCCGGCGGCGGGGAGGATACCTCATCCACCACACCCATGGTGACGTCTTTCGGGAGGTCTATCAGCACCGGGCCCGGTCGGCCGGTCCTGGCGATGTAGAACGCCTCCCGAACGACGCGGTCGATATCGGCGGCCTTCTTCACCAGGTAGTTGTGCTTCGTGATCGGTATCGTGATCCCGGTTATGTCCGACTCCTGGAAGGCGTCGTTCCCGAGGAGAGCGGTCGGCACCTGGCCGGTGAGCGCCACGATCGGGATGGAGTCCATGTAGGCCGTCGCTATCCCGGTGACCAGGTTACAGGCGCCGGGGCCGGAGGTGGCAAGGCATACACCTACGCGGCCGCTTGCACGCGCGTAGCCATCGGCCGCGTGCGCCGCTGCCTGCTCATGCCTTACCAGAATGTGCCGGATCGACGAGTCGTAGAGTTCATCGTAGATCGGCAACACCACGCCGCCGGGGTAGCCAAATATGGTGTCCACCCCTTCACGCTGCAGCGCTTCTATCAGAGTCCTGGCTCCGGTCTTCATGCTCTTCCCTGAGTAATCTGTTCATACCAGTGATAACCGCTTCGACGCTTGCCATGATGATGTCCGTCCGGGCGCCACGTGAGGTAACGCTCTTTCCGTCCTTGCTCAGTTTCACCGAGACGTCGACGAGGGCGTCTGTGCCCCCTGTTATGGCGTCGACACGGTATTCGTCAAGCCGTACATCCCCGACATCCGCGACTGCGCGCTGGAGCGCGCGGATTGCCGCGTCCACGGGTCCGTTCCCGACCGCGGCACCGGTGATCTCCTCGCTGTTGACACGCATCGTCACGGAAGCGGTGGGCATGGCATTGCTCCCGGAGACGATGGTGAACTGCCGCAGTTCGAGGCAGGGGGTGAACTCGATCTCCATGACGGTATCGGCGATCGTCATGATGTCGGCATCGGTGATCCGCGTCCCGGCGTCCCCCATCCGCTTGATCCGTTCGACGATCTCGGCAAGCTGCGCGGCGTCCGGGTTGTAACCCATGTCGCGGAGCGCGGCCTCGACCGCCGCGGACCCGGAGTGTTTCCCGAGGACTATGCGCCTCCTCCTCCCCACCCTCTCGGGTTTAAGGGGTTCGTAGGTGCTTGCGTCCCGCATCACGCCGTGGGCGTGGATCCCGCTCTCGTGGGTGAACGCCATCTCGCCGACGATGGGTTTGTTGGTCGGTAGCGCAACCCCTGTCAGGCGGGAGACGTGGGTCGAGAGGGGATAGAGTTCCTCGGTCACGATCCCGGTCTTGACCCCGTAGAGGACTTCAAGCGCCATCACCAGTTCCTCGAGGGCGGTGTTCCCCGCACGTTCGCCAAGACCGTTGACGGTGACGTGGGCGGCGGAAGCCCCTGCACGGAGAGCGGCGACGGTGTTTGCGAGCGCAAACCCGAGGTCGTCGTGGCAGTGGATGGAGAGCGGGGCAAAGAGGAGCGGCGGGATGATCCCGGCCGCCCGTTCGGGTGTGAGGAGACCGACGGTGTCGCAGAAACAGAGTCTGTCTGCGCCACGCTCGACCCCTTCCCGGAATATCTCTGCCAGGAACGCCTGGTCGGCGCGGGATGCGTCCTCTCCGGAGAGTTCGACGATGAGCCCGCGCTCTTTTGCGTATTCGACACTGCTCCAGGCCATCTCGCAGACCTGGTCCCGGGTCTTGCGGAGTTTCTTTGTGATGTGGAGGTCGCTCACCGGGATTACCAGGTGGACGGAGTCTGCCCCGGCATCGGCGGCGAGGTCGATGTCCGCGGGAAGCGCACGGACGTAGGTGCAGGTCTCGGCTTTGAGCCCGGCCCCTGCGATCAGGCGGATGGATTCACGCTCTCCGGCGGATGCGGCAGCGGAACCCGCCTCGATGACGTGGACGCCGATGCTGTCAAGGTGGGTTGCAATCTCAAGTTTCTCGGCCGACGTCAGGCTGACACCTGGTGTCTGCTCGCCGTCCCGTAACGTGGTATCAAAAAAGCGGATCGATTCACCAAATAAAACAATCACTCATAGTGGTTTCCACCGGAAGAAGGTTGGTGGCGAGGGTACTTAAAGGTTGGGCAGGTTTGATGGCCTCGGTGGAGGCGGTGCCCTGCTTTGATGAACCACTCCCTGGAAAGATACGGGAAAACAAAGGGCGTTCATCAGATCTCCGGTGGGATCTCTCCCCCATGACACGGGTACACGCACTGCCCGCCCCCGGGGAAGGAGGTGGTCTGGAACGAAGGTATCAGGGAGGGCACAACCGTCAGTATAGCAATATCTCCCCTTCACCCCGCGAGTTAAAATAGAAAGGGGGTGTTTTCACGCCGGTTCCGGGGCGCTCTCGTAGATCAGCGTCAGGTAGCGTGCCCCAAAGATGATCCAGACAGGGTAGAGGAAGAGCAGGATCAGCAATCCTATGAACGGGATCAGCGCCAGCACAACAGCGATGAAGCCAAAGACGAGCCCGACAACCCAGAGGATGATGAGCGCGAGGATATAACTCCCCCAGCCGATCTTTCCGATGTGCTGGAGGATGGCGCCGAAAGCAAAAGCCTGGCCCATGCTGTTCTTCCGTGCAAACCGGATGATACCCATGGTCGAGATCAGCGTGACCAGCAGCCCGACGATGATCATGACCAGCAGCCAGATACCGGCGGCAGTGGCCGCTGGATCGGTGGCCACGCTCAGTGGCACCCCAAATATGAGCGCCACGATAAAGACCGGGATGCTGTAGATGATACCGATGATAATGAGTTTCAGGCCGTCGATGAACGTCCTCACCCAGTTTCCTACATCAGGGGCCGGTTTGACACCGCTGTAGATCCTGACCATATACCCCAGGATCAGCGGGAATATGATAGTGCTGATGACGAGCAGGATCCACCGGACCCATTTGCCCCAGACAGCACCTTTTGCATAACTGAACGAATCGCTCAGCATCTTGCCATAATCCATAAGTAAAACTCCGACGCTTCAGGATGCGCAGATAGGGCATATAAAACATCCTGGTGAACTACCCCGCCCTGAAGAGGGGATGGCGCATGCGCGGGCCCGGTGACCAGATCCCTCCAGGGGAACCCGGGAGGATGAAGCGCCTCGTGATGAGAGCGTATGCTGAAGGATGTGACCTCCGCGTCCCGTGCTTCCGAACTTCCTGGAATGAACATTTCCGGGTTCTGCCAGATCGAGGAGGGGCGGCATGGCGGGTTCCCGGTTGAGGTCTCTGGCGGGAGATCATGAGCCCGGTCATCCCCACTGATAACAGGTATCCGCGTTCATTGGCCTGACGGCAGGCGAGCGTCCCCCCAGAACGGTGCTCTGGTGGTATCCTGTCTGCCCGCGGCCACGAACAAAGGTATTTTAGGTAAGAAGGCAGATTGAATGAGGTAAACGGGGCGCGATAACAGGACCGATGCGCCAACCGTCACCGTACCGGTGCGAGGGTTGCCAAGCCAGGTCAAAGGCGCCAGGTTGAGGGCCTGGTCTCGCAGGAGTTCGTGAGTTCAAATCTCACCCCTCGCACTCCGATTTTTCCAGCCATATTGCCGGGAAGACCCCTCACACCGCCACCGACTGGCGCTGCCGGCAGCGTTCAAGAAGTCTCCCCCACTCCGCCGGGTGCTCTCCTGCCCACTCGATCAGCGCACGGGCCACCCGGTCTCGAAACGCGGCGTCAACCCGGTAGTCAACCAGGATACAGTCCACCACCATCTGGATATCAGAGTTTTGGTCACCTTCAACCCTCGTGCCCCTCACCCTCAAAGCGGCTAAACGTCCGGATAGTATATAAGGTTGATGATCCCCCTCCTACCGACGGGAGGGATTATAATGCACTGCGGAGAAGACTACGGGAACCAGTTATGAGACTCGGCGTTCTCTTCTCCGGCGGGAAAGACTCGGCCTTCGCCTGCTGGAAGGCGATGCAGAAGGAGGAAGTGGTCTGCCTGATCACGATCGTCTCCCGGAACCCGGAGAGTTACATGTTCCACACCCCGAACATCCGGCTTGCCGCGCTCCAGGCCGAGTCCGCCGGACTCCCTCTCCTGGAGATGGAGACGGAGGGCGAGAAAGAGACCGAACTTCTCGACCTTCGAGGTGCACTCCTTGCCGCACGGGAACGTTTCGGGATCGAGGGTCTCGTGACCGGGGCTATCCTCTCGGTCTACCAGGCGACACGTCTCCAGCGGGTCTGCTATGAACTGGGGCTCTGGTGTTTCAACCCGCTCTGGCTTGCAGACCAGGATGAATACATGGAGGAACTCCTGGATGCCGGGTTCCGGGTCATCATCACGGGCGTCTTCGCCTCGCCCTTTGACGGGTCATGGCTCGGGAGGGAGATCGACCGCCGCACCCTCGACGAACTCCGTATGATCGCCCGGGAACACAGGATCACCCTCACCGGGGAGGGCGGGGAGTTCGAGACGTTCGTCATCGACGCTCCATTCTTCTCCCGGCGGGTCGCGATCGAGGAGGGGTCGAGGGTCTACCGGAACCACAACGGCGTCTTCAGGATAGAGCGGGCGGGACTGGTGGCACGATGATCTCCGTCATCGACCTCTGTTACCGCGAGGACTCCCTCTCGCGGGAGGAGTTCGTTACACCGGTCGAGCGACTCCTCAGGAGATCTGGCAGAGAGTTTAACACCCGCCACTACACCGCACCCGATATCGAGGCTGCAGACGCGGCAATCCTCTGCGGCACGGCGCTGATGGACACCGGGTTTGCGGAGCGACCAGACCTCTTTTACTGGCTCCTTGAGTTCGAGCGCCCGGTGCTCGGTATATCCTCCGGCATGAGAGCGCTCGCCACGGCGTTTGGCGCCGGGGTTGAACCCGGTTGCGGGATCGGTATGACCGAGGTGGAGGTGCTCAGCCCCGACCCCCTGTTTGCCGGAAAAGAGAGGTTCTCCGCCTACGAGGTACGTGGATGCGCTGTCGGGGTGCCTGGCGGGTTCGTGGCGCTTGCGGCCTCAAAAGAGTGTGTCCAGGCGATCCGGCACCGTTTCCTCCCGCTCTACGGCCTCCTCTTTCACCCCGAGGTCAGAAACGACTGGCTGATCGAGCGGTTCCTCGGACTGGTGGATCAGCGGCCGTAGCGGTTGATCGTGTTGATCAGGGCCGCGATCCCTTCCATCTCCTTATCGAGCACCTCGTTGCGGGTCATCCCCATGCTCGTCTCCGCATCGGCCGTCAGCATCTCGGGGCCACGCAGAACCTCGCGGTCGACACCATCGGCGGAGAGGATCTCCTTTGCCTCGGCGTCGTGGACGAACGCCCGGCCTGGGATTATCACGACGTCCTCGAGTTTCGATAGGTTCACCCCGGCCAGGTCGTCGGCGGTGATGAGGCAGGCGATCTCCTTTTTGACCGCAACAACCCTGGATATTGAGCCACGGATCGAGAGTATCCGCTGGATGTAGGGCGCAGCGACGCTCCCGGTGATCACGCTCGCACGTCTCTGGACGCGGGGGAGTTTCCTGAGGAGGTCGGGTTCGTGGAGGATTGCAAACGGAGAACCGATGGTCGGGTCGCCAAGCGGGGTTCCGCTGATCTTCATCGAGAACCGTTCGTTCAGGTCGGTGACGAGGTTCTGGAACTCGTCGACCGTGTGGATGCGCTGCCCCTCGATGATGGGGGCGTTGCCGAGGATGAGTCCCTGCTCGGTGCGGTTTGCAAACCGCATCAGGATCAGCCCTTTTGCGCCCCGCTCATCCAGCCAGGCACAGGTCTGCTCCAGAACCTCACCATCGTTTACGCCGGGAATGACGACAGCGGCGGCGTAGAGATCGATCTCCTCGCAGAACCGGTCGAGGATGGAGAGCGAGACTTCCGGCGTCGGGTCGTGCATCCAGTCTCGCCGGAGCCCCGGGTCGGCGGCAAAGATGGTGAATGAGACCTCGGAGAGACCGTTATCGATGAGGTGGTCCGCTATCGCGGGGTCATCAAACCCCTTGCCGCTTGTGTAGCCGATGTGGAGCGGCACCTCCATGCTCCCCAGGAGTTCGATGAGGTCATGGAACTCGGGGTAGCAACTCGGGTCGCCGCCGCCGCTGATTGTGACACGGTCGAGGTCTTCGTTCATCACCTGGAGGTTTGCGAGCGTCTCGTCGGCGACCGTCCTGAGGTCTTTGAACCCCTCGTAGCCCTCACGCACGCCACGGGTGCAGTAGTCACAGCCTTTCTTGAAGGGGAGACAGTACCTGCAGCCGAAAGCGGTCGTCCCCCTGACGTGTTTGAAGTAACAGTACGAGCAGAACCCCCGGCAGTCAAGGCCGGGCCGGCCCCCGAGATCGACGGTGAGGTGCGACATCCTGGTGGTACCTTCGGTGTTACTCTGTATTGAACGTTGCACAGCGGGGCCATCAATCCAATGCCCTGGTTTGATAAACCTCTCCCCGAAGAGATTTCAGGGGGATGTGCCTCGCTGCGGGCCCTCCTTCCGTCAGCCCCGCCGCACGGGGGATCCGTTCCCCGGGTTTCCCTGTGAGAAACGTCCTGGAGTGTTCATTACCGTCCCCGTGCACGGCCATCCGGGCCATCGCCGATCACTGCCCTCCCCCCAGGAAGGGCGGGAGGTGGGGGTGTTCTGGTGACACGTTGAGAGGGAGGGTGTTCCGCTCCCTCCCCCACGGTCTTACCGGAGAGATATTTCCGTGGGAGAATCGCCACGCCCTGCCTGGCCCTCCCGTGACCGGTGAAAGAAGTTCACACGGGACGGTTGAATTCTTCTCCACGCACCCTGCCAGGAAACGGTGGTGGGTTTATGCCCTGCCGGGACCACCAGGTCATGGTGAGTGATGCGGACAAGTCACCGGCTGCTTCTACGGCTCTACCACGACCCCGGGTATGACTTCTCCCGTGTCGAGATCGATTACGTCGACCGGGGTGCGCCCGGCGACCGCTCGACGGTTCGGGGCGGGAGGGTCGTTTCGCTTGAGCCCCAGTACATGGAGGTGGACGCCGGAACCCACGTCGCCTGCATCCCCTATCACCGGATCCGGCGGATTCTCTACGACGGCGAGGTCGTATGGGAGCACGGTCACCGGCAGGGTGATGCCGGCGATGGGTGAGGAGCACCGGCGCCACCTTTTTTACCGGAGACCTCCCAGTAAGTAAGGTATGCCCCAGTGGCTTAGCTGGCAGAGCGGCTGACTTGTAATCAGCAGGTCCCGAGTTCAAATCTCGGCTGGGGCTCTTTTGATTTTGTGCAGTTCTTTTCAAAATTGGGGCAATTTCCGGTCTTCTTTACATATCCGGGAACGAAGAAGATATAATGCTTCAACCGGCCGGTTCTGGTATACCATCTCCCGGGACGGTCCCCACTGCACCCGGTGCGCCTCGTCGATGTACCGGGCACACGTTTGCCGGCGACTCATGAGCCACCCCGGCGAGTTCTGTAGAAGCACTCCCGGAGACATAACCCATCGCGAAATAGTTTCATACCTCCCGGCGGCGATCATGCGCTGTAACCCCCTCTACGGCGCCCGGGAGACCCAGCCGGACACCGCTCGGCGGGGTATCAGTGTGCGCCCAGATCGTCGCTATGTGCGTCTGTCGGCGCGCGGCACGAAACGCCCGCCCACAGAACGATCCTGTCACGAACTTGCTGCCTGCACAGGGGAGCGCTACATGCAGGAGTTTGGGTACACCGGCGGGAAGACCAGGCCTCTGTCGCAAAGGTCGGCGAGTTCGCACAAGGGGTCTGAGGAGGGGGAGGCCCGGTCTTTCATGGAGCAGCACCATCGTTATCAGCGGGATCGTGACAGGTGACCCGATCGTCGAGACGAAGACGATCTGTGACGTAAGACTGGCGTTGGCACCCTACTGCTCCGCGAAGATGACCGTGTTTGCGGCGGCGGGCATCGTGATCATGACGCCGCTCACGAGCGGGTCGGCAAAGAGCCGCGAGAAGAGCGCCGGGACAACGAGGAGGAGGACGGCGCTCGCCGACCATCTCCCGCGCCGGCAACGTCGCACGCGGTGTGGTCACCCCGCCAGGGAGGTCGATCGCATCGATGAACGGCCCTGGTATATCTAACGGGCTGAGGAAGAGGAGGAACCCGATCACGGAGGCCGTAACCCCGGGGTTTGCAGGCAGTTTCAAGCTAAATTCACCCTCACGCTCGCCGGCGACGACAGGACCCCGGATCGTATTTCGTTCACCTTTTTTGCCCTGGACCGCGAACCTGAAAGTGATCGGAGTGACGGAAGAGGAGAGAGGGGTGTGCGGGCTTGCCGTCAACACCATCCATATCATGGACTGCGTCGAGGGCATGCGGCGCCTTCAGGCAGGCTCGGTCGACGTCATCGTCACATCGCCGCCCTACAACATCGGAAAAAACTACAACTCATACCACGATCGGAAACCGCGCCAGGATTACCTCGAGTGGATGGGAGAAGTCGCCGCCGAAGCGGCACGCGTCCTCGCCGACGACGGTTCTTTCTTCCTCAACGTCGGCGGTAAACCCCGGGACCCCTGGATACCGTTCGACGTCGTCCAGCGGTTCCGGGCGCACTTTGAACTGCAGAACGTCATCCACTGGATCAAGTCGATCGCGATCGAGAAGGAAGATGTGGGCGATTACGACAGGATCGCCGGGGATATCGCCGTCGGCCACTATCAGCCCGTGAACAGTCCCCGCTACCTGAGCCAGTGCCACGAGCACATCTTCCATCTAACAAAGAATGGCGACGTGACGCTCGATAAACTGGCTATCGGCGTGGCCTACCAGGACAAGAGCAACATCGGCCGCTGGAAAGCAGCAAAACGCGACCTCCGCGACCGGGGGAACACCTGGTTTATCCCGTATCCGACCATCCGTTCGTCCCTCCCTCACCCCACCACCTTCCCGGTAAAACTGCCCGAGATGTGCATCCGGCTCCACGGTTGCCGGCCGGGGCTGCTCGTCCTGGACCCATTCATGGGGATCGGTAGCACGGCGCTTGCGGCGATATCGCTTGGCGTGGATTACATAGGGTTTGAGATCGACCCGGCATACCGGGGGATCGCAAAGACCAGGATCGAGGAAGCGTGCCGCCGGAGAGGAGATCCCGGAGACTGACGGATACACACCATGAACGCCCTTATACCCTTCGCCCTCGCCCTTGTTCTGATCACCGTTGCCTCCCTCAGATACCGTCTCCCGCCGTTTCTCTCCCTCGTCGGGACTTCCATCGTATTCGGTCTCCTTGCCGGCCTGCCGGCGGAGACTGTCATCACCTCGATCACGGGCGGGGCCGGCAGGATATTTGCCACCCTTGGCGTGGTGATATTCTGCGGGATCAATATCGCCGGGGTCCTCCGCGAGAGCGGCCGGATAGAAGAGATCGTCGCCGATATCCGTGGCGCTGTTCGCCGCCCCCTTGCCACAGCGGGAACGGCCGGCTATCTCCTCTCCGTGCCGCTGATGTGCGGCATAACCTCGTTTCTCATCCTTGCTCCAATCGTCTCAGGCCTCCACACCGACCGGGAGGCCTCTAAGACCCTCCTCTACTGCGCCGGTATCGCCGGGATGATCTCCTACGTCCTCCTCTACCCCGCCCCCGTGGTGTACTCCATGATAACCACGCCAGGCCTCTTCCCCGGCGACCCGTGGGAGTTCAACCTTCTCGCCATCCCACTCTCCCTTATCCTCCTCGCCGGTCTCCTTATTGCCCTGCGGTCGAGGAGCAGTCTTCCAGCGGCACCGCCGGAGACAAAGGCGACCGGATGGCACCCCCGCGCCTGGCTGCCGTTCCTGGTCATCCTGGTCGCTCTTGCAGCAGGCACTCTCATCCCCCCGCTTCACGCCCTCGCAAACGTCAACCTGGCGCTCCTTGCCGGACTATTTGCCGCCCTTCTCACGGTTCCCGGCGATATCAGGGAGCGGGCGGTTGCACGGGGGACGAAGAACGCCGGGATCATCATCTTTGACCTCGCCGGCGCCGGGGCGTTCGGCGGCGTCATCGCAGCAAGCACGTTCTCGGCGGACGTGACCGCGCTCGTCACGGCCTATCTCCCCATAACCCTCCTCCCCTTCGTCATCGCGGCGCTGCTTCAGGCAGCGCAGGGTTCAAGGGTGGTCACCGCCTCAATCACCGCGACCATCCTGGCCACCATCCCGGCCGTTCTGGTGATCAACCCGGTTGCCCTGGTGCTCATGGTCTCCGCGGGGGCGTTCATGTTCTCCTACGCAAGCGATCCCTTCTTCTGGCTGCTAAAACGAACCACTGGCGACGATTTCACTGCGGTCGTGCGGAACTACACCCTCCCGCTCTCGGTGGCCGGGGTGGTCACGCTCGCGGCGGCGCTGGTGATCCAGGGCATGCCGTGACACAGGCCACCGATATTCATCAGAAAATCTGCCCGGACCATGCCTGATATATAACTCGGGCGGTATGTAGTCCCTGCCGGGGGGAAAATGATGGAAATCAAGTATGTATCGACGACATGCCCGTACTGCGGCACCGGGTGCGGGTTCAAACTTGTCGTCCGGGACGGCAAGGCATTCGACGCGGCGCACCGGCAGCGCTCACCCGTCAGCGGGGGAAAACTCTGCCCCAAAGGGCGTTGCGCCCACGAATTCATCAACAGCCCCGACCGCCTCGAAAAACCGCTGATCAAGAAGGACGGCGAGTTTGTCGAGGTGACCTGGGACGAGGCCTACGACCTGATCGCGGAGAAGTTCGGGTCCTGCAAACCCGACGAGATAGCCTGCCTCTCCTCCGCCCGGACCTCGAACGAGGAGAACTGCCTGATGCAGAAGTTCGCGCGGGTGGCGCTCAGGACCCCCACGTCGATTACTGCGCCCGGCTCTGCCACGCATCCACCGTCGCGGGGCCTCGCGGCGGTCTTCGGGTCCGGTGCGATGACCAACTCGATCAGGGACATCGCCGAGTCGAAGTGCGTCTTCGTCCTCGGGAGTAACACCTTCGAGCAGCACCCGCTCATCGGGCGGAGCATCATCCGTGCGAGAGGAGCGGCGGCAAGGTCGAGAACGCGATGCTGAAACTCGGCGATAAGTGGCGGGCACGCTGCTCCGGGGCGCTCGGCGAAGGCACGGAGCGCCTGAACCGGATCCGGGAGCAGACGAGCCGGCGCATCAAGTGCTGCTCCTGCATCGAGAACTGCCCGATCTGCTACTGCCTAGACTGCAGCACGAAGAAAGACTACCCGGTCGAACCCGGCGTGATCCCGCCGCCCTTCATGTTCCACCAGATCCGGTTCGCGCACATCTCCGACTCCTGCGTCAACTGCGGCCAGTGCGAGGAACTCTGTCCCGTGGAGATCTCGAACCCGGTCTTCCTCCACGCGATCCAGACCGATCTCGAGAAACTCTCTGGGTTCCACCCGGGCGAGGATATGACCCCGCCGGTGCTGGCTCCTGTCGAGGAGACGACAGGGAGAAAGCGCCTCGATGCGGCGGGGAGCGGCCAGATCTTCGATATCTTCCGCTGATCCGGGTTTCTCACCTCTCCACTACCGACCCTTTTTTCCCGTCAGGGCTTTTCTCGGATGCCGTACCCGGTCCGATCAGGGTGCTGTTCCCGGTAAGGCGGTGTTTTGCCCCGGACTGAGACGCTCTCCTGATATATGCTTTCATGATGTCCGTTCGGCTGATAAACCCCGAGAGCGTCCTCGGGTCCTCTGCCGGGACGACGGGCAGGTGATGGATGTCGTGTTCGGTCATCAGCGCCAGAGCCTCGCGGAGCGTGCAGGCATGATGCACGGTGAACACCCGTGGAGTCATGACATCCTCCACCAGTACGTCGTGTTCGCCGTTTATCCGGTGATCCCTGACATCATCGAGAGCGATCATGCCGACGAGTTTCCCTTCCCCGTCGAGCACCGGAAACGCGGTATGCAGCGTCTCGTCGATCAGGCGGAGCACCCGCCCGGTGGTATCACCGGGCGATACGGCGACAATCCGGTCGCGGGGCACCATAACATCGCTCACATGAATATCCTGGAGTATTTCTACCATATACTCGTCACGATGAGCAGGCGACCGGGACCGGTTCAGCACCTGCTCGCGGAAGATAGTGGACTGACCGATGAGGAGGGCCGCCACCGAGACGGCACCCATCGCCGGGACGAGCAGGGAGAAGTCGTCGGTCATCTCCACGACCATGATCATGACCGCGATCGGTGCGTGGGAGATCGCACCAAAGAGAGCGATCATCCCGACGACGACGAAGACCGGCACGGACTCGACAGGCACGATCCCCGGGAGGGCGAGGTGCAGCAGGGACCCGAAGGCGCCCCCCGTCGCCCCGCCGATCACCAGCCCCGGCGCGAAAACGCCGCCGCTCCCCCCGGAGCCGATGGTGAGCGACGTCGTCAGGATCTTCGCAAACGGGAGGAACAGCAGCACCCCGATCGGGAGCATGTTATACAGCGCGAGTTGCGTGAACCCGTATCCGGTTCCGAGGCTGCCGAGACCGACGACTGCCGCTTCGGGAGAGAGAGCCGCAAGAGCAAGAACGAACAGGCCGGTGAGGAATGCTCCTGCGAGGGGTTTGAAGTGATTCGGGAGGTTCAGGCGGCTGAATATATCTTTAAAAATCCTGTTTGTACCATAGAAGGTGTTTATGTAAATCAGGCCGACTGCAGTCGAGACCACGCCGAGGAGAACGAAGAGAGGAATCTGGTAGACGTTCCAGGAGGTTGCCCCGGGGCCGAAGACCGGTTCAAACCCCTCAACCAGACCGAAGATGGCATATCCGATGACAGAGGCGAGGAACGCAGGAACGATCGCTTCGGCTTCGAAGTCCTGCTTGTAGAGGATCTCCGCAGCGAGGATCGCCCCTCCGAGAGGCGCCATAAAGATCGTGCCGATTCCGGCGCCGACACCGGTGGCGATAGCAAGCCTCCGCTCATGGGCGGAGAGGCCTAAAAGATCGGCGGCGATCGAACCGAAACCGGCCGACATCTGTGCAGTCGGCCCTTCACGCCCGGCACTCCCTCCCGTCGAGATGGTCAGGACGGCAGTGACCGCTTTGACGAGGGGGACGCGCCAGCGTACCCGTCCTTCTCCATGGAACGCCTTTATTGCCGCATCGGTCCCGTGGCCTTCCGCCTCCGGGGCAAGGGAGTAGACCAGGAGGCCGGAGATTAGCCCTCCGAAACAGATGACGGGGAGAATCATCCAGAGGTGATCGGGAGGGGCCCATTGACCGATATCCTGGAGAGTCTGCCCTTCCTTCGGGAGATCGAACCCGACGATGCCTTCCATGAAAAATGCAGTTCCGAGTTTCAATCCTTCGAAAAAGCACAGAGCGCCGACGCCGGAGATGAGCCCGACGATGATGGCGATAAGTATTACCCTCCTGTAGGAAGTGACGGTTTCCTCGATCTGCATGGAATTATGACATAAATTTGTTTAACACTTATTTAAAATGGTTGACTTTCACCGGTGGCAGCGGTACAGGGTTGCGCATCACCGCCGGACGTCCCGGTGCGGCATTTTCTTTTACCCCTCTTCACCGCCATCGCTGGGCTCTCTCAGCGATCTCCCCGGACGGTGTCCAGGTACCGCTCACCACCAGAGGCCCGACAATGCTCCTATGGCCCGCGTTATCCGTGGGGATGGGGAAAGAGCAGAGACGAAACCACAACCGCCAGAGGGCCGGTATATCCCTCTCACCAGGAGGGGCGTGGCATCGGACGGCGGTTTGCAGGCGGCCATAATCGAAGGCACCCCGGAGGGACAGAGCGCACCGCCGGGCGGGGAGGGTGCCACGGGACCCTCAAATCCGTTTGAAAAGGAGCCCTGTCCTGCATGGGGGCGGACCCCGGAAATTGAAGCAAAAGGGTTGTTTTCCCAAAAATCTGTCATTCATCTGGTCAGGGCACCTGTTCCCGAAGCCGTCCCGACGCGCAGGCGTCTAAGGCGATTTTACCTGGCGTCCGTTACCCCGATATAGATCTGGATGGGGAATGGGTAATCTGCGCGCCCGCCCTAACATGCTCGCTCGAACAACCCACTGAAATCACCTATATTCCGCGTGGTCTCAAAAGCAAAGGCAGAAGCATCGTTTATCGATCCGTCATGTTTAATTATGGCAATTAACTCACGGCGATGATAAACGTCTGAGTTTGGGCTGTACTCGCTGCGCATAGCGATCATTTCGAAATGTATTAATAGCATTCTCTAATTACTGATTAATTAGACCTATCCATTTGAATTACCTGATGGTATAGGTAGGACGTTTAGAGAGGTGTATGAAAAATGGTATTCCATCCTCCAGTTGCTATCGTAGCAAAAGCTGGTGATGCCGGGAAGTACAAGACTGGCCTGCCGGCCTGGAACATGATCCTGCGTGGATTCATGGCAGGAGCATACATCGCCATGGGTGGTGCCCTCGCAACGGTCTGCAGTACCGGTGCGGCGGATTTCCTGGGTGCAGGTGTAGGAAAACTGATTCTTGGTGGTGTTTTCCCTGTTGGGCTTATTATCATCGTTTTGACCGGTGCGGAGCTCTTCACCGGTGATGCGATGCTCGCTCCAATGGCAGCGTTTATCCACAAGATCAGCTGGGCAAGTGTGATCAAACTATGGATCCTGGTGTACATCGGCAACCTGATCGGGTCGATCGTGTTCGCCTACATCATGGCCAACGGCCCGCTGACAAGCTTCAGCGCAACAGGAGCCGCGACCGTCAACGCTTTCGGTCTCACTGCCGTTAACATCGGGCTGGGTAAGGTGGCCTATGCCGGTACGATGGGACAGTGGTCTCTTCTGCTCAAAGCTATCGCCTGTAACTGGCTTGTCAACCTGGCCATCCTGCTCGGTATCTGTGCTGACGACGCCATAGGCAAGATCGTCGGCATCTGGTTCCCGATCATGGCTTTCGTTTCCACCGGGTTTGAGCACTGTGTCGCAAACATGTACTTCATCCCTGCAGCTCTCATGACAAAGGGCTACCTGAGCGCTGACCAGGTTGCCACCATCGGCGCCGCGAAACTTGAAGGCCTGAACTGGGTGACGATGTGGACGAACAACCTTATCGGAGCAACCATCGGCAACATAATCGGTGGTCTCTTCTTCGTGGGTGTGCTCTACTGGGTCGCCTTCCGCAAGGAGATTGCGGCACTCAAGTAACGAGATACCTGATGAAGATCAAAGGAATCGATGTGAAGATATCGACCATATCTCTGGTCGTTTTTGGTATCTTCACACTTTTTTTAATCGCTACGGTTGCCGTTAGCGGGGATCTATCGATCCTTATCCTCGGGGTGCCGCTCCTTGCCCTGCTCCTGATCATACCTGCAGCGCTCAACTACATGAGCCAGAAGCAGTATGCATCGCTGGTGCCGATGTATGAAGAGGAGGCAAAACCCGTCAGGGTCCGGGCGATAAACCTGAATATGCTCGGCGAACCGGTGCGCATAAAAGGCGTTGTCGAGCGGGTTTACTTCCAGTTCCTCAACCGGCCGCAGTACCTTGTAGCCGACCGTACAGGTGAGATATCGGTAAAGATGTTCACCTCACCGGCGGAAGACATTCACGAAGGGGATCTGGTCGAGGTGCTCGGGACGGTCGTCAAACGCTACATCCTGGCAGGGGATGCAGCCATAAACTGCGTCTCCATAAGGAAAGTCAAGAAGGATCAGCAATCCTGATTTATTCAGTTCAGCGAAGGGGCTAAGGAAACAGGGTGATTTCCAGCCTCACTCACATTCAGCATTTTGATCCTAAAACGTCTTTTCAAGCCCCTCGTCTATCGCCCGCGCCGCAGGTCTCCTGTTGAGTTCCTCGATATAGTCCTCGTAGAGATGGATCCGGGTGCTCACCGGGAACGGTATCTTGAGGGTGCTGATGACCGCTTCTCCCGCTTCAAGGGTCTGGATCTCGGTATCCATGCGCGAGAGGTCCTGTTTTGCACTGCTTGCGATGATCTCTCTATCGCCGCGATCTGAGAGTCCCATCACAACAAATGTGTTTATCTGCGCAAGGACACGGGCGTCGATGTTCTTTGGCTGCTGGGTGACCACGCAGAGGCCCACACCGAACTTCCGCCCCTCCATCGCCGCCTCCCGGAACGTCCTTGTGCTTCCGGGCCCTGAACCCAGCACCCGCTGCGCCTCCTCGATGGTTATCAGCACCTGTTTTGGCTCCCTCTCGCCATCGAGATCCTCACCCTGATGGCTCCGCATTATCCTTCGCGTTATGATCGAGAGGACGAAGAGTTCGCTCTGCTCGCTCATGCCGGGTATGTCGATCAGGACGACCCTGTTCTCGTGGAGGTCTTTTAAGATATCGGGGATCGACGAGCCCTGCTTTCTGAAGAAACGCTGGTTCCGGTTCATCATGCCCGCGATACGCCGCTGCACAACCGAGAGTGTGCTCGGCGAGAAGTTCTTGAGGTCTCGTGCAATCCCGGGATGCGGCCCCCTGTATGTCCCGGCATCAAACGTCGCGAAATCGGTCGTCTGGAAGAACTCAATCAGGTCCGAACCCGGCCTGTCCGCGAGCATCTCCACAACCTCCCGCTGGGGCGGCGAGTGTTCGTAGAGCAGGAGGAGGTCAGGCGCGCTGAAATCGTCGTGGTCAAGGTAGAGGCGGTTGAGGTGATACTTCCTGATGAAATCGTCCCCTCTGGTGGAGAAGACCGCAAGCCCATCCCTGCCAGCCTGGTAGTGGAGGAGCCCCCTTGTAGCCTCGCCGCTCGAGGACCGTCCTCCGGCCACGTACTCCCCGTGCGGGTCGACTATAAGGAGCCCGAACCTGCGGGCGCGCATGCATGAAGCGCAGAAGACCTTCATGAAGTTGCTCTTCCCCATCCCGGTCGTTGCAAAGACGCCCATGTGCTGGCGCATCACCGGCGCGTGGAGCGCCACCCTGACATCTCTAAATACGCCCTGGCCGTTCTTCATCACCCCCACCTCGATATCCCCCATCACCTGTTGCAGGAACCCAAAATCACGGGACTCCGGGCGCTCCACGCGTGAGAACTTTGCCGGGATCGTCCGGGGCTTACGGAAGACGCCGTCTCCCCCGACGTAGCCTAGCGGTGTAGCCTCGACCAGTATAAAGACGTCCTCACCTATGCCGTAGAAATGTTCGGTGTGGGGGCGGGTGTCCCATTTCGGGTCGGAAAAGTTGCAGTCGTGGACAAGGTCGCTCACCTTTGCAAAGAACGTAAGCCCCTTGACGCCATCTGTGATCTTTAAGACATCTCCAAGGTAGAGTCTCTCGTCATGCGGGACGGCAAACCTGTAACTGAGCACCCGATCGCCGATCAGGCGATATTTCGAGGCGTCATCGCCGTCAATATCGATCAAACTCGTCATGGTAATCACCAAATATGCCGACGTAGTCGGAAAGGCTCATCCCAAGTCTGTCCAGACCGCCGATGATATCCTGGCGGACCTGCTCGACCGCGTCCTGCGTTATCCTTGTTGTGAGATGGGCATCGAGGAGGGGGTAGGGGTAGCCCGTCACCCTCCCGTCGTCAGAGTAGGTCGCAAGCCCGGAGAAGACCGCATCAACCATATCGGGGGTGTAGTAGCCCGGGATCTCCACCTTGAACGCCCGCCCTGCACGCGGGTGCAACCGCGCAATGTACTGCTCCCCCCTCTGTTTCCAGGTCTGTGTCTCCTGGCGGTCGATCAGGTCGCCTGCGCCGGAGACGCAGAGGTACCAGGGCGCGACAACGCCAAGGTCGCGTGCAAGCCCCTCCGCCGCCGGGACTACCGGGTATCCTCCGCCCCAGGTCAGGGATGTCCGTTTTGTCACCGCGGCTATGAGAACCCCACGCAGGTTGCAGAGGTTCAGGAGAGCCTCGATAACCTCGGCGTGGCTGGCGTGCCGGACCTGGAGCGTGCCGTCAAGGACGAGGAGGTCGCCTGTATCGAGTTCTGCGGCCATCTCCATCGCCGACCAGAGTTCCAGGGTGTCCCGGACGACGGCGGCGTTTCGGGCGGGGTCGTCGTGGTCGAGAGGTGCCCGGGGGTGACGGCGGAAACAGTCGTAGAAGATCTCGTCGAAGTCACTGTTCCCGGCGCCGGGGTTGACCGTGAGGACGTGCAACGGCGTTGTCCGGCGGTAGAGGCGCTTGCCGCGGGCACAGGTACTGACCGAGGCCCTGACGGCGGCGATGGCAAAACTTCCGGCGTCAAGGATGATGGCGTTGCTCCCGTCCACCGCACAGACGGCGCCGTCAAACCCGGGTTCGAAATGGGTGTAGGTGGTCGCATCAAACCCGCCTGCGGTTGCAAACCGCGTGGAAAGGTCTGAGGGGGCGCAGTCCCGGATCCTCGCCGCCACGCGCCGGATCGCCTCGCGGTAGGCGGTCTCTGCGTCCATCAGTCGACCACCCTGACCTGACTCGTCTGGTCCGGGCCCATCTCGACGAGCAACGTCGTCGAGAACTCGTCCTGGACCTCGCTTATGTGGGATATGAGTATGATCTGGGGGAAATACGCTTCCTGGGTCCGGAGTGCCCGGAGGAGGTTTGCCCGCCGTTCCTCGTCCTGGCTCCCGAAGATCTCATCAAAGATCAGGAACGTTGAGTCGTGCACCTGGTTCACCCCGGCAAGGAACCGGGAGAGGGCCACCCGGAGAGCGATGGCGATATCGTCCTGTTCCCCGCCGCTGAACCGGTCAGCCGGATAGTCCTCCCCCATCTCGTGGACGAGGACGGCGAAGTCGTCGTCCAGCATGACCGTGTTGTAACGCCCGTCGGTGATCTCTGCAAGCACCCGGCCCGCCTCCTCCTCGATCCTGCCCCGGACAACCTGGAGGAGGTAGTCGATGTAGTCTTTGATCAGCGACCGGGTCAGTTTCAACCGCCCGATCTCAACCGTGAGCGCGTCACGCTCCCGGCCGAGTTCTTCTGCGCGGGAGAGCCTTGTGCCCTCCTGCTCGATCTCAGCCTCGAGGCTTCGTATCCGAAGGCCGGCGGCGTATATACGATCCCGTGCCGCCGCAAGGTTCTGCTCACAACCGGCAACCCTCTCCTCCGCCGTATTTACCATCGAGTCGTCAAACCCGAGTTCCTCGATGGCAGAGCGGACGCGGAGCAGTTCGGCCTCCCTCTCTCCAAGGAGATCGCGCCTGGCGCTGAGTGCCTCTACCAGTCGTGGGACCTCCTCGAGACGGACGCGGAGTTCGAGCGCCCGCCGATACGCCGATTCGGCACGGTCGTACTCCTGGCTGAGGCGTTCGAATCGCTCCGGGTCAAACGAGAGACCGGCAAGTTCGTCCATGACGCCCTGCAACCGTTCCCGGAGCCCATCGAGCCTGGCGGTGATAGCATCCAGGTCATCTTCCAGCGCCGGCCGCCGCGCAAGTCTGGTCTGCGCCTCGGTGTATGCCCGGGATGCTGGTTCCAGGGCCGCTGCCTCTGCTTCCAGGCGCTTCAGGGCCTCCGGGTCAAACCCGAGCCGTGAGAGTCTGGCCTCGGCCTCCTCCCTCCGGGCCAGGTGATCCGCAACATCGGCGATGAGTCGCTTCCTCTCCTCCTGGAGAGGCAAAAGACGGCTGCATTCGCCCCGGAGGGTATCGGCCGTCGCCCGTTTCCCGGCAAGGACGCGGATCCGTTCTCTGAGAGCGTCATGTTCCGCCGGGTCGTAACCTTCAAGACCGAGAGCCCGGATCGCGGCCCGGTGCTCCTCAGCTTCGGCCTGCCACCGCCTCATCAGGTCGGCGCTCTGCTCGTAGCGGGACGTTGAGAGAGCCTGCTGTTCCTTCAGGCGCTGGAGGGTTGTGCGCTGGGCATATAGGTTCTTTAGTTCGGCAGCGAGGCTCTTCTGGCCGGCAACCGCCTGTGCGTAATCCTCTTCGAGATCGGCAAGCGCCCTCTCCATCGATCCGGCGGTTGATGCGAGGTCAGCAAGCAGGTCATCGTAATGGTCACCGAGACCCTGGTGGCACATCGGGCACGTCCCCTCAGGCCCGGCGGCGAGGATCTCTTCCCGGTGCCCGGTCACCTTCTGGATCTCCCGGAGGATCGCTTCCCGGCGTTCGGCGAAGGCACTGATCCGCGACGTCAGGTCGTCCTTCCTCCGTTCAGCCGCCTCGATCCGCTCCTCGACGCCCTCGAGTTCAGCAATCTCTCGGGCAAGTTCGGCGATCTCGCTCTCGAACCGGCGCACCGCCGCGGATGCGGCCTCGACCTCGCGCAGAGACCGTTCCACCTGTCGCGCGTGTTCCTGCGCCTCCTGAAACACCTCCAGACGGGCGAGCAGGCTCTCGTAGTCCGCGGTCTCCTCCTCGAGCGCACGGAGGAGCCTCTCCTTCTCCTCGAGGTCCTGGATCTCGGCCCGGTTCTCCACGACAAGCCGCTCCAGGTGAGCAAACCGCCCGTCCAGACGTGCGATCTCCTCCCGGAGGGCGTCATACCCTGGCTGAAGGGCTTTCATCGCCGCGATACGCTCGCGAAGAGATAGGGCGTCCCTGACATCCCCTTCAAGTGCGGCAACCGTACGCTCATCCTCTTTAAGCGCCGCAAGGTCGGCCTCAATCTTTGAACGGCGGTCGGCATGGTCACGGATCTGCTCCTCGAGACTGGCTGCTTCGAGGCCCAGGCGCCCGGCAAGCGCCTTCTCCTCTGCAAGCGCGGCGACCTCTGACCTCAGAGACTCGTAGCGGTCGGCGAGGGGCTGGAGTTCGTCAAGGTCGGCCCTGAGTCGCTGCCGGGCCGCGATCTCGCGCTCCATATCCCGGCACTCGGCCCGTAGCCGCTCGATATCGGCCGTTAGCCTCTCTTCCTCACGCCCAAGTTCCCGGTAGCGTTCACGGAGGGCAAGCAACCTCTCATACTCACGGCGAGCACGCTCAACCTCTTCGCGGGCGTCGGTCTCCGCGGCCCGGGCCTTCGCTGCCTCCTGCTCCGCACCGGCAAGCGCTGTCCGCAGTTCCAGGAGGTGCTCGCGGATCCCGTCAGCGTCCAGTTCCTGGAGCCTGCCGGAGAGTTCCCGGCACGTCCCCTCCCGGGCATCTATGAGTTCCTTGAGATACTCCATGCTGTCCTTTTTGAGGTAATCGATGCCCAGCACCTGCATAAACCAGTCTTTCCTTGACCCGGCACGACTCTCGAGCAGTGCGAGGAGTTCCTTCTGCCCGGCGTATATGGTGTTCCGGAAGTCGCCCGGCCCCATCCCCACGATCCGCTGGATCTCCGAAGATACCTTCTGGACGCTGTTTGCCAGGAGTTTCTGGTTCAGGTGGAGGCTGGCCTCATGCAGGGTCGAGGACGGGCGGCGTTTGAACCTCCGGAGAACTGCGTAATCGTTCCCGCCGACAGAAAAGTCCAGTCGGACCTCGCAGACGTCCTGCGGGCCGGCAAACGAGCTGACGATGTAGTCACCGTCAAGCCCGGTTCCCTGGAGACCGTAGAGCGCAAACAGGATACCGCTGACGATACTGCTCTTCCCGGCGCCGTTGTTCCCGATGATCCCGGTAATACCGTCCTGGAAGATTATCTCCTGGTCACGGAACCGTTTGAAGTTCTTCATCCGGAGCCTATTCAGCAGCACTCTCTCCCTCCCTGTGGCGTGCGATGACCGACCGGAGCACCTCTGTCCCGGTCTTCTTCACAAACTCTGCGTCGGCAGGCGCAAGATGCTCCTTCTCCACAAACCTCTCGAACTCGGTGACGTAGTCGAGACCTGCAAGCGAGTCCTGATGAAATACGTGGTAAGGGTCATCGACGGCCATGGCCCGCAACTTCAGGTCCAGGCTGCGGTTCCGGAGGTCCTGGAGGGCTTTCTGGTCGAGGGCGCGGAGTGTCTCGCGACGTATCCCATCAAGCGTGATCTGGCAGATCGCGCCCTCGATCTCGTCCCACCGGGCGGAGGCCGCCTCCAGGATGGACGCGACAACCTCCCCGGCCGTCAGACCGTCACAGTTGATCCGGCCCAGGTTGAGCATCGGCGTGTGTGGAAGGTCGATATGCTCGACCTTTCCGGTGGCAGGGTTCACCAGGAGTCCGCCCTTCTCATCGTCGATCTCGCCGTAGTTACAGTACTCAAGCGACCCGCTGTACCAGGCGTTATCCGCGACCTGGACCTGGCCGTGGTAGTGGCCGAGCGCGATGTAGTCGAACCGGTCGGAGAGGAGGGTCGCGTCAAGTTCGTGCTCGGCGACTGTGTGGAGTCGGTGGTCAGAGAGGATGCTTGCAAGCCCATGGGTGACAAGCACGTCCGTGCCGCCGGAGAACTCGATCTCCTCAAACGCCCTTCGATAACCCCCGGGCTCGATCATGTTCGGGATGAGGTGAAAGACCGTCTCCCCCAGTTCGACCCGCCGGTAGCGGTTGTTGTGGGCGACGTAGAGGTCTGCTGCACGGTAGCCCCCGCGTTCCAGCACCTCAAACGGCGATGCCGTGTAACGCGTCCTGGCCATGCTGTGGTTGCCCGCGACCACGATCATGGGAATCCCGGCCTGGTGCAACCGTGAGAGTGCGTCGAGCGCCGTCGTGTAGGCGCGGGTCTTTGGTTTGACCTGGTGGAAGAGGTCGCCGGCATGGACGAGCGCATCGGGGCGCATGGCGATTATGCGGTCGATAGCGGCGAGGAAGTTGTTGTAGATGAGTTGTTCACGCAGGTTCATCCCGGTCTCCGGGTCGACGCGGCTAAAGGCCGATAATCCAAGGTGTGTGTCCGCCAGGTGAACGATCTTCATGCTTTATAGTACTCCGTTGTGGCCAGAGTATAAATGCCTGATCTGCGCGGCGTGAAAGTGTTCAAAGGCCATAATACGCGCAATCTAATATACCCTCACTGATATCTGTATGGTGATATTATGTCAAAAAGGGCCGTTGATGCAGTTTTTCAGGCACTCTTCCTTCTCTCCGATATCCGGTTCCTTCTCCGGGAGACCGCTCCCGATCATGAACTGGACGAGGGAGAGCGAGAACGTGCCGCAACAATCCTGGAAAAGGTGAGACGGCAGGTTACAATCCTTGAAGAGGAGCTGGTCGGGTGAAGTGCGCCTCCGATATCGAGGTCCGCGATGTGGAGGAGATGTACATCAACATCGACCCCATCCAGGCAGGGGGACGGCTAACCGCGGACGCCATGAAGGCGGTGATAGCATATGCCGACGGCTACTCGGTCTGTGACAACTGCCGGAAACCGTTCAGGCTCGATTATATCCAGAAACCTCCGATCGCTCAGTTCCACGCCGACCTTGCCCGGTGGCTGAATATGGATACCGCGCGGGTGGTCCCCGGAGCGCGCCGGGGGTTCCAGGCGGTCGCGAGCAGTCTCGTGGAGAGGGGCGACCCGGTGATCCTGACCTCGCTTGCCCACTATACGGAGTACCTGGCGATCGAGGAGGCGGGGGGGGTCCCGCGCGAGATCCCGAAGGATGGATCAAACCGGATCACCGCCGACGCTGCGGCGGAGAGGATAGAGGCGGTGATCCGGGAGTTCTCAAGGACGCCGCCGCTCCTCTTCCTCGACCATGTCGATTACCAGTACGGGAACGTCCACGACGTTGCCGGGATCATAAAGGTCGCCCACCAGTATGACATCCCGGTGCTGGTCAACGGCGCCTACACGGTGGGGATCATGCCCGTCGACGGAAAAGCGCTTGGCGCCGACTTCCTGGTGGGTTCGGGGCACAAGAGCATGGCCGCCCCGGCACCATCGGGGGTTCTTGCGACAGTGGAAGAATACGCCGGGAAGGTCTTCCGGACGACGGAGGCAAGGGGGGATCTGACCGGGAGGACGTTCGGGATAAAGGAGGTCGAGATGATGGGCTGCACCCTGATGGGCGTTACCGTCGTCGGTATGATGGCCTCGTTCCCTCACGTCCAGGAACGGGTGAAAGGCTGGGAGACGGAGGTTGCGCATTCTCAGGCGGTCGTTGACGCCCTTCTCTCCATCGAGGGGACGAAGGTGCTCTCAGAGTACCCGAGAAGGCACACCCTGACCCGGGTCGATACACGTGAGTCTTTTGACCGCGTTGCGCAGCAGCACAAGAAGAAGGGCTATTTCCTCTCGAACGACCTCAAGAAGAGGGGTGTTATCGGTGTCATCCCGGGTTCAACCCGGGTCTGGAAGTTCAACACCTTTGGGCTGACCGAAAACCAGATCCGGCATCTCTCGGAGGCGTTTGTCGAGATTGCGCGGGATAACGGGTTGAATTGTCTCTGAGGGATCCTCGGACCTCTCTTTTGAGCGGGGGCGTGTGGATCGGGGCGGTGTTCTGTCAAACACCTGGACCCCGGGGGCTCTCACGCATCCCCTGATCATTTATGCTGATTGCACGGATCTCGAGGGGGTATCGCGACGCGGGGTGTGGCGGCGCAAAACTTCAGAAACGGTCTTTCATGATGGAGTTGCAACCACCTCTCACCCAACCTCCTCGAGCACCCCATTCTTCGCCCGGTACCGCCACACACTCGCCGCCGCCCTTCTCGCCAGCCCCGGGGCATCGATCTCCTCCTCGATCCGTGCGATCGTCTCAGCAGGCGCTGCCGTCGAGGGGTAGCGGGGGGCGACCGCACAGCCGACGTCTCCGGGATGAGCCTCGAACGTCCCGATGCTGCGGGCGCGCCCGACAACCTCTTCCTTGTCAAACCCGATCAGCGGTCGGAGCAGCGGGAGTGTCGTTGCGGCGGAGATCACCGCCATGTTCGCGAGTGTCTGGGAAGCCACCTGACCCAGGTTATCGCCGGTGACGATGGCGTGTGCCCCCTGTTCCCCTGCAAGGATGCCTGCCACACGGAGCATAAACCGTTTACAGAGGACGCAACGGTAACGTGGCTCTTTTAAGGCGGTGATGACCTCAAAGAACGGTTCCATGTCCACGACAAGGAGGTCGAGGGCGTGGCCCGGCACCCAGGAGGAGAGGCGAGCGTGGTTCTCGAGGACGTTTCGCTCCACGTCGACCCCGCCGAACCGACCGCCATGCATGTTGAGGTGGAGCATACGGCACCCCCGGCGCATCATCAGCCATGAAGCAACCGGCGAGTCTATCCCCGCCGAGAGGAGGCTGACAACCTCTCCCTGGGTGCCGTAAGGGAGTCCGCCGGGCCCGGGTATCTTATCATCGTAAACCAGACCGCCGAACTCCTTTGCCTCGACATGGACCTCGTAATCGGGTCGTGTCAGGTCAACCCTGGCACCGTCCACCCGTTCGAGGATGGCCGATCCGACCGCTGCCGCAAGTTCCTGGCTGGAGAAGCCGGGGACACCAGACCGCCGGGCCCGAACAGCAAACGACATCCCGGGACGGAGGCGTCGCTCTGCGCGTTCGAGGGCCGCTGCCGTTATCACCCCGATCTCGGGCTTCGTCACGGTGCAGACGCTTGCGCTAACCACCCCAAAGACCCTGGCGGCCGCTGCGGCGATCCGGGCCGGGTCGTCACCGTAGATAATGATCCGTCCCCGCGGGGTCTCGATGCGGTGGGCGAGCCCCTGGGCCTCCAGCGCCAGGGCGATGTTCTCCGCCATGGTCGAGACAAACCGTCGTTTCACCCGCTCGCTCTTGAGAAAGACCTCGCCGTACCTGACCATCACCGCTTCCACCGGTTCGGCCCCTCTCATCAAGCGCGGGACTGGATCCGATCCCGAACCGCCCTTCATCACCCTATCATGTGCTCGGTCGTCCCTGATGAATCTTCGCGAATCTGGCAAATTCTCTGAGGCCATCAAACCATTACCTTTCTGGCTCTGCCCCGGTTTGATGAGTCGCTCGCCGCTACGAGAAAAGGAGTATCAGGCTTAGACGTTGAGACAGGGGGAGGCGTTCTGCCCTCTTCGCCTCAGCCCCACCCCGCGAGAGTCCGGGAACGTGTTCCTTCGTCGGTTCGCGCTCAGACCCGCAGAATTCTTATCCTGGAACCAGACGCGGTTTTCCGACCTCCGTTACCACACACTTGCCGCCCCTTATTGAGCGCCGGGAGGTGAGACCGGTCTACAAACGATCTTTCAATAGGGTGTGATTTGAGGCCCGCCGCGCATATTGCCCGGCAATGGTGGCGAGTTTTGTAGTTCAGATCGGTGACCTGATCTTCCCCTGCTTCCTGCAGTACAAGCAAATGGTTTTTAACAGAGGCACTCCGAAGGTACTGATATGGCAAAAAAATCGGCGACGAAAACGGCTGCTAAAGAAGCAGAACCGATGAAGCTCTTCTATATTTTTTATAACCAGGAGCGGTGGGACAACTGGATCGGGAGACTTGAGGAAGCAAGTTTTGAACCCGCAGAAGGCGAAGAGGTCTCGGAAGGGGAGCAGATCCTATACAGTTTTGCCGAGGATATCACACTCTCGGTCTTAAAGATCATCCGCCTCTACCAGAACGGCCGGTTAACAAAAGAGGAGGCCATAGAAAAACTCAACGACGTGGAGTTGCTCGTCATGACCGGGCTACCGGAGGGGAGACTCGAGGATCTCATTGGATCGCTCCAGTTGAGCCTGATCGTGCTCTTCACAGCATGCCGGAAGTATCTCGAGGGCGGGTTTAATACTGATATCAAGACACTTGTGAAGAAAGGCCGGGCCATCGGCGATACAAACCTCGATGAGGCGCTCGAGATTGCGGCCAACATCGGGGCCACCGTGATCGACGGTGCCACCTGTTGTTCGAAGTACATCAAGGAAGACGCAGAGAACCTGAGCCTCTTTGACGACTGGCTCGTTGAGATCGAGACGATGAGTAACGCCATGAAATCGCTTGCAAAGTTTGACGAGGAGCCTGGAGAAGCGGCTTGATCGCAGATAAGGCCCGGTTTAGGGCGGCACGGAAACTTGAGCGGGCAGCAGGGTTCCGCCTCCAGGACCACGTCTTCTCGGGCGGGTTCCTCGAAGCGGTTGGGCGTGGCGTAAACTTTGAGAACCTTGACCGGCGTATGCAGGAGAACCTCCTTGCAATCTTTCGCGACTTCCTGGACTGCAAATGCAAGAACGCTCCATACTGTGGCTGTCCGGAGCGCAAGTTTACCCTGACGATCATCGAACTGCGGGAGATGGGACTTGACCACCGCCAGATCAGCGCCCACCTCCTCGAGGAATACGGGATCGATCTCTACCCGGCCGACATCCTGAGTTTCCTTGAAGACTCTGTCCACATGCTCGAGGCAATACGGGACGTCGCGGAACTCCAGGGCCGGGAGAAAGTGGCGGAGAGCGCCATCGAGCACATAAAGAAGATCGAGCAGTGAACCATCTTTTCCCGACCATCTCCTGTTCTCTCCCGTGGACGCCCCTCCCTGTGGTGTTCGAAGGGACGCGGGAGTGTCGATGCTTCATCGATACAGTCTCCCGGAAAGGTATCTCCCCGTGCAAGGCCTTCCCTGCTATCGCCGATCACTGCCCGCCCCCGGGGGGGCGTGAGGAGGCCGCGGTAGCGGCCGGGTTGCGGGGGGATGTCCCGTCCCCCTCCCCCACGAGGGTGGTTCTCCATAGGCACAGTGTCCTGGCGTGCATCTCCCGCATCAGGCTGAAACCCACCCCATACACGGCCCCCCTCCATGGGCGCTATCGACCCGTCCTGCCCTGCCCGACCGCTTATGCTCTCTGCCACTCTCCCGTATAACCTGGCGTGCTACCCTTCCGGGCAAGATATATCGTTCTTCCGGTCAGAGACCTGAGGTATCATGCAGAACGGAGTCTGGGTAACCCTCTTCTTTGCCGGGGTCCTGGAGGCCGGATGGGCGATCGGGTTGAAGTACACCGAGGGTTTCACGAGACTCGGGCCGTCGGTGGTAACCCTCATCCTGATGGGTGGCAGCCTCTACCTTCTCTCGCGATCGCTCACCGGACTTCCTCTCGGGACAGCCTACGCCGTCTGGACGGGTATCGGTGCGGTGGGAACGGTCATCGCGGGGCTGGTGCTCTTTGACGAGTCGCGGAGCGCTCTCCGCCTCCTCTGCCTCCTCCTGATCGTTGCCGGGATCGTGGGGCTGAAACTCAGTTCGGATGCGTGATAAAACTCGATGAGGTCACGTTTTGCAAGGCACGAGAGCCAGTCTGCCGGTATCGCGGAGACGCCGTAGATGGCTCCCGTGGTATCGGCATCCTCCCCCGGGTTCACCGCCATCAGACAACCCTCCTCAAAGGTGCTGCTCCTGGAAAACGCCCGGAGCGCTGCCTCAAGCGAGGCCGCAACGTAACACCCCGTCCCCGGGTTGCCGGCGGTTCCGTAGTAGAACGACCCCCTTGCAACCTCATCGAACGCGGGGACAGGCGGGTGCTCCTCCCGGTAGCCCGCGACCGGGGATAAGACCGCCGAAGTAGCGGCAGGCATCGACGGACCACCGGCAGCGCGTGGGCGGCCCTCGAACTCTCACCGGCGACCTCGATCGCATTGACCGGGTCGGCAGCGTAGAAGATCGGCACCGGGCAGACCCTCACCAGCGAACCATTGCCCGCGGACTCTTCATCGGTCAGACCCGGGAACGGTTCCCGCGTGCTCATGAACCGCTCGATCGCCCCCCGGGTTCCCGTCCCTATGGAAAAAAGTCTCCCGCGCTTGATAGACGCCCCTCAAGATAGCAGGGGGTGTATCGTTCCAGCTGATCGATCGGGTCAAACCCGCGCCTCTCGATCAGATTCTCGGCACGACAGAGCGCGAGTGAGGTATCGTCCGTCCACTCGCCGGGTTTGAGGTTGTGCGGCCCCCCGCCGACCATCCCCGGGGCTGGCGTGACCCGACCGGCAGACCGGGGGCGTCACCGACGGCCAGGCCGAGCAGGCAACCGCGGTATCGCTCGATCCTCTCCATGGTTAAGAGTTCGGGTAATCCATGCGGAAGACGGTTGCGGTCTCTGGCCGATCCAAATGACAACACTCATCCATCTGTATCCCGGATAACCCTCAAAGAGAGAGTTCGCCCACATGTCACCCGCCGTCCTCTACCGTAACCTGCCCGGTGAAGGGCTCGATGCGTTCATAGCAGAGTTCCGGCGATCCGCCGCCAGAGACCCGTTCGGCACCGTCCTCATCCTTCCGACCTCCAGGATTGTCCGGGAGGTCTACCGCCGCCCTGCCATGGCGGAGGCTCTGCCGGTGCTGACAGAGAGCATAACCACCCTCCCCAGGTTCGCAAGAAGAGTAGTTCTCGATCATGCAGGAGGGGAGACGCTGATCTCGGCTTCGGATACCCGCCTCATCCTTGCCCGGTTGCTTGCCTCCGGCAGGTACCCGCTCCTTGCCGCTACCGGTGCCGTCGAAGAACTCGCGACCCTCTTTGAGGTCTTCATCATGCGCAAAGTAGACTATCCGGCCGCCCTCGGTGACCTTGCAGGCGGTAAAACCGCCGAGATCGCCGCCCTCTTCGAAGCATACCTCCGGTTCCTGGACGACCACGACCTGGTCGACGAGAGCACGCTCATCGCAAGGGCTTCAGACCTCATCGCCGAGACCGGCGGGCCCCCTGCGGTCTACGTATACGGCCTCTTCGAACCGATGCCGCTTGAGCGCGACCTTCTCCTCGCTCTCCGGGAGACCGCAGAAGAGTTTCATTACTCGCTCCCATCCGGTGCAGACCCCGCAGTCTTTGCCGACGACGGCGAGTGGCTCCGCCCCGGTCTTCGCATCGACGGCGGGTCGGAACATGACCCCCGCCGCCTGAGTCTCACCGCTCTCTTCGCCCGTCACGAACCCCTGGAGGCTCTCGGGTATATTTACGTTGCAGAGCGGCGCGACCGGCCTGACGAGGTCCGGGCGATCGCGCAGGAGATCCGAAACCTTCTCGCCGACGGCGTGCGTCCAGATGAGATCGCTGTAGCCTTCCCCGACTTCGCATCGGCGCTCCCCTCTGTTGAGGAGGTCTTCCCTGACTTCGGGATACCCTATTCCGCCCCGGGCGGTCGGCCGCTCACGGCATCACCTCTTATCCGGACGCTGCTCGATCTGGTTTCGGTTCCGCTCCGGGGATACCGGCGGCAGGAGATAGTTGCCCTTGCGACCTCGCCGTATCTCCCGGATCTCGACGGCTGCATGCTCGATCTCATCTCCCGTGAGGCCCGGATCAGATCTGGGCCCTGGGACGACCGGCTTGACGCGCTCAGGCGCGCCCTGGACGATGAACTGGCGGCACCCGATACGCCTGAACCTCTACGCCCCGGGCTCGAGGCGAAGATCGCCGCCATCGATGCTGCACGGGAGATCGTCAGGGAACTGATCGCCGAAGTTGCAACGCTTGAGGGGAGAAAGACGCTCTCAGAGCACCTTACTGCCTACCGCTCGCTCCTCGAACGGTGGGGAGCACCGATCATGCCGGTGGAGGGTGATCCCGGGCTGCTCGAGGGCGAGGCCCGGGATCGAGAAGAGTTCTGGAAGATCCTGACAGCGCTCGACCGTCTTGCCCGACTCTTTCCGGACGAGGAGATACCGCTTGCAGAGTTCTCATCCCTGCTCCGGCACCTTGCCGCCGGGACGCGGGTCTACAGGCGCCCCAATTTGGGTCTCGTTCAGGTAGTCGGCGTTCGCGAGATTGCGCACCTCGAGATCCCCTACCTCTTCATCGGTGACCTGGTCGAAGGGGTGATGCCGCGCCTGACCACCAGGCTCCCGTTTTCCACCGACGCGGAGACCAGGCGTCTCGGGACGCGGACGGGAGAGGATATCCTCAGGGAGGAGCGTTACCAGTTCATCGCGGCTCTCCTCTCCGCACGCCGGCGCGTCTACCTCAGCTGGCCCGCGGCCGAGGACGCAGCGCCGCTGGTCCGCTCCGTCTTCATCGATGCCGTCCTGGAGGGTTTCCACCCGGAGATCTGGGGCGACGGAGAGTTTCCGGACTCCAGGCTTGCCACGGCCCGGCGGGCGGGTGCCACCCTCGCACGGGGGGACGTCCCCTCCCGGGTGCCGCCGGGTCTCTCCGCACGCGAGACAATTCGTAGACTCAACATCGAGAACTATCACCGGTATGGCGGTTACGACTCCCCCTACGACGGAGTTCTCGAGGAGGACCCTGCGATACTCGCGGTGCTTTCCGAACGTTTCGGCGACGGCGTGGTCATCTCCCCGACAGCGCTTGAGACATACGCCGACTGTCCTTTCAGGTTCTACATGGAGCGAGTCCTCGGGTTTGAACCCCTGCCGGAGGCCGATCCTGACCTGACCGCTCAGGAACGCGGGAGCCTGATCCACCGGATCGTCTACCGTTTCTACTCCGACTGGACGTCCGAAGGCAACCCTCCGATCGACGAGACCTGCTACCCGGAGGCCCTCCGCCGGATCCTCGAGATCGCGAGCGATGAGGTGGACGGGTTTTTGCTCGATACCCCCGCCTGGGCCGCGGAGAAGGAACACCTCCTGGGATCGCCGTCGGCAGGGAGAGGGCTGCTCGAGCGGTTCCTCCAGCACGAGATGGAGATTGCCGCATCAGGTCTTCTCCCGCGGGCGTTTGAGGTCTCGTTCGGGCTGCCCGGGGCACCTGGCCCGGTCGAGATCCCGATTGGAGATGGAACCATCCGGTTACGGGGCAGGGTTGACCGTGTCGACGTGCTGCCAGGGGGACGGTTTATTATCACCGATTACAAGACCGGGTCATATCATCCCCGTCTTTCGGATATCGCTGCCGGGAAAGCCCTCCAGCTGCCCCTGTACCTCCTGGCGGTCGAGAAACTCACCGGGATGGAGGGGGTCGCGGGCACCTACTATGTTATCAGACGCGGCGAGGTCAGGAACAGACCGGTCTTCCGGGCTGCCGGGCTTGAGGACTGTTTCTCCGGTTCCCGGCGAAACAGTCTCGATGAAGTCCGGGAAGTGGTGGAGACCGCCCTCTCCTGGACGGAACGCCACCTGGCCGGCATACGCGCCGGTCGGTTCCCGCCCCGCTCCGATACCGGTTCATGCCCCGGTTACTGCGGTTTCCGGACGGTCTGCCGGTTCAACCCGCTACGACTTCTCGTCGCCGGGAAGGAGGTTACACCCGATGGGGCTGACTGAACGCCAGGCGCGTGCCGCGCTTGACCACAGCAAGAGCAGGTGCGTCACCGCCGGGGCCGGCACCGGGAAGACGCACGTCCTCGTGCAGAAGTACATCAGCCTGATCGAGACGGGGGTGAACTTCAGCGAGATACTGGCTCTGACCTTCACCGAGAAGGCGGCCGGTGAGATGAAGGTCCGCGTCCGTCAGGCCATCGCGGAGAAAGAGGGCGAACGCTGGGACGCCGTCCGGGATGAGTTCATGTGGGCAAAGATCTCGACCTTCCACTCTTTCTGCGCCTCGGTCCTGCGTGAGTTTCCCATCGAGGCCGGTGTGGCCCCGTCATTTACCGTCCTTGACGAACGGCAGGCATTCCGGTTGCGGGATGAGGTGATCGACGGTCTCGTCCACGGCAACCCGCCGCCGGGGTGCCGGGAAGCGGTGATCGGGGCGCTCCGGGCCGTCGGGAGATACGGTCTCAAGGAGTATATCGAGAGTCTCTATTCACGCCGCATCGCCGCAGAGGCGTTCTTCGCCGCGCTCGAGAGGAGCGAGGACGATATTATCGAGGCCTGGCAGACGGCCCTGGAACGGCATCGGAGAGCGGCGGTCGAGGGGTTCCTTTTCCGGGCGGGGGACGCGATCGAGACGCTCAGGGATCTTGCCGGCCGTTATCGGGGTGAGCGTGACCCGGCGGAGACCTACCTGCGGGCGATCGAACCCCTGCTGGCGGGCGGGGTGGACGCTGCCGGGGTCGCCGCCCTTCACAGGGGCCAGCGTTTCAGGAGGAATATGGGCCAGAAGAAGAACTGGGCGGGAGACGACCTCGAACGCCTCCGGGCGGCCTACGCCTCTCTCGATGACGCTATCAGCGATTACGCGGACGCCCAATCCCTCACACTCGACCCGAAAGAGCCGTTCACGCTGGCGACGCTTGAGTTTCTCCATGACCTGGGCAGGGTCTTTTCGGCCTTCCTGGAGGCGGTCGAGGCGGAGAAACGGAGAATTAACGCCCTCGACTTTGACGACCTGGTCAACCGCACCCACCGGCTTTTTTCTGACCGGCCGGAGATCCTATCCTCGCATTTCCGTGACCGGTTCAGGTTCATCCTTGTCGATGAGTTCCAGGACACCGACCCCATCCAGAACGAGATCATCCGTGCGCTCCTGGCCGAACGTGCACACCTATTCATCGTCGGCGACCCGAAACAGTCCATATACCTCTTCCGGGAGGCCGATGTGACCCAGTTTACGAATACCCGCGGGTTTATCGAGCGTGAACTTGGCGGGGAGACGGTTGCACTCGATACCAACTTTCGGAGCACCCCCGAGATTCTCGAGTTCACAAACGCTATCTTCGGCGCCCTGATGGCGGAGGCCGGCCGACCCTGGGAGTTCCTCTACGAACCGCTGCGACCGGGTCGAAGTGACGGGGGCGGGTCGGTTGAACTCCTTCTCAGCCCCGAGTCCGGCGACCGGGCGGCTGGACGGCGGGCCGAGGCCGATATGGTGGCGCGAAAGATCCGCCACATGGTCGAGTCAGGGGAAAAAGAGGTCAGCAGCAGGGGTGAGGTCAGGGCTGCGGGTTACGGGGATATCGCCATCCTTCTTGAGCGCCGGACCAACCTCGCCTTCTACGAGTGGGCGCTCGCCCGCTACGCCGTTCCATACCGCGTCCACGCGGGACTCGGGTTCTACGAGCGCCAGGAGGTATACGACCTCTACAACATCCTCCGTTTTCTGGATAACCACCTGGACAATGCAGCGCTCTACGGTCTGCTGCGTTCGCCCTACTTCGGGTTCTCGGATGCAAGGCTCTTTTGTATCGCCAGACTGTCTGGCGACTCGCTCTGGGAAAGGTTGCAGGCGGACGAGGGCGCGGATGCGGTCAGCGCAGCGGCAACCCTGCGGTGCTGGCTCTCGCTCTCCCGGAGACTCCATCCTGCCCTCCTGCTGCGAAGGGTGGTTGAGGAGTCCGGGGTCTTTGCAGTCTTTGGCGGGATGGCCAGGGGCGAACAGGCCGTAGCAAACGTCGAGAAACTTATCGCGATCGCGAGGGACGCAGGATCCCCACTGCTCGGAGAGTTCGTTGACGACCTGGGACGCTCCATCGACGACGCCGGGCGAGAAGGCGACGCCCCTCTTGACCCTGCGTCAGCAGACGCGGTCTCGATCATGACCGTGCACGCTGCAAAGGGGCTTGAGTTCCCGGTCGTCGTGGTCCCCGACCTTGCGGAGACGCCGCGCGCAACAAGAGCAAAGATCATGCAGGGCGAGGGGTTGCTGCTCGGCGTCTCGATCCCGAACCCGGCAAACGATCACGAGCGCGAGGATACACCGATCCTCCGGCTACTCAACGAGGAACACCGGCAGAAGGAGGAGGCAGAACGCAAACGTCTCTTCTACGTTGCCCTGACGAGGGCGGCCAGCCACCTCGTCCTCAGCGGGGAGAGGCCGACCGCCGCCCCCGAGAGCCTTGCGAAGGGCAGGACGCGGATGGACTGGCTTGCCACATCCCTTGGACTATCCGATGAGGTCTACGAGCGGGGCGAGGCGATCCTGGGGAGACTGCGGATCCCGATCACCCTTGACCCGGCAGATATCCCGGTGAATATACCGGATACCGCTCCCGTCTGCCTGCCGATCTTACCGGAGGAGCCCCCCGGGGTTCCGGCGCCCGACCTTCTGGCCGGTGACGAGGAGCGCGTCTACTCCGTGAGCGAGATCGAGGCGCGTCTCCACGACCGGATGGTTCCGGGAGAGGAGGCGCGGATCCGCGGTCTGGTCGTCCATGAGGTCTTTTTTGGGTGTGACCCCGCCGCTGTGCTGCGGCGCTACGGGATGGATGGCGCCCGGGCTTCGGAGTTTCAGGAACTCTACGACCGGTTCCTTGCCTCTCCCCTCATGCAGGATGCGGTCTTTGACCGGCGCGAGGTGCCGTTTCTGGTCCGGTTCGGGAACGTTACCGTCCACGGCGTGATCGACCGTCTGGTAAAGCGGCAGGACGGGACGTGGTTGCTCATCGACTACAAGACAGGACGGCCGGGTGACCCCCGGGACCACGCCGTCCAGATGACAATCTACCGGCACGCAGCCGAAATGATCCTCGGAGCTCCGGTCACGCCATTCCTCTACTTTGTCGACGCCGACCGCTGGGTGGAGGTTGTGGTGGACGAGGAGGAGGTATTTGAGGCTATAGGGCGGGAGATCCGATGACCCTGCCGCTGGAAACCGGGCGTATGTTCAGGGTTATTCTTATATCCTCGAAGGGTATCTCTCACTTCTATGACAGAACTCTCACCCGGCATGCCGGCGCCCGAGTTTACCCTCCCGGATGCAGACGGCCGGCCTGTATCTCTCCGGGATATGCGGGGTGCCTATCTGGTGGTCTACTTCTACCCGAAGGACAACACATCGGCCTGCACCCTGGAAGCCAGGTCGTTCTCGGAGGAGATGGAGGAGTTTGAACGCCTGAACGCCAGGGTTATCGGCATCAGCCCTGACCCGCCCCGCAGCCACAAGCGGTTTGCCGAGAAGAACAACCTCTCCGTTCATCTCCTCTCCGACCCCGACCACGAGGTGATCGGGGCATACGGTGCCTGGGTCAGGAAGAAGCGTTGCGGCAGGGAGTATGAGGGTGTCGACCGGAGTACCTTCATCATCGATCCCGATGGAAAGATCGCCGCAGTCTGGCGGAACGTGAAGGTGGATGGACACGTCGACGAGGTGAAGGCAAAACTCGAGGAACTGGCGGCAGGGCCTGCCGCTGCATAGTCATTCCCTGCAGGCGAGTTCGCAGGCCCGGCAGTGGTCGATCCGCTTCCCCCCTGAGGCTTTGTCGGCGTTCATCCGTGCCATGCACCGTTCCCGGTCATACCGGCCGGAGGCGTAAGCGTCCATGGGGCAGGCGGCGATGCAGTAGCCCGGGCAGTCTCTGCAGGGATCCTCCCTCTCGGGACGGTCCGGTTCCGGGCAGTCCAGGTCGGCCCACACCGCCCGGAACCGCACCCGGGGGCCGTAACGGGGGAGAAGGACAAGGTTGTTCCTGCCCATCCGCCCGATCCCGGCAAGGCAGGCCGCGTCCTTGAGGTAGATCCCGCCATCCTCGATCTGGTAGGGGATGAGACGTGCGCTGATGTCGTGGTTCTCCCGCAACCAGTGGACGAGGTCTCTCCCGATCCCCGCCAGGATCCGGTCCCCGGGCGTCCCTCGACCGGGTTCCCAGAGGTCAAGTTCGGGTTTATCGGGGTCGTGGTAGAGGCCAAGGACGATGTAGGTCCCCCGTTCGTCCCGTGCTCCCCGCCATCCCTCCGCGACCGCCGAGGGGCAGTCAAGGAGGGTTGCGGCCGGGAGAGCACCGGCCACGTCCGCCCCGCGTTCGCGCGCCATCCTGAGCGCTGATCTGGTGATCTCCGGGTTGTCTACCATGCCGGGAGGGTTTGGTGGTGGTCGGTGAAAAACAGACCGGTTAGAGATCTCTCAATCCCCGACGACCTGTGGTGTAGCCCTCAAATCATATTTTATGGCTGCGATACAGAAGATAAGGTTATCATGCAGCGGTTCAGCGCGAGAGGGAGGCGTGGCGGGGGTGGCCGCGACGGCACGTGAACGTGAAGTATCAACGTCCTGTAGCATGTGTCGTGAAGGGGTCTGCGTGATCCACGGCCCGGTCGTCGACCGCCGGGAGATCGCGGTCTTTATCGTCTCGGGTCTTCTGCTGCTCTTCGGGATAATTGCTGTCTATACCACCACCTGGACGCTCGCTGGAGCCCTGCTGCTGCTCGTTGCAGCGGTCGTATCCGGGCGCGATGTCCTGAAGACTGCGATCATCTCTCTTATCGAGTTCCGGTTCAGCATCGCGGTGCTCATCTCCATCGCTGCAGCGGGCGCATTTTTGATAGGGAATCCCGCCGAAGGGGCGACCGTGCTCTACCTCTATGCCATCGCTGAGTTCCTGGAGGAGTACGCCGCGGGGAGGGCTGAACGCTCGATAGCCTCGCTCCTGCAACTGGCACCACAGACGGCCCGGGTCAGGCGTGACGGTGCTGAGGTGACGGTCGGTGTTGAAGAGGTTGGTGTCGGGGAGATCGTGATCGTGAGACCGGGGGACGCCATCCCGCTCGATGGGGTCGTCGTTGCCGGCGGGTCGTCGGTCGATCAGGCTGCGATCACCGGTGAGAGCGTTCCGGTGGCAAAGGGTGCAGGAGACGCGGTCTACGCCGGGACGCAGTGCATCGAGGGCTACCTTGAGGTCCGGGTGACGAAACCGGTGAAGGAGAGCACGATAGCCCGGGTTGCGGCGCTGGTCGAGGAGGCCCAGGCCCATCCCTCCCCCACAGAAACGTTCATCGAGCGGTTCTCCCGATACTACACGCCGGCCGTGATCTTCATCGCCGTCGTCCTGACGATCGTTCCTCCGGTTGCTCTTGGCGTGCCGTTCCTTGACGCGTTCTACAGGGCGCTCGTCCTGCTCGTCATCGCCTGCCCGTGTGCGCTTGCCATATCCACCCCGGTCTCGATGGTCTCCGGGATCACGACCGCGGCGCACAACGGCGTGCTGATCAAGGGTCGTGACGCCCTGGAAGCGGTTGGGCGCGCAAGGGTGATAGTCTTTGACAAGACCGGGACGCTCACAACCGGGAGGTTTGAGGTGGAGGACGTTGTGGGGTTCGGCGTTCCGGCGGAGGAGGTGCTTTCCATCGCTGCTTCACTTGAGTCGCGATCCGGACACCCGATCGCGGAGGCGATCCTCCGGCGTGCCGAAAAGGAGGGTCTCGTTCTCCATGAAGTCGATGAGTTCGTCTCGACTGCGGGAAAGGGCGTTCAGGGAAGGATCGGTGGCAGGGTCTACACGGTTGGAAACTCTGCACCATCTGCCGGTGAGGATACCGTAGAGTGGCGGTCGGTCTATGAACGGCTGGAGGCTGACGGAAAGACAGTCGTTCTCGTCGGGACTGTGTCAGGGGTTATCGGGCTTATAGCGCTCTCGGATGTCATCAAGGAAGACGCGCAGGCGACGGTTGCCGCTCTCAGGGCGCGTGGGATCCGGACGGTGATGCTCACCGGGGATAACGAGCGTGTCGGCGAGGCGGTGGCCCGGCGCATCGGGATCGATGAGTGTTATGCCGGTCTCCTCCCGGAGGAGAAGGTGACGATGGTCGAGCGGTTGATGGAGCGCTACGGTATCGTGGTTATGGTCGGCGATGGTGTGAACGACGCCCCCGCACTTGCCCGGGCAAATGTGGGTGTGGCGATGGGGGCGATGGGCTCGGATGTTGCGATAGAAGCCGCGGATATCGTCGTGATGGAAGATGAGGTCTCCCGTGTTGCCTACCTTGTATCTCTCTCGGAGAAGACGGTCTCGGTCGTCCGGCAGAACGTCACATCGGCGGTTGTCGTTAAACTCGGGATAGCCGCGCTTGCCATACTCGGCCTGGTCTCTCTCTGGGTGGCGGTGGCGGTCGGGGACATGGGGCTCTCGCTTGTGGTCATCGCAAACGCTCTCCGGATAGGTCGGCCGGGTGTGGACAATCCTTTATAGTAGGGCCTCGGAAGACGAATATCTGGCAAAAAAGGAGAGGATCTACTCAAAGAGGGAGGTCTTCTCCGGCGTCCATGCAGGGTCGATGAGAGAGAGGATTCGTGTTGTCGAGTCTGCGGTGTTCCTGGTCTCTTTTACCTGGTCTGGTCGGATGTGTGCGGCGCTCCCGGGAGAAACGCGTATCGTCTCTCCAAGTGGTGTTGAAACCTCGATCTCACCATCGATCACGTAGAGGAGGTCGGAAGAGCCGAGAATCCCGTCATATCTAAGATACCCGCCGGGGAGCAGTTCAACGTAGGCGATGCTGTAGTCGATCGGTGTTTCGGTCATGTTCATCAACACCGGATTGATCAGGGTGTGGACCGCCACTCCTGTTTCGAGGCTCCACTCCGTCCCCTCTCGCGGGTCGGCGACGACGAGCAGCGCACGGTCTGTTACCCCGTCGATCGCCCCGGGCGCGTCACCCAGGATCTCGACTGCAGGCGTAAAGGGTGGCTGGATCACGGTGATGTAACGGAGATCTGTCTCCCCCGCCTGTGCTATCGACTGCAGCATTCCTTCCGGCAGGAGGATGGTCTCTCCCTCGCGGACTTCTAATGTCTCGTTCTCACAGCAAATCTTAGCCTCACCATCGAGCACGTAAACGAGTTCTGTCGCATTGATAAGGCGGTGCGGCGGTGTCGCGTTGCCCGGTGCGATGACGACAAGGCCCATGCTGTAGTTTGTCTGAATCTGCGGGGTCTCCTCGCCGATGATCCCGGTATATGTTGCCTGACCGTCAAATATGGATACCGGGTCCGACGGCGCGATCAGGCTGACTCCAGCTTCCATCGGAGGTTTATCTGTGGCAATACATCCGCTGGAGAGGAGGATAAAGGCGAGGATGAGAATGACAATCCTGTACATGCTGAAAGTTCTGCGGTGGAAGGATGAAAAATGTGTATCATCTGCGTTGCTGGCGGGCAATTGCCAGAAACACGGGGAAGACTCTGGATAAGACCCTTGCCGGGTGGTGTGGGGGTGGTCAGCGAATACTGTTCCAGGTAACACGTCAAGAGAGGGGAAGGGGCGTTCCGTCCCCTCCCCGTCAGCCCTACCCCACGGGGGTGGTTCTCCATCGATACCGTGTCCGGGAGTGCATCTCCAGCACCAGGGTGGAACCTACCTTGCACGGCCATCCGGTTTATCGCCGATCACTGCCCGCCCCTTGAAGGGGCGGGAGGTGGCGGTGTTCTCCATCCAGGGAAGAAAGTGTCTGTGTGACACGATGAGACAGGGGCGATTCTCCATGGATACACTGCTCTGCAGGTATCTCTGCTGGTATCAACACAACTCCATCACCGGGATCCTGTTTCTGCCCCTCGCCCCCGGGGTGGAGAAAGCGAACCTTCGCTTTATGTGGAGTCGCCGAACCGTGGTGCTCCGGGAGCAGACTACCTGCCGCAATGCCCGGGTAGATGAGGGTAGGGCCCTGCAAAGTATGTTTGAACAGCTTATTTACGAGAATCATGCTATTATTTCTGGATAATTGTAAAAATACCGCTGTTGTGATTGTACTTCTGGAAGGGGCGACCATCACACCTGGCGTTAACGCGAAGACGAAGACTCGAAAGGTGGCTGAATGGTGAAATCTTGAGGGGGCCATAAACAAGATCGCCACCTTCGAATCCTCTTGAACAAATGACCGGTGTCTGAAACGCTGACGATGGTGGTCCCTCTCCAGATCATCGACCGCCACCGTGACCCATGATACCCGGCCCCCCGTGATTCTGGGGTGTGGCCGATAGGGTCTTTACAGAGACCGGTAGGAGATCCCGTAATGACCATGCCACCATCCAGTTTACTGAACTAACCAGGGAGCTCAATGCGCTCAAATAGGGGATGAAGGAGAGTATCAGGTCGAGGTGAAGTATCCATGAAGAAGATTACTGCCACTCAGATCAGCATGCTGCTGATCGCTGTTACCCTGCTGGCCCCTGCGGTGCAGGCCGCGCTGGTGGTCGATGCAGGTGAAGACCGTAGCGTGCTTGCCGGCGAACCGGTAACCGTTATTGCGACCTGCAGCGACACGGACGGTATCGATCTGCTGAACCTCTCAGCCTTCATCGACTGGGGCACAGTGAGAAGCCCTGTAGAGATTGTGGCAGGCGACGAGAAGAACGCAACCATCCATGCAACCCACAGGTACCCGGTTGCAGGTATCTACACGGTCACTGTGACGGTTGAGAACAACGTTACCGGCATCGTGGCCACCGATTCCCTGAACGTGACAGTGAACCCGCAGACAGCGGGGGTGAAGGTGGCCCCGGGAGTCCTGAACCAGAAGAGCAGAGGTCTCATGACAATCTTTGTCGGCGTCTCTGAGTGGCTCGGGTTTGCCGAAACCGGCGACACAAACGTGACGATGGCGGATCCATCGACATTTACAATCGGAAACGCAACCCCCACAAAGGTCAACTACTCTATGAAGGATGGCGGCACGTTCATCCTGAAGTATCGGCAGGCGGACGTTGCGCCCCTGGCGGGCGATGGCAACCTGACCATTAACGGCAGCGCGGTGACCGGGGATGGTTACGTCACGGTCGTTGGCAGGGGTGCCGTCTCTCTCATCAAGCCCGGTAACAGGAAGGGACCGGCGTCCGGCAACCCCGATGATGGGTATCCCCTGATAGAGAGGGTGAGGGAGAAGACGAAGGACCAGACCAAAATGCGTGACCGCGAACGTATTTCCGGTACCTGATCAGGCGGGGGGCAGGGCGCCATCTTCGCGGGTTCGGTGTCGCCTGCCCGGATCAACCCATTTATCGTTTCTGCTGCCAGAGATAAATCACATGGGGCGCTACGCCAGCGGCGATGTCGTTTTGGCCTCCGTGCGCATCGGAGACGGCGGTGAGCGGAAGGTACGCCCGGTGGTGGTCATAACAGGGGGAGAGAGGGGACGGTTGCTGGTCTGCCCGGTCTCGAGCGGCCCGTCCAGCGATGGTATCTCGATCCCGATCTCGCTTAACGACTTTGCCATTGGTGGACTCGACCTCTTTACGGAGAGCTACGTCCTGGCCGCACATCCTGTAACCATCCGGGCGGGGGACGTCGCCGGTAAGAAAGGCTCGCTTCTGCCCGGGACGCTTGCTGTCATCCGGGAGGCCATGACACGGGTGCACGGGACGGCCGGGCGCCACCGTTGAGACGCAGATCGCCGGTGACGGTATCGCGATCGTGAGCGGAAGTATCAGGACAGGGTGCAGGGTATAAATACCGTCGGCGGTTACCGGTGTACCATGCAGACAGATAGAGAGTCCACGGTCTTCTCCGTGATCCGGGATCGTCGGAGCATTCGCAACTACGCCGACCGGGACGTTCCGGGTGATGTATTGCAGAGTATCATCGCTGCGGGCATTGAGGCCCCCACCGCGATGGGGCTTCAGCCCTGGCGGTTTGTGGTTGTGAAAGACCGCGACCTGATGCAGCGGGTCTCAGACTATTGCAGACCGATCCTGGCAGAGATAGTCAGCAGCGCGGGCGGCCCGGGTTCAGAGGAGTTTCTGGCAGTGCTCAGGAGTCCTGAGTTCAACCTCTTCCACAACGCCCCCGTGCTGGTTCTTGTTCTCAGCGCAAAGGAGGCACAATCAGGTATCATAGACTGCGCACTCTGTGCAGAGAACATGATGCTCGCCGCCTGGGCGCTTGGAATCGGGAGTTGCTGGATCGGTTCTGCGACAATAGTCGAGAAGAACCCGGACCTCCTTGCAGAGTTAAAGGTTCCAGGCGACTACCGCATAGTGGCACCGCTGGTCTTCGGGTATCCCGCCACCCTCCCGCCGAAACCGGCACGACGTGAACCGGTGATAACCTGGATCCCGTGATACCCTGGCCGCCTGAAAGCCGCGTATAGCTGGCACTGTGGGGCGGGCACCCCCTCTCAACACCGCCCCCCCTTTATTCTCCCGCCGGGACCAGCCTCAAACGGCATGCAGATATCCCGGCACGAAGAGAACAATTAACGCTGGAGTGGCCAGGAGATGCTGGATCAGGAGTTTAAACGGATTGGAGACCGCCTCTTTTCAGAGGGACTGGTCGGTGCAAATTTCGGGAATATGAGCGTTCGGGCAGAGGGGGAGGCAGGGTTTCGCATCACCAGGACCGGCGCGTACCTCGATTCAGGTGAGATGCCCGTCTTCGTGCCCTATGAAGGCAATGCCCCTCCGGAGGCCTCGAGCGAGTACCGCGTCCACCGGGCGGTATATAGGGCGACCCCGCACCGTGCAATCGTCCACGCGCACCCCGTCCACGCCGTCGCTGCATCGCTCGATCTCGAGGTCATCCGGCCCGCCGACAGCGAGGGGAGACTGCTCTGCCCGGAGATCCCGGTTGTGACCGGGGAGCCTGGAACTGACGAGATCGCAAAAAACGTTGCCGAAGCGCTCTTTCGCGGGAATATCGTCATGGTCCGGGGGCACGGCACGTTTGCCGCCGGAAAAACGCTGGATGAAGCGTATATCTACACCTCAATCGCCGAGTATGCCTGCCGGATCCTCATCCTATCGGGGAGGCTTCGGGGGGTTGCGTAACTGCTCGATCTGGCGTATCGTCTCGCGATGAAACCCGAGCAGCATGTCGCTTATAACCCCGAACATGAACATCTGGAATCCCATCATGATCAGCAGGACGGTAAGGATTGTGAGCGGCAGGTGCTCGATGTTCTTGAACCACTCGAGAACCACGTAGACGCCGATGATCCCGCCTATGATCGATATAAAGAGCCCGATGATCCCGAAGTAAAAGATCGGGTTGTTCATCTTCGCAAGACGGTATATGGTCGAGAAGATCCGGATCCCGTCCTGGAGCGGGTTTAACTTGGTGACAGTCCCCGGCCTTGCGCGGTAGCGAACGGGGACGACCGCTACTCGCTGCCCCATTCTAACCGCCTCAACCGCCATCTCCGTCTCGATCTCAAATCCTGCCTCTTTAAGGTTCATCTGCCGGATCGAGCGGAGTGTAAAAGCGCGGTAGCCCGAGAGGATATCGTGTAGATCCTTGCCGTGGGCGATCCTGAAGACCAGGTTGAGGATCTGGTTACCAAGGTGGTTCAACCTCGTGAACGCCCCTTTCTCCGGACAGGCCAGGCGGTCTCCGATGACGTGGTCAAACCCCCGCCCGAGAGGTTCGAGCACCCTCTCCGCATCATCCGGCGAGTAGGTGCCGTCGCCGTCGAGCATCAGCACGTAGGGTTTATCTATAATCTCCAGAGCCTCCATTATGGCGTTGCCCTTACCCTTCCCCGTCTGCGTCCGCACAACCGCTCCCGCTTCGCGTGCTATCTCGGGTGTCCCGTCGGTGCTGTTTCCATCAATTACAAGGATATGCTCATAACCGCGCTCCCTGAACCCTCTGACCAGGTCACCGATCGTCGGGGCCTCGTTCAGCGTCGGGATGAGGACGCAGACCTCACCGCGCTCGATGCTCATCGAATGTACTATATCCCGGTCGGCAACAATAAGCACTTCGTATGCACATAGCCAAACCGGGGCTCCGCGCTCTCGGGATCGCGGAGAGTTACACCGGCCGCGAATACTCCACGCTTGCCGGTGTGGTCATGCGTAAGGATCTCCGGATCGACGGCGTTGGTTTTGCCCGGGTGACCGTCGGAGGCATGGACGCCACCGATGCGGTTATTCGGCTCTACAGGCGCCTTTCCCGACGGGATATCAACTTCCTGATGATCGGTGGAAACGTCATCGCCTGGTATAACATAATCGACCCGGTGACGGTGCACGAGGCGACCGGTCTCCCTGTGATCATCGTCACATACGAGGACTCGGAGGGGCTCGAGGAGGATATCCGCCGTTACTTCCCCGGCGACGATGCACGACTCGCTGCATACCGAAGGCTCGGTGAGAGGATGCCGGTCGGGCTGCGGTCCGGCTACACCCTATTCATCCGCTCCTGCGGCATTGCAGAGGAAGATGCCGCACGGCTCTGCAACAACTTCACCTACGAGGGGAGGGTGCCCGAACCTGTCCGTGTGGCGCGGCTCATCGCCAGAGGTCTCGTCCGATCCTCAGGAACTCCCGGGCCCGCCCCTGACTACCATGACCGTTGAGGTTGCGTGATCGACAACGTATGAGCCGGTGCTCCCCAGGAATAGCCGGCCGAGCCTGCCCTTGCCGTGTGATCCAACGACTATCAGGTCGGCACCGACCTCCCGCGCAAGTGCGATGATCTCCGCTCCCGGGTGGCCTACCTGCTTGTGGGTGGTTATCGGGACACCGACGGCGGCTGCGGTCTTCTCCGCGTCGGCCAGGATCTCGTCGGCCTCCCGCTCCAGGGCGTCAAGGAGGGCCTGCTGGGCAATATCAGGGGGAGGGAGATCGCTCAGGACCAGTGCGGGGTAGACAGCGGTCTGGATGACGTGCACGGCGTGCACCGGGATCTCCATGGCGCGGGCGATGGCAAGCCCCTGCTCAAGCGCCTTCTGGCCGATATCCGAGCCATCGACTGCCACGAGTATCGATCTGAACATGCCTCTCTCTAAGAACGTCCCGGTAGAAAAAGTATGGGGAACGGTATTTTACTTGAGGAGACCGGCGCCTCCCGCCCGCTCCCTCCCCTCCTCGGGCGGACAGCGAATGGCGATAGGCCCGGAAGGCCGTGTCCTGAGGTGGAATAAGACGATCCGGAGGTTGTCTCTCCCTGGAGACCGTATCTATGAAGAATCACCATCCGGGGAGGGGGCGGAACGGCCCCCCGCCAATGTCTTGACGTGTCAGCAGGATGTATTCAGATGCTGGATTGTAAGGAGCCAACCACCCCTTCCCCCGGTCTATGCATCTCCACCATCTTTGAGTCTTTCAGGCCCTCACCGCATGCTTTGAGATCACCTTCCCGTCGCGTTTATCGATGACCTCCAGACGAACCTCGGCACCGGGGTAGAAGGTCGCGTCAGAGAGGTCTATGTCTATCCGCTCCCCGGGGTTCCAGTACTGGGTGCGGCAGCCTTCACCGCCGACGGTCTTTACGCCGTAATGGTGCGACTGGATGAAACGGTAGCCGTTGAGGGTCTGGACGATAGATACCCTCTGGCCGTTCACGTAAAATTCCGCCTTCAGGTAATCGTTCTCGTATACCGTGCTGCCGTTGTTGAGGATGGTCACCCTGCTCGCGTAGGTCATTTTACCGGTAGCCGCGCTTGTGTGAGAGACCCCTGTTATGATGATCGGTGGTTGAGACGGTTCCGCCCATGACCAGGACGGGATCATCGCAAGCACCATCAGCAGGACAAGAACGGCGAGGATGACGGTGACGCCGACCAGGATGAGAACGCCATGGGTGTCAGAAACACCGCTTTCGCTGGTTGCGGCCCGCCGGGAGGGGGCTGCTCCCCTCCGGGGCGGTCGGGCTCTAGTAGTCCATTCCGTAGATCCGGGCAAGCGTCTGATAACGTCCGTAGTTGTATTGATCCAGGTCTCCGCCAATGTCACGTATCCTGTTCCACTCGATGGCATCAGCATGCTCGCGCCGGATCTCTTCAAAAATTTCTCCTTCTGATATAACAAAGACCTTTGGATCTGACCTCAGTCTGACCCGCTCCTCACCATACTCGCCCAGGGCGTCGGTCGGGATGGAGGCAATCGTGGTCTCGATGAACGCGTAGCCGGTGTTGCGGTAACAGCAGTCTTCGGGAGCCCTGATGCCGACGGCCATATGCCCCTCCTCCTCGAACTCGAAGAGTGCCACACCGTATCCCAGTTCGCGCAGGAGGTAGGCGAGCAGGAGCGACTTCTCGTCGCAGTCTCCGTTCTGATGGTAGAGGACGTGGTAGGGATACTTGGCCGGCGTATCGAACTCGTAGTCTATATAGGGGATCTTCTGGACCAGACTGATAGCGGCCCGCACCTGGTTGGCGCGGTCGGGTTCGGCGGCCCGGATGCTGTCGACCAGACGGTTCATGTATCGATCCTGAACGCTCTCATCGATGAACTGGAGCCAGTAGTCAAGCTCATCCGGGTATGAGACAGGATACTTTGTGGACAGATAGTCATTGACGCCCCGGTAGGCATCGAACCGGATCGAACCGGGCCGACCGCGGAGGACATATGGCAGGTTGATGGTCTTTGGCCCGGTCTCAAGGTCGGTGATGTTTACCACCGGTTGACCGGTTTCCCCCGTAGCGGGCGCACCGGTTACAAACGTCTCCACGGTCGAGGCGATCTCCGCACCATGGAGGACTGCCACCCCCATGATACAAACGAGGATGAAGAACCAGATGATGGTGGCTCCCTGCAAAGGTGAACGATCGCCAGGCATAAGCTGGTTATTCTTCATTGACAGGATTAACCTTTTCAAAATGATCGGGTGAAGCCCCGCCCGGAACAAAATTACTTCACCCCGGGGCAACAAGGTGAGTACAATGGCAGAACCAGGGCACTCACCCGGATACCTGCGCCTCCACCGGAGCGGCGAACTGGAAGAGCGTGCAGAAAGAGCGTATGAGGTGCTCCGCGACTGCGTTCTCTGCCCCCGGGAGTGCCATGTGAACCGTATAGAGGGCGAGACCGGGTTCTGCCGGAACGGGCTCCTGCCGGTTGTTGCAAGTTACAACCCGCATTTTGGGGAAGAACCCCCGCTTGTCGGCCAGAGAGGGTCTGGAACAATCTTCTTTTCAGGCTGTAACATGCGGTGTGATTACTGCCAGAACTTCGAGATCAGTCAGGGTGGGGTCGGTTACGCCATCACCTGCGACGACCTCGCCGGGATCATGCTCCGGTTGCAGGAGATGGGGTGCCATAACATCAACCTGGTAACGCCCACACACGTCGTCCCCCAGATCCTCATGGCTGTAAACATTGCCGCCGGGATGGATCTGCAGATCCCGCTGGTCTACAACAGCGGCGGATACGACTCTGTGGAGACGCTGCGACTCCTTGAGGGTGTCATTGATATCTACATGCCGGACGCAAAATACGGGCGGGACGATGTGGCACTGGCGCTCTCGCACGCCCCGAACTACACTGCCAGCATGAAGGCTGCACTCAAAGAGATGCACCGGCAGGTCGGCGACCTGGTGATCGAGGACGGTATCGCTCTGAGGGGCATGATAATACGGCACCTTGTGCTCCCGGCAAACCTTGCAAACAGTGAGATCGTGATAGAGTTCATCGCCAGGGAGGTGTCGCGTGACTCCTACGTGAACATCATGGGCCAGTACCGCCCGGCGGGTAGAGTGCTGCGGGGCGGGCTAAACCCGGCATTTGCAGCGCTGCGGCGTCCGATCACTGCGGAGGAGTATGCCTGCACTGTCAGGTGCGCGCGAGAGAACGGTCTCCATCGTGGGATCCTCTAAGAGGTGATGCAAAAAGACTATCAGGTTGAGCGGAAAGACTAGACTCCTGATCAGAGGTGAGGGGAGGGGATTGGCTCCGGTATGCGGTGCTGACCGATATCGGCATGAGGGAGCGAAACGAGGATGCCTGCTTTGCCAGCCTGCTGAACGGCTATCACGTCTTTGGCATCGCAGACGGGCTCGGGGGGCACGCCTGCGGGGATGTTGCAAGCAGGATGGCGATCGAGATCCTGAAAGAGACCGCCAGCGAGGAACTCTCTGCGATCGATCCTGCGGAGGTGCTCAAACACGCGTTCCGGCGGATCAACACCGCGATCTTTGCCTTCAACCAGGAACGGGGCCTGAACGCCGGAACAACGCTCTCAGTGGCGATTGCAGGGGAGTCGGCCAGGTGCTGGATCGGGACGGTCGGCGACAGCAGGACGTATATCATAACGTCATCCTCGGTCTGGCACACACACGACCATACCTACGTCCAGAGTCTTGTGGATGCAGGGATGATATCTCCGGCGGAGGCGATCTATCACCCGGCAAAGAACATCCTGGCCAGGGCGCTCGGCCTGGAAGCCGGTGTAAAGGTCGATCTCGACGAGATGGAACTATCTCCCGGGTCGGTCCTGCTGCTCAGTTCTGATGGGCTTCATGACTACGTACCGGCAGAAGTCATCCAGCGGATCGTGATGGCAAACGATCCGGAGGTTGCGTGCCGGAAGTTGATCGATGCTGCGAGGGATGCCGGAAGCACCGATAACACAACGGTCATCGTCGCGAAACCGCGATGACCCTGCTTATTGCCCGGCATCCCTGAGCGCCTGAATTATGACCGTGCGAACACCGTCTTCCGTCTCGATCTCGAGGGCCTGACGCAGTGCCCTGACCGCCTCCTCGCCGCCGATCTGACCGAGAGAGCGGGCGGCACTCCGCCGCACGAACTCGTTTTCGTCGCGCTGAAGGGCTGCAAGGCTGGCGACCGCCCGGGAGTCGCCGATCAACCCGAGCCCTTTTGCCGCCATGTAACGGACGTGGTCTTTGCTGTCATGGAGGGCAGAGAGGAGAGGGTCGTACACTTCACGCCCGCCGATCAACCCGAGAGCCTCGGCCGCACGGTAACGCACCCTCCAGTCAGCGCTCTCCAGGAGGGTGATGCAGGCGGGCACGGCCGGTCTTCCTATAGCCACAAACCCGTGCATCGCATCCTCCCGCACCCCCTTTTCCGGGCTTGAGAGCATCGATACGAGTTCCTTTATCTGGTTCTCCAGACGGTCGTCTCCGGATGCCACAGGGTTCGGGGTCATGGGGGTCTCACATCCGCGGTGTATGCTGAGAACATCGATCATACGTTGCAGTGGGTAAATAATAAGTCATCAGGCCCTCCGGGAGACGCTGGAGACGCGTCGTATCCTGGAGGGCACCCAGTGCTCATCAGATCAGATTACCAATTATATAAAGGATAAGGCAGAGTGAAAGAAAAATTCCCACCCCGGTGATGACTCTCCCGAGAGCATAGAATAAGAGATCGCCTGCAAACCAGTTCCCCACAGCGTGCATAAAGGTAGATGTTTATTCTACGATATATATCTTTTCATTAAAATAAAATTTAAACCACCTACTTAACACTTTCTATTTATCTCTCCTTGAGAAAAGGCCCGATCTCACAGATTAGAGAGGGGTAATGAGGCCAAATATTTATACAACAGAGTAAATGGCTCCCCGTTCAGCAGACGGCGAGGCACTTTGCCATATAAGAGAGAAAAAATGACGCCCAGGACGGAATTCGAATCCGTGTCGACGGCGTGACAGGCCGTCATGATAGGCCACTACACTACCTGGGCACACTCGTGAAGGAGATCCCGCCTCCCGGATTCGAACCGGGGACATCGCGGTAGCCGCGCAGTTCGCCCGAAAGCGATGACCATACTACAGCCGCGCACTCTACCAGTCTGAGTTAAGGCGGGTCCCTGCTCTAACATTGTTAGAGCGATTTGCTATTAAACATTTCGCAGAATCGGAGACTGTTGCGACGACCGACGTCTCCCGGGGGTCTCCCTCTCCGCCGGTATCTCCCCGCAGAGCGTCCCTCATGTAGCACCCGCTGGCTGCACTTCCCTGACAGGTTCGATCCTGGTCGTGGGCAGGATCACAAGGTTATAGGCGTCGTGATCCCGGTTGAACCGGACAAGAACACCGTAGAACCGGACGATATCACCATAGGCAACCGCATCAAGCACCTCACGGTTTGTGCCGCGGAGGCTCGCGGGGATGACAGCATAGACCGGGTCTGCGGGTGTCCCGTCACAGACCCTGTAGACCTTCGTCCTGGCATCGCCCAGGTTCCCTGATATTAGCGACCCGACAACGTTTATCTTCCTGTCGCGGTGCTGCCGGAGGTGAGAGAGCCGTGCGAACTTCGCCCCCGGCGGAACGCGGTATGTGTGCTGCGTCTTTCCGTCCTTTCGAAGGAGCGCCGACGAGTACTTGAGATCGAGATTGACGAACCTGTAACCGTCTTTCCGCGCCGCGAGACGCTCCATCAACCGTGTCGGCCGGATCTCGCCCTTCTGCTCAAACGTCCAGCACCGCACCGGGTTGCAGGCGGTTCCCTGGATGAACGAGCAGGGGGCGTATATGGTAAGCCCCCGGTCTGCGATCGCCCGAACCGTCCGGCGCATCGTGGTCGAGTTGGCAAGGTCAGCGGGTTCCACAACGACGATCGTCCCGTCGGACGAGAGCCGATCTGCAAGAGCGACGACGATCTCGGCGCGCTGCTCGATCTCCAGGTTACGAACCTCGTTCAGGACGTTTGAGAAGACCATGAGGTCTATCCCGCAGGGGAGGTCGGCGGGGTCAAGCCTCTCGATATCGGCGCGGATAGGTCTTTCCACCCGCACCCTCTCCCCCGCCGCTGCAGCAGCGGCCGGGACGATGGCGTTGTAAGCCTCCAGGTTTTCCTCAGAGCGCTCGACGGCATGGACCTCCGCCGTCCCGCTCCCGATCCGGTTGAGAAGGTCGATGACTGCGAGCGGCACCACCCCGGGCCCGGTGCCGAGGTCGAGGATACGCATATGCTGTTTTGAAAGCCCCTGCTCGATGATCTGCCATAGGATATGCTCAAACTGCACCACGTAGACCGGAGCATGGTAGACCAGGTAGCCAAGGACGTGGTAGGCCTTCCGATAACTCACCTGCCGCTCCTTCCAGTACCTGCTCTTCTGGGCAAGGATGGCATTTGCTATCCGATCGAGCACCACCTGGTCGTCCGGGGGCTTCCCGGTCTTCTTCTCGATGTATGACTCGATCAACCGCTCCATGTAGCCGGGGAGGCGGGGATCCTCAAAGAACTCGATCTGCCGTTTTCGCCCGGCTTCATCGACCCTGATCGCCCCGACGGTATCCAGCTCACTCACGACGACCCTGCACCCCTCTCCCGCCCCAGTCGGAAGGCGGTTGTGTTTACATCTACCGTCTTTGGCGGCACACAGCGTCGCACCGCCTCTTCCAGACTCTCCGGCCGAAGCGGGATATCCGCCGACGCCGCCCCTAGCATAACAATGTTCTGCGAGAGGATGTTTCCCGCCTCCTCTGCGATTGCTGCTGCATCGATGCAGGTGAGATCGAGGTCAGAGAGGGCTGCAAGTATATCCTCCTCGCCCGGCGCCTCCATCCCCTGCTGGTAGACCGGCGTCGGGACGACAAGGTGCCGGTTCACGATAAGCCTCCCGCCGGGGGAGAGGTAGTGGCGGTAGCGGAGTGCCTCAAGCAGGTCGAATGCTATAAGGAGGTCGGCCGTCCCGGGCACTATCAGAGAACCGTGTTTGCCGTCGATGCGGACATGGCTCTCCACCGACCCTCCGCGCTGCGCCATACCGTGTGTCTCGGCGCTGCGCACGCTCCGGTTCTCGATTATGCACGCCTCACCGATGACGTTTGAGGCGAGAACCGTTCCCTGGCCGCCGATCCCGACGATCAGGATATCAAACGATGGTTTCATCTCCGTCCCTCCAGTATGATCGCGCCCGACGGACAGATATCTGCACAGACGCCGCAACCGGCGCAGAGGTCGGTGATCGTTGCTGTCTCCCCGGTAAACGCGATCGCGGGGCAGCCGAACGCCCGGCATGTGCCGCAACCGGTGCACCGCCCGGGGTCGACCGTATAGGGTTTGCGACGGATGCCGTATCTGCGTGCGATCATGACACAGGGCTGTTTTGCGATGATCACCCTGACGCCGTCCCGCTCCTTTGCCCGGCGGAAGGTCTCAAGCAGCAGCGGGAGGTCGTAGGGGTCGACCGTCTCGACCCAGGAGACGCCGCATGCGCGACAGATCGCGTCAAGCGAGATCGGGGTGCTCTCCTCACCGGTGGCCCTGACCCCCGTGTTGGGGTTTGGCTGGTGACCGGTCATGGCGGTGGTCCGGTTGTCCAGGATGACAACGACCATATCGGCGCCGTTGTAGACGGCGTTCAGGAGCCCCTGGATCCCGGTGTGGAGGAAGGTCGAGTCGCCTATTGTGCAGACGACCGGGTGCTTCTCCCCGGAGCGGGCGATCCCGCTCCCGATGGTGATCGAGGCTCCCATACATATGGTTGTGTCCACGGCGCCAAGCTGGAGCCCGAGGGTGTAACACCCGATGTCGCTCGGGAAGATGGCGTCGCGAAATACCCGGCGCATCGCATAAAACGTAGAGCGGTGCATGCACCCGGCACAGAGGATCGGCGGCCTGGGCGGGACTCCCGGAACGGGGTTTACGGTCGGGAAGGTCGTCGCCGCGGTCATACCGGCCGCAGTAAGGGCGTTTGCGACCGTTGCCGGGGTGAACTCTCCCTCGTAGGGGACAGTACCGTTCATCTTGCCGTAGACCTCTGTCTTCGTCGCCACCCGCCGGACGACCTCCTCTATGACGGGGTCGAGTTCCTCGACGACAAGGACCTTGCTGTGCTGGTCGACAAACTCCCGGAGCCAGTCTTCGTCGATGGGGTAGGCTCCGATGATAGCAAGCGAGACGTCGTCGCCGAGCACCTCCTGGACGTAGGCGGCCGAGACGCCGCCTGTGATGACGCCGGTCCTGCCGCGGACGGTGTAGCGGTTGTAGCCGAGTTCTGAGAGTCGCTTTCTGATCGCCGGTTGTTTTGCGTTCAGGGCCTTATGCAGCGGCCGGGTGTGAGCCGGGATGACGACGTACTGTTTGGGGTTGCGCTGGAACGTGGCAGTCCGGTGCTCCGTACCGATCTCGCCGAGGTTCACATCACCCTTTGAGTGGCAGATGCGGGTTGTGGATCTGAGGATGACCGGCAGCCCTACCTCCTCGGAGAGGGTGAAGGCGTCCCGGGCCATGTCGTGCGCCTCCTGGATGGACGAGGGGTCCAGGCAGGGGAGCCGGGCAAAATGGGCATACCGCCGGGTATCCTGTTCGTTCTGGGAGCTGTGTGCGAAGGGGTCGTCCGCCGAGAGGATGACGAGTCCCCCGGTGACGCCGGTGTATGCGCTTGTCATCAGGGGGTCGGCCGCCACGTTCAAACCGACGTGTTTCATCGTGCAGATGGCGCGCAGACCGCACCATGCGGCAGCGAGCGCGTTCTCGAGGGCGACCTTCTCGTTTGTTGACCATTCCAGTGCGAGGGAACGTTCATCCTGCATCCGGAGGGTGTCTATCACTTCGGAGGACGGTGTCCCCGGATAACCGCTGGCAAAATCGATCTTTGCCTCCAGGCATGCGTGAGCAATGGCCTCGTTTCCTAGCAGGTATTGTATTGTCATTGTTCTACTCAAGTGTACCTGAATCCTCGGCATTGAACATAGCGATCTGGTCCTTCCGGGGTCTGGGGTCTGAGAGTTTGGCCGGGCCATTACGGGAGACATCTTGGCTGGCATGCCAGGACGGGGGGGTGCACTCCTCTCAGGAAAGAGAGTGCCAGGGTGACACGGTGAGACGGGGGCGGGGGAGCGTTCCGTCCCCTCCACGTCAGCCCCACCCGCGGGGGGATTGACCACCGGTAGGGTCGCCTGGGTGTCTTTCCCGCGTTACTGTGGAGTCATCCTGGCGTTCCTGCTTCTGCCCCGTGCACCGCCACCGGGCCAATCACCCCTCACTGCCCGCCCCCTTGAGGGGGCGGGAGGAGGCCGGGAGGTTGGGGGGTTTCCAGAGGTTAAGATACTCACCCGGCGACATGTCGGGACAGGGGGTTGCCCCCATCTCACGTCTTCATCTGCATGCAACATCCCCTCAGATCACCCCCGCGAACAGTTTCAACCCGGCGTGAAACCGTCGAACAGAATACTACAACACTTATAACCGACCATGACCATACACTAAGCCTGAGGATATTGATATGGGTGGCATAAAGAACTCAACGTATCTTGATGTCGAGAAGGCACTCTCCAGGCGATTCTCTCCGCAGGATGGCTGGCGCTACGAGCAAAAACCGGTCTACGGCAATGTGCAGCCCGACTACCTGCTATCCCGCCGGGTTGCCGGCAGGACGGAGCGGGTGGTTGTAAACTTTAAGATGACCTCAAAGGTCTCCCCGAACGCCGTCAACGAACTCCAGAAGATCTGCCGCGAACTTGCCGCAAACAATATCAACGTCGACAGGGCGGTCCTGGTGGTGCCTGCCGGAGCTGACGTTCACGACGTTCCCGCGTGGATCGAAGTTCTGGAGATGGACGCCTGGCGGATCGTCAGCGGCCGTATCATCTGGTCAAAGAACCTCAAACGTAACGCCGTCCTCCAGGAACAACTCGCAAAGAGGGGCCTCGCGTAAGGTCAGCCCTTCAAACCCTTTTCTCACATCCCGAAATCAAAGAGCGTCGTCCGCGACGGGTCGATGTCTGCCCACTTCCAACCGAGCGGCTCGATGATCCTCGATATTGGGCCTTTCAGCGTCTTCTCAAGCATCGTCTCCCAGTCCACTACAAACTCCGGCGGCACCTGATCGGCGTACTCAAAACAGATCACGTCCGTCCGCGGGTACTTCCCCGTCACCGCCTTGATGTAGACCCGTTTCGGCTTACTACCGCGCTTGAAGTCGGTCCCGAGATACTCGTTTGAGTATTTCGCCCCCCGGATGTGGGCATCATCGTTCTCGTAACCGTCCAGGTTCTTCCCTATCCCGCCGGGAATACCGGCCTCGTCCAGGGAATACTCACCGCGACGATACCTCCTTATGACATCGCGGAGGTACTCCCGCACCTCCTCAAAACTATCCCCGCGAAGGATCATCTCAAGTACCGTGCTTTGCACCTCTCGTGTGATCTGGGGCGAGTCGCTACGCCGGATCTCAAACCCGACAACATCGATCTCATCGACCTCTTTCCCCTCCTTCCAGACCAGGTGCCCGGCATACCGTTTCTTCCTCCCGGCCTGGAAGAAGCGGCGATAAACCTTCTCGAACTTTATCGAGAAGTAATGCTTATCGGCGTTCAGTTCGGTCTTTGCGAACTCATCGTAACTCGCGTTCACCTGCGCCTCGATCTCTTTTGCACGGGCAATGGTCTCCTGGAGGTTGCCCGACGGGATCTCCACCATGCAGGAGTCGGTGTCGCCGTAGAGGACGGTGTAACCCAGTCTGCTGATGAGATCCCTCGTATGCCGGATGATCGCCCGGCCGACCGAGGTGACGGCAGACCCGATCTCGCGGTCGTACAACCTGAACCTCGGGTAGCCCGATACCCCGTAGTAGGAGTTCATAAGAACCTTCAGGACGTTCTGCTGGAGGTCGTAGAGAACGTATTCCGGCGATCCGAAGGGATATCGGTCGCGGAGACGTTTTCGCTCGTCCCGCTCCTTTAAGAGTTCGGCAAGGATCTTCCTTGTCAGCCCGTCCGGTTCACGGGAGAACCGGACGCCGTTCGGAGCGCGCAGTTCACCGTTCGGGTTCTTCGTCTCGGGCGAAGCGTTGATCGTCATCATCGCCATCGGGTAGAGCGACTTCAAATCAAGGACCACCACGTTCTCCCGCAGACCGATGATTGGCTCAAAGACCAGCGCGCCCTCAAACTCGTCCCCGGCAGCATGCCCCTTTGAGGGGAGGACAAACCTGCCTGACGCCTTCCGCAGAACGTAGATATCGATTACGTTTGATGAGTTCAGCGTATTCTCGAGCGGACATCCGACATAGCGGGCAATCTCCCGGTAGAACTCGATGAGACTGTTTTTTCTATCGATCCCGACACAGAGTTCGACGTCACGGTAGTTATACTCCACAAGGTGCGCCGGGTCGGAACGCCAGAGGTCGGTGATCGTTCCGCTGTAGCGGACTTTTTTCACATCAAGTTCCTCCTCCGCGATCGCATCGAGCCTGTAGGACTCCTTCTGGGCCTGGTGCATCTTACGGTAAGCGGCCAGGAGATCGAAGACCGCCCTCCCCCGTATGGCTTCGCGTTCCGTCCGCCCCGGGAGACGTGCCAGATCCTCCGCCCTCAGGTCGAGTGCCGCCATCCGCTTTATAATGTAGTTAATATCGAAATCAACGAAGTTCCAGCCTGAAAGGATATCCGGGTCACGTTCCCTGATGTAGTCCGCAAGCCCCCGGAAGATCGAGACCTCATCCGGATAGCGGACGACCCTGTGCCGCTCATCGACCCGGAGTTCGGAGGCGTCGCCGGGCTCAACGCCCGGCTGCCATAGCAGGGTAGTGTAGTCGTCCTCAAACGAGTCCCAGCAGGTTACAGCGATAACCGGGTCGCGCTCTGGTTCCGGAAAACCGTGTTCATCGACGCACTCTATATCCATTATACAGACCCGGGCAGGGGCCTTGATATCTGCCGGTTTCAGGTCCTGATACGCCACCACATAGGCGCCATCCGGCGATCGAGCGGCATTTTCGGTAATTTCAACACCCGCGGTGAGACCGCAGTCGATCATGAACCGTGTTGTGAACGGTATATCGGCCTCAAAGTGAGGCGCAAACTTATCGCGGACGTTACGGACGTCAGAAGGGCGTCTGGTGTGGAGGCGTCGGAGGAGGTCTCCCCGTATGGAGCGATAGGTTGTCCCGGGCTCTACCTCAACCTCCTGCGGGAGGGGTTTGCCATCGACCTGATCGACCGGCGCATAAAAGTATGGCCTGAACCCGGTGACATCAACCCTGACAGCCTTTCCGGAGGCGTCCCTCCCGAATATATGGATAACCGGGATCTCAAACCCTGCCCCTGTGCTGTACTCCACCTGGTGGATACCGATCCGGATCCGCCCGAAGTCTTCCAGCGTTGTCGGAACAGTCATAACCGATTCATGAACCTGGTTTGCCATCGAATCTCCTACAGAGTTGCTGCACAAACGACCCCGCCTCTGCCATCTTTGAGGACTCCCAGGGGTCAAGCCTCCATTCCTCGATCCCAAGTATCCCCTCGCGACCGATCCTGGCCGGAACACCGAGGGAACAGCCGGATAGACCGTATTCACCGTCAAGCACGCACGAGCAGGGGAGCACCTGGCGCCGATCACGCAGGACCGCGTCGACCAGCATAACGATGTGGTAGGCAGGTCCAAAGACGGTGCCGCCCTTACCGCGGATCACCTCCATGCTCGCCCCCCGCATCTTCTCAAGGATCGCCTCCCGCTCTGTTATGGGGACCTCAAAACCCGTCTTCGAGAAGACCGGCACCTGGTGCTCCCCGTGCTCCCCGAGCACCATGCCCTGCCCCGGGATCCCGGCCTCACTTAGAAACCCGTTTAACCTGGCGCTGTCGAGCTGCCCGCCAAACCCGATGCACAGCTCCCGGTCGATCCCCGCCATCCTCCATAACCCGTAGTTGTTTGCGTCCATGGGGTTTGTAATGGTGATGACAACCCCGGTAAAGCCCTGCAGAAGGTCGCTGCAACTCTTCACCACCGGGATATTTGCTTCCAGGAGATCGGCCCGTGTCCTGATCTCCGGCGTTCGCGGAGTCCCTGCTGCAAAGACAAAGATGTCGGCATCCCGCATCGCCCTCTTATCGGTGGATATCGTGAGATCAAGACCGGTATGCTGCAGGTCAAACACCTGCGCCCGGAGGAGGGGTTCGTATACATCGTATAGGACGATCTCGTCCACAAGACCGAGCACAGCGGAGAGGTACGCGGTCTCGCCCCCAACTTTTCCTGCGCCAAGGATTGCAAGCGAGGTCATGGTTATCGATCTGGATTCTGGTTGAGAACTCGTGCACGAGAATGGGTCATTTCTCCGCACGAAAACGGCCAGTTCTCTCTCAGTATACTTGGCGCGAGAGTATAATAATACCCTGCTCCTACCTTTTTTCAATGGTTGTGCTTAATCCTGGCCCGGTCGAGGTCGGCGGTATAAGACTGAAGAACCATCTCATTCTGGCAGCCGGGATCCTCGGTAGCACGGGGGCATCGCTTGCCCGTATCCTCAGGTGCGGTGCAGGCGGCGTGGTCACCAAATCCATCGGTCCTGCGCCGATGGAGGGGCACCCCGGCCCCTGCCTGGTAGTCCTCGAAGATGGTATCGTCAACGCCATGGGCCTGCCCAACCCCTCGGCCGCGTTTACGGAGGAACTGGGCGTTCTTCAGGGCGAACCGGTGATCGCGAGCATCTTCGGCGGGACCCCGGAAGAGTTCCGGACGGTTGCCGGGTGGTTCGCCGCCAGGGTATCCGGGTTCGAGTTGAACCTCTCCTGCCCCCACGCCGAGGGTTACGGGGCTGCGATCGGGAGCAACCCTGACGTTGTGGAGGAATGCACCCGGGCGGTGGCGTCGCTCGGGGTTCCGACATGGGTGAAACTCACACCTAATGTCACCGATATCACCGAGATCGGGCTTGCCGCGGAGCGGGGCGGGGCTGACGCGCTGGTTGCCATCAACACGGTGAAGGCGATGCGGATCTCCACATCTCTCCGGCGACCGGTGCTCGGGAACCGGTTTGGCGGACTTTCGGGGAGAGCCATATTCCCGGTTGCCGTCCGGTGCGTCTACGATCTCTACGAGGCGTGCTCTATACCGATCATAGGTTGTGGTGGGGTCTCAACCGCTGATAACGTCATCGAGATGATGATGGCCGGGGCATGTGCGGTCGAGATCGGGAGCGCGGTCGTCCAGGATACCCGTATCTTCGCCTCGATCGCTGACGACCTCTACGGCAGCGACGGTCTGGACGCGCGAGAGATCGTGGGGTGTGCTCATGCATGAGGGGATGCCAATCGGGGTGAAGATAACCAGGATCGTGGAGGAGACGCCCTCGATCAGGACGTTTCACTTTGACCACGAGATCTCCGCCCGGCCAGGACAGTTTGTGATGGTCTGGGTACCGGGCGTGGATGAGATCCCGATGGCTCTCTCCTCCCCCACCTCGATCACCGTCCAGAAGGTCGGGGACGCGACTGCCGCGCTCTTCGCGATGCAGGAAGGCGACGTTATGGGTATCAGGGGGCCTTACGGGAACGGTTTCTCCGTATCCGGGCACCGGGCGCTTGCCATCGCCGGTGGCGTCGGCGCCACGCCGCTGCTCCCACTCGTCGCGGCCGGCCAGGTTGAGGTCTTCCTCCTCGGCGCACGGACGGCATCCGAGCTCCTCTTTACCGACCGGATAAGCAGCGCGGCGACGCTGATGGTTGCAACCGATGACGGCACCGCCGGGCATCATGGGTTTGTTACCGAACTGATCTCGAGGGTCGACCTGGGAGGGTTCGACCGGATCTGTGTCTGCGGCCCCGAGGTCATGATGGCGGCCGTCCTCCGGATACTCGAGCGGGAAGGGTATGCCGGGCGGGGTGAGTTCTCTCTCCAGCGCTACATGAAGTGCGGGGTCGGCCTCTGCGGGTCGTGCTGTATCGACCCCCATGGTCTCCGGGTCTGCAGGGACGGCCCGGTCTTTCCAGGCACGGTCCTGCGGGATAGCGAGTTCGGGCGCTACGCGCGTGATGCAAGCGGAAGAAGGCAGAGGGTGTAAAAACCCCTGCCTAACAGGACTCGCGCTCGGATGAGGGGTCGATCGACTCCAGGTCTTCCATGTTATTGATGTTTGTAAACGTCATGAGGTCGGGATCGATCTCGCGGATCTTCTCCACGGGGACGTAACATGTATTCATGCTCCAGATCATCGGCCGGAGCGAGAGCGAGTCGTGTTCGCCAAGGTAGTCGCGCAGCGCCTTCGTCCGGTAGACCGCATGGAGCGGTTCGAGCATGTCGGCGTTCCAGCAGGGTATGGCGGCATCATACCCTACGGCGGCATCAAAGAGAAGGTTCACCACACCCGGATGGATGCAGGGCATGTCGCAGGCGGCGACAAAGACGTATTCGCCGTTAACGGCGAGCGCCCCCGCATGCAGTCCGCCGATGGGACCAAGCCCCTGCCGGAGATCCGGTATACACCTGATGCCGTCGAGGTGAGAGAACCGTTCGCACTGCTCGGGGTCACGTGCAACCACCACGATCTCGTCTGCCACCCCCTGCAGTCTCTCTATTAGGCGTTCGATGAACGTCCTGCCCTGGAACGTGAAGAAGTACTTCTCCCTCCCTCCGGCACGCCTTGCCGCCCCGCCTACAAGGACGATCGCAGACCGCATGTGCTCATCACCCTTCCTTATAGTCGCTCCCTGAACCGGATCAGTTCGGTGATACAGGTGTTGTAGGGCGCGGCGATCCCGTGTTTCTCGGCGAGCGTTGCCACAGCGCCGTTCATGAAGTCTATCTCGGTCTTTCTTTTGCGGTTGATGTCCTGGAGCATCGATGAGTGGTGGGCGGCCGTTGCGGGCAACTGATCCTCCCTGAGGTAGTCAAGGTAGGCGTCTGCCGTCTTCCAGGGGAGGGGGATACCCTCGGCCTCCGAGACGATGTAGGCCTCCCTCACGATCGCGGTGACAACCGTCCAGGCGTGGGGGTCGGTGAGCGCTCCGTAGGGGACGCTCATGAGCGCGCCCAGCGGGTTGAGCGCGCAGTTGTAGAGGGTCTTTGACCATATATCGGTCTTTATGTTTGGGGTAGTCTCTGCCCGGATACCGGCATCCCGCATAAGGGCGGCAAGCCGTTCCACCGCCTCGTCGGTGCCGGAGGGGAATCGCCCGAGTTTCATGGGCGCAGCCTCGACGGATACGTGGACGGCAGCATCGCCCTGCCACTCAAACCCGGTGATGATCATCGCACCGATGACGCGATCGGTGAACCGGGCGATTATCTCCTCGTTTCCGATACCGTTCTGGAGGCTCACCACCTCCCGCCCCCTGATGGTCTCGGCGAACTGGCGGCATATCGCCTCCGTCTCGGTGGACTTCGCGGTGATGATGTAGTAATCGGCATCCTGCCAGGCGGCCGGGATCTCCTCGGAACAGCTGAACCGATAGGTCCCCTCGCCCCATATACCGGTCATCCGGAAACCCTGCTGCTTGACCGCATCCGCATGTCTTTTGCGGGCGACAGCATGAACATCAGCGACGCGGGACAACTTTGCGGCAATGGTCAGGCCTACAGCCCCGGCGCCCATTAACACGACCTTCATCTTAACAACTATATTATGGACAGCGTTACCTGTTAACTTCTCTCATTTCTGACCTGCAGACAGTTCCCCGTCTCTCCATGGTAAGCAACTCCTCCTTGATCGCTGGATCGGGCGAAAAACCGCCGATACCGGTCTTTGCAACGACGCGGTGGCAGGGGACAACGATGGGCGTTGGGTTCCGGGACATCGCCAGGCCTACCAGACGTGGCGCGGTGCCGACCGTCCGGGCGACCTCACCGTAGGTGGTGGTCTCGCCGCAGGGTATCTCACGGACGGCACGGTATATCCGGGGGTACACCCCCCCACCAGCGGTTGCGATGCTCTGGAGGTCGGCGAGTCTTGCCGGCCGGCCGGCACAGTAGCGCCGGATCTCTTCGGGGACGGGCCCCTCGATCCCCTGGCGCGCAAACCGCACCCTGTAGACCAGATTACCCTCCCAGGAGACGTGGACGTGCCAGAGCCCGAACCGGCAGGATCCGGTCAGGATCGCCATCTCTCCACCTCCTCCCGGAATAGGTCGATGGTGCAGGGGATCATCTCCTCCTGCATCCAGGGCGGCAGGGCGGCATGAACCCCCGGTTCAAGGAACCGTCTCTCTCCGAGTACCAGCATCCCCCGGTCTTCCGGTGTCCGGAGCACACGGCCGAGCGCCTGAAGGGCGCGGTTGATCGCGGGGAGGGTGTAACTGATAAACTCGCCCTCCTCGCCGAACTTCATCCTGAAGTAGTCGATCACCATCCTGCGGACGCGGTTGAACGGCGCGAGCGGGAGACCGATGACGAGCGCGCCCGAGAGCATCTCGCCGCGGTAGTCGAGACCCTCGCTCCACTTTCCGCCACAGACGGCAAATATGATACCGGAGGTACCGGTTCCTGGGAGGTTCATGAACTCCCGCAGCATTGCGGCTGACTCCTGGCTGTTCCGGGACTCGATGTAGATCCGCTTGTTACGGATCCGCTTTGAACAGCGTTCGGCAAAGTTGTTGAGGAGGTCGTAGGATGGAAAGTAGATCGCCAGGTTCCCCGGCAGGCAGGCAAACGCGGTTATGTAGTCTTCTGTCCGCGCCAGGTTCTGGGCGTTGCGGCGCATGGAGTAGGCGGTGGTTATGTCCTCTGCGCAGAGGATACGGCGGTTCTCCGGGGGGAAGGCGTTCGGGATGGATATCGTGGTGACGGGGAGATCGCCGAAGTAGTAGCGACGGTAGCTCTCGATCGGAGCGAGCGTGCCGGAGATGAGCACACAGCAGGCGTGCGCCCCGGCGATCTCCTGGAGTTTTGTGCCGGGGTCGATGTTTCGGACCTCAAGCGTCACGCTCCCGTCCTCTCCCTTCCTGTAGACGGTTATGTAGGCCGGGTCGGATGCGGAACGAAGGATCCGGTAGAAGAAACCGGTCAACCGCTCGATCGCGCTCTCCCGGAACTCCCCTACCTGCATGTTCTTCTCGCGGATCCCCTCACTGATCTTGAGGAGGTCGTCCACAACCTCATCAATGCTCCGATAGAGCGTGCCGGAGAGGGTCATCCGCTGGAAGATACCGGGGTCAAACCAGTCCTCTACCTCGTGTGAGTCTTTGAGCGCCTCCATGAACCGGGTGATCTGGGGCAGGATCCTGGAGACGGCCTCCGCCTGTTTTGACTGTCCCCGGCCGGAGAGTTCGTGGCCGGCCTGCAGTATGTCACGCTCCTCGATCGTCACGCTCTCGATGCTCTGGACGACGTCACCACAGTTGTGCGCCTCGTCGATGAGGAGAAGCACGTCCTTCGCTTCGATTCCGAGCGACATGTAGATCTGTTCCCGGATGGTATCGTCGAAGAGGTGATAGAAGTTCAGAAGCACCACGTCGGCATCGCGGGCGGCATGCATCATGGTGTCGTAGGGGCAGACATCACCACAGAAACGGATAAGGTGCTCGGGGAGGATCAACTCGGTGCTCACACGTTCGGCCCGGACGCGGAGCGCCGTGGAGGCGACCATCTTGAGTCCGCCGTCCTCGGGTTCTATGAACGATTTACCCTGGATGAAGTAGGGGCAGATCAGGGGGTGTTCCGGGTCAATCTTACGGATCTGTTGCCGGATCTGGCGATCGTTTGCCGGGACAAGGGAGCCTTTCTGCGCCCGTTCCCTCATCAGTGCTGTCGAGAACGCTTTTACCCCCTCACAACGACGGTAGACGTCCCCTTCGCCGCCGAGAGGGCACATGCTGGACTTACCTATCAGGTAGGCAAACTTCAGCCTGCCGCGTTTCTGCCGGATGAACTGGAGTTCGCGCATGAATGTTGTAAGCTGACTGATCGTCCTGACAGCGACGAGCACTTTACGCCCTCGACTCTCGGAGAGGAGCGCGGCGACAACGCTCGATTTGCCGCTCCCGGTCGGCGCATCGATCATGGCGATGCCGCCATTACGTGCGGTGGATGCGGCCACCTCAAGCATCTCCCGCTGGTGGGGGCGGTATTCGCGGTACGGGAACCAGTCGTCGAGAGCGTCCATTACATTAGGTTTGTCGTCTGTATGAATTTAGTTTGGGTCTCCGGTGTTAAAGTGAACGACTATCTGTTCCGGTGCGTGGAATCGGCCACTCCCCATAGATCCTGAGGATGCCGGTAAGATCGCACCCTGCAGCACCCGTTTTTACCTTTCGATAGGTTCATCATAGCCGGGATCCATCTTACCTCCAATGAGCCAGCCAGAGGATTCGAACCCCGGGTTGGACGAGTCCAATGCACGCCCTGTAACGGTCACCGTCATCGACTACGATGCAACACACTTCTCCGAGTGGAAGTGCAGTCGCCCGGAGGAGATCCGGCTCCCCTCTTCCCGGCGGACGGTCACCTGGATCATCGTCGACGGTGTCCACGACCCCGAAATTGTCGAGGCTATCGGGACCGCTCTCGGCATACACCCCCTGACCCGGGAAGACATCATGAACACCCGCCAGCGACCGAAGATCGAGGAGTACGAGGATTACCTCTATGTCGCTGTTCGTGCGGTCGCCGTCGATGGTGACGAGGGGTTTCAGAGCAGGCAGGTCAGCCTTCTGCTCGGGAATGGCTACATCGTATCCTTCCAGGAGCAGCCCGACGGGACATTCGATCGAATTCTCGGGCGGTTACGTGCAGGCGGAGGCCGGGTCAGGAGCGTGGGTCCGGATTACCTCTTTTACGCCCTGCTGGACGCAATCGTCGATGGCTACTTCGGCGTGATCGAGGTTTTTGGAGAGCGAATAGAGGTTATCGAAGAGGAGGTGATGGCGGAACCCGACCGGGAGACGCTCCAGAAGATATACTCATTGAAACGTTCACTGATCGCGCTCCGGCGCTCTGCCTGGCCGCTCCGTGACATTGTTGCACAGCTCGAACGAGGAGAGTCGCCCCTGATCAGTGACGCCCTCCACATCTACTTCCGCGATATCTACGACCACGCCGTAGGAGTTGCCGAGACCGTGGAGACGTATCGGGATATGATGTCAGGGATCCTGGATATCTACCTCTCAAGCCAGAGCAGCCGTATGAACGAGATAATGAAGGTCCTGACCATCATCGCCACGATCTTCATTCCGCTTACGTTCATCGCCGGGATCTATGGCATGAACTTTGAGTACATGCCCGAACTTTCCCACCCGCTTGGATACCAGGCATCCCTCATCTCGATGATGGTCGTTGCAGCCACCATGCTCATCTATTTCAGGAGGAAGGGATGGATCTGAGTCAGAATCCTGATGTATGACGGGTCGCCCCGTTGTCGTGCACGCAAAACAACCTTTTATGGGCGCGTAAGGAGTAACTCCTCCTGATGGCACCATGAACGAGATAGAGACGGACTTGCTTGATGCGGCTATAGAACGCGGCCGCATCAGACTCGATGCACGGCTGCAAACCCTCTCCGGCAAACCAGAATATCCCGATACCGCATACGCCCTCCCGGTGACCTATGCCCTCACCGGGATTGCCGTTCGTGACGCCGAAGGAGCGCGTGAAGCATACCGGCAGTCCGGCAACAACCTTCTTGTCGCCTGCGAATGCCTGATGGCTGCTGAAGGAGCGGTTGAACCGCCATACACTGGTTTCATCCCGGACACCGTTCTCCGGCAGCTCGGCTACACCCTGGTCGACGGTAGCGTCATAGGTCTTGGCCTCATCGTAGGGAGGCCGGAGAGCCCAGATGCGGCCGCCGCCATCTGCCGGGAGATGCAGGAGAAGTACCTCCTTACCTTCCTCGCCGGCGGCGTGGTGGAGGCGCTCTCCGGTGCCGGTGTCCGGCTGGGACTTGAGTATCGGTTGGTGCCGCTCGGTCCAGAGAGCGCCCGCGGGATCCATTTCGCTGACATCCTTGCCAGGATTGCTATGATGTTTGGTGGGGTGAAACCCGGGGACGCCTCTGCCCTTCTCGTCTACGCCGCTGAGAGGGCAAAGGCGTTTGTTATCGTCTTCCCCGGCCTTACCGATGAGGAGATAGCGTTTGTCGACTCACTCCGGGCTCTCGGGATGCCTATCCTGACCGTCGACGGGGGTTACCGGGGCGGGGAGTGGATCCCGGTCGCCTCTGGCGAGGCCGTGCAGAAGGGTATGGATTTGCGCGGAATACGGGTCACAATTACGGCGATCCCGATCCCGATGGCCTGTTCCCCTGCTTTTGAGGGAAAAAGCATCCGCAAAGAGGAGATGTATGTTGAGTTTGGCGGCGGTCGGACACCGGCCTTCGAACTCCTCCGGACGCGACCGCGGGAGGAGGTCGAGGACGGCAAGGTCACCGTCATCGGTCCTGAGGTCGATGACGTCCCGGCAGGTTCCGCCCTCCCGCTTGCGATCCTGGTGGACGTTGCCGGCGAAAGGATGAAGCCAGACTACGAACCTGTGCTTGAGAGGCGGATCCACACCTTCATCAACTACGGTGAGGGGTCCTGGCACGTCGCCCAGCGCGACCTGATCTGGGTCAGGCTATCGAAGGATGCGGTGGCAAAAGGTGTCAGGATCCGTGATATCGGGACACTGCTTGCCCACAAACTCAAGATGGAGTTTCCGGATCACATCGAGGCGATCCAGGTGACACTTGTGACCGACAGAGCAAAGGTCGAGGAACTGCTCCCGCAGGCGCGTGAGATCTATAAGAGGCGGGACGAACGGATTGCCGGGATGAAGGATGACGATGTGGAGGTCTTCTACTCCTGCACCCTCTGCCAGACGTTTGCCCCAAACCACGTCTGCATCATAACCCCCGAACGCCCGGCGCTCTGCGGCGCGATCACATGGCTCGATGCCAGGATTGCTCACGAGATCACGCCCTCCGGGGCAAACCAGCCGGTTGAGAAGGGGGAGGTGATCGAAGCCCTCCGCGGTGAGTTTGCAGGTGTGAACCGGTTTGTGAAGAAGACCTCTCACGGCGAGACCGAACGGGTCTCACTCTACAGCATAATAGACTATCCGATGACCGCCTGTGGGTGTTTTGAGTGTATCGCGGCTATAGTCCCGGAGGTGAACGGTGTCCTGATCGTGAACCGTGACTACCGGGGGGAGACGCCGCTCGGTATGACCTTCTCGACGCTTGCCGGGACGATCGGGGGCGGTGCGCAGACCCCCGGGTTCCTCGGGATAGCGAAGAGTTACATCCTGAGCGAGAGGTTCCTGCAGGCCGAGGGCGGTATTGCCCGGGTGGTCTGGATGCCGACCTCCTTAAGGGAGGAACTCGGCGACCGGTTGCGGGAGAGGCTTGCAGCGGCGGGGATCCCTGAGATGTATGAGAAGATCGCGGACGAGGTCACGGCACCGACGATCGAGGACCTGATCGCGTTCCTCGAACGGGTCGAGCATCCGGCGCTCGCTATGAAACCGCTGATCTGAGGAGGAGTTATCTGTGAGTGAAAACAGTCCTGATAAGTTAGCCATCCGGGAGGTGCGTCTCGGCGCAACACGCGCTGAGGGGGGAACAAGGGAAGTCTCCTACGTTATAGGTGGAGACCGGGGTCTGCCTTTTTGCGGCAACGATGCCGGCCGACGCCTTGTGGCACTTGAGATCTGCGACGACCCGGCGATCTGGCCGCCGGTCGTTCGCAACTACGTGGGCGACCTTGTAAACAACCCCGAGGATTGGGCACAGGCAGCGGAGCGCAGATACGGTGCAGACCTTGTGCGGTTGAACTTTACCAGCACCAAAAAACGAGGGTTTAATGCGTTCGCAGATATCGCCTCGACAACAGAGCGCGTGCTTGAGGCAACGACCCGTCCCCTGATAATCGAGGGGAGTAACGACCCCCAGGTTGACAGCGAGGTCTTCCGACGGTGCGGTGAAGCGGGTGAGGGGGAGCGTCTCCTCCTCGGGACGGCAGAGGCCGACAGATACCGGAGCGTCGCCGCTGCGGCGCTGGCATACGGGCATCTGGTGATCGCACAGTCGCCCATCGATGTCAACCTGGCCAAACAGTTAAACATCCTCCTCCGCGAGACGGGCGTGCCGGAAGACCGCATAGTGATCGACCCCTACACGGGGGCGCTTGGATACGGGTTCGAGTATTCCTACTCGGTGATGGAGCGGATACGTCTTGCCGCGATCGCCGGCGATGACGACCTGGCGATGCCGATGATCAGCGCTCCTACCGACACACTCTCCATCCGGGAGGTACGGGAGGCCGCACCGGAGGAGCAGGATGCTATGGCGGTCGCATGGGAGTTCTATACGGCATACTCCGCCTTTGTTGCCGGGGCTTCGGTCGTCTGCGTACGCCATCCGCTGACCGTGGAGAGACTCAAAAAGGTGCTGGAGGCCTGAACCGATGGCGATGAAAGCACTTGATATCTATAAACACCTGCCGAAGACGAACTGCAAGAAGTGCGGTTACCCGACCTGCCTGGCCTTCGCCATGAAACTTGCGACGGGAAAGGCGGATGTTGAGGCCTGCCCTGACCTCGATCCGGGGGCAAAGGCGCTTCTCGGGGGAGTGACAAGGCCGCCGGTAAGGGCGGTCACGATCGGTGCAGGCGAGCGATCGGTCACCATAGGCGAGGAGTTTGTCCTTTTCAGGCACGAGAAGACCTTCTACCACCCGCCAGGGATCATGGTTGAGGTCTCCGATACCTGGACTGAGGTGGAGGTGCGATCCGTTGTGGATGAGGTCAGGGAGACGGTCGTCCATCGCGTGGGCCAGGACCTCGTCCTCAACGGTGTGGCGGTGAGAAACGAGAGCGGGAGCGCCGACCGGTTCGCAGAGACCGTGAGGCTTGCCGGCGGCGGGAGCAGTCTCCCCCTGGTGCTGATCTCCGACGATCCCACGGCCTTTGAAGCAGCCCTTGCGATAGCGGGGCAGTACCGGCCGCTGATCCACGCGGCGACCGCTGATAACTGGGAGCCACTGGCCGCGCTTGCAAAACAGTATGGATCGCCTCTTGTTGTCCGGGCCGGGACGCCGGCAGACCTCGCTGCCATCACCGCAAAGTGTGCGGAGGCAGGGGTCGCCGACCTGCTGATCGACCCTGCACCGGGGTCGCTCCAGGGCTATATCACCGTCGCGACCGAGATCCGGAGGAGCGCCATCGAGCGGACGGAACCCGCACTTGGCTACCCGATCTACCTGGACGCAGGAGCCCTGGGGGAGACCGATGCTGCAGTCGCTACAGGCATCCTGAAGTATGCGGGGATCATCGTCACCCCACGATTCTCCCGTGCCTCACGGGAGGCGGCGCTCACCCTGCGCCAGAACATCTACACCGACCCGCAGCACCCCATCCAGGTTACGCCCGGGGTCTACCCGATCAACAACCCGGAGCGGGACGCGCCCGTCCTCCTCACGGTGAACTTCTCGCTCACCTACTTCACGATTGTTGGCTATCTCGAGGCTTCCCGGATGCCCTGCCACCTCCTGATCGTGGATACGGAAGGGCTCTCGGTTCTAACCTCGGTTGCCGGCGGTAAACTGACGGAGACTATGGTGGCCGATGCTCTAAAGAAGTTTGGCGTCGCCGACCTGGTGGATCACAGGATCCTGATCATCCCGGGCTACGCCGCTCCGCTCTCCGGCAAGATCGAGGACGCAACCGGCTGGAAGGTGATGGTCGGACCCAGGGATGCAGCCGATCTCCCGGAGTACCTCGAGAAGGAGTGGAAGACCTGATGCCGACGGTGACGTTTCTTCCCGGCTACCGGAAGGTGAGCGTCCCCGAAGGGACAAGCCTACTTGATGCAGCACGTGCGGCCGGTCTTGCGATGAACGTGGTCTGCGGCGGGCAGGGAAAGTGCGGGAAGTGTCTGGTCTTCGTGAAGACCGGGAGCGTCTCGTTTGACCGCGATAAGTTCCGCAAATTCTTCTCTGATCCGGAGATCGCGCGCGGTGCGTGCCTTGCCTGCCAGACGACCGTTACCGGTGACGTCCAGGTAGACGTCCCTGAAGGATCACTCATTCAGGAGCAGAAGATCCTGGTGGAGATCCAGGGGCTAGAGGAGATCCCGCTCAACCCTGCCGTCAGGAAGTATGAGGTCTACCTGAGTCCGCCGTCACTCGATGACACCACACCCGACCTCACACGACTGCTGGAAGGGGTTGAAGGGGTGGGTGGACCGCCACCCAACCGTGTCTACGCGCCGCTTGGCGTCCTCCGCTACCTTCCGCAGGTGCTCCGCCGGAGCGACTGGCACGTGACCGCCACGGTCGCGCTCGTGCCCGGCGGGTACCGACTGAGCAATGTGGATGATGGCGACACCACCGGCCGGCTATACGGGGCGGCGGTCGACCTCGGGACCACCACGATCGTGGTCTACCTCTGGAGCCTGGTAGATGGCCGGATCCTCTCAACGGCGTCCAACTACAACCGGCAGATCTCCTGCGGCGAGGATATCCTCTCGAGGGTGAACTTCTCCAGGAAGGGTGGTCTTGCACGGTTACAGCAACTCGCAGCGGAGAGCATAAACGAGGCGCTGAAGAAAGCCGCGGATGCCGCCGGGGTCGATCTTGAGGAGATATTTGAGGTGATGGTTGCCGGAAATACCGTGATGACCCATCTCTTTCTCGGGATCGACCCGGGATACATGATCGCCGAGCCCTACATCCCGGTGGTGCAGCGGATGCTCTCGACGGCCGCCCGACGGGTCGGTATCGCGACGCATGAGAACACCGGGATCTACACCTTTCCGGCTGTCTCGAACTTCATTGGCGGCGATGTGATCGCCGATATCCTGGCCACCGGGATGACGGAACGCGAGGAGGTCACGCTTCTGATCGATATAGGCACGAACTTTGAGGTTGTGCTCGGCAACCGCGACTGGATGCTCTCCTGTTCGGGCGCTGCCGGCCCCGCCCTCGAAGGCGGGGAGGTGCTGTTTGGGATGCGGGCAAACCCCGGCGCGATAGAGAGCGTCAGGATCGATCCCGAGACACTCACGCCCACCTACACAACCATCAACGGTGTGGCGCCCCGTGGTATCTGCGGGTCGGGCCTCATCGATCTGCTTGCGGAGCTGCTCCGCGCCTGTGTAATCGACAGGACGGGCGGGATCAACCTTGAGATCGATCACCCCCGGATCAGGAGGGGGCGGTATGCCCCTGAGTTTGTTGTGGCCTGGAAAGAAGAGACACCGATAGGGAAAGATATCGTCATCACCGAGAACGACATTAAAAACCTCGTAATGAGCAAGGCCGCGATCCACGGCGCCTGCATGACGCTCCTCGATGCAGCAGGTCTGGCACCCCGTGATATCGAGAGGGTCTGCTTAACGGGGGCGTTCGGGAACTACATCAACAAGGAGAACGCAATCACGGTCGGGTTGATCCCGGAGGTGCCTCTTGAACGTGTGGAGAATATCGGGAACGGCGCGATCACGGGCGCGAACATCGCGCTGGTCAACCGCAAACGGCGGAAAGAACTCGACGGCCTTGCAAGGAGGATCACCTACATCGAACTGAACGCCGACCCCTCCTTCATGGACCGCTATACATCTAGCTGTTTCCTGCCGCACACCGATCTTTCGCTATTCCCGCGCGTGCAGCAGATGCTGGAGGCGTGCAGACTGAGGGAGGGGGTGGGGTCACGACAGGGATGATACCGTCCCCAGAACTCAATGCGACGGGGGTCGGGGCGCTCCCCCACCGCGACCCCGAGGAGGCCTGCCGGGCGGTGCTTGCTGCGTTTCCCCGCATCCCATACGTGCCCACGCTGCCGAACCGGGGGTTTCTGGAGGGGATAGTCTTTGCGGACTCCGAGCACCTGCCCGGTGGCGTGATCAGGGACGGCAGACTCGTTGTCGACAGGAGCATCGATCCTTCTGAGGCGATGGAGCGGATCCTGCTCGACTACCTTGAGGGGAACGTTGAACCCTATGCGGTCGGGAGGGACTACGGTTCCGGGTTTCATGCGATGATGGCCCACGACCTTTCGGGCGCGCTATTGGTCAAGTGCCAGGTGACCGGCCCGGTCACGTTCGGGATGCAGGTGGTGGATGAGACGCGCCGACCCATCCTCTACGACCCCGAGTACGCCGACCTGCTTGGAAAACTCCTGGGCCTGCGGGCGCGGTGGTGTGAGGTCGCGATGCGCGAGCGGATGGGGGCCCGGGAGACGCTGGTGGTGCTGAGCGATCCCTATCTCTCCTCGCTTGGATCATCGGTCGTGCCGGTGGATGCAGGGGTCGCAGAGTCTGCGTTCCAGGATATCGCCGCTCTCCTGGATGGTGGGCTCGGCGTCCACTGCTGCGCAAACACCGACTGGAGTTTCGTCCTGGGTCTCCGGCCGGCCGTGGTCTCGATCGACGCCTGGACCTACGCACGCGAGTTTCTGCTATACCTCGATGAGATTGCGGAATACATGGAGGATGGCGGTGTTGTGGCCTGGGGGATCGTCCCGGCTGATTACACCGTCTTTGCCGCGGAGGGTCCAGACTCGTTCTTCTCCAGGTTTCAGGAGATCCGCGCCCGTGCAACCGGAACCATCGATCCCGGCCTATTTGACCACCAGTCGATGATCACGCCGACCTGCGGGATCAAGACCACGGGTGTGCGTGAGGCTGTTGCGATCATGGAGGCGACCGCCGCGCTCTCCCGCCGCCTGAGGGGTGAGGAGGTATGACCCGGCCGTGCACAGTTGTCATATCCGGGAAAGGCGGGACGGGAAAGACCACGATCTCGGCGCTCCTGATCGACGCAATGGTCAGGGCAGGCGAGCGTCCGATCCTTGCCGTGGATGCCGATCCGAACGCGAACCTCCACGAGGCTCTCGGGATCACGCTCAACGAGACGCTCGGGAGCATGCGCGAGGAGGCCTTTACCCGCTCCATCCCGCCCGGCATGGACCGGACAGGCTACATCAGGTACCGGTTTCGCCGGGCGCTTGCGGAGGCGGAGGGCTACGACCTCCTTGCCATGGGACGACCGGAGGGGTCGGGATGCTACTGTTTCCCAAACGCGCTCCTCACCGAGTGCATCGAGACACTCGAACGCGACTACCGGTATGTCATCGTGGACTCCGAGGCCGGGATGGAACACATAGCCCGTGGGACGATCAGAAGACCGGATATCCTGCTGATAGCAAGCGATCCTGGTGCCCGGGGGATCCGGACTGCCGACCGCATCCGCGACCTTGCAGAGTCGCTCGGTCTTGAGCGGGAGAAGGTATTCCTTGTCGTCAACCGTGACCATGGGGACGCTGTTCTCGAGAGCGGTCTCCCGGTTATCGCCAGGATCCCGGAGGACCCGGCGGTCGATGAGGCAGACCTCGGGGGAACGCCGATCGTCGGTATACCGGAGGAGAGTCCGGCGCGAGCGGCGGTTCGTGACCTCGCCTCCAGGGTGGTCGAGATCTGTGACCAGAGACGACGGGGATGACCGCGACCCCTTTTTAACGCGACAGGCCAAACAGGTACCAACCATGGCAATTCACCCCATCGATTACCGCTACGGCACACCGGAGATGCGTGCCGTCTGGAGCGAGGAGAACCGTTTCCGGGCGATCGTCGCGGTCGAGGTGGCTCTGGCCCGTGCGGAGGCTGCGCACGGGATGATCCCCGCCGAGGATGCTGAGACGATCGCGGTCTGCGCGCCCGGGGCACGGCCGGAGAGGGCAAAGGAGATCGAGGCCGAGATCAACCACGACATGATGGCGATCGTCAGGGCGATCGCCGAGGTCTGCGGTGACGCCGGCCGCTGGATCCACTACGGAGCGACCTCAAACGATATCCTGGATACGGCAACCGCGCTTCAGATCCGTGATAGCCTGGCACTGATCGAGGAGAAACTTAAGCGACTCCTATCAGTCCTCCTTGACCGGAGCGAGGGGACGAAGACCCTTGTCTGTGCCGGCCGTACCCATGGCCAGATCGGCGTCCCGACAACATACGGTCTCCGATTCGCGATCTGGGCAAGCGAGGTTGCGCGTCATATCGAGCGACTCCGCCAGATGCGGTCCCGGGTCATCGTTGGTCAACTCACGGGGGCGGTGGGGACGCAGGCGGCGCTCGGTGATGCCGGTATAGATATCCAGGCAACTATGATGGAGATCCTGGGGATCGGGTCTGTGGACGTCTCAAACCAGATCATAGCGCGCGACCGCTACGCGGAGTACTTTATGTTCCTTGCAAACGTCGCAACGACGCTTGACAAGATCGGGCTTGAGATCCGGCTGATGCAGCGCTCGGAGATCGGTGAACTTGCAGAGCCGTTCGGGAAGAAGCAGGTGGGCTCAAGCACCATGCCGCATAAACGAAACCCGATCAGGAGCGAACAGGTCTGTGGGCTTGCCAGGATCGTCCGTTCCGCGGTCGAACCGGCGCTGTTAAACAACGTTCTCTGGGACGAACGTGACCTTACAAACTCCGCTCCTGAGCGGGTGATCTTCCCGGAGGCCTCGGTGCTTGCCGACCACATCCTGAAGGTGATGATCGAGGTGCTGGAAGGGCTCGAGATCAACCATGAGGGGATCAGAAAGAACTTGATGCTGTTGCGCGGCGTGAACCTTGCCGAGTCGGTGATGATCGAACTGACGAAGCGGGGCATGAACCGACAGGAGGCGCACGAGGTTATGCGGACGGCGAGCATGCAGGCACTTGCCGGGGACCGCGACCTGGCCCAGGTGCTCGGCGAGCACCCGGAGGTGACGAAGTTTATCAGCCCCGATGAACTTCACGCTCTTCTTGACCCTGAGGTCTATATCGGGACGGCGGTCAGGCAGGTGGAGAGGGTGATCGAGAAACTCCGGCCGCTCTGCTCGTGAGTGGGGAGTTACATCACCACCACAACCATCACCAGCAGAAGAGTTGCCACCTTTGCGGCCATGCTTGCCGCGTAGGTGACCAGCGAAACCCTGACACCAAACCGGCCGAATAGCGAGAGGTAGAGCGGCACCGAGTACTTGATGTAGATCATGGTGATGACCACCATGCTCCCCAGGACAAGCGTGGCGAGCGCCGTCCCGGTTGTGAGGATGCCGGTCTCGATCAGTGATGCAACGATCGCATAACCGGCAGAGAAATGAACAAACTGGGCCAGGAGCGCCGCGGCACTCTCGCCCGGGAGCCCGACGATCTGCAGGACAGGGTCAAACGCTGCTCCAACGATCTTCATGACCCCCGTCTCTGAGAGGAGGCCAAAGACTATCAGCGCGGCCAGGGTGACCGGGACAACGCGCCTGAGTGTCGGGACTGCCTTCCTGCACCCCGATATTACGACCTCGCGGTTGAGTGCGATAGGTGTATCCGGTGCAGCGGGAGCCGAAACCTGTACCTGTGGACGCCCATGATCTGCAAGGAACCGGCGACTGTAGAGGAGAGCAAAGAATCCCTGGATGCCGCTTGAAAAGAGGTTCAACCCTGTATAGATCCCACCAACAACCGGGCCAAGGAGAACCAGCGCTGCCGGGAGGTGGACCCGAAAGAGAGACTCGCCAAGGACCACCGGGAATGCGCCCATGATGAGGGTCGGGATCACCTCCTGCTCTCTTACCTTCCCTTCATGGTAATAGTTGGCGAGCATCGATTTTCCCGCCGTTGCGTTGACCCCCATCGCGATGATCGAGAGGATAGATGCTTCTGGGAGGCCGGAGAGTCTGCAGAACGGGCCTGTTAGCGATGAAAACCGGGAGAAGATCCCGGTCTCGGCGAGGATGTTTGCTATGACAATCCCGAGGGTCACGAGCAGGACGGCCCTCACCGCGTAGGATAACACCGGCACCACTCCCACATCCCTCTCCAGACGTTATAGGTCATCAAACGGCCGTAACCATGTCGGTGACAGGAACTGGTGTGAACCATCCCTCTTCGGGGAGGCGCGGGGTAGTTAACGCAAAAATAGGGGGTTTTTGCCCCGCTTTACCTCAGGTTGTACTTATCTATGAGTTCCTCCCAGTAGGGGTCGGCCTGAAGTTCTGCAAGCGCCTGGTTCATGAACTCAAGGAGTGCGGTATCCTCCTTCCGGATGGCGACGCCGAACTGCTCCCCCGTCTCGACGGAACCGATGACCTTCACGGGTTTACCCTCGATTATGTCTTTGAGGGAGAGGTCATCGTACATAACCGCATCGATCCTCCCTATCTCAAGGTCGTTGACGGCAAGCGGGGTGTTGTCATAGAGTTTCAGGTTCGCGGCCGGCATCTTCCCGGTCTCGATCAGGTTCTCCTCGATCCAGAGCGCAGCGGTACATCCGCGCTGCGTTCCGAGAACCGCCCTGCCAGCAAGAACGTCCTCGATCGTCACGTTTGAGTCTTCACGGGCAACAACGTCCTGGTCGACCGTCCAGTAGGGGTTGGTGAAGTTCACCACTGCCTGACGCTCGGGGGTGATGGTCATTCCGGCGTAGACCATGTCGATCTTTCCAGCCTGGAGCGTGGGGATGATGGCATCCCAGTCTACTGCCATGAACGTAACGTCGATGCCATGCTTCTCGGCGATCCACCTCATGGACTCGACATCAAATCCCTGGGCCTTGCCGTCCTTGTCGACATAACTGAACGGCGGATACGCCCCGTCGATACCGACGATGTAGGAGTCTTTCAGTCTCGCCTCTCCGGCGGCACCGTTCTCTTCGGTTGTGCCGGTGCAACCTGCACCTGCAACTGCCAGCACTGCGACAATACAGACAAGCAGCGTGAGAATACCTTGCTTTCTCATGATGGAGGAGTTTGTTGGATGCGTACAATTAACCTTTTGATCTGCCTCTTCCAGGAACTTTCTTTAAACCCACTTTGCAAGACCTTACCCTCAACCTGCCCGGGCATTTCGACAGATCTTCTGCTCCCGGAGCACCACGGTTCAGTGACTCCACATAAAGCGAAGGATCCCTTTCTAAACCTCGGGGGCGAGGGGCAGAAACAGGATCTCGGTGATGGAGTTGTGTTGATACCAGTAGAGATACCTGCAGAGCAGTGTGTCGATGTGGAATCGCCCCTGTCTCCTGCATCTCGGGTCGAACAGCCTTCGCTGCCCGCCCCCCGCCCCCTTAGGGGGGAGGCGGGCAGTCCGTGGCGATAGGCCCGGTTGGCCTTGCACGGGAGCGTGAGTGAGACGATCCTGAGAGATACCTTCCCGGACACGGTATCCATGGAGAATCGCCCTCAGGGAGAGGGGCTGACGGGGAGGGGGACGGAACGTTCCCCGCCCCAGTCTTGACGTGTCACCGGGAACAGTATTCGCGGAACACCACCCCCACCTCCCGGCAAGGCCGTGCATGGGTCTTCTCCAGAGTCTCCCCCGTGTTTCTGGCAATTTACATCACCGCCAACAATGCAACTGATAAACATTTTCACGATTTTAAACTACCAGGATCCGATATCAGGCCAAGAGCGAGTGTAGTTTTGCAAGAGGAGCGATCTTTGAGCCTTGAAGTGCGGATCTAACGGTAAAATAGGGCTGAAGATCCAGGTGTTTCTGGAGGGGGCTACAGTGGTATAACACCGCCATCGTTGAGCACTTTCGCTTGCCACCCTTCAACCGCCACGGTATTGGTGGCTGTGCGTGATGCCGGTCAAACCAAAAACAGGGGGGGATCTCGTACCCGGGGACTACTTCACCCGGGTCAAAAGTAAGGTGTTCAGACGAACCTGACGCCGACATCCCGCATCCTGTTGAACCGCCCGATATTGAGAAGGAGGGGTGTGACGCTCTCGACCATCGATGCGGCCGCAAGCGGCCCCGCATCGTAGGCACGGAGGTGCGAGACGTTGTTGACGATCTCCATCACCGTCTGTTTGGCTGCTGCATCATCGCAGCAGACGGCGACCGAGTAGTCCAGTTCCTCGTCGATCTTTTTCCACCTGTTCGCGGCGATGTTGTTGAACGCGGCGCATACGGTTGCGGTTTCTGGAAGCATACTTCTTATCATCATGGCCGCAGAACCCTCTGGTGGTGGGGCATAGTAGAAGTAGGTCTCTCGCTCGATCGGGTTTACAGGGCTGATAACGATCTTATCCTCAAAACCTCCCAGCGTTTTCAGCGTTGGTGCCACATGCTTGAATGGTATCGCCAGGACGACGACATCCCCCTCATCAACCGCACGCTGGTTTGAAACGCCACTCAGACTGCAGGGGATACCCTGCCCCGCCAATGCCTCCCGGCATGCTTCACAGGTCGTGACAGCTTTTGTCTCCTCCCGCGACCCGACAATCACATCATACTTCGGCGAGAGGCGGAGCGCCATACCCTCCCCGATCTCACCGGTTCCACCTACGATCCCGATCTTCACTTCTCCACCAGCGGTTTCAAGATGCTCTCAAGCGTGGCCAGGTCCTGAACGCCCACCAGTTTCCGGACAACTTCTCCGTCCTTCTCGATGACGATCGTGGGTACAAACTGAAGATCGTATTTCATAGCATACCTCCGCGTCTCCTCAGAATCGACACCTACATCGATCTTCCTGATCTCAACCCGATCGCCCATTCTCCTCTTGAGTTCATCGATAATTGGCGACTGCTGGTGGCACGGACCGCACCACTCGGCGAAAAAATCCATTAAAACCGGTTTTCCCATACAAATATACCCCGTTCAAACACTGTGTAAAAACGGGGCAATAAAGGTTGTGTAGGGTTATTATCTCGAGAGGATTGTCATAATTATCTTTCCATAGGCAGGCCTGGTGACCAGGATGCCGACCAGTACACCAAGGATTGTGATGATGGCAAAACCTCTCAGGGTGGAGAGATCCATCAGCGCCAGCGGCAGCATGGCTATTACGACCGTTGCAGCGGCCAGCGCAATGATCCCGAGCGCCCGTCCATAACGTTTCATATAAAGGTTCGGCGATGGGACCCGGCCCTCGTGGAGTACCTCGTCCGTGATGATTACGAGCTGATCTATACCGGTACCCATCACCGCTATCAACCCGGCAATGGTGGCAAGGTCAAGCTGGATTGCGAACCGTGCGATCCCGAGCAGGATGATGATCTCCGAGAGGTTGATCGCAACCATCGATAGCACGATCGCGGGTTCACGGTATCGGTAGTAGACAACAACTCCTACCGTAAGCAGCGCAAGCAACCCGGCAATGGCAACCGTCATCTTGAACTGCTCTCCAAGCGCTGCAGGCACCGAACCTGAACCTACTATATCCACCTTGACCGGCAGGGCGCCTGCCCGCAGGTGTATCTCAAGCGCCATCGCGGACTCAAGTCCGGCATCGCCGGTGCCGGTGGTGGCCGAGAGCGACCTGACCGGGGCGGTGCGGAGTTGTGTTGCAAGGTCGCTTGAGAGTGGAGCGCTGTAGACGGTTTTGTTGTCAAGGAGCATTATGAGATTGTGGGCCGCAGGGTTGTCAACAGCGCCGTATCTGAGGGCGGCCTCCCGGAACGCCTGGGCGCCCGTCTCGGAGAGCGTGAACCCGACACCCCACTCCTGGGTGTATGGATCCTTCTGCGGCACGCTGACACTTGTTATCTGGTCACCGTAGAGGACGTGCTGTGTCTCGTTGCCCGCCGTCTGGATCCTGATCTCAAAGACACCCTGCTTACCGACGATCTCCTGGGCAGTCGCCATATCCACGCCGGCAAGTTCTATCCGCACGTACTGGGGGAAGCCGCTACCCGTCGGGGTGAGCAGGTTGATCCTGGCATCCTGCATCCCGAGAGCGTTCACCTTCTCGTTGAGGATCCGCTTCACCTCGTCTGCGGTGTAGGCAGATACCCCCTGCTGGTAGGTGACGATCGAAGCGCCTGATTCGGCAAAGATCGGTTCAAGGTCTGCACGCTGGACGTTCTTTCGGATCTCAAGATGATTCTCATCTATGGGTATGACCTCGGTATCAAGGGCCGTCCGAAGGTTCGCCACAAGGTCATCAACCGATCCATCGGTTGAGTAGCCCACGACAACCGACTGGAACTCCAGTTGCAGCCACGAGCCCCCCTCGAGGTCAAGACCGAACTGGAGGTTACCCTCAAGCCCTTTCTCCGGGTTTGGAGGGGCAAGATAGATGCCCACAAGTGAACCGATCACGAGCAGGATCAGCAGAGCGACCCTCCAGTCTTTGAGAAGTTTCTTGACGATTTCGGTATTCATCTCTTACCCCCCCGGAGAATGTATCCTTTGAGGATCCCGGCGTTCAGCATCCAGGTATTCATCAGGTCGACCACGAGACCTATCAGGAGGACGCTTGCTATCTCACTGATGATCTGGATCTGCCCGACCGTTGCGACGACCCACATCGCGGCGATGGCCGCAAGGGTCGTGGTCGTCATGATAAGCCCCGTTCTGAACGCGCCGGCAAGTTTTTCATCGAGTTTTCCCTTGCGCTTCAGTAGCCGTGTGGTCAGGAGGATGTCACTGTCGACAGAGTAGCCGATCAGCATCAGGAGCGCGGCGGTCGTCCCGAGCGAGAGCGGAATCCCTACGATCTGCATGACTGCCGCGCTGATGGCCATGTCGGCAAAGGCCGAGAGGACGACCGCACCTGCTGGCACAAGATTTCGGAACGCGATAACGACCACAATGGCCATACCGATGAACGAGAAGAGGAGTGCGAGGAACGCCTGACGCTGGAGCGTCTTTCCAAACGTCTCGCCGATCTGGTCGATCTTCGCATCAGGATAGCGCTCGCTTATGAGCGTCACCAGACTCAGATACTCTGCATCGTCCATCGGCCCGAACTGGATGTATCTCCCGCCGCCGATCCCCTCACCCACAGACAACAGCGGATAGTCGGCGAAGGCAGCCTCTATCGTCTCTTTGTTCTCGGACGTGAAGAGGGTGACTGCTGTTCCTCCAACAAAGTCGATGCCCGGTGTTATGGGCAGGCCCGTGGAGAGCGTGGTGTAACCGAGCACCACCAGCGCCAGGAGGAGGATAACCAGTGGCAGCGTCACCATCTGCCGCGGAGTGTATTTGTTGACGTCGTATCTGGCAAATTCCATGCTGTATCAGTGTAGAACTGTAAACTGATAAAGAGTGTTGCTTTGTTGATAATTGGAGTCTGGCCACTCGATCCAGTTTTTTCCCGGTTTGATGAACCTCTCCGGGATGGACGCCGGGGGGGGGCGGATTTCAGGTGATCTGTATCGCCACGACTTCTGTCCACATGGTTCTCGGCCAGGCCAGGGTTTACCGGGGTTTTGTGAGGCTTTTGCGAGAAGACACGGGCGGCCAGCCACGAAAGATCTTTAGCGGGGATGCAGGAGACTGGAGGTGGGGGGTTTTCCAGAGGTTAAGATGTCTTTCCGGTGACACGCCGAGACAGGGGACTTCTTTTCTCGTTGGGTGCTTTGCGGGCATGGGGCACGAGCTCCTCCGGGGTGAGTGCGGGCACCCACGCCGCCTCGTGTGAGCGCACGAAAACGAGGGCATTCGCCCTGAGATCGCCTCAAAACCTGCACTCGTCCATTCGCTCGTTCATCCAGACCTTTCACCACTCCGTCCGGAAACGACGTCATTATAATGGATATGGCAATGAATTGTCAGACAATTGTCGTCCAGGCGTCAGAATACCCGATAAACGAATAAAATGAAAAGATATATATAAAATACCCAATTACAAGCACATATGAGATCCCCCGGGGAGCTCAAAAAAGAGATAGAGGATCGACTCAAAAGTTATCTATCACGTGATCGGGATGGACTCCGGCATGAGTTGCTCGGTCTCTTCGTGAAGGTCCGGGCGCTCACCATACCACAGATCTACGAGACACTGCGTAAACGCTTCACAATCACCTACCACTCCATCGCATCCATGGTCGGCATTATTGCATCCCGGATAGGTATCCTGCACGTGAGACGAAACGCTGAGGGGACAAATTCTATCTATGAGCTGAAGGAGCAGTACGTGGATCTGGTGACAAAGATCCTGGGGACCACATAGTCCTCTGGAGGAAACCTGAAAACCCATACCTCTTTTTACACAAAGCACCAAGATAGGTGATCATCATGCAAAGCGACGTTGAGGAGCCAGGCCAGTCACAGAGCATCTATATAACAGAGGATGTTCGATCATACATCCTCCAGAGGAAACGCGACTTCAGGGTGAGCACATCCTGTGGGGGACCCATCCTCCTGCCGGTATCTGTTAAACCACCGAAAACGACCGATCTGCAGATCCCGGTTGGTGACTATACAATATACGTCTCGAAGTACCAGGCGCGCTACCTCGATTGCATCCACAGGGGTATGATCCCTTTCTTTTACGACGATTACTAGATCATGAGTTTTGAGGAACTGGAGCACACCGCCGATCTCCGTCTGCGGGTGCGGGGCGCGACCCTGGATGAGATCTTTGCCGAGGCGGGCCGGGCGATCTTTCAGGTGATGTATGGGTGCTGCAAGGACAGGGGTGTAGAGCGAAGGATCGAAGTTGAGGCAGAGAGCCTGGATTCCCTCCTCTTTGACTACCTCTCGGAGTTGCTCTTCATCACCGATGTTGAAAATGTCGTCTTCTGCACATTTGATGTAAATATCCAGGGCACCCGTCTCACCGCCGTTCTGCGTGGCGAGCCTCTCGACCCTGCCCGTCACTCTGGCGGGACGCTCATCAAGGGCGTGTCCTACTCCGGGCTTGAGATCAGGAGAGACGAAGAGGGTTATGTTGTTGAGATCATACTTGATGTCTGAAGGAGTTATTCCATATGCTTGCCGGAATCAATAGGGTTGGCGACCTCGAGTGGGAGGTCCCGATCGGTTACGTCCCGGGCATGCGCGTCCCTGGACGTTTCTTCCTCTCGGCGTCACTCGCCGGGACGCTTGAAGAGGGGGCGGTGCGTCAGCTCGCAAATGTTGCAACTATGCCGGGTATAGTGAAGTACTCACTTGCAATGCCCGACATCCACTGGGGATACGGGTTTCCAATAGGTGGGGTCGCCGCGTTTGATATGACCGAGGGGGTCATCTCTCCCGGCGGGGTCGGGTTTGATATCAACTGCGGTGTCCGACTGATCACGACCCCCCTGACCGAATCTGACCTTGCCGGGAAGAGGCGGGAACTGATCGAGCGGCTCTTTGCAGCAATACCGACCGGTGTCGGGGCAAAGAGCACGCTGCGGATCTCGAATAAGGATCTCTCCAGGGTCATGGTCGAGGGCGCACGCTGGGCGGTTGAGCGCGGGTTTGGCACAGAGGCCGATCTTGCCCGCTGCGAGGCTGAAGGCGCGATGAGCGGGGCCGATCCTGACGCCGTGAGTTCAAAGGCACGCCAGCGCGGCGTGCCGCAGCTCGGGACGCTCGGCGCCGGAAACCATTTCCTGGAGGTTCAGGCGGTGCGCGAGATTCTTGACCCTGCGACAGCAGAGACCTTCGGGCTCAAAGAGGGACAGGTCTGTTTCATGGTACACTGCGGTTCACGCGGACTTGGCCACCAGGTTGCAACCGATCACCTCCGGACGCTCGAAGCGGCGCTCAGCAAATACCGTATACACCTTCCTGACCGCCAGCTTGCCTGCGCCCCAATCGACTCCCCTGAGGGTCGGGGCTACTACGGGGGGATGGTCTGCGCTGCAAACTACGCCTGGGCGAACCGGCAGGTGATCATGCACGAGGCCAGGAATGTATTTGCAAAGATGTTCGGGCTTGATTACGACGAGATGCGACTCGTCTACGACGTAGCCCATAACGTCGCCAAGTTCGAGCGCCACGAGGTCGATGGCAGACCCGTGGAGGTCTGCGTCCACCGCAAGGGCGCAACACGGGCTTTCGGGCCGAAAGCCCCTGAGATCCCACATGAATACGCCGGAGTCGGACAGCCTGTGATCATCCCCGGGAGCATGGGGACACCCTCCTACCTGCTTTGCGGCACAACGACCGCGATGCAGAAGACGTGGGGCAGCACCTGCCACGGCGCAGGAAGGGTGCTCAGCAGGTCGAAGGTGAAGAAAGAGGTTCTCGGGAAAGAGGTCAGGGAACAACTGGCGGGTGAAGGTATTCTGGTACGTGCACACAGCGATGCGGCCATCGCGGAAGAGGCGCCCCAGGCCTACAAACCAAGCCAGGAGGTTGTCCGTGTGGTGCACGTTCTGGGTCTCTCAGCGATCGTCGCCAGGCTGGAACCGCTCGGGGTGATCAAGGGATGACCTGTAGGGTCGGGCTGCTCTGGGACACCCCTCTCATCTTCTCGCGGCTGATCGAAGACTGCGGTGCGTCTTGTGAGGCGATCACCCCTCATATGCTTGCAACCCCATTCTGGCGCGGAAGGTTTGTCGCGCTAATAGTGCCTACGGGGTTTGCAAACCCGACATACTCAAAACTCCTGCCGGCTCTGCGGGCCTCAAGCGGCCGGATTGAGCGTTTCGTTGAGAACGGTGGGAGGTTACTGGTCTTTGGCGCAGCGTCTACGCGTCAGGACGCCTACGACTGGCTACCCATCCCGGTGACGTATGTGCACTCCTATGGGCCTCGTGCTGTCCGGTTTACCGCTGATAGCCCTTACAACTCTCTCATCTCCGGCTACGATCTGAACGCTGTAGAGTGCGACGGAACGTTTCCATCCCACGGGGGGGAGACTCTTGCCGCCACACCGGATGGGGAGGCGCTCCTGATCAGTAAGGAGATTGGAGAGGGTGTGATCCTGGTTACCAGTGTTCATGAATATCCATCACGAGAATTTTTGGCGGAGTTCTCGTGTGCTGATAGGGAAACCTTATTTTAGATCAACCGTGATGAACAGTATGGATACGGCCATGGATCAATATATCATCTCCGCGTCTTCAGATGCACGCGATCTCGCCCCGCTTGCGATGTGCATCCACGAACTGCTCAATCGGCTGCCCGTCACGGCACGATCACGTGATAAGCCCGGCGTTCGTCTCGAAGAGGGGAGGGTTATCGACAGAGCCTATACCGGCCCGGTTCTCGAAGCAGTGCTTGCCGGGAACGTCACAAAACGGGTCAGACCCCAGAGTGGGCCTTACAAGGGGATCCCGGTGGTGGTGGCACCGATAAGGGACGATGAGGGTAGTGTCATCGCTGCAATCGGTATAGTTGATGTTACCGGGATCTTTGATCTTGTGGATTTCATGGAGCAGGCCTCGGCGATCCGGAAAGAGGTATGCGGCGAGGATCCGTGCCCGCTCCCGACCGAGTCACCTGCAGCGAAAAGGTAATGGACATGAACGAAACGGCAATCAAAGTCCTGAAGATTCTTGAAGAGTCGCCCGGCCCGATCTCGGGTGAACAGATTGCAGAGCAACTGGGGATCAGTCGATCGGCCGTCTGGAAACAGATACGTGAACTCCGGCGACTGGGATACCATATATCGTCATCACGGACGGAAGGCTACCGTCTGGAGGCAAGGACAGATCGGCTTCTTCCGTATGAACTCAACAAGAAACTGCGCACAAAGGTCATAGGCAGGCAGATCCGCCACTTTGAGCGAACCGCTTCCACAGGCTGGGTCGCAAAGAGACTTGTTACCGAGACAGATCCGGAGAAACTGCATGGCATGGTGATCATCGCTGAGGAGCAGACCGGTGGAGTGGGGAGGCTCGGGCGCGCCTGGGTGTCTCCTCCCGGTGGAATCTGGGCCACCATAATCTTAAGACCGAAGATACCGCTCGATCACCTCTTCATGATCACCATGGCCGGGTCGATCGCGATCGCCCGTGCCATCCGCAAGGAGTACGATCTCAGCGCGCTCATCAAGTGGCCAAATGATATCTTCATCGGCGACAGGAAGGTCGCCGGGCTGCTACTGGAGATCTCTGCGGAGGCAGATACGGTTCATTACGCCCTCCTGGGGATCGGGATCGACGCTAACGTCTCCCCTGATGAACTTCCATCACCCCTCCGGGAGACGGTGACAACGCTTGCGACCGAGGTCGGTCACCCGGTCGACCGTGTCTCGCTCTTTGCCCGCGTCCTGCGCGAGTTTGAGCTACGCTACCAGCAGCTCGAGGATGGAGAGTATGAGTCCATAATCCGCGAGTGGAAGAGCCTCTCCCTGACGCTCGATCGACGGGTGGCAATCCGGACGGTCAATAAGACCTTCTCCGGGGAGGCTATAGATATCGATGAACACGGTGCCCTCCTCATCAGGAAGGATAACGGGAAGATTGAACGGGTAATAGCCGGGGACTGTTTCCAGATCTGATCTTCCTGTCAACCATCTGTCTATCTTTGGTTGACAGGATTTTTATTGTCAACCGTCTCATTATGGGAGGGTTGACATGATCCAGCGGGCCAGGATTCTTGCCCTTAGCGGCACTTTTATTGCGCTGATCACTGCGGGGAGCTGGCTCTCCATACCGCTGCCACCCGTTCCGCTCACACTCCAGACCCTATTTGTGCTCCTTGCCGGGATCGTCATGAAACGCTACGGGGTGATCCCCGTTACCCTCTACGTCCTCCTGGGCGCTGCCGGGCTCCCGGTCTTTCACAACGGCACGGCAGGTCTCGGGATACTCCTTGGGCCTACCGGAGGGTTTCTGGTCGGTTTCATCCCGGCTGCCCTTGTCACCGGGGTTGCCTACGAGCACAAGTCCCCGAAACTCCGGTCTGCCGGGCTGGTTGCGGCTACCGCGGTTACCTACGTCTTCGGGGTGGCGTGGCTCTCCTTCTCGGCGTCGCTCCCTATCTACCAGGCAATACTCCTCGGAGTTGCGCCGTTTATCGTCGGTGACATGGTTAAGATCGCGGCTGCATACGCTATAGGGGAGCGGCTGGCATGATCCGTATAAACGATCTCAGGCACCGGGGGCTTGAGATCCCCGAGCTTACGCTGGATGCACGCCACATTGCCGTTATCGGGCCGAACGGGAGCGGCAAAACAAGGCTGCTTGAGGTCTGTTCGGGGATCGAGGAGCCCGGGACCGGGACGATCCGGATCCTGGGACGATCGCCATCATCGCTGAGGGTTGGCTGGGTCGGGGAGTTTCCCGACCGGACGCTGCTCTTCTCCCGGGTCTACGATGAGGTGGCGTCGACGCCAAGGTTCCGCCACCAACCCTGCCCGGAGACAGAGCGGATGGTTATGGCGGCTGCGAGGATGGTCGGCATCGGAGATCTCCTCGAAAGGAGGGTCGCCTCGCTCTCCGGCGGCGAGAAGGTGCTGGTCGCGCTGGCTGCGGCCTGTGCCGGCGAGCCCGAGGTGCTTGTCCTCGACGAGGCCGACTCTCACCTGGATGCCGTGACGGCCAAACGTCTCAGGCAGGTGGTTCAGGAGAGCCCGGCGGCTCACGTCCTCTGGTGCACACAGTCGATGGATACCGCGGCAATGGCGGACTGTGTTATCTTCATGGAGGGGGGCCGCGTTCGGTATAGTGGGACTCCGGAAGAGGTCTTTGAGATCCTCAAGGAGACCTGCTATTATCCGGCAATCTGGAGGCTCCGCTGATGAGGGTTGAACTTGGAGAGGTGGTCTTTGGACGGGATGGGTTCTGCCTGCGTGGAAGCGGCACCTTCGGCGAGGGGATCCACCTCGTAAGCGGCCCGGTGGGGAGCGGGAAATCTACGCTTGCTCTCCTGCTTGCAGGTCTCCTCACTCCAGACAGAGGCACCGTCCGGCGGCAGGATGTCAAATCGGTTCTGCTCCTGCTCCAGTTCCCAGAACATCAGGTCACAGCCCCCACGGTTGCACGGGAGGCCGCCTCCTGGGGAATCGCCCCGGATGAGGTGCTTGCACTTGCAGAACTTGAGGAACGTGCGGATGACGATCCGTTTCACCTCTCCCGGGGTGAACTGAAACGGCTGACCCTGGCCTGTGCGTTTATCAAATGTCCTGACCTGCTGCTGCTCGACGAACCTTTCAGTTCGCTGGACTGTGAGACAAAGAGGTGGGTCTGCGGTATGATCGAGGAGCGCGGGTCCGGGACGACGATCATCTTCTCGCACGAACAATCGGTTCTCCCGCGGGTGGATGCCATCTGGGAGATGGAGGATGGCGCCCTGATCGGACGCGGGAGTGTTCCCGGGGCCATCTCCTCATGGAGGCACGCCCCGGCATACCTTACCTACGCTCTGGAGAGGGGTGCGCAACCGGAGAACATCAGGCTTTCCGATGCCCGTGAGGCGTTATGCAGGATCCGCGACTGAGGTTTCTTTCCATCGCCGTCCTCTCGCTTGCCTCGTTCTTGAGTGTCTGGGGGGCGCTTGGTGCTCTCGTCTGGTTGGTGGTTGCGAGACGGCGCACAGATGCCATGCTTCAGCCTCGCGTGCTCCTCCCTCTCTTTGCAATGGTTGGCCTGACCGCGCTCGTCTCGGCGTGGGGTGGGGGGAACGGACTCTCCTACTTCATACGGATGAGCGTGATCCTACTCCTTGCGGCATGGGCGTATGCAGCGACGGCGGAGGGCGAGGCGCTTGCCGTGGCTGTCTGGGCGTTCGGGAACCGTGCAGGGTTTGATATCGGGCTTATCGCTGAGATGGGGCTTGCCGGTCTTGGAATTATCCGGGAGGAGATCGAGCAGGTGGGGCTTGCCATGAGATTGAAGGGGATCCGGCCCGGTCTGCGCTCTATCGTGCCGCTTGCCCTCAATCTTGTCATAACGGAGATCCGCCGAGCCGACGAGATTGCACGGCTGCTCACCGTCAGGGGCTACACGGCGGGAGGAGTGGTATGTCCGCGGTTTCAGACGAGTTTAAACGAGATTCTGGCATCTATATCCGCGTTTTTACTCGGTCTTTTACCCGCCCTTCTCCTTCGCGACGTTTTTATATTAGTATGATGAATTTTTGAGAGGCTTTATTGATATTTTCTCGGCCCTTCGAGGTGTATTATTCGATGTGTGCTGCCAGTTTAGGTCCACTCCATATCACGGATACCACGCTCAGGGACGCCCATCAGTCTCTCATTGCCACCCGTCTTCGAACTGAGGATATGGTCCCGCTCGCACGTGCAATTGACGATGTGGGGTTCTTCTCGGTCGAGGCCTGGGGCGGAGCGACTTTTGATACCTGCATCAGGTTTCTGGATGATGACCCATGGGACCGCCTGCGGGCGCTGAAGGCCGAACTGAAGCGCACTCCTATCCAGATGCTCCTGCGCGGCCAGAACCTCGTGGGCTATCGGCACTATCCTGATGATGTGGTGGAGAAGTTTGTTGAGGCGGCGGCGCGAAACGGGGTCGATATATTCCGCGTCTTTGATGCATTGAACGATATCCGGAATATGAAGAAGGCAATGGAGGGGGTCAGGAACGTCGGAGCGCACCTTCAGGGTGCGATATCATACACGACAAGCCCCGTTCATTCCGTTGAGGGGTTCATCGGTATGGCGGAGGAACTCTACTCGCTTGGCTGTGACTCGATCTGTATAAAGGATATGGCCGGCCTGATCATGCCGCACGACGCCCGCGATCTGATTACCGGGATCAAGAGGGTGGCGGACGTTAAGGTCTGTCTCCACTCGCACTGCACGAGCGGTGTTGCGCCGATGAGTTATCAGGCGGCGATCGATGCAGGCGTGGATATCCTGGATACAGCGATGTCGCCGTTTGCTCTTGGCACCTCCCAGCCTCCGACGGAGAGTGTCATCGCAAGCGTTGTGGGGACGCCACGCGATACCGGTATCGATCTCTTCAAACTGCGGAAGGTCCGTAACATCTGCCGTGAGATACGGGAAAAATATGAACCGCTCTTCAACTCCATCTCCGAGCGGGTCGACTCGGACGTGCTGATCTACCAGCTTCCTGGCGGGATGATCTCAAACCTGGTCTCGCAGCTCAAGGAGCAGGACGCGCTCGACCGCCTGGATGAGGTGCTCCGCGAGATCCCGCGTGTGAGGGAGGATCTCGGCTATCCCCCGCTTGTGACACCAACAAGTCAGATCGTGGGCACCCAGGCGGTCTTCAACGTCCTCATGGGCGGGGAACGCTATCAGAACGTGACCCGTGAGGTTAAGGACTATGTTCTCGGGCTCTACGGCCGTCCACCGGCCCCGATCCGCCCTGAGATCAGGAGGCGGATCATAGGTGATGAGGAACCGATAACGGTTCGCCCGGCGGATCTGCTTGAACCGATCTACGAGAAGATGAAGAAGGAGGCGATGGAACTGGGTCTGATCTCAAAGGAGGAGGATGTTCTAACCTACATCCTCTACCCGAGCATCGCTCCCTCGTTCCTCCGGGGCGAGCGTCAGCCGGAGGTCATCCCTGATAAGGCACCGCAGGTTGCGCCGATGAGGGTTGCGGAGATCCCGCACTCCATGGAGGTTGAGGTGGATGGTGAGATCTTCTCTGTCCGGATCCTGACCGTGGATGGGGGTGCGGTCGAACCACTGGCTGCGGGAAAGGAGCAGAGTCTCAGAGAGACACCACCCCGGGGTGATCTCCCCGGCGCTGTCAAGAGCAACATGCAGGGGATGGTCCTTAAGGTTATGGTCGAGCGCGGGAGCACCGTCCGGAAGGGTGATACCCTCATAGTTCTTGAGGCTATGAAGATGGAGAACCCCATCCCCTCCCCCCGCGACGGAAGAGTCACAGAGGTCTTTGTGGATGTAGGGGACGTTGTGCAGAACGGCGATGTTTTGATGGTCATTGAGTGAGGGCTGTTTGCGCGATGAAATACTTTGACAAGATCCTGATCGCCAACCGCGGCGAGATTGCCATCCGAATTATGCGTGCCTGCAGGGAACTTGGCATCGAGACTGTTGCGATCTACTCTGAACCAGACAGGAACGCGCTTCACGTCCGGTATGCTGATGAGGCGTTCTGTGTCGGGGAGGCGCACCCCTCGAAGAGTTACCTGAACAAGGAGCGGATCTGCAACGTTGCTAAGAAGAGCGGGGCGGAGGCGATACACCCCGGATACGGGTTCCTTGCCGAGAACGCTGGTTTTGCAAAACTGGTTGAGGAAGAGGGTCTGACGTTCATCGGCCCGTCCTGGAAGACTATCGAGATGCTGGGTTCGAAGATCGAGTCGAAGCGGGCGATGCGGGAAGCTGGCGTCCCGGTTCTTCCGGGCACTCCCGAGGGCGTCACCAGCATTGATGAAGCCAGGAGGGTCGCGGCAGAGATCGGTTACCCGGTGATAGTGAAGGCGAGCGCGGGTGGCGGTGGTATCGGGATGCATATCGTCAAGAACGAGGACCAGCTCGAGGAGGCGATCGAGAAGGGGAAGCGGATCGCAGAGTCTGCGTTCGGCGACCCGACAATCTTTGTTGAGAAGTATCTCACGAAGCCGCGCCATCTCGAGATCCAGATCCTTGCTGACGGGACCGGACACACCGTTCACCTCTACGATCGTGAGTGCTCAATCCAGCGTCGACACCAGAAACTGCTTGAGGAGGCGCCATCTCCGATCATGACACCCGAACTCCGGGAACGAATGGCGGAGTCGGCGATCACCGTGGCGAAGACGGCAAACTACAAGAACGCCGGCACGGTGGAGTTCCTCTATTCGAACGGGGACTACTACTTCATGGAGGTGAACACCCGGCTGCAGGTGGAGCACACCGTGACGGAGTTTATCACCGGGATCGATGTGGTGAAGCAGCAGATCGCGATCGCGGCAGGCTATGATCTGGCAATGGACCAGGAGGATATCAGCATCCGGGGACACGCGATCGAGTGCCGGATCAATGCGGAGGACCCGCTGAACAACTTTGCCGCTGATCCGGGAAAGATCGTTCGCTACCGGTCTCCAGGGGGCCCAGGGATCCGGGTTGACTCTGGCGTTCACATGGGCTATACCATTCCAGCACACTATGACTCGATGATCGCCAAACTCTGTGCCTGGGGTATGAACCGCGAGGAGGCGATCCAGCGGATGCGTCGGGCTATCTACGAGTATGTCATTATTGGCGTGAAGACGACGCTCCCGCTTCACTACGCGATCATGCAAAACCCTTACTTTATCGCCGGTGAGACCCACACCCACTTCCTCCAGGAGGGGCATATAGCCGCAAGTCTGCGCCGGTACCTCCACGAGGAGGAGGCGCGTATGCAGACGCTGGCGACTTCCCTCCGCCAGGGAAAACAGGTGGCTGCGATCACGGCGGCGGTCGATGTCTATATCCGGAAAAACACGAGGTAACCCTCTATCCAATTTTTCCGGTCGGGCATAAGGTTTATTTGTCAATACAACATTGTTATACTGCACTTTGTGTGCTGCGGTGGCCTAGCTGGTCAGGGCGCCAGACTCATAGGGTTTTGTGGAGATACGGTGCGTCCAGACCTGGGACATCTGGAGATCGTGGGTTCGGATCCCACCCGCAGCATTTTAATAGGTTTTTGAACTCAGTTTTAGCCCCTCGAGAACCACCAGGATCTTCAGCCTTATTTTACCGTTAGATCCGCACTTCAAGGCTCAAAGATCGCTCCCCTTGCAAAGTACGCTCGCTTTTGGGCTTGATATCAGATCCTGGTAGTTTAAAACCGTGAAAAATGTGTATCATCTGCATTGTTGGTGGTGATGTAAATTGCCAGAAACACGGGGGAGACTCTGGAGAAGACCCCCTGCACGGCCTTGCCGGGTGGTGGGGGTGGTCAGCGAATACTGTTCCAGGTAACACGTCAAGAGAGGGGCGGGGAACGTTCCGTCCCCCTCCCCCTCAGCCCCTCTCCCTAGGGGCGATTCTCCGTGGATAGAGTATCCGGGAGTGCATCTCCAGCACCAGGGTGGAACCTACCTTGCACGGCCATCCGGTTTATCGCCGATCACTGCCCGCCCC
>NZ_JASEFJ010000050.1 GCF_030019085.1 Methanoculleus sp.
CACGCACCCGTGAAGGGTGCGACGGCCGTCAGGAACGCGCCGGTCACAAGCACCACATCTATTTCAACCCACGCACCCGTGAAGGGTGCGACTTTCTTCGTTCCCGCCGGGCTGCGCCTCCTGCTCCCATTTCAACCCACGCACCCGTGAAGGGTGCGACCTTTCGGCAGTTCAACTTTCGGAACGGATACAGAAGATTTCAACCCACGCACCCGTGAAGGGTGCGACGAGAGATCGAACCCCGCCGCCGCCCCCATCTCAGAGCATTTCAACCCACGCACCCGTGAAGGGTGCGACCTTCAGGCTGGTATCGCTGAAACATCTCTTTAGAATTTCAACCCACGCACCCGTGAAGGGTGCGACCCCGCAGACCGTACGGATCATTGGTGACTTCTTCAGCATTTCAACCCACGCACCCGTGAAGGGTGCGACCCCAACCAGCGCCCCGCCTTTCAGCACTTTCGACAGGGTTATTTCAACCCACGCACCCGTGAAGGGTGCGACCTGCGTACAAAGCGGGGGAAGGCGATTATCCGTATTTCAACCCACGCACCCGTGAAGGGTGCGACTTTGATGTACCAATCGTCCGGGATCTCCTGATCGGGAGATTTCAACCCACGCACCCGTGAAGGGTGCGACTTTTTCCCCGTCAGCATCGGGTCCATCTCCGGGTGATTTCAACCCACGCACCCGTGAAGGGTGCGACGTGATATCCTCGCAGTGAGTAAGGATAACCTCGAAATATTTCAACCCACGCACCCGTGAAGGGTGCGACACGGATCGCGGAACAAACAGAAAACGGTTGTCTCTATTTCAACCCACGCACCCGTGAAGGGTGCGACCATGCGATCCCGATCGCGGGGTATGCGCACACTATCTATTTCAACCCACGCACCCTTCACGGGTGCGTGGGTTGAAATATCGACGCCCGCGACCTTACGACTGAGGCAGACCGTCGCACCCTTCACGGGTGCGTGGGTTGAAATGGATCATCGTTGGCAAAACCTCGCCGAGGGGCTGGTCGCACCCTTCACGGGTGCGTGGGTTGAAATGGGGAGGACGCTATCGCGCTCCTCGAATCGCTCGGGTCGCACCCTTCACGGGTGCGTGGGTTGAAATAGGCGGGAATGGTTCGAGATCGTCGACCAGGTCCCGGTCGCACCCTTCACGGGTGCGTGGGTTGAAATGCGTTTGCCTGCGGACAGTTGCTCGGCGTCGCGAGTCGCACCCTTCACGGGTGCGTGGGTTGAAATAAGACAGCGGTGCGGAAGTTCAAATGGCGATGGAAGTCGCACCCTTCACGGGTGCGTGGGTTGAAATCACGATCTCCACGATCCTGGCATCCAACGACGCGTCGCACCCTTCACGGGTGCGTGGGTTGAAATGGGAATACCGGCACCTGCCCGGAACTGTGTTGCCGGGTCGCACCCTTCACGGGTGCGTGGGTTGAAATAAACCTCTTAAACGGTCACGCGGTGGATGTCAAGTCGCACCCTTCACGGGTGCGTGGGTTGAAATTCGACGGTGATGGACATCCGGACCATCGGGAAGGCGCGTCGCACCCTTCACGGGTGCGTGGGTTGAAATGAGGAAGAGCTCGGCAAGCTCCGGCCTGCCGTCGAACAGGTCGCACCCTTCACGGGTGCGTGGGTTGAAATGGGTAGGGCAACTTTGAACTCTCCTCGCTGACTAGTCGCACCCTTCACGGGTGCGTGGGTTGAAATGGGAGTACCTGGAGGAGAAGCGGGCGAACAGCCACGTCGCACCCTTCACGGGTGCGTGGGTTGAAATACCACGACTCCTCGCCGGTCGAACGTTGCCTG
>NZ_JASEFJ010000051.1:0-488 GCF_030019085.1 Methanoculleus sp.
CTCAGAGACGGCGGTTACTTTTAGAAGGTCATCGCTGTTTCCGGCTGTCAGCGCATATACCGGCGACATCATCGCCTCTTGAACCTCTTCAAGCGCATCCGGCGAGGGCGAACCAAAGAAGAATGCGAAGTCACAGTCGTAGAGGTATTCCCTGATAAGGATACTGTAATGGTTGCGGCTCTTGATGCTCTCTTCATCGTACTCCTTGATCGTCACCTTCCGGTAGTTCCAGAGATCCCGCATAATACCACGGTGATCACCCCAGACGCTCACCAGGATCTCATTTCTCTCCGCAAACTCGTGTGCGCTCCCCAGGTCCAGGCCGAGCGCCGCACCCATCATGCCAATTATCGTGGGGCGGGGAGGGAGAGGCAGCGTCTGGTGGAAGGTATGAGTCTCGGGCACACGGAACGAGGCCGTAATGGCCCTCCCCGTAACAGAGAAGGCGAACATCGATCAGGGTTCCTCTGTTTCGTAGTGCTGGTCTA
>NZ_JASEFJ010000051.1:498-1741 GCF_030019085.1 Methanoculleus sp.
GGTCTACCCACCCGGCCATCGTGTCAAACGCCTCGCCGATCGAGACGGTGCCCTCCGGCGTTCCTGAGAAGAACCCGTTTCTCGCTCCGAATATTGTAGCAAGCGTCTCCTTACTGTAATCTTTCAGAGTCTCTGTGATCATCGCCGTATTCAGTTCAGAACCGCTAACCTGCACACTCTCCAGGAATATGGGGTTCTTCACCGTGAGGAGAACCCCTGCCACAAACTTCGGTGATATATCGGCAAGGTACCTGCTCTGCCGTCCGGATGCCCAGAGGTTCTTAACAGCGGCCAGCAGTGCTTTCACGCGCTCGGCTTTCGCCTTGTTATCGAGGGGACTATAAAACCCCTCACCGCAGCCGACCCTGTCCAGTTCTATTAAGACCGTACCCCGATAGAGGCCAGAGTGGATCTCGGTCTCGAAGATGTTCGGGTTGCCACCCGCTTCGACCCCCATGTAATTGGTGCCGAAGTCCAGGTCGCCTAGATATGGGTTCAGTGCGATGAGCGGGGAGACGCGGACAGGCGAGGTTCGTTTTTTCGCGGATCCCTGGCCGGCCCCCTCGCCCCGCTCGGTCCCCATATACCCGAAGAGGTCGTCGTCGATGTACTTCTCCGGTTCCTGTTTCGTGGTTGCGGCTCCTTTCTTGATGGTTGCGACCGCACCCTCCGAGAGCGTCCACCCCATCACCTCAAGCTGGTTGCGCAGGGCACGTCGCACCGCCTGAGCGGAGACGTAGGGGTACTGCTCTACACCAACTGAGATCTTCTTGATGCTTGAGATGTTATCTGCTTCTTTGTCCGATCCATTTAATGACGCAAACGATACCGGCGTGAGATACGTGACCGTCAACGCCTTTGCCTTTTTAAAATCCGGTTTTGAACTCATGCTACCTCACCTGCTGCCTGATCATGGCTACCTGCACTCTCGCGATCCCTATTCATGCCATTGAAGGTGTTCAGCGCCGCGATCATGCAGAACTGTTTGAACTCGGCGAAGTTCTTTTCGAACTCTTCACCCCTGTTGTAAAGGTCGGAGGTTACCAGTGCCCCATACTTGAGCTGGATCCTGTTAACCTCGTTAAGGAAATCCTCTGGTTTTCGTGCTTTCCGGAGACGGAAGAGTTCACCTTTTCCTTTCTTGCCTTCAGGGGCAAGACTCATTCCGATGGTCTTTCCCAGGCTTACTGCCGCATCTATCAGTCCCTGTTGCATTGGGTCACTCTCCTCGATAAGGATCTTC
>NZ_JASEFJ010000052.1 GCF_030019085.1 Methanoculleus sp.
AACGCACATTCCGCATGTCCTCCATCAAATGTAGTAATTTTCGTATTCCCTCCCCAACAACCGTAAGATCTTCCACAACTCCTCGTTCATGTTCGTCACCCGTTTCAGTCTCCTCCCATCCTCGACAACTATCACAAACTCCCGCACCCTCCGGAACAGGAAGAACGTCCACTTCAGCGTCGGTCGCCGGGTCTGCTTCTTCGTCTGGCTGGTCACCGTCTCGCCGGTTCGTTCCAGTTCCCGCCGCAACCGGAACTCCGTCATCGAATAGATGAACAGACAGAGCACCATCACCATTGCCAGTGCCTGGATCCGGGACGGCTTCTTCAAATAGACCTCAGCAACCCGGAACGAACTGTCCTTCAGGAACCGGAACCCGCGTTCCACCGCGCCCTGTCTCTTATAGTTCGCGAGCAGTTCATCGGCAGAGAGTTCGGGATCATTCGTCGCCAGGACAAACCTCCCCAGGATCCGCCGTTCCTCAGCGAGAACCTCGGGGTTGTGCTCGATCCCTGCCGTGATCTTGTAGGATAGAAGGACCGGTTCCCCGTTCTTCGGCCTCCCTCGTTTCTTCTCCGGTTTCCGGGTAATCGTGACGATCTCGAGGTCACTAAACCGGTATCGCGGATGTTGTTCCAGCCATTTTTCGGCCGCTATCCGCGCATCCGGGACACAGGCAAACTCCCGGGAACAGAGTTTCCGAAGAGACGTCCGCGCCCGGTCAAGGTCCTTTGCCAGGTTCTTCTCGAGCGTCTTCTCCTCCCGTTCATACATCGGGATCGACCGATACAGGACCCATTTCTGCCGGATCCCGGCATACTCACTGAAATGCTCCTGGTAGGCGTATCGGTCGTCAGTGCAGGGCAAGAACGGATCTCCTGTCCGGACCAGATCCCGTGCTTCCTTGACCGTGGCCGGGACCCGGCTGATCCAGAAGGTGTGTTGCCCCAGGCTCTGCAGGTTGGTTGCGGTGTAAAACGCAGAATCAGCCACGTGATAGACTTTTTCGGCAGATTTCAGGTTTTCTTTGAGTTGCTTGATGATCGTCAGGATGGTCTCTTTGTCGGATTCGTTGCCGGAGAATGTCTGGAGGAAGAGCGGAACCCCATACTGGTTTGAGGCCATTCCGAGGACAAAACGCTTGAGGTCCCAGCGGCCATCCTTCGGATGGCCGTAGGTGATCTCGATCTCGCCCATGTTGAGGTCGGATTCATACGCCCCTGTGACGCTGAAGTTGGTGGTATCGACATGGACGCAGTGTGATCCGAATTCGGTCGGGAGGAGACATTTTGCCACGATCTCGTTGAATAACTCGGTTGGGCCATAGGCAGCGATCGCGTCCAGGGTTCGACCGAGCACGTCGTCGTTGAGGTGGTCACGCGTGATGCCCTCCCCGAGGAGACGTTCGACGGCGATGTCGTCAAAGAAGTCGGGGAAGAGGTAGAGACGACGTTCGATGAACCCGAGACCGTTGAGAACCATGGCTTTGAGAACCTGGGAGTGGCTGAGGTGGTGATGACGGGTCTTCGGGAGGGCGTTATCGATCACGTCGGCGATCTGCAGGGAGTCGTAGGCACCGGCTATAATGCCAAGATGACCGATGGAGAGGATCGAGGTGTCGTCGAAACCGTCAACGAGAGGCATACTAAAGCGTATTTGCTGAAAGTACAAAGATCTTACGGTTTTGAATATTCAGAGGAGGGTGAAGATTAATGCGGATAGTCGG
>NZ_JASEFJ010000053.1 GCF_030019085.1 Methanoculleus sp.
CGCACCCTTCACGGGTGCGTGGGTTGAAATAGTGCTGATAGCACCCGGTAGAGCTCCGCCCCGGGTCGCACCCTTCACGGGTGCGTGGGTTGAAATTAGCATTTTACGTTAATCCCGACGATACGTATACAGTCGCACCCTTCACGGGTGCGTGGGTTGAAATAGCAATACATCGACCGCCACGCACGTCCTATCGGGGGTCGCACCCTTCACGGGTGCGTGGGTTGAAATAGAAGAGGTTAAAGCCAAAAAGCGCGAACTGATTAACGTCGCACCCTTCACGGGTGCGTGGGTTGAAATTTCTATATTTGTGTATTCTGTTTTTTAATTGCCAGTCGCACCCTTCACGGGTGCGTGGGTTGAAATTTTGTATGGCAAATTTATACAAACGGCGGGAGGCAAGGTCGCACCCTTCACGGGTGCGTGGGTTGAAATATGTTTCGGGGGAGACGTATTCCATAATCCGCGAAGTCGCACCCTTCACGGGTGCGTGGGTTGAAATTGGTATTAGCTGTAATAATAGAAGCCCAAATAGGGTCGCACCCTTCACGGGTGCGTGGGTTGAAATTTTTAATTGCTAAAAAAATTGACGATTACAGGAAGTCGCACCCTTCACGGGTGCGTGGGTTGAAATTATGCTGCCGAAACTGGTAACTGGACTATAAACGGGTCGCACCCTTCACGGGTGCGTGGGTTGAAATAGGGAGTTGTCTGTAAAGCAACTACAGAAACGGGAGTCGCACCCTTCACGGGTGCGTGGGTTGAAATTATCATCGGAACCAGTAACATTTATAGATGTTAATGTCGCACCCTTCACGGGTGCGTGGGTTGAAATTGTCCCGTATGCAGGCAGCCGTATCCCCCCAAGTACCTGTGTCGCACCCTTCACGGGTGCGTGGGTTGAAATTGGTAATCCAGGGTAGGGGTTGGAAGGGTGGTCGGGTCGCACCCTTCACGGGTGCGTGGGTTGAAATCACTTGCCTTTATTAATATCTAATAAATCTTGCATGTCGCACCCTTCACGGGTGCGTGGGTTGAAATGCCTTTGCGAGGTTTGCCCCCTGCAGGTTAGCACGTCGCACCCTTCACGGGTGCGTGGGTTGAAATTGATATGATAATCATTAGCACACGAAATACCGCATGTCGCACCCTTCACGGGTGCGTGGGTTGAAATCTCCAGGAGTTGGAGTATTTCCCGGACGGCGCTCACGTCGCACCCTTCACGGGTGCGTGGGTTGAAATTTTGACCGGAGGGTCGTCTGAGAGCTCTTTTTGGCCAGTCGCACCCTTCACGGGTGCGTGGGTTGAAATAAGACGACGGGACTGCGGGGCGTCCGTGCCAACCTGTCGCACCCTTCACGGGTGCGTGGGTTGAAATAGGCCCTGCAGATCCTCAAAGCCCTGCAGATCGAAGTCGCACCCTTCACGGGTGCGTGGGTTGAAATAATATGCAGCATTACAAGTGCGCTTATTGCAGCACGTCGCACCCTTCACGGGTGCGTGGG
>NZ_JASEFJ010000054.1 GCF_030019085.1 Methanoculleus sp.
TTCGGCCGGAGTTAACAAAAAGACGAAGATTCAGAAGGTGGCTGAGTGGTGAAATGCGGAGGGGGCTAATTCCGATCCCCCCTAGTTCAGTTTAAGCAACATAGCGCGTATGTCATCTAGTGTTGCCACTATTATTTTCAATCCTACCTTAGTCCAATTCAAACAACGGGATCCATTGGGCACTCTTGACGCCGACAATATTTCAATCCTACCTTAGTCCAATTCAAACGAGGCATACAGGAAAAGGCTTTATTGTATGCGACTTTATTTCAATCCTACCTTAGTCCAATTCAAACCCCGTTTCAGTACCTCGATCTCCGGTGCGAACCGCAATTTCAATCCTACCTTAGTCCAATTCAAACTTGTGGCACGAACTGCTACATGCCTGTGATATGAATTATTTCAATCCTACCTTAGTCCAATTCAAACAATATTCGCTGATGACTGGTACGAAGCGCAGGTTTATTTCAATCCTACCTTAGTCCAATTCAAACCTGCGTATCAGCGCCGCTTCAAAGTCACTCACGTAATCGTATTTCAATCCTACCTTAGTCCAATTCAAACGGTCTCCATCATTCGCCGGGAGTAGCACTGCGAACAGAATTTCAATCCTACCTTAGTCCAATTCAAACTGGCTAGCGGGATTGTTGGCTGGGGATACACCAATGCATTTCAATCCTACCTTAGTCCAATTCAAACGTCCAGGCGCACCACGCCGTTCACAACAGGAATACCATTTCAATCCTACCTTAGTCCAATTCAAACACGTGATAATACCGTGTGACGAAGGAGATGTCTACCATTTCAATCCTACCTTAGTCCAATTCAAACGGGGGCCGCACGTCGAGATCGAGTTCGATTACTCGAATTTCAATCCTACCTTAGTCCAATTCAAACAGTGTGTTCCGGTTATGGCTACACACTACAATTGTTATTTCAATCCTACCTTAGTCCAATTCAAACGGCCGGTAGGTCGGCCGGGTGGTCGGCCGGTAGGTATTTCAATCCTACCTTAGTCCAATTCAAACCACGAAAATGGATGTACTTGGAAGTATTATCACGGATTTCAATCCTACCTTAGTCCAATTCAAACTCAAAAGTCTGAAGTTGTGCAGAATGAACCAGCACCATTTCAATCCTACCTTAGTCCAATTCAAACTCGATGTGTTCGGCCTGTGGGATGATCTCGCACCCGATTTCAATCCTACCTTAGTCCAATTCAAACGGGGAGACCGAGGGAGATGTCACCTGGCTCTCCGAGAGATTTCAATCCTACCTTAGTCCAATTCAAACATGCATATGGCACGGCGTCGGCTATATGATCCTCAATTTCAATCCTACCTTAGTCCAATTCAAACCTCCTTATCTGCGTCGTGGATATCACTCCACTCTAGCCCAAACTCCTCACATATTAGGG
>NZ_JASEFJ010000055.1 GCF_030019085.1 Methanoculleus sp.
GGCATTCATCCCCCCACTAAAGTGGGGGCATTCTGCCTGTTTTCTTCGTAAAGACATTTACTTGGGTAAGGTTTAAATATAATGGATATAATAAGCGCTTCTCACCAGAGGTGAAATCTTATGGTAGACCGTGAAGAGTTACTCACCGCCTCCAGGCGAGAGATCTATGACAGCATCCCGAAGATCGTCGTCGGGGTTGTTATAGCGTTTCTAATCTGGCTCTTTGGTGTGCTGATCTTCCAGCCGCTTGCAAGGATGCTCGGCGATCCGCTCATCTTTGGCCTGGTAGGGCTTGGGAGCCTGATCTCCGCGATAATCCTCATTGCAATCGTACTTATCTTCATTGGCATCTTCAAGGAGGTCATTGACGTCACAAACGCAATCGCGGCGTATGCTGCAGCGGTGTATTCCAGAAAAGAGACATCCGAGGAGAAACTTGACCGCTACCAGCGGGCGTTCCGTGGCATCGCGTACGTGCTCCTCGCCGTCATTTTATTCCTGTTCCTGCTGCCGTTCATCGCAGGGATCATACCGGTTCTGGCGGGCATAGTGCTTGTCATCCTGGTGATCTGGGCGATCCTTGTCCTCTTCCGGAGTGGAAGACTCTTCTCCGGGGAGATCGAGCGCTGGGCTGCTGATGCCACCCGGAAGATCGAGGCACAAAGAGAGGAGATGGAGCGCGAAGAGGAGCGCGAAGAGTAAGATCTATGAAGAAGATCTCAATCTACCTCTTTTTTGCGGCGATATGGGTGGTTGCCTCCTTGGTAGTTACCGTGTTTCCGGCTATTCTGACCCCTGTTGCCACTGCGCTCAGGGTCCCGCTGAACGAAACGATCGCAGTCTTTCTCACCCTGATGCTCGTGCTGACCATCATCTTCCTTGCGCTCATAGGTCGGGAAGCTGGCCGATCGGTGGCAGAACATCTTCTGTAGTCGCCGCCTCCGGTACATCCTCTCCACTTATTCGGGTGAGGGCGGGAGATACCCGTCCCTCATGTCCCTGCATATTTGTGGGATTGGTGCAACCCCCTCAGGATACCCCGCCGCAGATCGTGGCGAGTTTCATCAAACCAGAGCACAGGCCGAAGGCACTTGCCCCTCTCGCAACCCGCCTTTTGGATTCATGTTCAGTGAACTACCCCGCGCCTCTCGGGCGGGGCTTCCTGCTTCATTCTCCTCCCTATC
>NZ_JASEFJ010000056.1 GCF_030019085.1 Methanoculleus sp.
ATGAGCATCTCGACGACCATCTACCACACAGGGCTCAACCCCTTCACCATGGAAGAGGTCTACGTCCCGAAAGGCCGGGAGAAGAAGATACAGCGGGCTCTCCTCCAGTACCGCGACCCGAAGAACTACAACCTCGTCCGGGAAGGGCTCCTCGCCGCCGGGAGGGGCGACCTGATCGGGAACGCCTGGAACTGTCTCATACCGGCAAAGAGAAGGTAGAAGAGGTTACCCCCTTCCCCGGATCAGGCCAAGGGCAAACCCGGCAACCGCCCGGCTCGATGGGACGAGTATGGCCGTCAGGGCAAGCGTGGCCACCAGGTTCTCCGGCGTTCCCGGGGTGAGGGCAGCATCGAGTCGCCGCATCGTCATGGAATGCCACCCACCCGGCGGTGGCGAGACCTGGAATAGAGCAGGGACCAGTCTCATCATACAGACGGCAGGTATGTGCAGAAAGATTATTTATCTCCTATGTTCGGCCATCAGTTCCCTGATCCGGCGCATATGTCTCCGGTGGCAGGATGGACAGAGGACCTCAACGTTCCCAGGCGTCCGGGACCCGCCGCAGATCACCGGCCGCCGGAGGTCAAAATATGTCAACCCGGGACGGAGCGGGGCGCCGCACCCGGCACAACGGTGGCTCTGTCTCTCGAGGACGATCCTGACC
>NZ_JASEFJ010000057.1 GCF_030019085.1 Methanoculleus sp.
GAGGTTACTCTCTGCGAAGAGCGTTAAACACGGACTAAGGTAGGATTGAAATAAATCCCCCCACATCAGCCAATATCTGCGCAAAGTGGTACATTATGTTAAACACGGACTAAGGTAGGATTGAAATGCAGGAGAGTGGCTCGAAGCTGAACTCATAGTTCCAGAGTTAAACACGGACTAAGGTAGGATTGAAATCTATCATACCGAACTTGAAAGCCGTCCTATCCAAGGTTAAACACGGACTAAGGTAGGATTGAAATCTTTCTGACGTTTTGACTTGAAAACTCCGATCTGCTGGTTAAACACGGACTAAGGTAGGATTGAAATCGGGTTGTAATCAGTCCACTGGCAATGCTGGTCAATGGTTAAACACGGACTAAGGTAGGATTGAAATTAGTCTTGACAGTAGTCCAACCATGAAATCCCGTGATGGTTAAACACGGACTAAGGTAGGATTGAAATACGGGAAGAACAGAATGGGATGTTCTTGGTCAAGCGTTAAACACGGACTAAGGTAGGATTGAAATACAGAATTTATACACGCTCTCACAGAAGTGTATACCTTGTTAAACACGGACTAAGGTAGGATTG
>NZ_JASEFJ010000058.1 GCF_030019085.1 Methanoculleus sp.
CCTTAGTCCGTGTTTAACGATAATGGAGGAGACAGGTGCGGAGCGAAGTTATATTATTTCAATCCTACCTTAGTCCGTGTTTAACGCATCTGCAACACCGGATGCTACCGCTAAATACTTACCATCATTTCAATCCTACCTTAGTCCGTGTTTAACTCTGCATGATAGGATGCTACCGCTAAATACTTCCCGTATTTCAATCCTACCTTAGTCCGTGTTTAACTCCACACTGGGAGCTCTTCTCCGATTTCTTCGTCAGCATTTCAATCCTACCTTAGTCCGTGTTTAACGTTGAGCCTATAAGGACTCACAACGGTTCGGTAATTATTTCAATCCTACCTTAGTCCGTGTTTAACGAACGTCCCTGATCTCTCGAGAGTGGCAAGAAAGAGATTTCAATCCTACCTTAGTCCGTGTTTAACTTCTTCCGCATATCTTTACTGCACCAACTAGCTTCATTTCAATCCTACCTTAGTCCGTGTTTAACCGTGACCGTAGGAGACAATGTATACATTTTCGACCTATCTGATTTCAATCCTACCTTAGTCCGTGTTTAACAGCCCGGAAAATTGCCCCTTTTATACCTTT
>NZ_JASEFJ010000059.1 GCF_030019085.1 Methanoculleus sp.
TAGTTAAACACGGACTAAGGTAGGATTGAAATGCATTTTATCTTTACTCCTTCAAAAATCTCACCATAAGCGTTAAACACGGACTAAGGTAGGATTGAAATGCTACTCTTTTTACTCTTGTCAGATCTGGGACATTCGTTAAACACGGACTAAGGTAGGATTGAAATTGCCATCTTATCTCCTCACCTCCTATTCTACGTTACGTTAAACACGGACTAAGGTAGGATTGAAATTTTGTTATTTCTACTCTCACGATATTTTCTTGTGTTATCGTTAAACACGGACTAAGGTAGGATTGAAATGATACTCTTTTTACCCTCGAAAGATCAGGAACGTTCATGTTAAACACGGACTAAGGTAGGATTGAAATTATAAAGGAAGTAATTATCAAAAGAAGAATCTTCGAGTTAAACACGGACTAAGGTAGGATTGAAATGATGCTGATAGTATGATCAACACCGCCGTTCGTGTAGTTAAACACGGACTAAGGTAGGATTGAAATGCATTTTATCTTTACTCCTTCAA
>NZ_JASEFJ010000005.1 GCF_030019085.1 Methanoculleus sp.
CAGAGATCGGGCTTAATGGTGAGTGTACTTTTGCAAGGGGAGCGATCTTTGGCCTTCAGAGCGCGAATCCAACGGTAAAATAAGGCTGGAGATCCAGATGGTTTTGGAGGGGGCTAATAGTAGTACACCTGCGCATTCCAGACCTGGCCGGCAAGTTCCAGCGGATCTTCAAGAACCAGGAAATCCTGGCCGAAGGCGGGATTCTCAAGGTCAACCCAGAACGGTATCAGCCCCATGCCCAGGTCTCCCGGTTGATATGACCATGTGCCCGTATACAGGGTACTTCCGTCAATACCGCTGATCACCACCGAGTCTCCGGAATAGCCGCCCGCGGCGTCCCCGCCGGTGATCGTATCGGTCAGGAAGCCGTAGACCCCGGTCCCCTCGTAATGCACCCACCGCTCCATCGGGTCGTCGGGGTCGATACCGTAGTACGGGGTCAATGCGGCCTGATACGTCACCGTCGTTCCGGGCTGCGCCCAGGCGGGCGGGGCCATGGCAGAGACCTGACACGCAAGCAACGTCACCAGCAGGCAGCCTGCCAGCAATCTTATCGATCTTCTCATTTGCTCGACCTCGGGCAGGCTAATAGTATTCCGGCATATCAGGGTTTCGGGGATCTCCTGCAGAGGGCGGAGGGGTTGTCACAGACGTTTGATTCGATAAATGCAAGACGGGACCAGGTGAACTTCGCCCAATGTCCCTCCTCCCTTCTTGTGGTTTGAAGGACCTACTTTCGGAAAAAGGCCAACAGTTTTAGCAAAACCCTGCCCAGCAAACCGGTTTGTTTTACAGGGAATACAGGGGGCATACTTGTTGTGCTGTCTCCATGCTCCACCTCTATGAAAGCACGACATTCATCGACGCCACCTTCTTCATGGCGTGGGGTCGTTGTATAGCCACTATCCTTAGGAACTTTGAGCTCGGGTGATTTATCATCTGTTCCGTGCTGGAATTCTACCCCTTGAGGAACATTATCCGAATCCTGCGCTCTCAATTCCTCCCTGCGAGTTTTGCTCCATTTCTCGGCAGACCCAGCCTCTGGTGCGTATTTCGTCCCGGATTGCGGAGGACTCAGATGATCTCCGGGCTTGCGCACAACCGACTCCCTGACCGGGCGATCGCCGCCCCCCTCATTATTATATTCAGGCTCATTGATCCTCTCTGTGAGGATTTGACGCTGGTGGTGCCCATCGTCATCAAATGCAGCCCCCAGTTGGTCATTCGGCTCCTGCTGCTCGCCGATAAAGGAATCCAATTGAGAGAACGTCTCCATCAGCCGCCATCGACGCTCGTCCTCAATAACCGCAAACTGTAGTTCATCATGCCGTATCCGTTGATGTTCGAGATCGATGAGACCATCTACCGCCACGAATTCATCGAATTCATCTACCTCCATTTCAAACCCCTCGGGTCCATTACCTACCTCATCGAAATCGTCTATAATACGACACTCCTGAGTATATTCGAGATCGGCAATTTCTTCTTCCAATGCATCAATTTCATCTTGGATGGTCTCGTCCCAGACCTCAGGTTCTACCGATCCCTGTCGCTGGGTGTCAAGCAGCAGATCCTGCAGAAATAGAATCTTCTGGCGTATTTCGTCTATCTGGATGGCAATATCCGGATCTATAATGTCTATGGCATCCTCATCCTGACGCAGCCCGAAATCCCCAAAACATGCATACAACTCCTCTATTTCCTCAAACTCCTGCAAGAGTTGCTGCTCTTCATCCCCGCGCAATATCCCGTCCCACGAACATGCATACAACCCCTCTATTTGCTCGAACTCCTGCAGGAGTTGTTGCTCCTCATAAATGTCAAACGGTTCCAGTTCACAGAGATCGGGATCGATTACCCAAACGCCGCCCATCCATACCGCCCGGCTTACATCAGGCTCTCTTGAGGGCATCAACCGCCGGGTGTTTTTGATGATAGCATCTCCCACCTCAACCAGAATCTTTGTCCCCACCTGTTGTCGGTTGAGGTTCCTGAAGCCCTCGGTGATGTCCTTGAACCCCTCTTCCGGGGTTGTACCGGCAGCACGGCAGAATCCTGCCAGTATCAGGAGTCCCGGGTGGGAGGGATGCTCTTCAAGTTGCCGGCGACAGGCACCTAGAACCTGGGTGAGATCGTCCATGCCCTGTACCTGGGCAAGTACCGCCAGCCAGAGGCGGTGATCATCACTCCTCGCTATCCGCCGGATATTCTCGGTGAACGCAGATTCTTCGAGGTACGCGAGGAGCGCCTCACGGAACGCCGCCGGCCCCTGCTCCACTCCGTCTCGTGCTGCCTGGAGCATGTGAAGAATGGCCCGCCGACGGCGTTTCCCGACCGTCTCGTAGAAGTAGTTGATAAGGATACACCCAGCATCATATGCGGCTTCCGCGTACGTGTCTTTCAAGGATCTTCCGCGGAGCAGGGCGTTCATCTCGCTCTCGGTCATCCGTTCACTGAGATACCCCCTGAGATGCGCATAGATGTCGTCGGGATTGAGACGTTTTATGTCGATGATGAATCGCTTTCCGGTGTAATCGTAGGCATAATCCACAATTGCTCCGATGAGATAGCAACGGTGGAGCGCCATTTCCAGTGTCTGTTTGAGATCGCCACCAGATGCCTGGTTCGGATCACCTGTTGTAGCAAACCGTGGCGGGAAATCCCAGATAGAGAACTCAAAGCGTTTTGTTTCATCCGAGCCCGGTATCTGGGGCAAGAGGATATTGTAAATGGTGTAGTAGAGCGCCCTGATCTCATGATCGGTCCCGCGGAAAGTCTGCCTGAAGAACCAGAGGTTCCGCACAGCATCCCCCCGCTGACTTAGATCGTAGTCAGACCTGAGAGCGAGCGCATCATGTGGTGTCACTTCGGGGTCCAGCAACCGGTCTGCAACCGAGGCCTCTTCGTCCACGAACACTACCACGCACCGGGCCGGTTTCCCATCTCTACCGGCGCGGCCTCCCTGTTGATAGAAGTCTTCGAGCGACCTGGGGAGCATCGCATGGATGGTGAACCGGATATTTGGTTTGTCAATCCCCATCCCGAAGCTGTGGGTGCAGACCAGGAGGGGGATCCGGTCGTTCTTGAAGTCGACCTGTAGCGCTGCTTTTCTTTGTTCCCATTCGTCATCGTTGACGCCGGGTGGTGCTTTTCCCGAGTATGTCGGGATGTCGCGATCAAGTCTGCTCCCCAGTTCCCCTGCAATCTGGGTAACCCCTGCATTGCCCCCTACAAAATTTGAGAAGATGAGACCACAGGGAGCTCCGCTGGCAGCAAGTGAAGGGTCATTGGTAAGGCGTTGCAGGATCTGTGCAATTTCCTTAATCCGGTCTGCCTCTGAAACACGGTGAACCTCGAAGGTGAGTTCCGCACGGTCAAACGTCGAGGGTTCGATGACCGCATCCAGATCGTAGATCCTGAGAATATGCCTGATATCAACAAGGACGTTCTGCGAGGCGGTGCCGGTCAGGGCAATGAGGACGGGTTTCCGGGTGGCATGCTCACCCATTCGCCGCCAGACATTCATATAGGCAAGCCGGAAGTCGTGCCCCCATTCACTGACACAGTGCGCCTCATCGACGACACAGTAGCTGATGTTGTCCATCTGCCGGTTGACCAGATCGATGAACTCCGGGATCTGGAGCCTTTCGGGTGCGTTGAAGACAAAGAGAAACTCACCCCGCTCCATCTTTGTGTATCCGCGTTGCCGGAGATCGGCATCTTTCGTATCGGCATCGCCCGCACCGCTCATGAAGGCGTGGCAGCGGTGGATTCCCATCGCCTCCAGACTGCTTATCTGGTCGATCATCAGCGACCGGAGCGGATCGACGATGAAGGTGAAACCCGGCTGGAGGAGTGAGGAGATCTGGTAACAGAGCGATTTTCCGGCGGCGGTGGGCAGGAGGCCGATGACCGGACGGAGCGAGAGCGCCCGAACGATTATCTCCTGCTGTTTCGGCCTGAACGCGACTTTCCGGAAGACGTTCTGGAGTAGATATTCGAGGTTTGCGCTCACCGCCCCGGCATCAATCCCGTCGAACTCAACCGCGCGGGGTGTGGCCGCGATGAATGGCTCGACATACTCCGACCAGACCTGGCTTGGTGCTATGGTGATGCTGTCCCGGCGAGCGGCGAGTGCGTCCCACGCCGCTGCCGACGGATACCCGTAGTAGACCAGATCGGCATCCGGGTCTGCACTGGGGACGAGGGTCAGCGTCAGCGGGTCGCCGGGAGCGTGGAGTGCGGTGATCGCATCAACCATCCCCTGGACCGCGGCAACGACCGGCTCGAGGGGGAGGCTCTGCGGATTCCCGATCCCGACGGATCGCTTGCCGCCGGCGTGGATTATCTGCGCTACCGCGACGGAGATCTGCGCTTCAGCGACCGGGAGCGTGACGAGGTTGCAGAGCGCAGCCTTTGCCCGGGGATGCATGCGGCGCACGGTCCCGGCCGCGGCGAGCATCTCGTGGGGTATGGCTTCGGAGATCTTTCTGACGATCTGCTCAAGTTTCTCCTGCCACTCCGCTCTCTCTCCAAGGGCGAACCGATAGACCTCCCACCCCGCACCCTTGAGAGCCCGATCCCGCTTCAGGTCCTTCGATATCTGTGCGTAGGTGTGGCTGCTGTCGTCTACCTCGACGACAATTTTGAGCCAGTCGTCGCGATACTTCGGCACCTCCAGCGCAAAGTCGACCCGCTCGTCATGGTGATCCGAAACCCCCATTGAGTCCATGGAACGTTGCGGTAGGAAGAGCAGACCAAGGCGAGGATCGGGGAGCCAATCGACCAGCATGTCGAAGAAGATTCCTTCAGGTGCGGTGCAGAGCGACCGGTAGCGCTCAAGGAGTGCATCGACCTCATTCTCATCGAGCAGCAGTTCAGGGATACAGCAGGCCTGCAGCAACACGGCGAGGTCTTCCCTGCGCGGCGTGCACCGGAATACAAACGCCCCGGAATCTGTCTCTTCCGCAACATCGAGGAGGCCAGCGGCTTCTGCTTCTTTGAGAACGTATCGTTCGACCTGGAGACTGCAGGGAGCAGGGATCCCGCGCTGGGCAATCTTTCCAAGGACCGGGCCGACAATCTCATGCCTCCCGGGTCCGCAGCGTTCAGGCTTTTTGAGGGTAAACCCGCTCCGGTAGTGTGCGTATCGCCGCACTCTGGGAGACGCGAATGCCGGCGGCTCATCGAGCAGCCGGGCGACACTATCGGCCATGTACGCCGCGGCTGAATACGATCCGAGCCACGGGCATCCTTTTCGCTGCATTGTGGTGTTCCTCCGGAGTCAGTTTATCCGTATGAGACCATTCAGGGTTGGAACAGATAAGGCCTATGATATGGTGCCGTTCTGATGCTTCACAAAGAGGAGATTAGCCCCCTCCGCATTTCACCACTCGGCCACCTTCTGAATCTTTGTCTTTTTGTTAACGCCGGCTGAAACGGTCGCTCCTACCAGAAGTACACTCACAGCAACGATCTTTTGGACAGACACCCGTGAATATCGGTGCAGTTTCCGTAAAGCTCACTTTGCGAGACCTTGTCCCACCTTCCTGAGTATTTTCCCCTTCCCTCGCCGAATCCATGATCACAGTGTTGTCTCTGCACCCACTCCGGGGTACCACCCAGAACCCCACAACTCATTATTCTCCCCCAAACCCCTCTGGCGTCCAACCTTCTCAAGAGTTTCCGCTCTTCACCCTCCGGTAAGAGATCCGCAATAACGCAGATGCTACACGCCTACCTCAAACTCGAGCAGTTTTAACCAGATTCCCAGATTCTTCTCATGATCCCGCGAGATGCACCTGAACCAGCGCTCACCCGCGATCGTAACAATCGAGTAATACCCAATGAACCGGAGGATCTTCTTCAACCCTGGCCGGATAAGCGGTTTACAGCCGTGATCGAGCCCCGGTGGTTCTGGCAGAGCATCCAGATTCCGGCGTACCACCACCCCGATCACCACCTGGATCAGGAGAGACACCGCCAGCAGCGTCACGAGAGCCGTGATCCGTTCCGGTTTCTTCAGATAAAGAGTATCGACCATCATCGGCCGTTTGATGACCGAAAAGTTATCCTCCACCTTCTTCTGCTCCTTGTAGAGTCGGAGAACCTCACGTGCCGGTGCATTCTCTTCAGAAACATTTGTCATCAAGACAAACGACTCAGCCTTGCGCAGTTCGGTCAGGTAGACCTTTTGCTGCAACTGTGGTTCACTGGCCCGGATCACCCATTCGGTAACCTGGATCGTTGGTCGCGGATTCTTTCCCGGTCTTCCCCGTGGATTCTTCTCGGTGACGAGAGTTTCAAGAGACAGATCGACCTTCCAGAGTCGATGCTTGCGAAGGCTTTTGCGTGCTTCTTCAAGCGCGCGTTGTGCGTCTGTCTCACAGGCAAACCGCCTTTTAGTCACTCCCTTGAGAACTGCAACGAACTCCTCCTGCTTTTTCAACAGGTCTGTCTCGAATTCATCGCGTCGATGATTGCCCCGGAAAACCAGAAAGCGACAAGATATCCGGTCATCGGTTGTTCGAGTGAACTCCTGTACGTCGTAGGTCTCCGGGTTATCCCCGTCATCCTCCCGATATGACCCGATCGGTATCCAGGCATCCGCCTCGTAGGCTGTCCCGGTCACCTGGGCAGCAATCTTCTTGCTGAAACTTGCCGGGCACCGGGTGACGAACTGGATATTGTTTTCCAGCAACTTCCGGATGTTCGGGGCAGTTGCCAGTTTCGCATCGGCGATGTAGATGACATCAGTACGAGAGAGGGGATCCAGCTCAGCGAGTCTCTGGATGATCGCAGTGTTCCAGGTACAATCTGCCTCGTTCCCGTCACGGATGGTGGTGATGAGCGGGATCCCGTGGGGGTCGCAGACCTGGTCGAGCATAATCTGAACGAGGTCATCTCTCTTCTCTTTGCTGTGACCGTGACAGATGGTGGGGGCCATGGGGAGAGAGTCTTCCGATCCTTCGTAGGCGCCGTATAGGGAGATCGAGGTGGTGTCACCGTGGAGAACGAGGTGAAATGGGATAGAGAACGCGGTGTAGACCCGGAGGGCGAGAGAGGTGAAGAGGTGCTCACACCCGGCGGCAAAGAGCCGGTCTAAGAAACAGGAAAAGGCATCCCGGGTCAGCCATTCAGGACGCACCTCCGGGGTGAAGAGGAGCGCCATATCCATTCCCTGGTAGTGTTCAAAGATGCTGTAGATCGGGAGACGTGACCCGGAATGGATGAAAGGAAGCAGAACAATGGCTTTTGCCAGGTTGCCAGGGCTCACCCGCCACTGGCTCTGGTCCCAGGTAAGAGCTGCATTGATGGTTTCGACAAACTCGATCCGGTCGAGGAACGAGGCAACGACGGTGGCGGTGAGGGGTGTTTGCGAGGCAACAAGATGCTTCTTTTCGGCGGTCTGTTGGATGAGATGGGTGAGGGAAGAGAACTGAGTTGCTGGAGGATGAGGCATAAGAAGTATATCGTAGAGGGAGTGGTCGTACTTTTTGATATGTAAATATAATTATGTGCTACTGTGCCAGAGGGTTCGCAAAGTGAGTTTTGTGAACTGATTGCGGCACCTTAAGTTCGATGAACTTTTCAAAGTGGGTTAGAATTCGTGGAATGTGGATGAGTTTCCCGCAGTCGCCGCAGTAACTCGCCCCACCGATACTGATGTATCCGCAATGGTGGCCTATCCGGGCTCCGTTAGGGCTCCGGATGCTGGCACCAGGACGCATAGCCCTCGTCCTCGGCGAGGAAGATCAACCGTTCGGTGACCAGGAGTTCTTCACGGAGCCCTTCCGGCCTGAGGAGCATGACCACCTCGCGCGCGTAGCACCATGATTTCCCGTCCCTCGTTGAGATTTTGGGGATGGAACTCGATGTCAACGCAGGCCGGACCGGGATGGGTTATTTATCCGTTCTTTTTTAACTCAATATACTGCCGGAGAAGATCCTCGACATCGTCACGGAACTTGCTTCCACCGTCCTTAAGTTTTTGCTGGACTTCCTGTGCAATCTGGCCGTGTTGGTTCTGGTAAAATTCGTAGAGGGTCTTAACAATCGGCGCGAATTCCCCGTCATCAGCTCGCACGAGTGCATCCAGGTAAGCACTTCGGTGTTCCCGCCCAAGGTAGAGTGTCGGATATCCGGAGCGTTCCAGGATGAAATTCATTAACGCTCGTCCCACTCGCCCGTTTCCGTCAACGAAGGGGTGGATAATCTCGAATTTTGTATGGAACAGGATCGCAAGTTCGAAGGGGTTGAGAGTCTTCCTGTTCTGCCGATACCATCTGATGAGGTTCTGTATTTCATCAGACACGAGGATTGCGGGCGGCGGCTGGTAATCGACGCTTGCTATACCAACCTGAATGTTCCGGTAGTTTCCCGGATCCCGAAGGATATGGTTCATCAAGATTTCGTGGATCTTCTTGATAAACGCCCCGGTGATGTCCCCGGTATATCCGCTGAGGTAATTCCTGAGGGTAATATAGTTGAGGACTTCGTACACCTCGTCCATTCTCTTCCCGGCTGGCGAGATGTTGTGTTCTAGGAGTTCCTGCGCTTCTCGAAGGGTGATAGTGTTCCCCTCAATTGCGGTTGTACCCTGGACGTAGCGGACGTACATCGCGTCCTGATACCGTTTACTCTCGTCTGGATAGAGATCCTTGAACAGATCGTAGAAGTAGCGCAAACTCTCGAGGTTGGCGGCCTGGTCCCGATCAAGGACCGTGAAGGCGTAGTGTTCCAGCCGATACTCAAGGTATTTGGTTAACCTCGAAGAGAAGAGATTGAGCAGTTTCACCGAAAAGTCCTGTGGCTCGACCGTTTCGAGTCTACCTACGTATGTCTGGACAGAAAGTGATTTGGAGTTAACCTTTACCCTGTCTCTGAGGTAGAGGTATTTGTTGCCTTTTATTATCTTTAAAGTCAACTCTACCATGCTTCTTTTAATATCTGTCTCGATGGGTGAAAATAGTATTGCTGGGTTAACTCAGTTGACCCCGTTATAGACAGGGGGGCATCAGGTCCTGGGAGAATGTGTCCCCACTATGTCCCGCTCGGCCCGAGACGGAGGCCTGCCGCAGCCCGGTCCGGTAAGGGACCCCGTCGTGTCGGCCATCTCGCGCTGCCGGGTAACATGCGTTACAGACCCCGCGCATCTGGATCCTGCCTTCGCGGTCTCGAGACGCAAAAGTCTCCCGGTAGGCTGCCGGAGCGTTGCAGTAGTAGCACAGAACCGACCGCCGGGGGTCTCCCGTTGCGTGCGGGTCTGACCGGTTCGCAGTCGGCAGGGTCGAGTGGAATCATGCTATGGAGGACCTGCCAGCAAATTTGAACCCGAACTCCTCACATATTAGGGAATATATCCAGTCCAACTCTCCCCGCAATCTTCCGTACCTGCTTTGGCACCTCGGTGATCCCCCTCTCCTCGCCGCTCTCCACCGCATAGACCTTTGAAAGTTTGAGGAGGAGACCGTGTGGCGAGAGATGAGCGGTCATCCCCGCTTTCTTGATCCGGTTCAGGATCCTGCAGTAGAGGTAGAGACAGAGGAACCCCACAAAGACGTGGCCAAAGACCGCCGTAGAATCACGGAGGTAGAGTTTATCCGCCTGGATCAGGCTCTTAAACGCTGAAAAATGTTCTTCCACCAGGTTCCGGGACTTGTAGAGGTCGTAGACCTCCCGTGGTTCCGCCTTAAGAGAGGAGACCACCAGGATCCTGCCGACGCGTTTCAGCCGTCGGTTAAGTTTCTCCCGATCGATCTTTCCCTCTTCCAGCAACCGATATAGCATCTTCTCCCCCTCCGCCGCCAGGTCGAGATCCTCGTAGAGGTAGAGCGTCACCCCCTCCACCTCACGTCTCCCTGCGTGGATCAGCCGTTTGTGGTAGAAGACTTCCTGGAGGAACTCTACGGGCGGAAGGTCGATCTACTCACCGTCGGAGGGATCGACCCTCTCATCCGGCAGGATGTGGAGAGCGAGGTGATCTGGTGTGAAGTGTGATGGAATCTTTCTCTGTCACGTGCCCACAAACAGGTCAAAAAGATAGAACCTTCTCGCTTTCCCGATCCTGGAGAGATCCGGTACGATCGCGATTCTGCACATGAGTGGGAGTGAAATCACCATCAAGTACACCAAGATTAACAATTTTGATAAGGTTGGTGTACTAAATGAGGATCATGGGGAACAGCAGGTGACAATTGATATCCTGAAGGCCATCGCCCGCGAAGGGCAGGTATTCACACTCGAGCAGCTGCACCGGCAGACAGGGATCCCGAAAAACATACTCTCGGTGATGCTTTCCCGGTGGGAAGATCGGGGTCTCGTCGAGCGGATCGAGAGAGGGAAATACCTGATCATCCCGCTTGAGAGCGAGAAGGGCAAGTACACGCTTCACGAGTTCGTGATTGCATCGCACCTCGTCCAGCCTTCAGCGATTGCGTACTGGAGCGCTCTCCACTACCACGGCCTGACAGAGCAGATCCCGATAACGGTCTTCGTCCAGACGACGGCGCGGAAGAAGAAGAGACAGCTCGAGGTGTTTGGCGTGGACTACCGGATCGTGCGGGTAAAACCGGAGAAGTTTTTCGGCTTTGCGAAGGAGTGGATCGAGGAGACACCGGTTACCGTCACCGACAGGGAGAAGACGGTCATCGACTGCCTCGACAGACCTGAATACGCCGGAGGGATTGTCGAGGCCGCAAAAGCGCTGGAGAACGCATCGCTGGATCGCGAGAACCTGAGCCGGTACGCCCGGATGATCGGGAACAACGCCGTCGTCAGGAGGCTCGGTTATCTGAGCGAACAGGCGGGAGTTCCACTGGATCTGCCTCTTCCGAGATCCAGGAACTACCTCCTCCTCGATCCTACGATGCCACGCCAGGGAGAGAACGACACGAGGTGGCGACTGGTCATCAACACCGAGATCGCGCTTCCGGAGGGCTCGGGATGATACCGGTCCGCGAGATCAAAGAGGCCGCCCGTGCCTATGGGGTTCCACCCTCGACCATCGAGCGGGACTACGCACAGAACTGGCTCCTCGCTCATCTGAGCGTCCTCCCCATGGCGCTGAAAGGGGGGACGGGAATCCGGAAAGTTTTCATCGAGAACTACCGCTTCTCGGACGATCTCGATTTCACCCTGCTGGAGCCGTATGAAAAGGAGGCGTTGCAGGAGGCGGTGAAGGATGTGGTATCCCGCGCGCGAGAGGAGAGCGGCATAGGGTTTGAGGAGGATATTAGCATTACCGAGACGGCGACCGGATTCCGGGCGACAACCCTGTTCAGGATCATTCCCATGAACGCATCCACCCCGACCAGGATCGTCATCGACCTCACGACCATGAGTAACGAGAGCATTCTGCTCCCCGTTGAGACGAGACAGATCTATCACCCGTACTCAGACAGACTTACCGCCGGGGTGACCTGTTACTGCCTGGAGGAGATCATGGCCGAGAAGATCCGCTCTCTCTTCCAGCGGGTACGTCCCCGAGATATCTACGATATCCGGCACCTGGCCGACCGCGTGGACCCGGACGCCGTGAGGGCCATTCTCCACCGGAAATGCGAATGCAAAGAGGTCGTCCCGGACAACTCCGTGCTCGCGGGGAGGCGTGAACTATTCTCAGCAGCATGGAACGCATCACTCCGGCACCAGATGAAGGTCGTCCCGGATTTCGAGGAGGCATTTGGAAGGGTGCTGGGTTGTGTCGAACTCTACACCCTGCGACCTGGCGAGGTTTCGCGTAGTCGGGGCGATGATCGGAGCGATTGAGATGTCGCATATGCAATCGAGTTCTTTCGCAGCGACGAGGACGTGAGGTTCATCGTCGTCGTCCTGGAGGTTCTGGGGTGTTCCGCGTTCGGCGAGACCGAAGAGGAGGCGCTCTCCGAAGTGAAGGTGGCTATCGGCCTCTGGATCGAGGTTGCCCGTGGAGTGGGGCGGGAGATCCCGGAGCCGAGCGGCCGGGAGCACCTCGCGGATATTCTTGCGGGGATCGCCCGCGGCGAGATGGCGTGATTTAAAAACGAATATGCATTTACCCCATCTTCCACAGTAAGACGATCCCGCCTGGAATAATGAACGAGTGGATCGATTCACCATATGGTGCGGGTGCGTGGGCGTGAGACCTTGTCAGCTTGGCCCTGGTAATCTGATTTCGTGTGAGGAATGTGAGAAAAATGCCGGACCAGAACACTTACTGCGGAAAGTCGGTGTGCGACAAGAAGCTGTATCGGGGATTGCGGATCAATCCGCTGTCCTATCCGTTTGGGATGTACCTACCGTGGCATGCGCCTCTGGGAACGGAGGGGTGTGAAGCCCGCGGGAAAACGTGGAGAAGAGCAGAACCTGATCCGCTCCATCCGCCAGGTAAATGATGCCAGGGAGAAGCAAACGCTGAATCGCTGAAAGGATCGTAATCCGCGACAAGTGAAACCAGGGTGATACTACACTTGAGCCAAAATCGGCAAAGGAATCGGGCCATCACAGCTTTCGATACTGGGTGGCAAACGGACAGAGAGGTTCCCGGTCTAAAGGCGGCTCCTACAGCAACCATCAGTATCTCCGATACGGAACTTGGGAACCTGTATACACCCCTCGGAAGAGGTATGGAGGCCGTGAGGTCAACAAACGGTGTAGACGGAACAGGACGTCCCAAGAAGCGAATGCCTCCCTGTAATGGGCAGGATAGAGGCCTTTGCCTCGGCCTGAAAGGGCGCCCACTTGGGACAGGTGTTTCACAGCAAAGAAGGGAGGTATACCCGTGAAAGTATGTCATTCAACGACGCCGAAAGGCGAGAAACATACTGATAAGGAACTCGCCCGGCAATGGAACGCCATTGACTGGGATAAAGTAAATGGCTAACAGATCTCTGAATATTTTTGATCTGGCTCAGTGTTCTGTGACCTCTGGTCCCGCGTAAAATGCAAACCCTAATGCCCGCCACGACCGGATCGCCACCCTCGTGGAGAAGATGCTCAACCTGAACAGGCGTCTCGCGGCGGCGGAGGCCCCGCACGAGCGCGAGGTGCTCGCCGGGATGATCGACGCGACCTGAAGAGACTCTATGCAGTGTTTAAAAACGATTCCTGGGACGATCCCACGACTCTGAAAGAATAGATCAAATTACATTAATTGAGCACGTGTGAAATCTGCCCTGATATCTGGCATGCCTGAAACCGAACGTGGCCCCAAATATGTGTCATCATCTGATATTTGAGACCGTGTCTCAAGAATGCGAGGGGAGGGATTCGAACCCGCGAACTCCTTCGAGAATCGATCTTGAGTCGATCGCCGTTGACCACTTGGCTACCCTCGCGCCTGTACCTCTTGAACCTGAAGAGTAATGAGTTTGATGGCGTCCGGCAACACGCCCCCCCACTCCTCCTGAGACACGCACCTTAGGGCGAACGTTCTCCTCCCCGCTTGAACCGCCCTCGCGGCCTCCGGGAGAACGGCGACAAACGCCTGCCATAGATGGAACATCCCCTTGACACAGTCAAAGGTTACGGGACCTCCCTGGAACCATGCGGTCTCCACAAAGGCTCCGATACACTCGATCAGCACCTCCCATACACCATGCCTGCACAAATTGCGGTGGCAACCCATCAACGTCCGCATACAGAGGTGAGGCCGGCGGGTCGGAAGGGTCGTACCCTGCAAGGTAGACCGGCGTGAGCCAGTCGGTATCACAGTTGAACGCCATCGACTCACCCTGTAATAGCAGATCTACCCGTTGCCGGCATCAGCAACCCCGGTCTTCGCCCGGCAAGGAGCATCGTGAGGGCGAGCGTCCCCCCGGCCGATATACCGACCGGCACCAGTTGAGCCGGAGAGTAACCCCTCTCCAGCAGGTAATGGTAGACTGAGAGAGCGTCCTCAACCGCCGCAGGGAACGGGTCTTCCGGGGCGAGACGATAGTCAACCGGAGACGATCTCGGCGCCCCCGGCATCCGCGAGGCCTCGCGCAGAGGTCGAGGTGGTCGGCCGTAGAGCCGGATGTAAATCCCCCGGCGTGAAAGAATAGAAGCGTCCGGCAGGGTGCTGACGCGGGCGTCGTTAAACGGTATGCCGGCGTGCCGCATCCCGGCCGCTCCATCCAGGGCTGCCGGGATTCCTCCCTCAGGGAGGGGGGATCCCTGACCTCAGAGCAGCCAGGACTTCTGCGGGCGGGAGCGTTGTAACGCAGCCTCCCTCTTCACATAAAGTCCGCAAGCCCGAGCTGCCGCTGTGGGGGTTCGCCGAAGGTGGACTCGATCTGCATCGCGAGCACCTCCACCCGCTGTTTTGTGTACTCAGAGACCCGGTAGTTTGCACAGATGTTTCGCGACATCTCCAGGTACTTCTTCACCGAACCCTCGTGAACCGTGGGGATAACGTTTCCCCCGCAACGGGTGCATTTCCCGGCAAGCGGCATCCGCCTGTACTTCGCGTTGCACTTCATGCACCGCACCTTCTGCTTTGAAAAGGCGTTGAGGTTCCCCTGAAGATCGCGTATAAAGTGCGTGTTCAGGACACGTTCAGCGACGTCATCCTCATCCACCGCCCGGATCCTCTTCGCGAGTTCAAGTTCCGCCTCCAGTTTCTCAAGCATCGACCCGAGTTTTGTGTAGGTCGACTCGAGCGGCCCCGCCGAGATATCAGAGGTAGGGTGGGTGAAAGAGAACCCCTCAAACTGGGCCGGGGTGCCGAGTCGCCGCTCCACCCTGTCAACGTAGTCGTCGAGGTCCTTTGGGTGGACGTAAGCGAGGCAACCGTTGTAGACCTCCAGGGGGTAGTGGTCACAGACATCGACGTTGTGACACTCCTTGTCGACCTCTGTCGGGTCGATCCGGGTCGTAAGTACGAGCGGGGCGTCCATCGTCCCGCCCCGGGTCTCCGGGAGGTAGGAGCGGGAGAAGTTGATCAACCCGTCGAGGAGGAGCATCACGCAGTCCTCGTCACCGTCACACTGCCCACAGAAGATCCCGTTTGCAACCAGGGTGTGGTTATCGGCAACCGTGAGACAGTATACCCGGTCATCGAGCGTCTGCACCGCCTCGCAGGCCACAACCTCATCGCTCACGACGATCCCGCCCTCCTCCACCGGGACGCGGTCACCGGGTGCGACCTCGAGAGCCCGGACCTTCCGGAGATAATCCGTCTCCCAGACAAGCATCGCGTGATCCGGCGTGACCGTGAGAATCTTCCCCCGTCGGGTCTCAAACCGGATCATGTGCGCCGGGGCGCGGTGGACGGAGACCGAGGTCACCCGTTTCAGGCTGACCTTCCCCTGGGTGTCTATGCTTCTCACATAGAACGGTTGTTTGGGGTCGGAGTAGTATGTCCCGAGATGGTCGAGCCCCGGCTTTGAGATATCGAAGTTCTCCACGACGAACTGCCGTATGGGCATCGTCAGCCACCGTCGCCCATCTGAGACGGTTATCTCGGTATCGCCGGCAAAACAGTTCCTCCTCTTCGCCGCGTGGAAGAACGGGTGGCCGTAGCCCACCGGGGCCTTCGAGAACCCGATCAACCTGGCGAGAACCCCGGCGCTCGTGTGCGGGGCAAGCCCTATCAGCAGGTGGCCGACAAGGTCAAGGGGTTTCTCCGCGTTGTAAAACGGTTCAAGCCCGTAGACCTTCACCAGAAGGTCGTCGATGAACTTCGATACCCGGACAAGCCACTCGCCGCAGTCCTCCGAGACCAGGATATCCTGGTGACGGAGTTCCAGCACCTGGTCGGCCGAGACAAGTTCCCGACCGTTGATGTCCCGGGTGTATCCGAGTTCGTGGAGTCGCTCGATGGGGACACCTACCTCGTCCGGCCGGAAATGGGTGAGGGGGAGGTCGATCATATCGTAACGGACGGTGCCATCCTTGAATACATAAAGGTTCTGCAACGATCGGAGGATCCCCTTCTCGATCGGTTCCACCGGTCGTTCGCGGGAGATCAGTCCCCTGACACCCTTTAAGAGCGCTATCGATGATTCGCGCACATCCAGCCGTTCGAGTGCCGCTGCATACTCCTCCCTGACATTGATCGTGACCTTCTGGAGACAGACCGTCTCCACCCTGCACCGGGGACAGGCACCCTCGCCCACCTCTTTTCCACACTTCGGGCAGCGGAAGACCGGGTTTGTGTGCGTCCCGCAGTCACAGAGGTTCCTGTAGGTGAACGCACCGCAGGAAGGACAGCGCCGTTCCCCGACCTCAACCTCGATCATCCCACCATCTGTGTTGGAACGGGGTTTTGAGGTGCAGGCCGCCTGGAACGACCGGCGTGAACCCCCCTCGTCCCCGATGGGGAAGAGTGAGTGGGGCGGGGGACGCATCTCCCGCGGTTTCGATTTCCCTGGTCGGCCCATCCGGCCTCCGATCCGGGTCCCGGCCCGCGAACGGATCCTGAAACCCGAGAGGTGCATAACCAGGTCAAGCGGGTTCTCCATCGGGGCGTCCTGCCACTCCGGCCGCTTCTCCAGTTGCAGCGTCAACCCGAGACAGGCAAGGAGCACCAGGTGCTCCCGGATCGCGATCCTCTCCCCGGAGATGCGGTGGGGCACCAGGAGTTCCTCAAGGATCGCCTTTACCTCCGGGGTGTTCGGGAGCAGCAACACCCCATCCTCGATCCTGCCCCCGGTTGAGACCATATCCGCAAGCCGTGCGATATCAGTCGGCGTGATATCGTCCCACATGTATGTGTAGTCGGGGTGGAGGGGCGCCCCCTCGATCGCGAACTCGATCGCCTCGAGTTCGTTCTCCGGGTGGCGCTGCCCGCCTTCGAGCATCCACCACTCCTCGCAGTAGGCAGGAGGCATCAGCGGGTGGTTGTTCTCCATAAACTCCCCGAAACTGATCAGGATCTCACCGACGTCCAGGATCTCCTCGACCTGCCCTGCGAGCCTCCCGGCCTCTGTTGCATCGTCGACCCTTCTTATCTCACCGTTCCGGAGTTTGACAGTCGGCCCCTGGATCGAGTCTACCGGCACAATCCCTGCTGCTTTCCCCGGCCTTTCAATCTTCATCTGGGTCCCGACCGCCAGGAAGTCTCCAAGGATATGCATCGTTGCGGGGTTCAGGCCGGCCGCAGCAAACCCGGTGTTACGCGCTCGACCCAGGCGCAGCCGGAACCCCCCCTTGCGCATCGGGTACGCAAAGACCGGTCGCCCGCCGATGAGGTCGCGGATGTACTTGTCTTTGGGTTTGATCGCGGCACCGGCATCGTCCTCATCGCTCTGTGCCTGGGCGCCGCCGCTGACCATCTCTTCAAGCCAGTCCCAGCCCTCCATCTTCATCTTTCGGACGTTTTTGAGGACCTTCGGGGCTTTCAACGCCAGACCTTCCGCAACGACCAGCGCCATACCCCCACGGACGGTGTTAGTCTCCACCCGTTCCAGGTTCCGGTAACCGCTAACCTCCTGCTGCTCGGTCGGTTCGCCATCGATGCAGACAGGGCAGTTCTCGATGATCATCCGGAGTTCTTTCTCGCTCGGGAGGTACTGGAGACTCATGATGTTGTTGTACTGCCGGATCTCCTCGATGTAGCGCTCCACCTCCTCCGTCCGCGGGATGTATCGGCCGATCCCGAGCGCCCGGCGGACGTAGTCCCCCACGAGCACAGAGAGTGCCTGGGCGGTCCCGCCGGCGCTCCGGATTGGGCCAGCGTAGTAGACCTTCAGGTAATCCGTACCGTCATCGTTCTTTCCAAGGCCGATCTTTGCAATACCCTCTGTGGGGGCGGCCACCACACCCTCGGTAAGGAGGGCCATCGCCGCACGGATGGCGTGGTCCAGGATCTCCTCTCGTGTGGTCTCTCCAAACTTTCTTGCCACAAAATCGTCGCCGATCCGGAGCGCGGCCTCTTCGCGGGACATCTCCCGCTCAAGCTCCCGGATCCGGGCGGCGATACCCCGGTACCCGAGGAGCGCCTCCACACGGTCGGCAAGGTCGCTTGCCACCGGGATCTCGACCTCCGTTCGGGGGTCAAGACCGCGGGCGCGAGCGGCACCGGCAAGGCGCATCGCAGCCTTGAGTCCGGCATCGATCTCCTCAAAGTAGCGGGCGATAGCGGGCGAAACTTCCATGATGAAGTATGCGTCCTCCAGGCATTTAGGGGACTCGTTCCCGCCTGGTACACCAGACGACCCTGATCAGATATCAGTGGGGGTGCCGGTCTTTTGCCTTCAGCGCCTCGGCAAGCGGCCCGGCCCCGGGTTCACCCATCCTCCAGAGGATGAGAGCGGCGCGTTCCTGCGTATCGGGGTCGGGACTCTCCATCAACTGGAGGAGCGGTTCAACCGCCGGTTCACCGATCCGGCACAGGGCCATCACGGCAAACTGCATGAGGTCGTGGTCGACTCTCTCGATGACCTCGATGAGGGGTTCGATGGCGGGTTCACCTATCTCTGCAATGGCCGCGGCGGCGTATCGCCTGAAATCGATCTCATCCGTGCCTCGCATCGCCTCAATCAGCGGGTCGATCGCCGGACTGCCTATCAGCACCAGTGCGCTGGCGGCATACCACCGGAGGTCGTTATCCCCGGTCTGCATTACGGCGATGAGCGGTTTGATGGCCTCTTCTCCTTTCGCCCCGAGTTTTGCGGTTGCCGTGCGGCGCACCTCGAGAGAATCGTGCCGGAGGTCGGCGATCAGTTCCTCGATCCTGTCAGTCATACCGTTCAGGTGCTTCCTCGCGAGAGTTATGTCTTCCTGATGTCGCCAGAGCAGCTTCCCGGGCGGCCCTGCGTACCTCTTCCCGGGTATCATCGAGCCCCTGGATCAGGGCCTCGATCGCTCGCCGGTCGCCGATCTCACCGAGAACCCGGGCTACCCCCGCACGGATGCGCCAGTCGCCAGCGTCGCGTAGCGCTGCGGCAAGTGAGGGGACGGCGACTCTCCCGATCTGGCTTAGAGCGGCGGTTGCCCCCTCCCGGAGACGGTCATCGTCCGCCCCGAGAGCGGCTATGAGGCGTGGGACTGCCGCCTCACCAATATCCGCAAGCGCCGCCGCGGCACGCAGCCTCACATCATCATCGGGGTCGCAAAGCGCCCCGATCAGGGCTTCAACAGCCCTCTCCCCTCCGATCTTTCCAAGCGCGATCGCCGCTCCCCATCTTACGCGCTCGCCTCCGGTGCGGAGTGCGGTAAGGACGCCCTCCAGCGCAGCCTCCCCGATCTCACCCAGCGCAAGGGCCGCCCTGCTCCGGACGTAGGTGTCGGGGTCGTCGAGTACGGCCAGCAGTCCGGGGACTGCAGCGGGATCGCCGATCTCCCCGAGGGCGACCGCGGCCATCCAGCGGACGTCGCTGTCATCGTGCTGCAGACTCTTTGTGAGCGCGCCAACGGCGGGGGAACCGAGTTTACCGAGCGCTTCCGCCGCCTTCCAGCGGACGCCGGTATCGGGGTCGGTCAGGAGAGCGGCAAGTGGTTCGACCGCTTCAGGGTCGCCCGTATCACCCAGACACCCGGCTGCACGGTAGCGCGTTTCGGGGTCGCGGTTTGAGAGGAGGGCGATCAGTCGGCTGGTATCACGTTCGCATGATGCCGCGGCAGGTTCGCCGATGCGGAAGTGCAGCCCCCCGGTGCGTCTGCTCGCGACCTCAAAGAGGTAACCGAGAAGCCAGGCGGCGATGATGAAGGTGCCTGCACTGACCAGGGTCGAGGCATCAGGCGGGCCGCGAAAGAGATACTCGATGGTTACGTGGACTGCGGCGAGCAACACGCCGACGGTAACGGCACGGCGGCGGTACCAGAAAGCGGTCAGGATGAGCACCAGGTAGAAGAAGTGGGTGTAGGTGACCGTGCCAAACGCGAGGTCGAGTGAGACCGCAAGTACCGTGACGAGAACGATGACCGCAGGTCTGGCCACTCTCTCTAACCACTCTCTGCTCCCTTCAGGAGTCATACCGAAGAGTGGATGCGGTGTGTACCCATAAAAGAGTTTATGCGCTGCGGGTTGCATCGAGTTCTGGAAAGCAACGCCTGCGTTCTTGAGGTTACTCTGCCACTCAAGCAGCAGATCCCGGGTTCCTGGAGTTGATCTGTCTGCTTTTTATATTTTTGGTGCAGAACAGGGAGCATATGCCTGTCTTTTCCGGGAGCAGGATGGAGAGGCCTCGCCTGCAGGAGGCTGACCCCTGACCGATTACCACACCCTCTCCGTGGAGGATGTCCAGCGGAATCTCGGGACAGGCCCTACGGGCCTCTCCGCCGCGGAGGCGGAGGAGCGGCTGCGACGTTACGGGAAGAACCTACTCCAGGAGGAGGCACGTGAGACCCCGTTTCAGGTCTTTTTACGCCAGTTCAAAAGCGTCCTGATAATCATCCTTATTATCGCTGCCGCGGTCTCGTTTGCGGTCGACGAACCGCTGGACGCTGCTGCCATCCTGTGCATCGTCTTCTTAAACGCCATCCTCGGTTTCACCCAGGAGTGGCAGGCCGGGGAGGCGATCGCGGCCCTCAAAAAGATGCTCGTCCAGCGTGCAGTCGTTATTCGCGACGGGGCGCGGCGGGAGATCGATGCCGCGGATATAGTCCCGGGTGACCTGGTCGTGGTGGAGATGGGGGAGCGGGTTCCCGCAGATATCTACCTCATCGAGGCGACATCGCTCCAGGTTGACGAGGCACCGCTGACGGGTGAGTCGGCGCCCGTGGACAAGGCACCGGGCTCACTCCCGCCGGAGACGCCCCTTGCCGAACGGAGCAACATGCTCTTTGCCGGCACAACGGTGGTCAACGGCCACGGTCGGGGGTATGTGGTCGCCACCGGGATGCAGACGGAGTTCGGTCTGATCGCCGGTCTCTCCAGGCAGGTCGAGGATGAGACCTCCCCTCTCGCCAGGCAGATGGACAGGCTCGGCCGCGACCTCGGACTGATCGCTCTCGGGATCGCCGCGATCGCGGTCGTCATCGGTCTCCTGCAACAGCGAGACCTTCTGGAGATGTTCCTTGTCGGCGTCTCGCTTGCGGTGGCGGTGATCCCGGAGGGGCTTCCGGCGGTCGTGACACTGACGCTTGCCCTGGGCGTCAAGAACATGATGCAGAGGAACTGCCTTATCCGCCACCTCCCGGCATCGGAGACACTTGGTGCGGTCTCTGTTATCTGTACCGACAAGACCGGGACGCTCACCCGGAACGAGATGACTGTTGTCCGGGTGTGGACGCCAGGCGCGGAGGTCGAGGTCACGGGTGCAGGATATGCCCCTGAGGGTGAGTTAATCCTCAACGGCACCCCGATCGACCCGCTCGAGGATCCCGGTCTCCGGCAATTTCTGCGCACAGTCCTCGTCTGTAACCATGCGAGCCTTGGCCAGGACGATGAGGGGTGGAGGATCTTCGGCACGCCAACCGAGGGGGCACTCGTGGTCGCGGCGGCCAAAGCCGGTCTCTCCCGTGCAGACCTCCCCGAACCGGTGGAAGAGTTCTCGTTCAACTCCACCAGGAAACGGATGACAGTCATCTGTCCCCGTAAAGGGGGTGGTTACGTCGCCTGCGTGAAGGGGGCACCGGAAGTTCTCCTTACCCTCTCTTCCCGATTGCTTTCGGGCGGGTCGGTCGTCCCGCTCACCGACGAACTCCGGAGAGAGATCCTCTCCGCTATCGAGGGCTACGCTTTGCAGGGCCTCAGGGTAATCGGGGCGGCCTGCCGCCCGCTCCCCCCGGGTATAGACTGGACACCTGATACTGTGGAGGAAGACCTGGTCTTTCTCGGGTTCGCAGGGATAGTCGACCCCCCGCGTCCGGAGGCGGCGGAAGCCATCAGCCTCTGTCGGAGCGCCGGGATCGACGTCATCATGATCACGGGAGACAACCCGCTGACCGCATCCACCATCGCCCGCGGTCTCGGTCTCTCCAGTGAAGGTGCGCTGACCGGCGCCGATCTCGAATCTCTCTCCGACGACGAACTTGCAAAGCGTCTCCGGACGACAAAGGTCCTCTCCCGGGTAACGGCGGAGCACAAACTCCGGGTGGTCGACCTCCTCTCCCGCGACCGGAAGGTGATCGCCATGACCGGGGATGGCGTCAATGACGCCCCGGCGCTCAAAAAAGCGAGCATAGGGATTGCCATGGGTATCAAAGGGACGGACGCGGCCAGAGAGTCGAGCGACATGGTGCTCGTGGACGATAACTTCGCAAGCATCGTCGCCGGTGTGGAGGAAGGGAGACGGGAGTATGACAACATCGCCCGGTTCACACGCTACCTCCTATCCTCCAATGTAGGGGAGATCGTCGCTATTGTCGGGGCGCTCCTCCTCGGTCTTCCGCTGATCCTCGTCCCCGTTCAGATCCTCTGGATCAACCTTGTCACCGACGGGTTCACCGCCCTGGCCCTCGGGTTCGAACCCGCCGAGCGGGATATCATGCAACGACGACCTCGCGACCCCGGGGAGCCCATACTCAACCGGAACGCCTACCTGATCATCCTCTCCCTGGGGGCCTTGATCGGTCTCCTGGCCCTCCACGTCTTCCTGGGTGTCTATGAGGTTGACCTTGATCGGGCGCGGACGATGGCTTTTACCGGGCTCATAATCTTTGAGGTCTACAACGCGCTGAACTTCCGTTCGTTCCGGTCTCCTCTCTATCGGATCGGGGTCTTCTCAAACCCCGCCCTGATACTGGCGATCGTCGGGACGCTTGCCCTCCAGGTGGTGGTGGTCTACGTCCCCCTGATGCAGGTCTTCATGGGGACGGCACCCCTCACACTTGCCGACTGGGGACTGCTTGCCATCCTCGGTCTGCCTGTGCTGATCGCCGGGGAGGTTTACAAGGTCCTGCGGTTGAAGATCGGCCGGATGGCGAGCGATGCCGTCGGGACGTGAAAAAAAGGCTCTCTCCCGTCCCCATGTGGCCACATGCCCGGGTAAAAGGGATACTGCGCGGGTTGATCCGGGTATCGGGTGCTTTTAGCGGGGCGGGGTTTACGAAGTTGCGACCTTGACGCATTCTGCCCTGGTTCCTATCCGGGCGATCGCCCCGCACATCCCAGGAACGTAGGCAAAGGCCTTCCCTGAGTCCACCATGATCGATCTGAACAGGTCCATCCGTGGTGAGACGACCATACAGGTGTCTGTGATCACCCTGGCACCGCTCCGCTCGATCACCCTCACCAGGTCCTGGTTATTCTTCGCGATTCCCGCCGCGGTGAAGACGTAAAATGGTTTTTTTGCGGTCTTCCCTCGCAGGAGTTCCGCAAGTTCCCTGAGTTCGTCGACCGAACAGTGGGGACAGCCCACAGCTACCGCCTCGACATCGGTCTCTTTAAAGAGAGCCTCGATCTCGTCTTCCGTTACCGTCACACGGTCAAGATCGTCAGTTGGAAACGAAAAGACCCTTGCCTCCGGTGTGATCCCCTCCACGTGGAAGAGCGCGACTGCTCCTGTTGCAGCCATCGCGGCACCCAGGGCCTTGAGCTGGTCGCGGGTCGGCCGGATTCCCCGGAATACCGGGATCCGGTTCCCGACTTTCTTCCCGACAATATGGCCGATGGCGCCCCAGTGTCCGGCGTGGGGTCCGGTTCCCGCCTCGATATCGACGACGACCTGTGGCCGCCGGTTCTCGACGATGTGGAGACCGTAGTAAGGCGTCTTTCCTATGATCGCCGCCGCAAGGGCGCTCGGCCCGCCCTCCCGGTTTGTCCTGGCCCCGATAACGGAGTTTGCGTAGACAACCGCCGAAGACTCTGACCATGCCAGGTGCTCGCCGTATTCGGTGATCCGGAGGTAGTAGGGGGTGCAGGTGCACTCCAACCTGACGCCGAGTCTCCTGTAGGCCTCGACGACCTCCGCCTGGTGGCGGGCGAACTCCTCATCGATCCCGAACTCCTGCCACCCTTCCCGTGGCATACCGATCGGGTTTAATACAGTCGGGACCACCACCCGGGCATTGAGGCTCTGCAGCCAGGAAAGTCCCCATCTCCCGATCGTCTTGTAGGATGCACCGCTCACCTGGGCACCTGTGATCGGGACGAGTTTGCTGGCGCCGTAGACCTCTCCGAGCGCGACCAGGATCTCCATCATCTTCTGCCGGGTCTCGCCGAACTCGCCTGCGAGCACCCGTTCATCATCGTTATCAAGATACATCTTACACCCACCCCGCTCTCCTGAATTCATCCTCCCTTCCCATGACCATGGTGGCGTCGATCCCGACCTTCACGTTTGTCCCGTCGGCAAGGCGCATCGGGTCAAGCGACGAGCCCCGCACTCCTGTGATGACCATGATATCGGTATCCCCCCGCACCCTGGTCGCGATCGCGTACTCTACGTCCTCTGGGTCGTGGATCTCGATATCCTCGTCCACCACCACAACATGCTTCAAGGACGTATGGGCCGCAAAGGCCGCCATGATAGCGTTCTTCCCGTCCCCCTGTGTGTTCTTCCGGATCTTGACAACTGCGTGGAGGTAACCGGCGCCGCCCTTTGTGAGGAGGACATCGCGCACCGTTGTCACCTCACTCACGGCACGGTAGATCTTCGGTTCATACGGCGCCCCCATCAGGAGTTTGTGTTCATCGCCGGCAGGGAGGATGCCGTGGTAGATGGGGTCGTCCTTGCAGTAGATACGGTTGAACTCGATCACCGGTTGCTGGCGCACGGGGTCGTATGTCCCCGTGATATCGACGAACGGCCCTTCCGGTGCAGTCTCCGGGCCAATGTAGCCCTCGAGCACGATCTCGGCGTCGGGAACCCGGACTCCGTTCTCGCACTCCCTGACACTGAGTTCCCCGCCCATCAATTCCGCAGCGTAGGCTAGTTCTTTCCCCTCAGGAACGCGCGTGCAGGCGGCAAAGGTCACCAGGGGATGGGTGCCGATGGTGACCGCGACCGGGAGTCGTTCCCCATGGGCGAGCGCCGTCTTCAGCATGGTGTGGGTGTGACGTCCCTCAACAAGCCTCGCCACCACGTGACGGTCGTCGATGACCATCATCCGGTGGATGGAGGCGTTCTCAACGCCGTCGTAACTTGAAAAAACGATACCCCCGGTGATGTAGCGCCCGGCATCGCCCGGGAAGTGTTTCATCACCGGGAGGCGGGAGAGGTCTGCAGGAATGCCGCCCTCGCACCGCCCTGCGTCCAGCACCCGGCCGTTGTAGGTCGCGGTCGCAAGATGGGGAACGAGTCTTCGTTCATCAACACCGAGCGCCGCGGCAAGCGCTCCCCTGCTGGCAAGCAGGTTCATAACACCCCGGTGGCCGTCGAGGTTATGGAAGAAGACGATCTTATCGGTTCTGCTCGCCATTCGGGGAGCCTCGTATACGCTCGAGCAGGGGTTCTCGATCTCCTCGACCTTCCCCTGCTCCCGCATCATCTCAATGAAATCACGCATCATATCCGCTCCATCGGGTTCCAAGGTCATGTCTGACCCCCATGTGATCGAGCACCCGGGCAACCACCATATCGACAAGGTCATCGATGGTCTTCGGCTGCTGGTAGAAGGGAGGACTTGCGACCATCACGGTCGCCCCGGCCTCATCGGCGGCAAGCATGTTCTTCAGGTGGACCCGGGAGAGCGGCATCTCCCGGAGTAGTAGCAACAGCGGTCGTCTCTCCTTGAGACAGACGTCCGCCGCCCGGGTGATCAGGTTGTCAGCGAAGCCGTTGCTGACCGCTGCAAGAGTCTTCATGCTGCAGGGCACGATCGCCATCCCGTCGCAACAGAACGACCCGCTCGCTATATCGGCAGCGAGATTGCTGTTATCGGCGTATATGGCGTCAAACCCCATGAGGTCAACACCCTCGATCCCGGCGATCTGCCGGGCGGTATCGGATATGATGATATGCACCCTGGCCCGCTCACAGAGCACCTCGAGCAGGCGATGGGCGTAGATCACCCCGCTTGCCCCCGTCACCCCGACGACGAATTCCCTCTTCATGTCTTCTACATCCTTTATATAACTACAAGTTTATCCTGTTTTGTCGCTCGCTTCACCCGGAGGACCTCCATCGCCGCCTGCTCCACCACCTGACGGTGCATTGCGGGGGTATAGACGCCGAGGCGCCACTGGCGTCGCCTGGTATCGTTCAGGGTGTTGATGATTGGCGAGACCTCCTCGATATCCATCATCGCGTGGCTGTTCCTGACCCTGATCTCCATCGAGAGAGCCCCGGGGAGGGGAGGAATGTCCACCAGAACCTCGTCCTGCCCGACCCCTGCGGTCTCGGCGATGGCACGGGCGATCTCGCGTTCACGTGCAGGCCCTGTTTCCTGGCGGAGGGCTACGGCATTCACCCGGTCTTCGCCGATATAGAGCGCCCGTTTGTAGAGGTTTCGGTTGTATACCCGGCGGGCAAGGTCGCGGCTGATGGCGTGTGGTGAATGTTTCAACCGTTCCATGCAGGCGGCATCGTCCATCCGCATCAGTTTGCATGCGTCCTTTGCCGGGACGTTCTGCAACTCTTCCCGGAGGGCGTGGCTGAACATGCTTGTCGCGATACGGCTGACGTGATGGAAGTAGACCGCCGGACGCATGAGCGTCCGGGCTATCAGGAGCGACTCGGCGGCATTGATCCCGCCCTCGTCCAGTGCGATCCCTGTTTCGGACAGGATAGTGCACCGGATCAACCGCTGGGCGTCAACTGTCCCGTATGGCACGCCGGTGTAATGGGCGTCCCGCATCAGGTAGTCCATCCGGTCGACATCAAGGCTGCCGTGGATGATGCTTGCATGAAGATGTTTCCCGGCGACGATGGCACAGACCTCTGCGGGGTCGAGCCCCACGTCTTCCAGGATCTCTGCGACCGCTCCCTCCCGGAGGAGGTGATCGATCTCGTGATGGCTTCGGCCTGTGAACTCCTCCATCACGGGTTCGGTGACGTGCGAGAATGGTCCGTGACCGATATCGTGGAGGAGGGCGGCCGTGTTTACGAGCCGGCTCTCATCTTCATCAAGCCCGAGTCTCGCCGCCATCAGTCCGGCAAGGTGCATCGTCCCCAGGGAGTGTTCAAACCGGGTGTGGTTCGCGCCGGGGTATACCAGGTTTGCAAACCCCAGCTGGCTTATGTGGCGGAGTCTCTGGAGGAGTTCGGTATCCAGCAGTCTGAGCGCAAGGGTGTCCGCCTCGATGTAACCATGCACCGGATCCTTTATGATCTTCATCCAGACCGGGCAGGAAGACCCCGGTTCGGGATCTCCGGGGGAGTCTGCCCTTATTCACCTCCTTCAGGTCTCTGTTCTCCCGGGTTCACCGGGTGTCCTGCGAAGTTATGGGGGGTGAGATGGGGGGCGGAACGGATCTCCCCGCTACTGGCCTCCGGGGACGAAAGCGGCACCGCCCTTTCTCTCCTGCGAGGAATATATAACCGGGGTATAATATTAAGCCACCGTCATATTTTTCTTGCAAGTGAAGAGGCCGTCAACCCGGTAACCTCCAGGTATGATTAACCCCGCCCGGTGACGGCTACCCTGGGGGGGTGCGCGATCGCTTGCAGGAGACCGCCTGTCTATCTCGATGTCAGGAATCTCGGGGGTTCACCTTTCAGATCGCCGGTTTGATGGCCTCGCAAGTGCGTGTTATCACACCACTGCCTGATGATCAAAAGGGATTGTGGATGGCATCGGGAGATGCCGGTTGGGGCAACTCACAGTCTCTGCTGGAGTTTGTGGAAACCAGAAAAATAAGAGTATAGAGCGTGGTCTCTTATCTATGTCAGATGAGCCCCGTCTTCTTCCACTGGCGCGAACTTTGTTCCATAGTGGATGACACCGCTCTCTCCGTCCGCTACCACGCGGCGGAAGACGCTTCTCACTCGCATCCCTATCCTTGCCTCCTCCGGAGAGCAGACCACCTGGGCGGTGAGTCGTGGCCCTTCGTCTAGTTTTATGATCGCGAGGACGTAGGGGGTGGTGTACTCAAACTGGTCGCTTGCCGACCGGATCACCGTGTAGGTGACAACCGTCCCGTACCCGCAAAACTTATGGTTTACGATCCTGCCGCTTCGTCGGCAGTCGGGGCATAGTGTTCGCGGCGGGAAGAAGTAGCGGCCGCAGTTCGTACACTGCGTCCCTATGAGGTTGTAGCGTTGTGGGATCTTTCTCCAGAAACGTGATACTGACATCTTTTTCACACCCCCAGGATGTGCACCACCACCGTTGCACCCGTTCCACCCACGTTATGCGCCATACCGATCTCAGCGTCCACCTGTCTGCTTCCCGCCTCACCGCGGAGTTGCGCGACGATCTCGCAGACCTGCTTGATGCCGGTCGCGCCTACTGGATGGCCGCAGGCCTTCAGGCCGCCGCTTGTGTTCACGGGGAGGTCACCGTCGAGGGCGGTCACACCCTCCTCGGTGAGTCTTCCCGCTTCACCCTTCCTGCAGAACCCCAGGTCCTCAATCGCGCAGATCTCGGCGATTGTGAAGCAGTCGTGAACCTCGAGCAGGTCAATATCCTTATGCTCGAGTCCAGCCTGGTCGAGAGCCCGTTTCCCGGCCGCAACGGTCGCGTCCAGGGTGGAGATATCACGCCGGTCGTGTAGAGCAATGGTATCGCTTGCCTGGGCGCTCGCGAGAACACGGACAGGTGAGTCTGTAAACTCTCTGGCGCGCTCAAGCGGAACCACCACGACCGCTGCCGCACCATCGGTGATCGGCGAGCAGTCGAAGAGCCGCAGCGGGTCGGCGACCAGTGATGAGTTAAGAACGGTATCGATTGTGATCCTGTTCCTGAACTGGGCGATCGGGTTCCGTGCACCGTTCTCGTGATTCTTCACCGCGACCTGTGCAAGCTGCTCACGGGTGAGGGGGTAGCGGTGCATGTAGTCGTTTGCAATCATCGCGTATAACCCCGGGAAGGTCGCCCCGGCGAACCCCTCCCACTCGCGGTCAGCGGCACTCGCAAGCATATCCACGCTCGCTCCGGTCCCGACGTCGGTCATCTTCTCGACGCCTGCGGCGACCACGATATCCTCCATACCGCTTGCGACCGCTATCACCGCCTGCCGGAATGCAAGTCCACCCGAAGCGCAGGCCGCCTCCACTCTTGTGGATGGGATGTGGTTGCTTGCAAGTCCCGCGTAATCTGCGATCAGGGCACCGATGTGCTCCTGTTCAACGAATCGGCCGGCGCTCATGTTCCCCACGTATAGGGCGTCGAGTTCCTCGCCGGCAACCCCGGCGTCCTGGAGGGCCAGCACCCCTGCAGTGACAAAGAGTTCGCGGAACGATGCGCTCCAGTGCTCCCCGAACTCCGTGCACCCGATTCCAATTACTGCTACGTCTCTCATCTCTGCATCACAATCTTTCCTTTGTGTTTGGCATACAGTGCGTAGTCGAGGTAGACGGGGTTTGCAAGCAGTTGCTCAACGCTCGGTGCCGCCGCGCGGTCGAAGACCTCTGACTCGATGAGATCGGTGACCGTAATATCGAAGGCGTCACTCCCGGCACCTGATCCAAACGATGCGACGAAGATCCTGTCACCGGGCTTCGCGACGTCGAGTGTTGCGGCGAGCCCTATCATTGATGCCCCGGAGTAGGTGTTGCCGAGCCTCGGGACGACAAGACCGGGCTCGATCTGTTCCTCCTTGAATCCGAGCATCTTTGCCACCCGTTGCGGGAACTTGGCGTTGGGCTGGTGGAAGACGGCGTAGTCATAATCCTTCGGGGTTGTGCCAGCCTTCTCGAACATCAGCATGGCAGCGCCCTGGACGTGTTTGAAATAACCTGGATCGCCGGTGAACCGGCCGCCATGGCGCGGGTAGTTCTGCCCCTCGCGACGCCAGAAATCGGGCGTGTCGGTGGTAAACGAGCACGTCCGGTTGATCTCGGCGATGACCTCCTCTCCGCCGATTACAAACGCAGCCCCACCTGCCGCTGCCGTGTACTCGAGCGCGTCGCCAGGAGCGCCCTGAGCCACGTCCGCGCCTATGGAAATCCCCAGCGGGATCATTCCGCTCTTCACGAGACCCATACAGGTCTGGATACCGGCTGTACCGGCCTTGCACGCGAACTCGTAGTCGGCGGCGGTCATGTTTGGGGTTGCCCCTATGGCCTCGCCGACGGTACAGGCGGTGGGTTTGACGGCGTAAGGGTGGGACTCGCTTCCCACATAGATTGCCCCGATTGCTTCCGGGTCGATCTCTCTGCGCCGGAGAGCGGCGCGCGCCGCCTCCACGGCGATGGTCGCTGTATCCTCATCCAGATCGGGGACGGACTTCTCATAGACTCCGAGACCCCGCGTGATATCGTCCGCGTTGGCGCCCCAGACCCGCGCGATCTCCGGGACCTTTATCCGGTATCGCGGGATGTAGACACCGTAGGAGTAGATTCCTACCATAACTTTCCTCGTAGTGAACTGATGATCGTCTTGACGTCCATCTTTGTGCAGAGCACGCTGATACGGTCGCGTTCCGCCAGTTTCGGGATCAGAGGGTGCACCTGTTCAGGTCCGATGCCCTGCAGAACAACGCAGCGTGGCTTGAACGGTGTGACCCTGATCGCCACCATGGGGGATTTTCCGGTAGAGACCTCGGTGAAGATGAGAACACGCTCTGTGCTCCAGCCATATATGCGGTTGAACTCACTTGAAGAGAGTTGCAAGATCGCGTTTAGGCTGTTGATCACCGTATATCCGTAGATGGTCTGATCCATAGGGCCACAGAGCGGGACAGCGTCGATGACCTCTGCAAACTCGGTGAGATGCACCGGCGATGCATAGTCATGGATGTCGTAGATAACGTCTTCGTCAAACTCGTTGTACAGGATTTTTGCAAATTTGTTGATGTATCGGCCGCCGTTCTCCTCGTCGATCGATAGGATCGCATCAACGATCTTTCCAACGATGGCGGTTCCCGGGCTCTTTCGTCTTCCACTTTCGTAATCACTGATAACTGATGGAGAGACATCGAGGCGCTCGGCGAGCACCCCTTGCGGGATGTTGAAACTCTGCCGCCACTTCTTTAGGGCCAGTCCAGGTGAGTCCGAGAGCGTGATCTCTCCTGCCATCTTCTCGGCAAGTTGATGCCGCACCCCGGATTTCATCCAGGTAATGTCACCACGACAACTTAAATAATTAGCGTAGACGACTTCGACATTTCACGAAGTGGATCCTGGAGGTTTCACAACCCGTAAATAGTATGCGTCTCAAGTATGGTATAATGGTTGAACCTGAAGACCTGCAGTCTTTAAAGACGATTGCGCTGCTTGGCGGGTGCCAGGGGCCGATCTGGCTATCCTCGCAGTCGCTCGGGAATGAACTCGGGATCAGTCCCCAGACAGCCTCAAGGAGACTGATCGCTCTCGAGCGACAGCGTTTGATCGCCCGGTCGATGAGGCCAGATGGTCAGTACGTTGCCCTCACCCCCGAGGGTGAGCAGGTATTGAGACGCGAGTATGCGGATTACGTCCGGATCTTCAATCCAGAACGTCGGCAGTATACCCTGACCGGTACGGTGATCAGTGGCCTCGGCGAGGGACGCTACTACATGAGCCTCCCATACTATAGAGAGCAATTCAGCGCATCTCTTGGGTTCGAACCATTCCCTGGAACGCTGAACGTCAGGCTCGATCCTCCGGCCATTCAGGTCCGCAAACACCTCGAGAATGCGGGATGGATCGAGATACCGGGGTTCACCGCAGATGACCGGACTTTTGGTGGAGCAAGGGTGCTACCATGCCGCATTCGGGGACATAAGTGTGCGATAGTCGTCCCCTCCCGCACCCATTATCCCGATGATATCATCGAGATCATCGCCGGTTGCGAACTTCGCAAAGTCCTGAACCTTAACGATAACGATAAGATCGAGGTGGAGATTACCCATGATTGATGCAGCCATAGACGCCCTTGCAAGGGGCGAGTTTGTCCTGTTATATGACTTCGATGATCGGGAGCGCGAGACCGATCTAGCTATACGCTCAGATGCGGTCACGTCCGCCCATATACGGCAGATGCGTAAGGACGGCGGTGGACTTATCTGCACGGCAGTGCACGGCGAGGCCGCTAAGAGGCTCGGTCTGCCGTTCGCGCACGAGGTCCTGCGCGGTTGCGGTCTCGTCGAGAAGGACGGCGAGATACCCTACGACACCAGGAACCACTCGTCTTTTTCCCTCTGGGTGAACCACCGCGATACCTATACCGGCGTCACGGACAGGGACCGCGCGCTGACGATCACCGCCATAGCCGAAGAGGTGAAACACTCGCTCAACGGCGGAGGGCACGACTTTGCCGCACACTTCAGGACCCCCGGTCACGTAGCACTTCTCCGTGCCGCCGACCGACTGCTTGACGAGCGGCACGGCCAGACCGAACTCTCGATAGCACTCGCGCTTATGGCCAGGATCACCCCGGCGGTGACGATCTGCGAGATGCTGGATGACGAGACAGGATTTGCCCTCGCAAAAGAGGATGCGATGGAGTATGCGCGAGAGCGTGGACTCGTATTTGTCGAGGGAAGAGAGGTTCTGGAGCGCTGGCAGTCCTGCAGACCAGTGCTATAAGTGGTGTGTCCATCGGTCCAGGGTTGCAGCCGGGAAAAATCCCTGGATAGTTATCTGGTTGTTGATTGGGATGGAGGCGCGCACCGTGCGCGCCTTCTTTTCCCGGAGTTTATCTGGCTTTTTTGCGCAAAGAGAATCTTTTTCCTGACGTAGTTATTCTCGGGCTGTTTTTGTACATCTTTAGCTGGGAATTGGAATATACGCGGTATATCGTGCCGTGGCACAAAAAGACGCACTTTGTGCGTTTCCAAAAACAATATATACGATCGTACGGCATCATAAACGGATGAAAAAGGATGCAGTTGCATACTTGAATACTAAGAGGAAGGAGGATTTTGCGGCACAAATAGCGGAGTTTGATGACTTTTGCAAGTATCGATTTCGTGTTGTTGAAATCTTCCACGATCACCGCGCATACGCAACCCCTCCGGAGAAGCGTAAGGGTTTTAGCGGGATGTTTGACTACTGTGCTACCAACAACTGCCGGGATATCATCATCTACGATCTTGCAGGGCTCGCAAAGGATCCTGATGCAGGGCTTGCCGCTCTAAAGTCTTTGAATGAATTGTATACCGTCTACTGCGTGCATAACGATTTCTTCGGGTTCCTGGATGATCCGGAGCAGAGGAGAGCGGCCATTGCCGACTTCCTCGAGTATATGGAGCACTACCGTGAGAACGCACGGAAAATAGCCCCGGTGTCCTCGAAAAAAGCAAAGAAGGATAGCGGACGTCCCATAGGTAGGCCAAAGGCTCTCACCGAGGGTCAGGTACAGGCTCTAATCACGCTACGGCAGGCCGGGACAAGTATCAGCCAGATCTGCAGGATGTTCGACGTTAGCAGGAGCACGGTCAGCAAGGTTCTCGCGGACTACCCTGAATTAAAAGGGGAGTGGAAGGGTACCAGGCAGGAGCCTGGAGATGAGCAGGCATAATATCAGTCCGGGTTCCTGCAGTCTCTCTATGAAAACCCCTATGGGGCCGCGTTCGGTCACAGGCTAAACTTATGAAAATCCCCGAGGCACAATAGCCAATGGGATGCCGCGGGTGGGAGGGCAACAATTTGAACTCCGTTTCCAATCGGATTTTCATGTGAAAATACGTTAAGTCGGTTATTCCCTGTCACGGTTCCGGGTTCAGGATATGAGTAGCAGACCCGGGATTTTCCCCTGATGCTACTTATCCAGGAGTTCGTATCACGAAGGCGCCGGGAGAAAAAAATTTTCGGAGGTTGAGCGTGGTCTTTACATCTGCACCTGGGTGAGGGCGTCGTAGACTATCTTGCGGTATACATGCGGGACCTCTGTCCCGTACTCATCCATGGCTTTCCGGGCGTCATCTGTTGTCCCGAACGCATCAAGTCTATCCAGAGTTGCCCTTGCGGTATCCAGCACCCAGAGGTCGCGGGTCTCACGGTCGACGACCGTGATCGACTCCGTCCGGACGGAGACCAGGTGGTTCCCGTCCTGGGTCGTGTATATATTTGGCTTACCTACGACGGCGACGAACGCAGGTGGTTCTATACGGGCGAGTTGCTGCATAGCCTCTGGCTGATATGACCCGGCCATGATGAAGAATGTACCCGTCGGGTCGACCACCCTCCCGCGGTAGAAGACGTTCTGGTCGCCCTGTCGCTGCTTTTCTGTGAGCGTTCCGACGATGAACACGCGGTTGCTCCGGATACCGGTCGGGAAGATGACGTAGGTTGGGCTCTTCTCGTCGTCGTCATCCTTGAACTGGTATCGTGTCTCCCGGAACTCGGCTGCAAAGACCCTGCGTGCAGGTTCGCGCTCGAAGGCGGTCTGCGACCTCATGCAGGTTCACCTCCGGCACGGTTCAGCAGTTCTGCCAGTTTTACCGGATCAAACCGCATCGGGCTACAGGAGTTTACGAGCAATCTACCATCAAACTCGTTCCCGCTGCAGGAGTAGTAGTGTCCGAGCACCGCGTTCCTGACGCGGTAGAAGATCTCGTCCATGCCAAGCGGGTTGGTCTCTGCTATCTGGATGGCCTCTTCCAGGGTTATGCCGGTGAGTCTCTCGACTATCTCACGCTGCATCAGGACGTTTCTGGCGCGGTTACCGTCGTCGAGAACCGCTTTTATGCGGAGGTCGTAACGGAAATTGGGCTGGATCTCATGCACCGGGCAGTAGTTCTGCCGGGAGAGCGTCCGGTTGCAGCCCTCGACCGGACACCGCTTGATCAGGCCGGAGCCTGGAGCAACCTGGACAATGGCTCCATAACTCTCGGTCTCGTTCCGCCCAACCTCGATGTCACCCTCATCGGCGATGTACATCGCGGTATTCAGCACCAGTGAGAGCCTGCCGTTGTACTCGTCCACAGTGGCGTAATAGATGTTGTAGACGGTATCTAACTCCAGTTTCTCTCTCTCCTCATCTTTCCAGATGACAAACTTGATGGTGCCGCTCTCGTCGCCAAGAAGTCCCGTCTGGAGCATCCGGTCGTGGGCGACCTCCCAGTCCTGGATGACCTTCGCCCGCACGCTCCCGACACCAGGTTTCAGGTCAGCAATGGGTGTTATCGACGGAAGGAGCGGAGCATCTTCATCAATCCGCGAGATGGTGGTGCCTGAGTGGATCTTCAGGTTCGGCGCACCCTTGTAATTGTCAACGACAGCGGACTCGATCCGATACCACTGTCCAAACTCCATCGGAGGAACGTTCGACCTGGCCCAGGTCACGAAACGGATGGCACCGCTTGAGTCAGCGATGATCCCGGTCTGTGCGATCGAGGGTGAGACGGGCGGGGTCAGGGCAACGACCTTCCCTTCGATCGTCACCCACTCGCCGGCTGCGATCTCGCTTATCGGGCGGAGTTCTGCAGAAGTGTTACCGACACCGCTGACTTTGTACTCGCGGGCTAGATCGGTGGTCACAGTACGCTCTGCCTCGGTCAGATTGACACCAAACTCCTCGACGAGACGACGGAGGCGGGACTCGATCTTCTGCCGGTCAGGTTGTGCGCCTTTTGCTTCAAGTTTCCGGGAGATTCTCTCTGTTACCTCGGATAGGTTCATACATACATCTCCACTCTCTAATTCGGATCCTATAGGGTATTAACCCTCGGGCGCGCGGTGTGAAAGTAATCATACCCGGCCACCTCGCTAACCGCTGTAACGGAATAGACGCTGACTGTGGTACCTCAGCCTTATTCTCGACGGGAAGGGTCGGGTTTTTGTATCGGCTGGTAATTTGCGCAAATCCTGCATCACCGGGTCAAATGTATATAGGGGAAAGAACAAACCCAGCTTGTATGGCACTGACTGCGGACAGTACAATCGCTGAACTTCTCCGGGAGAAGCCCGAATCAGCACAGGTACTCTTCAGGTTCGGAATGGGTTGCCTTGGGTGTGCAATCGCAAACAACGAGACGATCCGGGAGGCTGCCCAGGTGCACGGCGTCCCCGTAGAAGAGATGCTTGCTGCCCTCGGGATCGCCGAGGCGTAAAGATCGGTTATAACCGTTCCCGAAACCGCTTGAGCTCGGCGAGAGTGGCTTCGGGATTCCTTTTCATGTAATCTGCAACCGGCGGGGCATGGAGCAGCGTGCAGTCTGCACAACCCCAGACCCTGCCGCCGTTTGAGCTATCTACCCACTCGCCGAGGTCATCGTCTCCACAGGGGTAGCAGGGGCAGTAACAGTAGTCGCAGCTCTGCCCGGCGAAGTGACATGGATGATAGGGACAGTTCTCTTTCTGCCATTCGACCCAGTGGTCGCCGCCATAACGGCTGTAGATGAAGAAGGAGGGTCCTTCACGCTTTACTCTGCCCTGCTGTCTTGCGAGCGCCTCTGGCAGACCATAGAGGACTGCCTCGTAAACCCGCCTGCCGATCTCCGTCAGCGCCCCGGCGTAGGTGTGGATGGGTTCTGCGTCGTGGTCGCAGGCAACGACTACAGCGTCTGTTGTGGTCCCCGGGAAATCGTACCCGAGGTGGTGCAGCGCCAGGGCTTTGGCGCCGGTTGTGGTGATGATAGCCTCGAGGAGCGCTGCATCAACCATCCCCTCATGGCTGTAGACTATTACGTTGATGGTTTGAGGGGTGCCTGGAGGCGCAATTGGATTGCTCACGCCGGCGGTGATGAAGACCATGACAGAGTCGTACTGGAGCACACAGAGGTGACTCATATCAACGGCGGTCAGGAGGCCGAAATAGTCCCGGAATATCCCGTGCCTGGCAGCGACGAGTTCGAGACGGCGCACGGGGTCTTCCTGGAAATCGTGCGGCACCGTGTGGTTAAGAACGGTCGTAACGTCGGCGATGCCACCTTTGACCCCCGTGCTTGCCGCCCTGAACCGGCCACGAAGAAAAAGAGTTTCGTCCCTGACAAAATATCTCATACAACGGAGTAGCGGACCCGGTCCTTCAGTTCCTGCTGTTTGCCCGCGTTCCAGCCTGCCACGTCCTGGAGGTAGCCGGTGACCCTGCTGATCTGCATGACATCGTGGCTCCCGCACTCCGGGCAGACGGCATGACCGCAGAGCGGGCAGTACTCGATACTCTCAACGATCGAGTGGCGACAATCGCAGTGGTCGAGCGGACACATGATCTCAAGCGACGTCTCGCCACAGTTTGGGCAGGGCGTCTCGTCCACGACAAGGTGGCAGGTGTGACACTTGTAGCGCCGCTCGGTCTCGGGGATCTTGTTTATATCCCGGTATTCCTCCACCAGTTTGAGTTGTTCAGGGCTCCAGTTCATGATATCAGTATCTACGGGAAAATATATAATATAAACCTTAAGATGCGGGCTCGAGGCCGTATCCGCCTCAGATCACTCATAGGGCTCGTCATATCCCGGAGGGGATCGGATCGGAGAACTCATCATCGGCGGATGCAGGAGAGACGCTCGGCAGCGGCCGCAGGGTCATCTGCCGCGTAGATGCTCCGGCCCACTATGACCCCATCGACCAGTCCGGCTATCGTATCTAGGTCCCCGCCCTGTGCCCCGACGCCAGGCGAGTAGATCGCCTTCTCGCCCACGATCTGCCGGAGCCTGACGACTCTTTCCGGTCTCGTCGCGGGCGCGATAATGCCGTCCGCCCGACAGGCGACGGCAAGTTTCGCGATGCGTTCGGCCACACCATCGTGGAAGAACTCGGTTGCCCCCGGATGACTCATCTCGGCGACGATGTATGCTGAGCCGCTGTGGCTGTGCGCCACCTCGATACAGGCCCTTGCTGCATCAGATCCCACGAAGCCGTGTGCGATCACGGCATCAAACCCGGCTGAGAAGACCGCCTCGCATATGAGTCGGTTGGTATTCGGGATATCCGCGATCTTGAAGTCGGCGATGAGCGGGAGGCCAGGGCCGGCGAGGTCTTCAGTGATCGAGAGCCCGGTCGAGAGAACGAGAGGGTATCCGACCTTGATCGCGTCGATGAATGGCGCACAGGACTCAGCGATCTTTAATGCCCGTTTTCGGTCAGGAACGTCAAGCGCAAGTATAAGTTCGGTCATCTCTCCAGCCTCTCCAGGGTAGCGGCCACAAGCAGCGGCAGGGTGATGGTGGCATCTCCGTATACGGTAACGGCAGTGGCCTCTCCGGTGAGTTTGCCCCACGACCGCGCCTCGTCAAGGGTTGCCCCCGAGAGACCACCGAGGTCTGGGCGGTCACCCGTGAGCTGCACCGCATAGTCAAACCCGCTCTCGGTCATCAGTTTGCTCTGCAGGATGTAGTTCTTCGGAACACCGCCACCAACAAGGATCGCTCCGGCCCGTTCGGCTTCAAAGCACCTCTCGAGCATCCCGGACATATCGGAAAACGCGCTGACGGTGACGTTGTGCGTCTGGGAGAAGAGCCAGTATTGCAGCCCGATCATCGAGTCCTGAATGGCCGGGCAGTAGACCGGCACCCCGGCCTTTGCCGCTTCGGCCAGGATCCCGCTCTTTAACCTGCTTCCGATCAGGTTGAGGAGATCGGCGATCGAGATGGTCGATCCCTCCGGGAGGGTTGAGTAGACGTCCTGCATGAACTCTTCAAACCGGATGAAGGCCTCGTTCGGGAGAAAGATATCGTAGATCCGGTTTACTCCTTCCTCACAGAGTTCGGTATCGGAGACCTGTGCGCTTCCATGGAAATGATGGCAGCCGATCGCCTCGATGACGTCGTGTGTCAGGTTTGCCCCGGTCGATACAAGCAGATCGATGTGGCGCTGCCTGATGAGGTCGGCAACGATTCCGCCCATCCCGCCGGGCACCATGGCACCCGAGAGGCCAAAGAATTTCAACGCCTTATCGTCGCGGAGCATTCGCTCGTAGATGTTGACAGCCTGCCAGAGCGACCCACCGTTATAAGCCCCTGCTCTCCCGAGTTCGTCGACGAGTTCGCCGACCGTCATACCGGGGCGCACCCGTGCCTGCTCTACCGCATCCGCGTACCGCGAGGTCATGTTTCTGTTACACCAGTCCCTGTAATTCTATGAGATGAGTTGGTGCTAATGCGCAAATAATGGATCGCCATCTCTCACGAATGCGGGTTTACAAAAATGATGTTTGGGAACCCCGATGGGGCCCCGTTGCCAGACAGGGGATGACTGGTTATATTCGACACGGGATGATCCCACTCGTCCCACCGTGTCGGCTGCCCGGTATAACCGGACGATCTCGTTAGAGAGCGGACTTTAGGGCCGGAAACGGAAAGAAACCCGGAGGGTTATCTTCGTCCTCCCTCCGTGCATACTCGACCGCGAACTTGCACAACCTGCCTCTGAACCCCATTCACCCCGGACAACCGGTGTTGGAATGTAAAGGTCAGGGCAAGTATTACCTTTGCCGCAGATAGTCGGCACGGGATCACCGGAAGATAAGTTAACTCACAAACATTATAAATCTTTTTTTGTAAAACGCATTTAGTTTACCTGTGATGAGGGCGTGTCGTATTCACGAATCGATTGACGCAAATCCTCTTCCCATTGAGGAATACCGCGCACCAGTGGGCGTGCCAGGTGCCGGCGGGCGGATGGAGGAACTTCATACCATCCGGGCCTCATCTGACGCTCGATACGCTCTATCCCGGCTTCGCGGCTGCGCTCACTGCAGGTCCTGCACTTGTAACCCTTCCCGGTTCCGGCAGAAGTCATCCGTTTTCCGCATGCAGGGCATACAGGGGGGCGGACCCGGACGGCGTCAGCAAGGCATGCGACGCCGATCTTCTCCAGGTTCAGGCTCCCGCCCTTGTAGCTCCCGGTCGCCACGACGATGTCGCCGGGGAGGAGCGCCCTCACAACGTCCCGGAACCCTTTTGTCGGTTCGTAGGCCATGCAACGGACTTCAGCACCGTTATTCTCAAGGATGATCGAGACATGACCGCCCCGTCCGGTTTTTGGACTGCCGATGACCCGCCCGCCTACCATGTATGACCGACCCTCACGCAGGGTTCCGATCGATCCGGGGATCAGGTGAGCATCTGTTCCCTGGTTGGTGACATAGACCTGTTCGAAGGCCGACTCCTCAGAGCGGACGAAAGAACGCGCCATCTCGACCCAGGCCGGACTCTCGCCGCGGATACCAAATAGAACCGGGTCGGGTGTATGGGGCACGCCGACCACCACACCGTTCTCCTGGTCAACCGTGTCCCAGGTGTGTGGATATGTCATCTCCTCGGCGCGAAAGAGACTTCTCGCGTCCACATGGCGTGGAGTGCCCCACACCCCCCGCTTCCGGTATGCAAGTAGTTCATAGGTTTTATCCGGAAACTCGCTTGCAATCGCCGCTGTGGCACCGATCAGCCCGCGCCGGTTTTTGTAGCCGCGGTACAGCGCTCCTGTTGCTTCAAGGAGACGAACCGCTTCGTCCACGGTGCAGAAGTCCCTGAGCGCCGCGTAGTAAAATTCAGGTGGTGGTCTGGCAGGGGAGACCACCAAACCGGGATTGGTCATGGGGTTGTCGAACTCTGCGAGTTCTTCCACACATCTGGCGACGAGGTCGAATGCCGCCTCAAGATCGCCAACGGCCTCGATACATATCGCAGCATTACCCCGTGTCTTGTGGATGACGTTTGGGTTCAGTCTGACAAGCCTTGTATCGACGACACGGATACCGGCGTGCTCCAGTCGCCGCACCAGCACCGCCCCGATGTATGTGGTGCACATCCCTGCAGGGGAGTCCGTGTCGTCGATCCCGATCCACATAACCCTATAGTTTATATTACTCTCTGACTATATCGATTCTTAGTGGTCATGTCACAGGATCGCCTTTCTCAGATGGTCATCAGCATCATGCTACTTGCTGGCTTCGACGTCTCGGAGCGGTGTAACATCCGCCCGCGGAGTTTTGACCTTATCGCAAAAAAAGGCGACACCCTCGTAACCATCAAGGTGGTCTCCCACATTGATAGCATAACCGCCGATATAGCCTGGGATCTTAACCTGATCGCCAGGTACCTGGAGGCCACCCCCCTCATCATCGGTGAACGGGCGCGTGATACCGACCTGGAGCGTGGCGTCGTCTACATCCGTTATGGGCTTTTTGCCATCAGCCCCGAGACGTTGTATGATTACTTTGTGGAAGGAAACTCGCCGATGGTCTACGCTTCTCCCGGTGGCCTATACGTGAAGATCAAGGGTGATCTGCTCCGGGAGATGCGGGAGCGTTCCGGGATGTCGCTTTGGGACCTCGCCTCGCACCTCGGTGTCTCCCGCAGGACGATCAGTAAGTACGAGAGCGGGATGGGCACCACCCTTGAGGTCGCCATCAAACTCGAAGAGGTCTTCAACGCCCCTCTTGTGGAGACGATCGATCTCATTGGCTGTCACTCGCCGGAACCCATGAGACCTCCAGAGACCAGACCCGGGGATATACTCTCCGATCTCGAGCGTATCGGGATGGAGATTTACGCAATGCGGCAGGCGCCGTTCCAGGCACTTGCGCTTTTTAACAAGCATACGATCCTGACAGCGTATGGCACTTCCCAGAAGGTCATGAAGCGCGCTTCCTTCATAGGCAACATATCCAGGCTCACGGAGACATCTGCGGTATGTATTGCTACGGATTATAAAAAGCAGAAAAAAATCGGGAAGACGCTTCTTATTGGAGAGGAGCCACTCCATAACCTGAAGGACGGTTCCGAACTTATAGATCTTATAAACGAATGAATAAGTTTATATAGAACTACAAACCTACCTTTGTATCGCTTAATAACGGTGATACCCATGTCAAGTCTTGGAGGACAACCAATCCTGATTCTGAAAGAAGGTAGCCAGCGTACCCGTGGTCGTGACGCACAGGCAGCCAACATAGCAGCTGCAAAGGCTGTAGCAAACGCTGTAAGGACGACACTCGGGCCGAAGGGTATGGACAAGATGCTTGTTGACACAATCGGCGACGTCGTCATTACAAACGACGGTGTGACCATCCTGAAAGAGATGGATATCGAGCACCCCGCCGCGAAGATGATGGTTGAGATCGCCAAGACCCAGGACGACGAGGTCGGCGATGGCACAACAACCGCAGTGGTGATCGCTGGCGAACTCCTGAAGTATGCCGAGGATCTCCTTGAGCAGGATGTGCACCCCACGGTCATTGCACATGGCTATCGCATGGCCGCGGATAAAGCAAATGAGATCCTTGAGGGGATCGCCGTCGCCGTCAAACCCAACGACCTTGAGTTGCTCCGAAAGATTGCCGACACCGCGATGACCGGCAAGGGCGCTGAGGCCGCGAAAGATAAACTGACCGAGCTCGTTGTCAAAGCGATCACGATGGTCGCCGAAGAGGACGGCACCGTTGACACCGATTTTGTGAAGGTTGAGAAGAGAGTCGGTGGCTCTATCGAGGACTCCGAGATCGTTGAGGGCATGATCATCGACAAGGAGCGTGTGCACCCTGCCATGCCTCGTGTCGTCAAGAACGCGAAGATTCTGCTCTTGAACGCCGCTGTTGAGTTCAAGAAGACCGAGGTTGACGCTGAGATCAGCATCACGAGCCCCGACCAGCTCCAGATGTTCCTCGATGAGGAGGAGCGGATGATCAAGGGCATCGTCGACAAGATCGTTGCAAGTGGTGCAAACGTCCTCTTCTGCCAGAAAGGCATCGACGACATAGCCCAGCACTATCTGGCAAAGGCCGGGATCCTTGCCGTACGCCGTGTAAAGAAGAGTGACATGGAGAAACTCGCACGCGCCACCGGAGCCTCGATCGTCAGTTCCATCGATGCTATCGCCCCAGAAGAGCTCGGTAAGGCAGGCACCGTTGAGGAGAAGAAGGTCTCCGGCGAGGAGATGATCTTCGTCACCGAGTGTGATAACCCGAAGGCCGTCTCGATCATCATCCGCGGCGGCACCGAGCACGTTGTTGATGAGCTCGACCGGGCCATGGAGGATGCCATCCGGGTTGTAAGTGTTGCTATCGAGGACAAGAAATTTGTTGCCGGTGGCGGTGCACCCGAGATCGAGCTATCGCTGCGGCTTCGTGACTACGCTGCCAGCGTTGGTGGGCGTGCTCAGCTCGCCATTGAGGCGTTTGCAAACGCGCTTGAGATCATCCCGCGAACCCTTGCCGAGAACGCGGGTCTCGATCCGATCGATATGCTCGTCACCCTCCGTGCAGCCCACGAGCAGGGTGGAGCTGACGGGAAATACATGGGTCTTGACGTCTTCAAGGCCACTGCCGGGAACATGCTCGAGGCCGGGGTCGTTGAACCTCTCCGGGTGAAGACCCAGGCGGTTGCGAGCGCCGCTGAGGCCGCTATCATGATCCTCCGGATTGATGATGTCATCGCCGCGGCCAGGTCTGCCGCACCACAACAGGGTGGACCGGGCATGGACGAGATGGGCGGCATGGGCGGCATGCCACCGATGTAAGATTGCCCGTCGTCAGACAGGAATCCAACAACCTGCGGGGTCTCTGGCCATGAGGCCCGGGGCCACATTTTTTGTTCTAACCCGTGTATAGGGAGTCCGCCACTCCTTGCGTGATTGCAGATAGCAGCAGGGAGGTAAGGCGTGTGAAAAAGATTGGATCAGGTAATTTGTGGCACGGCAGCCCGTTCCACGGCGTGGGTTGATGGGGCCCCGATTTCAGTCGGGGGCGGTTGATCCGATGATCTCCTGAACCCGGCCTACCCTGCCGTCCCTTAGCCTGACCTTGATCCCGTGAGGGTGAAAGGAAGAGTTTGTCAGGATCTCGGCGACAACGCCGCGGGTGCGCTTCCCGGTGCGCTGGTCGCATTTTAACACTATCTCTACCGTCATCCCCGGGCTGATGGCGGCGCGGTTCTGTCCGTTCATGGCCTGAAATGTGCGGGAGAGGTCACGCCTCTCTGCCGTCCTCATCCGAATCCTGACCGTTCTGTCCCGGTGCTGTGTTCCTCATCTGCGGGAAGAGGAGTATCTCTTTGATGGAGTCCTTACCGGTGAGGAGCATCACCAGGCGATCGATACCGATACCGACGCCTCCTGTCGGGGGCATTCCGTAACCCAGGGCGTTGATGAAGTCGTAATCGATCATCTGCGCCTCCAGGTCGCCCAGACGCCGCCTTGCATCCTGCTGTTCGAGCCTTTCTTTCTGGTCAATGGGATCGTTCAACTCCGAGAAGCCGTTCGCCATCTCCATTCCGGCGATGAAGAGTTCAAACCTTTCCGTCAACCCCTCTTTCTCTCGATGTTTCTTTGCAAGCGGGGAGTTTTCGATAGGGAAGTCGTAGACAAATGTCGGCTGGATAAGTTTTTTCTCGGCGAAATGCTCAAAGAAGAGAGCAAGGAACTCGCCCCTGGTTGTGGTCTCCTCAAAGCCTTCGACTCCGTGGTCCCTGGCAAAACTGCGAAGTTCTTCGAGGCTGCGGTCATAGATGTCAATCCCGGCGTATTCGCGGACTGCCTCCTCCATCGAGATGCGGCGCCATGGGTGGGAGAAGTCCAGGTCGTGCCCTGCAAAAGTGCATGCGGGTCTGCCGTGTAACTGCCCGACGAGATAGGATATGATCTCCTCGGTGAGGTTCATCATGTCGTTGTAATCACGGTAGGCCTCGTAGATCTCCACCATCGTGAACTCCGGGTTGTGGTTGGTGTCGATGTCCTCGTTCCTGAAGTTCTTGGCGATCTCAAAGACTTTGTCGAACCCGCCGACTACCAGGCGCTTAAGGTAGAGTTCCGGCGCTATCCGGAGGTAGAACTTCTGTTCGAGATAGTTGTGATAGGTGATGAACGGCCGGGCGTTGGCACCGCCGTAGATCGGTTGCAGTGTTGGCGTCTCGAACTCCAGGTAGTCGCGCTCGAAGAGATACTGGCGCAGGAGGGATATGATCCTGCTCCGCGTCCGGAATACTCTGCAGGTCTCCTCGTTCATGATCAGGTCGAGGTATCGCTGTCTATAACGGGCCTCGACGTTCTTGAGCCCATGGAACTTTTCAGGCAGAGGGCAGAGCGATTTGGCGAGGAGTTCGAAACGGTCAACCCAGATCGTGAGTTCACCCATCTTTGTCCGGAAGGGGTGGCCGACGACGCCTATAATGTCCCCGGCATCGATGTACTGTCGAAAGAAGTCAAATTGTTCCTCTCCAAGGTCGTTCTTACGGAGATAGATCTGTATCCTGCCGCCAGCGTCTCCTATATCTGCAAAGATTGTCTTTCCATGCTGGCGCATGACGTAAACGCGGCCGGCTGTTCTGACCTCCTCTTCGCTCTTTTCGTGTCCGATTTCGGTGAATCGTTCATTGATTTCGGAGATGCTGTCTCTGCGGTCGAAGGTGTAGGGATAGACCGTTACCCCACGATCTCGCAGTTCCCGTACCTTCTCGATCTTTGTCTCCTCAAAACAGAGGCGTTCTCTATCGCTCATAATGTAGTTCGCTCCATTCGTCCCGCAGCCCTGAACCTGGCTGGAAATCCTGGTTAGACGCCGTTCCGGCGAATCCTGGTCGCACGTCTGCCGGGGAGTTTTATATAATGTTCTTTTCTGCTGGTATTAATTTTGAGGAGCTGGCCGGGTCCGGTATGAGCGTGGTGTGGGAACCTCGCCTCTCTTTCAAATTGCGTCGAGAGCGCCCTGTGGATTCTGGACGACGGTGGGGGAAAAACAGGAGGTGATATTAGAGACCCGGAACGCCAGTGGGTCTTTCAGTTTACCAGCCGGAGGGTAGTTTTCCTCCTCCGGGAAGGGTTCTGACGTCCAGGGGCGCTCCCTCCAGTTCGTCGCGCTACAGCGTCCTCGGTCAGTGCATATAAGTCGCCACCATTTTCCCGGTAAGGTCACCCATGCTCTCGAATCGAACGCCCGCTCCTCCTCACATCATCGAGCCTGTCGTAAGCTAGACGGGCGGGGCGGGCAAAACTCAATACATAAGAAGGTTATACGAGCTATCGGCAATAGTGAGGGCATGGTAGTGGAGAGTGGGAGCGAAGCGGCGATGGAGAGGCTTGCCGCCGCAATCGCCGAATGCAGGAGATGCTCCCTCTGGATGAACACCCGCCATGCCGTCCCCGGCGAAGGGAGCCATCGTGCGTCTCTCATGCTCATCGGCGAAGCCCCCGGCAAGCAGGAAGACCTTAGCGGGAGACCGTTCGTCGGTCGGGCGGGAAGGCTTCTCGAGGACCTCCTTTCAGGGATCGGTCTCTCACGGGATGACGTCTTTATCACAAACATCGTCAAGCACCGGCCGCCAGGGAACCGGGACCCCCTGCCGGAGGAGATCCGCGCCTGCAGCCCCTACCTCGGGGAACAGATCCGGAACGTCGGGCCGAAGGTGATCGTGACGCTGGGCCGGCATTCGAGCAGGTACATCCTCTCCTTCCTGCCGGTCGAGTTCGATCGGATCACTGAGATCCGGGGAAGGGTCTACCATGGTGTCGTCTTTGGCCAGTCCGTCTCCCTGATCCCCACACTTCACCCTGCCGCCGTGCTCTACAACCCGCGTTACCGGGAGGCGCTGGAAGAGGATTTCCGGGTCATTGAGCGCGAACTCGCCGTTGCAGGCGGGTTCACAACAAAGGATTGAATCATAATGGCAAAAGAGCGTTCATGTGGTGCGGTCGTCGTTCGCCGGGATAAAGAACCCCAGTACCTGATCCTGCGTTACGGGGCAGGTCACTGGGACCTGGTGAAGGGCCATGGCATACGTGGTGAGACCGAGGAGGAGACGGTGCTCCGCGAACTGGAGGAGGAGACCGGGATCACCCATGCCTGGTTCATACCCGGGTTCCGCCAGGAGGTTCACTACTTCTTCCAGCGCCGTGGGCGGACGGTCTACAAAGAGGTCGTCTACTACCTGATCGAGACACCGGAGAAGGAGGTGAGGCTCTCTGACGAGCATATCGCCTACCAGTGGCTCCCCTATGACCGGGTTCTGCAAACGATCACCTTTGCAAACTCAAGGGGCGTTGTCGAGGCCGCACACGACCACCTGACGAAGATCTGGACTCTAAAGGACGGTTGACTGTACCAGAAATACCTCTTCGGGCCTGGATGTTTTGGAAAGAACCGGGTGAATGCAGGGTGTTCTTTGTGAACCGTCTCAATCAAGCATAGGGAAGGGCAGAGCCCCCCTCACTTTTGCTCGGCGGCCCTGCCGTCCAGGATGTTCCCGACCGCCTTGAACGCGTCTTCAAGTTCTTCGAAGTTCGGAATGCGGGCACCCCGGAGGATGCGCAGTCCGCTCTTGATGCTGTCGCCGCCCAGCATGCAACCGACCACCATCTTGCTGGTGTTCCGGGAGAATCTGACGATCTCGTTTGCGACGTGTGCTGGATCGACAGTCGTGGTCGGCACGGCGATCACGAACGCGATGTCCCAGAACTCCTGATGACGTATCAGCACATCGAAGAGAGCGGCAAACCGTGGGGCGTCGGCGTCTCCAAGGATGTCCATGGGGTTTGTGTGGTTCCAGTACGGCGGCAGGAATTCGTTTAGTTCCTGTAGCACGTCGTCCGGGATCTCGACCATGTCCACGCCGTAGGCCTCCGCGTAATCTGAGGCGAGAACGGCGAACCCCCCGGCACTGGTGACGGCGATGGCGCGATTCCCTCGCGGGTAACCCTCGGATGCCAGGAGTTCAGCCAGGTTGAAAGCGTCTCGCAGGCTTCTGGCGGGGATCACACCCGCCTGGCGGAACGCCGCGATGTAGACCTCATAACTCCCGGCAAGCGATCCTGTGTGGGAGGACGCAGTGGCCTGGCCTTTCCTGGACGACCCGGACTTCACTGCCACCACCGGTTTTTTCGGGGTGATCTCGCGAACGATCTCCATGAATCTGCGCCCATCCAGGATCTCCTCGATGTAGAGAGTGATTGAGCGTGTCATCCTGTCCTGCTCGGCAAACTGGAGGTAGTGCTCGAACCCGAGATCCGCCTGGTTACCTACGCTGATGACGGTCGAGAACCCGAACTCCCCTGGCAGACTCCAGTCGACGACGGTGGTGATGATCGCGCCGCTCTGGGAGATGAAGGCCACGTCTCCAGGCCGAGGCGAGACGGGGTCAAACGTAGCGTTGATCCCCATGTGTGGCATCATGACACCGAGACAGTTAGGGCCGACGATCCGGATACCGTGCCTCCGTGCGATGGCCGTCACCCTCTCTTCGAGAGCTGCACCCTCATCACCGATCTCGCGGAACCCGGCGGCGACGATGATCGCGAGTCGGATGCCCTTCTCACCGCACTCTTCCATAACCTCCGGGATGATGCGGGCGGGAACAGCGGTGACCGCCCAGTCTACCGGCCCCGGGATCTCTTTCACCGAGGGGTAGGTCTTTCGCCCGAATAACTCCGTCCTGGACGGGTTTACCGGGTAGAGTTTACCTGGAAACGAGAGCAGGTTCCGGAGGACGGAGTAGCCTACCTTGTTTGGGCTTGCGGAAGCGCCGATCACGGCTATGGAATCGGGGTAGAAGATATCTGGTGGTGTCTCGAGATCGGCACCGCTGCGGGGGGATGTCTCCGTTCCGGTTGCCTCCCCGACTATGATCCGCGCGTCCACAACGCTCGCTCCTCTCTCGTAGAGGATGACGGGGTTGAGGTCGAACTCCCGGATCCCGGGCTCTTCGACAAATTTCCGGGCCATTGCGGCGATGAGGTTGACAAGCGCCTCCTCGTCCTTAGGGGGTTCGCCGCGGTAACCGCGGATGAGGCTGTAGCCCCTGATCTCGCGGATCATGTTGCGGATCTCATCTTCGTCGACAGGGAGCACCCGGATGGAGACATCTCTTAGTAGTTCCACCAGTTTTCCGCCGAGGCCAAACGTGATGACTTTCCCGAACGTCGGGTCGGTCTTCCCGCCTATCAGAACCTCCACTCCACCGGGCATCTGTCTCTCCACTATGATGCCGGTGATCGTGGCCCCGGGGGCATTTGTGGTGCTGTTTCTCATGATCACCCGGAACGCCTCTTCGGCAGCCTCTGGTGTCTCGATACCGGTGATAACTCCGCCGACATCGCTCTTATGGATTATCTGCGGGGATATGACCTTCATTACAACGGGGTAGCCTATCCGCCCTGCGGTCTCCCGTGCCTCCATGGCGCTGCTGACAAGGGTGTGGGGCGGCACGGGTACCCCCCAGGATTCAAGCAACTGGTAACCCTCAAATTCTGTTAACATTCTTTCCGGCATCTGTATCCCTCAAAACACGCCGGTCGTGCCGACGGCATGACCTGGTTCTCCTGTTTGCAGGAGTTGGTTCAGTTGCCCATAATTGTTATCCATCCTGGAGGGGGTCTTTTTCCGCTGGCGGAAACACGGACCGCAGACCATCCGCTCGTTAAGCATCATAAATTAAAAATTAGTAATATCTGGTGGATTCAAATTAGATAACTATAATAAATTGTGTTATTATAACGGATATTATTATGTCGCAACGAGCTGGAGTCTGCCTGACGGTTGCAATCCTTGCGGCCCTTGTTCTCGCCGCCGGGTGTAGCGATAACAGCGCCGCCCCCGATATCAGGGGTGCCGGTGAAAGCCAGACGATCACGATCACCGACGGCCTCGGCCGGACAGTTGCTGTTCCGTCACCGCCGGAAAGTGTCGTCTGTTCCGGCGCCGGGTGCCTCCGTTACCTGGTCTACCTGCAGGGTCAGGACATCGTTGTCGGTGTCGATGACATCGAGAAAGAGGAGCAGTTGATCGAAGGCCGTCCATATGCCCTGGTCTACGGATCGCAGTTCAGGGCTCTCCCGATGATAGGCGAGTTCCGTGGCAAGGACGACCCGGAGAAGATCCTTGCCATCAACCCTCAGGTCATCTTCAAGACCGGGTCCACCGGTTCGGCCTATTCGATCAGCGCATCAGAGGCCGACAAACTCCAGGGGAAGACCGGTATCCCTGTTGTGGCCTTCCCCTATGGATCACTTCGAAATGATGCTGAGAAGGCCGAGATGTATACTGGCCTTCGTGTGATGGGCATGGTTCTCGGGAAAGATGATCGCGCCGAGGAAGTCATCTCTTACATAGAGGAGACAATAGCCGACCTTGAGAACCGGACGGCCGATATCCCGCCATCCAGCCAGAAGACAGTCTACATCGGCGGCGTCTCCTCGGCGGGTGCCCACGGCATCATCTCTACCGAGCCTGCCTACCCGCCGTTTACCTGGGTTAACGCAAAGAACGTTGCCGCCGGACTTGGCACTGCTCACGCCGACGTCTCGAAGGAAGCGCTTGTTGACTGGGATCCAGGCTACATCTTTATTGACCTTGGAACGGTCCAGATGGAGAACGATGGTGCGATCGGGGAACTGAGGGACGATCCCGCGCTCCAGGGGCTTTCGGCGTTGAAAGAAGGTCGTATCTACGGTGTTTTGCCGTACAACTATTACAGCACAAACTACGAGACCATCCTCGCCGACGCCTACTTCATCGGTAAGACCCTCTATCCCGATCGGTTTGCAGATATCGATCCCGAAAGGAAGGCGGACGAGATCTACACTTTCTTCGTCGGAAAACCGGTCTTTGGCGATCTGAACAGCCAGTACAGGAATCTAGGATTTGCGGAGATCCCGCTCTGATACTGGATTCGGGCAGGAGTGGTTGAATAGATGCACTTTGCAAAGGGGGTAATCCCCGCCGATTACCAGGGCTACGTCCGGCGAAAGCAACTCTGGATACTCGGCGGGGTGGTCGTCCTCGCCCTCCTGTTGATAGTCTCGATATCGGTCGGTGCGGTGAGTATCCCCGTATCAGAGGTCTTCCTCTCCATACTGAACGGCATCATCGACCGGATAAACCTGCTCTTCAATCCCGGTGGCACCCTCGACCTTTCCAGCACTGACCGGATCGTATGGAACATCCGCCTGCCTCAGGCGCTTGCCGCGGTCGTTGCCGGGATCGGGCTCTCGGTGGCCGGGGTTGCGATGCAATCGATCCTCCGCAACCCGCTCGGGTCACCGTATACGCTCGGTATCTCGAACGCTGGCGCATTCGGGGCAGCCGTATCGGTCATCCTCCTCGGCAGCGGGCAGATGCATTCAACGGTTGCCGACGCCGTCACCCTGAACAACCCCTACCTGACGACGATCGTGGCATTCGTATTCTGCCTCCTTGCCACCGCGGTGATCCTCCTTATCTCCCGTATACGGGGAACATCTCCCGAGGTGATGGTGCTCGCCGGGGTTGCCCTCTCCTCCCTCTTCACGGCCGGGACGATGTTCCTCCAGTACTTCGCCGACGATACCCAGCTCGCCGCTGTTGTCTTCTGGACGTTTGGCGACGTCGGTAGGGCCACATGGCAGGAACTCGGGATCATGGCTTTCGTCACCCTGGCGGGATCTCTCTACTTCATCGCGAATCGCTGGAACTACAACGCTATAGATGCCGGTGACGAGACCGCGAAAGGACTCGGTGTCAACGTTGTGGTGGTCAGGGATGCAGGGATGATTGTCGCGGCACTTGTATCCGCCGTGATTGTCTCGTTCCTCGGTGTGATCGGGTTTGTGGGGCTTGTCTGCCCGCACATGGTGAGAAGGATCATCGGTGACGACCAGCGCTACCTGATCCCTGGTTCCTGCGTCATGGGCGGGATCCTCCTCCTCGCCTCAGACACGGTTGCAAGGGTTATCATAGCCCCTTACGTCCTCCCTGTCTCCGTGCTAACGGCGTTTCTGGGTGCACCGGTCTTCATCTATCTGCTCTTGCGGGGGTATGGGCGATGATTCTCAACGTCGATGGTGTGGCATTCAATTACCGGAGTGCCCCGGTGATCCAGGATATCGCGTTTGACCTGTGGCCGCACCAGGTGCTCGCGATCCTTGGCCCTAACGGAGTCGGGAAGACGACGCTGTTGAAGTGCATGAACGCCATCCTGCGACCGAAGACCGGGTCTGTCCTGATCGAAGGCTCGGAGATTCTCAAGGCTGACCGGATGGCGATTGCACGGAAGGTCGGCTACGTTCCACAGCGGTGCGAGGCAGGTCGGATGACTGTTTTCGACGCAGTCCTCCTCGGCAGAAGGCCACATATCGGGTGGGACGTGACGGAGCACGATCTTCGGATCGTCGAGGCGGCTTTAAGGATGTTCAATCTGGAGAACCTTGCACTCCGCTACATTGACGAGATGAGCGGTGGGGAACTCCAGAAGGTGAGTATCGCAAGAGCGCTTGTCCAGGAACCCCGGTTACTCCTCCTGGATGAACCTACGAGCAGCCTCGATCTCAAGAACCAGATCGAGATCCTGGGGATCGTCCGGCGGGTGACGAGAGAGCACAACGTCGCAGCGGTGATGACGATGCACGACCTCAACATGGCGCTCCGTTACGCCGACCGCTATCTCCTCTTGAAAGATGGCATGATCCATGCCGCCGGTGGCCCGGAGGTGGTGACACCGGAGACGATCGAGGCTGTCTATGGTGTTCCGGTAACAGTTGAGCGCTACAACGGTTACCGTCTCGTGGTTCCACTGGAACCAGGTGGCGGTTGCTGACCCCGGGTTTACCGCTAGGTCGTCGCGTTCTTCCTGCCCCTTCCTGTAAGTTGTAGCATCTCATCTGGATCGGTCGTCGGGAGATTGCAGGCATGGTTGGTGCAGACGTAAGCTGTTGCCCTGCCACCGATCGTCACCATATCACGTGTAAACCCGGCTATATCCGCGATCTTCGGGGTCTCTTCATCGGAGGGGCGGAGTATGACGACGAGACCGGGTATGTAGTGCGAGTAGATCTTCCGGGTCATCGCCACTGTGTCCTCCGCTCCTGGAACCCCGGTGATGACCACCTCGGTCTTCTCTCCATTCATTAACTCAACCCCGGTGAGGAACGATGGGCACGCCGCAGGCGATCTGGTGACCGGCCCGGCAAAGGCGCGGTGTACCCTCTCCGCTGTCTTCTCAAGTTCGATCTTCGCCGTCGTCCGTCCCAGTAGATAGAGTGCGTACATGGCCGCGCTGTTGCCGGAGGGGATCGCTCCATCGTAGATCGGTTTCTGGCGGACGGGGGTGTCGGCGTCATCCGGGACAAAGAAGAATCCACCATGGTCACCATCCTGATAGTGTTCGATGAGATCGTTTGCGAGTTCGAGTGCGGCCTGGAGGTATTTCGGGGAGAAAGAGGCCTCGTAGTCCTCGATTAGCGCCAGGAGCATGAACGCGTAGTCATCGAGAGTTGCCGTAAGACCTGCCTCTCCCTGCCTGTAGCGGTGAAGGAGTCTCCCATCAGGCCGACGGAGGTTGCTGAGGACGAACGCGGTCGCCCTCTCCGCCGCTGTCAGGTATTCCTGGTCGTCAAAGACCCGTGCGGCTCTTGCAAGGGCAGCGATCATGAGAGCGTTCCAGTCGGTCAGGATCTTGTCATCCTTCGCCGGGTGGATGCGCCGCTCTCGAACAGCAAAGAGTTTCTGCCTGGCCTCTTCCACGAACCCGGCCAGTTCCTCTTCTGTGGTTTCGAGATCCTCTGCCAGGGCTGAAAGGGGACGGTGCAGGCGGAGGATGTTTCTGCCAGTTCTCTTACCTCCGGGCAGTTCCAGGTAGTTCCCCGGCCCGGTTACACCGAAGATCCTCGATAACCTTTCCCCGTCCTCCGGGCCCAGGAGTGCCAGGATCTCGTCCTTCGTCCAGAGGTAGAACCACCCTTCCTTACCCTCGCTGTCGGCATCCTCTGCCGAGTAAAAACCGCCGCCAGGATCGGTCATCTCCCGCAGGACATAGGTGATGGTCTCCCGCGCTGTTCGCTTGAACTCTTCCCTCCCGCTAGCCAGGAAGGCCTCGGTGTATGCCAGAACCAGGAGCGCCTGGTCGTAGAGCATCTTCTCAAAGTGCGGGACGAACCACTCCGCATCCGTTGAGTAGCGGTGGAATCCGTAACCGATCTGGTCGAAGATCCCGCCCTGCCGCATGGCGCGCAGCGTCTTCTCGACCATCATGTATGCGGGTTCCTTCCCGGTGCGATAGCCGTACCTGAGCAGGAATATGAGGTTATGCGGGGTGGGGAACCTGGGAGGTTTCCCGAATCCCCCGTTATTCTGATCAAATAGCCTGAGGAAGGTGTTGTAGCCCTCGTCGGGGGCGCCCTCCGTGGTCACCCGGCCTTTCGGCGGGGTGATGGAGGCGTTCTGGAGCGCTTCCATCAGAAGGTTGCCGGCGTTCTCGAGATCCTGCCGCTGCGTCTTCCAGATCCTTCTGATCCTCTGGATGAGATCTATAAGTCCGGTCATCCCGTATCTGCTCTCTTTCGGGATGTAGCTGGCCGCGAAGAATGGTTTTTTGTCAGGGGTCATGATGATTGTGAGCGGCCAGCCAACGGTCTCTGTCAGCGCCTGCGCGGCGGCCATGTAGACCAGGTCGATGTCAGGCCGTTCCTCGCGGTCAACCTTGATGCATACAAAAGTCTCGTTTAAGAGCCCTGCGACCTCAGGATCGGCAAACGACTCTTCTGCCATGACGTGACACCAGTGGCAGGTCGAGTAGCCGATGGAGAGGAATATCGGTTTTCCCTCCCGTCGTGCGCGTGAAAAAGCCTCCTCTCCCCACGGGTACCAGTCTACGGGGTTATAGGCATGCTGCAGGAGATAAGGGCTTTTCTCGTTGATCAGCCGGTTGGGCGGTGTTCTTGCCCCACCAGGGGTCCTGGGTTCGTCCCGGTCTGCCGGGTTCATACCCTGAAGGTGCATATGCTGACGGATAAAGGTGAGCCACTTCTGGCAATATAATCGAAAATTCGGTTTTCACAGGAGGAACGCTGCTGCCTTCTTATGTTGGAAGAAACCACCTCTTCGCCCCTCTGTGCCAGGTTGCAAGCCCTGTCCGGGGCTATGGCAAGGTTTTATCTCTCCCCCCTCAAGTATCATGCATGAGCGAGCGGTTCATCTTCACCCGCCACCGCACCCGCTGCTACCATTGTGGCGAGGTTGCCGATCAGATCATAAAAGCGGTCTCAGCACAGGCACAGGTGGTCTGTTCGGCATGCGGGGCGACCCGGATCTTCATCCCCCGGTTCGAGAACACCGGGATCTCCGGCATCTCTACGCCGATCGGGCGCCACGATCTCTGGAGCGTGGAGGCCGAAGGATACTGCAAACATTGCGGGGTCACTGGCCCCCACGATTTAGCGATCGGTTCAGGCCACTTCACGACTCGTTGCCGCAACTGCGGCTACACCCATTTCTACCGCTTCAACCTGGAGTATATCGCGCAATGCCCCATCGATGATGAGGAGGTGGTCAACGCTCCTCCCTCACCATAGCGATGGCTTTTTTCGGGCACTCGTTTGCGCAGATACCGCAACCCTTGCAGAATTCAAGGTCGACATTAAGTTCCTCGTCAATAACCCCGTCGGGGCAGTACTGGGCACACAACCCGCAGGCGTTGCAGGCCTCCTTATCTACCACAGGCCGGAACGTCCGCCACGATCCGGTCTTTCCAGACGCTGCTTCGCCCGGTCTGCTGAGCGCAAGTCTCTCTCTCATACCTTCAGCTCCTTGTATGCCGCTTCAGCAGCCTTCACGTTCCTTTCGTCGTCAAACATCTCCCTTATCGCCTGTAACGCCGAGGGGAGTGTGATCACACCAATCTTCGCGAGCGCCCCGAGTACCGGGGTGTTCAGGATTGGGCTTCCCGCGACAACCAGGTTCTGTGCGAGCGCGATCCCGGTAAGGTCGACGTGGTAACAGGTCCCCCTGCAACCGTCGACCGGGTGGGCACAGTTCAGGAGGACAGTCCCTTCCTCTTTCAATCCATCCAGGACGTCCACCACGTCCATGATACTCGCGTCGAGAACGATGACCAGATCCGGTTCATGGATCTGGCTGTAGACCTTGATCGGTTTATCGTCGATCCGGACAAACGAGACCACCGGTGCCCCCCTTCGTTCCGCCCCGTAGAACGGGCATGCTGTTGCGTGCTTCCCGTCCCTGAAGGCTGCGAGGGCCAGGAGTTTTGCGGCCGTGACTCCACCCTGTCCGCCCCGTGAATGAATCCTGACCTCATACATGGTTGTTCACCCCGAACCAGGTCTCCTCACCGGGACGTCGTCCTCTGACGAAATCCGCGATATCGTTGTAGGTGACCTCCTGCCCCCCAAGGCCGGCGATCACGCTGTAGGGCTCGATTCCGGTCTTCGCCCTGATCGAGTTGGCCACCACGCCACCGAACCCGAAAGAGTAGTCGCGGTCGATGACCACGACCTCCCGGCCAGATAGATCGAGGTGTGGGAACGGTCTGAACCAGCGCAGCCGCATCGATCCCGCTCTTATCCCCTCATCGCGAAGCCGGTCGACAGCCACCTCGGCCTCTTTTCCGAACGTGCCGAGGGCAATAACAACGACATCGGCATCCTCGCACCGATACTCTTCGGTAGGACCGTAGGAGCGGCCGAACCGGTCTGCAAACTCGCGTTCGACCTCTGTGATCACCTCCCGGGCATCGCGCATCGAGCGCTCGATATCCCATCGGAACCGGTAATAGTTGTCTGGCCCTGTCATGGGGCCGTAACCGCGTGGCTTCTCTGTATCGATAGCGTGCGGGAGGTGGTATGGGGGCAGGAAGTCGCCGATCTCCTCGGTCTCGAGCGACTGCGTGATGTGGCTGAGCGAGAACCCGTCCAGGTTGACCATCACCGGAAGGAGGACGCGCTCGTCCTCGGCGATCCTGAACGCCATCAGTGTGGCGTCATAGGCCTCTTGAACGGTTCCCACGTAGACCTGCAACCAGCCAGTGTCCCGCTGGGAGAAAGCGTCGGTGTGCTCCGCCCAGGTGTTCCACCCGGGCCCCAGGGCGCGGTTGACGTTAGCCATGACGATCGGCAGACGCCCCCCCGCGGCCCAGTGGATCATCTCGTGCATGTAGAGGAGACCGTGCGAACTTGTCGCAGTAAACGTACGGACACCCCCGACGCTCGCCCCGATACATGCTGCCATCGCCGAGTGTTCGCTCTCTACAGGGATGTAGTGGCTCTCAAGGTCGCCACTGGTGACGTACTCGGCAATCTGCTCGACGATCTCGGTCTGGGGGGTGATCGGGTATGCGGCGATGACAGCCGGTTTAGCGGCCTTCACAGCCTCGGCCACCGCTCTGTTGCCGGTTGCGATCGTCAGCATATTCCCTCCTCCTCGCGGGCAAGCCGCTGGATGTTCTGTTCCACCTGCTGGCGCATCAGATCCAGGGTCTCAGGACTAAGGTTCTTGAACCTGCCCTGACCCCTGATGTAGTCCTCCAGAGGTTCGGGTTTCCTCATCGCTGCCTTTGAGGGGCCGTTGATCGTGAGTTTCCCGAACTCGCGCTCGTAGAGTACCCACATCCCGGTCTTCACGGCGAGTTTCCCCATCTCAACCGTCTTCTCCGTGGGGTAGCGCCACCCCGGTGGGCATGGTGCAAGGATATGGATGAACTTCGGACCCTTGATCGAGAGCGCTTTCCTGACCTTCTTGTAGAGGTCCAGGGGGTAGGCGCTGCAGGCTGTCGCCATGTAGGGTGGGTTGTGTGCCTGGACTATCCGATCGAGGTCTTTCTTGGCCGTGGGCTTGCCTCCCGGGGTCGTGGTTGTGCGTGCCCCCAGCGGCGTCGAACCCGAGCGCTGCATCCCGGTGTTGCCGTATGCTTCGTTATCGTAGCAGATGTAGAGAAAGTTGGCCCCCCGCTCAAACGCCCCGGAGAGCGACTGGATCCCGATATCGACGGTTCCGCCATCGCCTGCGTAGACGATCACGTTGGTATCTCTTCCTGTGGCTGCAAACGCCTCGCTCATCCCGGAAGCGCAGGCGGCTGCCGCGGCAAACGCCACGTTGTAGACGGGCACGTTCATTGCCGTGGCAGGATAGATCCCCTGGATGACGCTGGTACAACAGGCTGGTACGACCAGGACGGAGTCAGGGCCGGCGGCTTTGAGCACGTAGCGCAGACAGAGGGAAGAGCTGCAGCCCGCACAGGCGGACGTGCATTTGTAGATGTACTCCTCCTTTGGAATCGCTGACAAGTTGGTTACACTCCTCCTGCTTATATCTGTCATCAATTGTAATGAGGGTTTTTGCGCCTCGTTCCCTGGCAGAGGTTGAGTGGTGAAATCGTGAGCTCTCTATTGAGCGTTATACCGCCCTGTCGACCGGCGAAAGGCGGTCGGCAACCCCCGCCATGACGGCGTGGTAACGGAGGCGGGAGGCCAGGTAGCGCTCGCTCTTTCCGTCGATCGGGAGGGGGGTAAACGTCATACCGTAGTCGATATCCCAGAGTATAAGCCCCCATGGCGGAGCAGCAGCGACCCGCTGTTCGGCCGGTTCTGCAAGGAGCCGTTCGATCTCCCCGGCATCGGACTCGCCGTTTCCCACCCGTTCAAGCACCGTTGCCATGCGCCGGACCATGTTCCAGAGGAAACTCTCACCTGTAACCTCAAAGACCGCGAAACCTCCCTCCGGAAAGACCCGTGCCGCAAGGATTTTTCGCTCAGGTTCGCGGTCGCTTGACCGGGCAAACGACGAGAAGTTGTGACGCCCGATGAAGACCTGCGCGGCATCGTGCATGGCGCTGATCATCTCCGGGGCAGGGAAGAAGTAGTAACGGTATGTCCGGGATCTGGCGCTGTATCGCGGGTGGAACCCCTCAGGTGGCTCTGCCCAGCCGGTACACCAGATGTCCCCCGGGAGCACCCGGTTCAGCACCTGGATCGCGCGTTCCGGAAGATCCGTCATAAAGGAGCAGACCTGAGACCTGGCGTGCACCCCCCGGTCGGTCCTCCCGGCGGTTGCGAATCCTGCCTCACGCCAGTCGTCGAAGACCTGGATACGCCTGCAGGCATCGATGAACTCTCCCTCCACAGTCCGAATACCGGGCTGCATCTGCGAACCAGAGAAGCGGTCACCGAAGTATGAGAACCGCAGTGCCAGGTAGATCATCGGTATACCGTCCGCCGAATTTTGCGGATAGCACCTTTGAGAGACTGGCGGGTGTAGGTGTGGAGCGGTGTCATCCTGCCGCTCGCCATTGTCCGTCCCTCCCGGATCGCGGAGATGATGGAGGCCGCATCCGGTTCGGCCACTACATAGGTGACCCCAAATCCAACATAACGGGCGTTGTGGGCGTCGCTCCCTGCAACGCCGGGTTTCCCGAACTGCCGTGCTATGAGGGCGGCTTTTCGGTTTGCCGAGCCCGTTATGTAGCGGCTGTTGAAGACCTCCACCGCGTCAACCGCCTCTACACCTGCTGCAAGTCTCCTCCCGACTCCGTGGCGCCAGCGGTGGTATGGGTGCGGGAGGATCAGGAGAGCCCCCCTCGAACGGGCCAGGGCAACGGTCTCGAAGAAGTCGCGCCCTGCGGGAGGGGGTTCTGTGATGCCCAGGGCGAGGAGGTGACCTTGTTGAGTCGAGATCTCGGTGCCGGGTATCACGGTCAGAGGCGTGTCGCACTCCATGGCGTAGAGAGCGCCTTCCACCGTGTCGTGGTCTGTGATCGCGACGGCATCAAGACCAATCCTCTCCGCCTGCTGGAGGATTTCTTCCACACTGCTCTCTCCGTCCCTGGAGAACCGGGTGTGGATATGCAGATCGCACCGCAGCATGAGATCAGATTATTTGTCACCCCCGGAATAATAATTGAAGTGTATGCGCATTCTCCTCCCTACCGGTGCGGCAACAGCCGGGATTGTGAAAGTGGCGGCCGAGCGGTTTGCCGGCCGCCACGAGATGGATGTGGTGGTCACCGGTGAGATTGCGGCGTTCCTATCCCCCGGAGATCTCCGGAGACTGCTTGCCGGTGGTGACTACGATATGGTTATTGTCTCCGGGATGTGCACCGCCTCGTTTGCCGATATCGAGCGCGAGACCGGTGTACCCATATACCGTGGGCCGCGACACGCGGCCGATCTGGGGCTGATCCTCCCGTTACTTGATACGATCACCCTCTCCCGGACTCTGCCCGCCGATGAGTTCCTGGCTGAGAGGCGGCGTGAGGAAGCCTACCGGCATGTGGCGCGCCTCGAAGCGGAGGCGGAACCGGATTTCGTCATCCGCGGTCTGAAGATCGGCGGCAATTCGAGGATGAAGGTGCTTGCGGAGATCATGGACGCGCACAGGCGTGACAACCTTTTAGCAGACGTCCTGCGGTTCTTTGCGGCCGGGGCGGATATCGTCGACCTGGGGTTTGGTTTCGATGCGACGGCAGAGGATGTCCGGCGGTGTTTCTCGTCCCTTGCCGGGGTTGAAGCCCCGCTGGCGGTAGACACGCAGGATCCGGATCTCATCAAGGCGGCGCTCAACCGTGCCGACATGGTTCTCTCCCTGCACGAGGGAAACATACCCCTCATCGGGGGGGCGGTTGCGGATGCCGGAGCGGCCGCGGTTGTGGTGCCGCGTGAGCGAACGCTCGCGGAGAACCTTTCTGCCGCGAGGGAGGCCGGGATCCGTTACCTGATCGCCGACCCCCTGCTCCAGCCTGTGGGTTCGGGACTGACAGGATCGCTCGCCAGATTCTCTGATGCCCCTCGTCCTCTCTTTTTCGGGGCTGGAAACGTTGTGGAGCTGCTGGATGCCGATTCCCCGGGAGCAAACGCTCTGCTCGCCGGGATGGCGCGCGAGATTGGGGCCGCGGTCATCTTTACAAGTGAGCATAGCGACAAGACGCAGGGTTCTGTGGCGGAGATGCGCCGGGCGACTGAGATGATGGCTCTTATGACCGACCGGCCGTATCCGAAAGATCTGGGACTCGATCTCCTCATCTTGAAAGAGAAACGCCGCCGCCGAGAACCGCCGCTGGAATATGAGAGCTTCGTGGACGCGGTTTCTGCGCCGGATGAGACAGTCTACGACCCGCTGGGGTGTATCCGGATCGGGGTCGAGGGTGACTCCATCGTCGCAGTTCACCGGGGCCGCGCCGTGAGGGGGGAGTGCTGGGAGGACGTCTTCTACACGCTACTCTTAAACGGGAGTCTCTCCCGACTTGACCACGCCGCATACCTCGGTAAAGAACTTTATAAAGCGGAACTTGCCATCAGGTTTGGCCGGAGTTTCGAACAGGACGGGCCGTTCTGAAATGGTGAGAGGGCAGATCGGGGTATCTATGCCTGACGCGAGGGCTTATGTTCCCTCCATTCCCACCAGTCTGTAAGAATGGCCATACGCGGGATCAGCAGGGATCTGCTTGCGATACTCTTTGAACTCGGGCGGCAACACCATCCAAACGAGTTTCTTGCGGTTTTGCGGGAGCGGAACGGTGTAATCAGCGATCTCGATCTTGTGCCCGGCACCATCGTTGGGGGGGAGAGCGCCTCGTTCTTCATCGATATGCTTCCGCTGGATACCCATCAGGCCGGCAGCGCCCACAGCCACCCGAACGGCGTCCTATCCCCCTCATCGGCGGATCTCAGGTTCTTCCCCTCGGTGGGACGCTACCATATCATCATCGGCCACCCCTACACCCAGGCAGACTGGCGGTGTTACCGCGCGGACGGGAGCGTTGCGGACCTGGAGGTGGTTGGATGATCCGTGTGGTCGCGACCGGGACTTTTGACATCCTCCATCCCGGACACCTCTACTACCTGGAGGAGTCCCGGAAACTCGGCGACGAACTCTATGTGATAGTGGCGCGGGATGCGAACGTTAAGCATAAGCCAAAACCGATCATCCCGGAGGACCAGAGACTCCGGATGGTTGCGGCACTGAAACCGGTGGATCATGCGGTCCCTGGCGATCTGCATGACATGTTCAGGCCGATAGCGGAGATCCGGCCAGATATTATCACGCTCGGGTTTAACCAGCACTTCGATGAGAAACGTCTCCGCCAGAACCTGCGGGAGCGTGGACTCGATGCCGAAGTAGTCCGGATATCCGCTTATTCTGGCTCGCTTGCCAGTTCATCAAAGATAATCGAGCGTATCCTGAACACCCGGTATTTGAGCAGCGACCCGGGGTGTCATGGCAGGGAGGGGTGATCCCGCCTTCGAGAGAGCACCAGCAGGTGACGTCGGTTCATGCGACAGATTGAGATATTGGGCGATGACGATGCCGATGAGCGGACGAACGTGTTGAGAGTCCTGGTTCCGTTCCTGCTCTGCGGTCTCTTTCTCGTTGTCGTCTGGTTCTTACTACCGGTTGAAGGCTGGTTCTTTCTCTTCGTTATGATGGTCGCCTATGTTGTCCCGCCGCTTGGTCGCGAGTCGATCATACCTCTCTGTATCCTGGGGGGGATCCCCTGGTGGCTGACTGCGTTCACCATCGTCTTCCTGGACTTCGCCGGCGGGCTTTTCATGGCCTGGAACTTCCCGCTGGTCCTGCGCATACCTCGTGTCGGCCCCTGGATCAGTCGGTTTGTGGAGGCGGGGAGGTCGTTTCTTGACAGGAAGCCATGGCTTGAGAGGCTCTACTTTGTCGGGCTCATAGCTTTTGTGGCGCTTCCCTTTGACGGTTCGGGGAGTATAGTTGGATCCGTTGTTGGGCGGATGCTCGGGATGACCAAGGCGGAGGTCCTCTCCTGTATCGTCATCGGCGCTGTTATCGGGAGTTATGCAATCGCTCTCGGCATTGACTGGGTTGTAAACCTGATCCCGCCAGGAGCCGGGTTTCTGGTCTCGATTGCCGTCTTCCTTCTGATCGGGGCCACGCTTCTTGTGGCCTACCGGAACTACTATCAAAGGCCGGAGGCGGAAGCCTGAGTGCGGCCCCCCGGCTCGAGATCTCGCAGAAATGGTGACAGGCTCTTCTTGCAAACCCGTTCACCGATGGCGGGGAGTGAGAGAGAACCGTGCCATGGCGTAGACGCGATTTCACCCGGACGCCGGAGATGCACTCCCGGATACGGATCGGGGAGGGGCCTGAAGGTATTGGTTTGACGGTCTCCGATCGAGAAGCGGAGAAAGATCGGTCGAGTTAGACGCTATCCTGCAACCTCTTCCAGACCCCGTTCCGCTCGATGATGACCCAGTAACGTCGCAGTTCGGCTTCCGCCTCCCGATAGTCGGGGTAGCTGTCTGCGACCAGACGCCAGAACCTCTGCGAGTGGTTCTGCTCGCGCAGGTGGGCAACCTCGTGGATGACAATGTAGTCGCGCAGCGAATCCGGGAGGGCTATTACCCGGAGGTTGAAGTTCAGGTTGTTGAGCGTCGAGCAGCTCCCCCACCGCGTTCTCTGCATCTTGATCGTGATCCGGCCAACCTTATGGCTGAGGGAGTCCGGATGGGCCTCAATCCTCTCTGTGACCTCCTCCATCAGGAGCGAGGTGAGGTTTTGCCTCAGATCCCGTATGGACGGGCAGGTGACGGTCTCCCCGGTGGTCTCGATTGCGAACCGCGCGCCAGCGAGCAGGTGGTGGAACCGTCCGTGGAGGAGAAGCAGTTCCTCCCGCCCGCACCCTTCTGCGGCCAGTCGGTCGAGTTCTTCGCGCCGCCTCTCGATCCAGCTGGCATTACGCTGCAGGAACCCATCGACGTCAAACGACGGCGGTGCGACAACGCGCAGGTTTCCGTCTGGCTGCACCTGGAGGCGAGCTGCGCGTACCCTTTTGCGAACGACGGTCACATCTCCCCCGGGGATGCTTCCCTCCTCTTTCCGTTTCATGCAGGCGTTATTGGGATGTCTGGAGGGAAAAAACCTGATCCGGCACGTACCTATACCTGATGATGACAAAGAGCTACATGGGGTTTCCCGCTCGAAGATGCGGGCGGGTTGCGGAAGGACGGTAGCGACCATGAACGAGAAGGAACTCAAGATCGGCGATATAGCTCAACTTACTGGGCTCACGGAGCAGGACGTCCGGAGCCTAATTCAGACCTACGAGAGTCTCTTTACCTACCGGACGATAGGCCGGGTCAGGCTGTTTCCTCAAAGAGCGGTCAAGATCGTCAGGGAACTGGCGGAACTATCCGGGAAAGGGCTTTCACCGGAGGAGATCACGCAGGAGGTAAAGTCCGGGAAGAGATCGGCCGCACCGGAAGAAGGGCCGACAGAAGAGATCGGTCCTGCCGCCGCCTCGCTCCCCCCCGAGGTGGTCATAGATCTCGGGGTGATGCGGGATACGCTTGCCATGCAGGAACGCCGGATCGCGCGCCTGGCTGAGGAACTCGATCGTGAACGCCAGGAGAGGGCCAGCGAGACCGCTCAACTCCGGAAAGCCATCGATGATCTGGAGGAACGACTCTCTGAACAGAAGAGGCACCTTGCACTGGTTGCAGAATGGGTGGACTACTTCGACCGGCAGATGGACGATTTGACCCGCCCGCTGGTCGAGAGGTTCCGGAGGCGGGTCACGAAAAAAGGGGAGTGATCCCGGGATGGTTCGTCCGGTTGGCGTTTGCCTGCTGCTATCTCATCACGATCTGTATTACCGTTGGATACCTACCCACTATGGCATAGACAAGGGGTTTTGCGATCCATACCCGGCCCTCATGCATCCGCCGGAGATGGCTGATCTCCCCCAGATGCTGGAGTGCCTCTACCGCAGCATCGTCTGCAAGAAAGAGACTGTCAGGAACTGTTGAGTCGAAGTAGAAGAGGATCGGGAGCCTGAGCCTACGCTGCAGTTCGGCGGGGAGCGCCTTTTCCAGTCTGAGAAGGACGTCGCGGTCGAACTCATAAAGGTCTCCTCCTTTTGTGACGGACGATGGTTTATCCTCTGAGAGCAGGGTTGAGAGGTGTTTACGTTCCGCAGCAACGCCGTTGTTGATCCTGCCGATCTCAAAGCGCATCCATCGTAGGAGTGTCGACTCCTCGCCAGATGACGGTCGCCCGGGCATCAGTATCATGCTCCCTCTGAGTGTTCGCTCATCCGGTTCTACTGATAAGCCCTCTCATCTCATCTGATATATAACTCGCCCTCTCTTCCCGACAGGATAAATCCGCGGGCTTCCATGAATGAGAGGCCCCGGGCCTGAACTTTGGTTCTGGCACTCCTCGGCGACGTGATCCCGCCGCTGTTCACGTGAGGTATCCTGTCCTGCTCGTGGCAGGCGCAAGCCGGGATATAACCCTTGTAATTGCCTTTAAAGCCCAGAACAGGGGTTTAACCCGGATGACCGCGGTAACGGAGCGTGAAGATATTTCTTTTTATACGGTCAAATACAACGATACAAAAGATGAAAGATTCTGAGGTCATTATGAACCCGAACATGCTGGTACGCTTTCTCAAGAAAGATCCAGCTGAATTTACAAAAGAGGATATCATCTGTTTTTGCGAGGCGAACGGTGTTGAGATGATCAACTTCCGGTATGCTGCAGAGGATGGCAAACTCAAGACCCTCAACTTTGTCATCACCTCGCGTGAGCACCTCGATACCATCCTCTCTGACGGTGAGCGCGTAGACGGCAGTAACCTCTTCTCTTTTATAGAGGCCGGGAGCAGCGACCTCTACGTGATCCCCCGTTACCGCACAGCGTTCATGAGCCCGTTTGCCGAAGTGCCGACGCTTGAGATCCTCTGTTCTTTCTAGAGTGAAGTGGGATCTAACCCGTGGGATTCTCGGGGCTTTCAGGAACGCTGGTATAGAGATCCCATTCCCGCAGGTGGACGTCCATCTGGACAGGGCGACGTGAACTACCTCCCCGAAGGGGGGCTTCTCGCTCTGCCCCTTTCACCCTCCCCGCAAGATAAACCCCATTTTCTTTTACCGGATATACCCGAAATCGATGTAACCCTTATAGGGGTCGACTGCCAGCAGGCGGACACGTATCCTCTGGCCGACCCGCAGGCCCCGTTCCCCGAGGACAACCTTTCCTTCGGCCGGCGGGTCGATCAGCCGGACATAAGTCCCCTTATCCGAGGCACCGGTGACAAACGCCTCAAAGGTCTCACCGATCCGTTCCCTGAGGAGGACCGCCGCTGCTGCCTTCCGGACGAAGCGCTCGACCTTCTGAGCTGCCTTGTCCCGGCCAGTAAGCCAGGCAGCGAGTTCGTCGAGTTCTTCCGGGGTGTAGGGCGGTTCGAGTTCACCGGTGAGCACGGATTTTACCAGCCGCTGAATGACGATATCGACGTAACGCCGGTTTGGTGCGGTGCCGTGGGTGTAGTCAGTGACAGCGAGGGCGAAGTGACCGATAGGTTCTTCCCCGGGCCGAAACGTCACGTACTCACCTGCTCCCATGAGTTTTATGACGGTAAGTGAGAGGTCAGGGAAACGCTCGGGGTCGGCCGCTTTTTGCCGTATGAGGAAACGGGTGAGAGCCTCTGCGTCGGGTTCTTCGGGTAGTGCCGTCCCGCGCTCCGCCGCCACGGCCATGATCTCCTCCCAGTACTTTGGTTTGCGGACGACCCTGTGGATCATCGGGAGACCGGCGTTGTTCAGAAACGATGTCAGCGTCCTGTTCGCCGCGACCATGAACTCCTCGATCAGACAGCGGGCGCGGTTCTGCCGCTGGATGACAAGACCAAGCACCCGTTCACCCTCCACGAGCGGTTCGGGTTCGATGGTCTCAAGGACAAGTGCCCCTCTCTCCGTCCGGTAACTCTTCATCCGTGTTGCGGCCCTGTCCTGGAGGAGGATCTGTTTCATGAGGTCTGGTCTCTCCTGGATCATATCTGGCGCGGGGCCGCTCCCTTCCAGCCAGTCGCCGATCTCCTCGTAGACGAGTTTTGCCTGGTTTGCAACTACTGCCCGGTAGACGTCGCCGGGCACAACGTCCCCGTCGGGGAGAACGGTATACTCGATGACCACCGCCAGACGTTCCTGGCCGGGAAGGAGTGACGTCAGGCCCTCAGAGAGGCGGTCGGGCAGCATCGGAAAGGTCGTAACGCCAGTGTAGACCGCAGTCCCGTTTCTGGCGGCATGGTGGTCGGTCTCCGATCCCTTCGGGACGTAGGCGTCGACATCCGCTATCGCGACCATAACCCGGATCTCTCCGCCGGCCCCCTCTTCACAGACCTCGATCTGGTCAAGGTCTTTAGAATCGTAATTGTCGATCGACGACCAAAGGAGCGATCTGAGGTCACGAGGGTCATCAAGGGTCGCTGCGAAGACCTTTGGTTTAAGCCTCTCGACCTCGCGGAGGACGGATGGGGGGAAGGCCGGAACGAAACCGTACTGCTGCATCGCCGCCCAGGCGATGCTTTTGAGGTTAACGGGCTGTTGATCCTGCATCTCTCTGAGAGATTCGTCTCAGGGTATAAATAATGGCCTGTAAAATTCTCGCAAACCGCGTTTGTTATGGTAGTAGGCTATCCAACCGGTTTCTTCCGGCTCTACCGTGGTCAGATGATCCCACGATGGAGGAAATTCCAGGAGGTCCTGCATCGCTGCCGCTCTCTCTTCCCCCCGTATCTCGAGGTGGGCGGGGTTTTGCGAGAGATAGTATTCGTGACACGCGAGAGAGGGGAGGGGGAACGTATCGTCCCTCAAATGGCGAATCTCCAGCGATACCGTGTCCCAGAGTGCATCTCCAACCTCTCTGTGAAATTCTGTTCCCGCCCCCTGGCACGGCTTTCCCATGACTATCCTCCCTCACGACCCACCTGATGGGGATGGTGGTTTACCGGATCTCGATCCGCTCGCCGGTCACCATGTAATGCACCTTCTCGGCGATCTTGCAGGCGTGGTCGCCGCAGCGTTCGAGGTAGCGGGCTATCATGATACAGTCCGTGCACCATGTGATACTACCGCCGTCATCCTTCATGCAGTCGAGAGACTCGCGGAGGATGTCATACCTGAGGGCATCAACCTTCTCCTCCCTCTCCAGGATATCCTGTATCACGGAGAGGTCTTCACGCTCGAACGCCGTCAGTGCATCGGTGATCATTCCGATGGTGAGATCTGCCATCAGCGGGATATCAGCAAGGCGGCCTGAATCCCGGGTATCGACGAGATCGGGTACCAGGACGGCGATATCTTTTCCATACCGGCCGACGCGGTAGAGGTAGGTGTTCATCTTAAGCGCGGTCGCGATCGTTCGCAGATCCTTTGCCACAGGCTGATACAGTGCGATGAGCCTGAGGCATTTCTGCTCTATCTCGTGATCCTGATCTGCGAGTCTCTTCTTGTCGCGGTCAAACGACTCGACCATACTCACATCCCTGGTCTCCAGCGCTTTTACCGCCCGCTGGAGCATATCCCGTGCGAGATACCCCATCTCAAGGACATCTCTTTTCAGAGACCTAAGTTCGCCGTGAAACTTCTCAACCATGGTCTTCCTACCCGAACCGCCCGGTGATGTAGTTTTCCGTCAGTTCTTCTGCCGGGTCCTCAAAGATCTGCTGTGTCCTATCAAACTCGACCAACCTGCCCATATACATGAACCCGGTATACTCGCTGGCCCGCGCCGCCTGTTGCATGTTATGCGTGACTATGATGACGGTGTAGTCCCGGGCGAGCCTGATGATAAGGTCCTCAATCTTTGCTGTGGCTATGGGGTCGAGGGCGGAACAGGGTTCATCCATCAGGATGACCCGGGGTTCGACCGCAAGCGACCGGGCGATGCAGAGCCTCTGCTGTTGCCCACCGGAGAGGGCGAGTGCTGGTTCGTGGAGCCGGTCTTTCACCTCATCCCAGAGCGCGGCACGTCTCAAGCTGGTCTCGACGATATCGTCGAGCATCTCTTTGTGCCGCTCCCCGTGGATCCTGGGGCCGTAGGCGACGTTTTCGTAGATGCTCTTTGGGAAGGGGTTTGGTTTCTGGAACACCATGCCGATCTTCTCTCGGATCGTGTATACGTCCGTGCGATCAGCGTATATGTCGTCCCCCTCAAAGAGGATCTGGCCGGTGATTCGTGCCGAGTCGATGAGGTCGTTCATCCGGTTGAAACACCGGAGAAGGGTCGATTTACCACATCCCGAGGGGCCGATCAGCGCCGTGACCGTGTTCTTAGGGACGCGTATCGAGATATTGAGGAGGGCCTGTTTAGGCCCATACCATAGGTTGAGGTCTCTTGTTTCTAGAATCGTTGAGTCATCCATGTCTACATCACCGTTGCCCGGTTGTATCTCCGGCGGACGAGTATTGCAACGAGGTATATCGAGAGTACCATCATCAGGAGCACAAGGGCCGTCCCGAACTTCTGGTTGTCCGCTCCGGGTACGCTCGTCGTGAGGATGAAGAGGTGGTAGGGGAGCGCCATTACCGGTTCAGAGAGTGATGACGGAAGATATCTGCTGCTGAAGACCACCGCGGTGAACATTATGGGCGCGGTCTCCCCGGCGGCGCGACCAATCGAGAGGATCGCTCCGGTAATGATGCCGGGGAGTGCAGGAGGAAGCACCACGCGCCAGATAGTCTGCCATTTCGAGGCTCCGAGTGCATAACTGCCTTCCCGGAGGGATTTTGGGATCGACCGGAGCGACTCTTCGGTCGTCCTTATTATGGTGGGGAGGATCATCAGACCCAGAGTTATCTGCCCGGCGATAAGAGAGACCCCGAAGTTCAGGAAGAGGACCAGGAACGCAAACCCGAACAGCCCGAATACGATGGATGGTGTTCCGTTCAGCAGATCGACCGCAGCGCGGATCCCCCGCGTCAGCCGGGTATCGGCCGTATACTCGATCAGGTATATGGCGGTCGCGATGCCGATGGGGAGCGCTACTGCCAGCGCCCCCGCAACCAGGTAGAGTGTCCCGACGATTGCGGGGAATATCCCCCCCTCTCTCCCGAGGTTGCTCGGTGGGGCGGTCAAAAACTCCAGACTGATCGCCCCGGCCCCGTTGACGATGATCTCAAGCAGGATCACCCCCAGAGCCGCAAGCACGATCACGACCCCGAGTGAGATCAGTAGAAACGCGAACCTCTGTGTGGTTCGCGGGTGAATGACCCTCCTTTTGGCCTGGCGAGGAAGGGAGACCGGTATGAGGTTGTGGACGGACTGCATGAACGCCCCTGATGCCCTCGAACGTGCCGGGGTCATCTGGATCCGGTGTATGATGAACCTCGCCAGGCCGTTGACGGCGAGTGTGATCACCAGCAGGACAACCGCTACGCCGAAGAGCGCGTGGTAGTGCATGCTCCCGAACGCCACTTCGCCCATCTCTATCCCGAGCGTCCCTGTGAGCGTCCGCACCGGGGAGAAGACGTTGGTTATCGGTTCAGGAATGATAGCGGCGTTCCCTGTGACCATGAGCACCGCCATAGTCTCGCCGATGGCACGCCCCATCCCCAGGATGACCGCCGCAGTGATCCCGGAGAGAGCGCCGGGCACAACGACTCTCCTGATTGTCTGCCACCGGGTTGCCCCGAGTGCAAGGCTGCCCTCTCTGAACTCCCGGGGGACAGAACTGAGGGCGTCCTCCGCGACGCTTGTGATGGTCGGGATGGCCATGATAGCAAGCAGGATCGAGCCCGCAAGCCAGCTGGAGCCGGATGGTCGGTCAAAGAGGATCCGGATCCACTCTGTCAGGAGTATCAGCCCGAAGAACCCGTAGACGACCGAGGGTATACCTGCCAGCAACTCGACAGCCGGTTTGATGACCTCTTTCGTCCGGGGACCGGCAATCTCGGCGATGTAGATGGCAGTGGCCATGCTGAGCGGGACGGCTATCGCCATCGCGAGCGCCGTCACCAGAAGTGTGCCGACGATGAGCGGGAGTATCCCGAACGATGGCGTCGGCCCGGCGGGGTTCCAGTCCATGCCGGCCAGGAAGTTCCAGAGGCCGATCTCAAGAACTATCTGGTAGCCGTCGCGAAGCAGGAAACCGATGATGAAGAAGACGATGAGGATCGCGAGCAGCGCGACGATGAAAAGGAGTTTGCCGACGATGAGATCGGTGAGGTGCCGGCCTCTCCTGGCGAATGGAACTTCAGGTTCTCTCCGGAAATGTCCTGACCACCCGGGATAGCCGGATTGAACTGCTGCCGCTTCTTCTTTCTTCATGTTCGCTCAGGGTTGCGTTATAAAAGAAATGTGGGGGGTTACCCCTGCAGCGGTATGTAATCGACGCTCGCCACGATCTGCTGCCCTTCCTCGCTCATGATGAACTCCAGGAACTCTTTTACAGCACCTTCGGGCTCACCGTTCGTCAGCATGTATAGCGGCCGGGTGATCGGATACTTCTTGCTGTTGATGTTCTCAAGTGTGGGCTCTATAGTGTTTCCGTCGACCTCAATGTTTAGCTGCTTCACGCCTTCAGTGTAACCCAGGCCCACGTAACCTATCGCACCGGGGGTGCGGGAGACCTTCTGCTGGATGCCGCCGTTTGAGTTGAACTCTTCCTGAGACCTGATGAAGTCTTCTTTCTTCATCACATACTCGCCAAAGAACTCACGGGTTCCTGATGCACTGTCTCTACCGATGACGACTATCTCCAGGTCTGGCCCCCCAACCTGGTTCCAGTTTGTGTAGGTGCCGTTGTATATGCCGCGCACCTGGTCCAGGGTTAGACTCTCGATGCTGTTTTCAGGGTGGACGATTAGAAGTATAGCATCATCTGCGATGTGGTGCAGGACAAGACCTGGATACATCCCGGTCTCCTCGGGCTTCAGGTCACGCGAGGACATCCCTATATCTGCTGTCCCCTCACCCACGGCCCTGACACCGACGCTTGAACCGCCGCCGCTCACCAGAACACTGGTGGAGGGATACCTGTCCTCGAAGGTTTCCCTTGCTTTCTCGGCGATGGGGAGCACCGTTGTCGATCCGGTTACCGTGATCTGTTGTGACGGTGATGCCGGTGACCCGGACGGCTGGCTGCCGAGACACCCGGCTGCCATCAGAACTACCATAAGTATGCCGGCGAGAGCAACCGCCGTCACACCCGACAGACGTTTTCCTGTCATGATAATAAATGGATGGTAAAAAGGTATAGTTATTTTCGACATTAAATATAGTCAAATCCATACAATAAATACCAGTATATTCAATATTGTTGCAACAGTTAATTATTTCTACTCCTATAGAAACACGTCTCTTATGGAGTTTCGGAAGGTCCAGAGAACCGGTGGGTCTTCGTATGTCATCTCTCTTCCAAAGGAATGGGTTCAGTCTATGAACATCAAGAAGAACGAGCCCCTTCCGGTGAAGGTCCAGGCCGATGGAAGCCTTCTCATCCTGCCCCGTCCCTCAGAGGAGAAACAGTCCAGGGAAAAGGAGTTCCAGGTCGACTCTATCCGGGATCCCGTTTTCCTCTTCCGGTGTCTTGTGGGCTCCTACATCGCCGGGTATACGGCCATCCGCATATCTGCGTCCACCAGACTCCCCCCTGCCATCCGCAAAGCTGTACGTGACTTCAGTATGATGACCATCGGCCAGCAGATCGTCGAGGAGACCGACTCATCCATCCTCATGCGGGACATCCTGAACCCGGTGGAGATGCCGTTTGAGAACAGCATCAGACGGATGTTTGTGATAATTGGGACGATGTATAACGATGCTATGGTCGCACTCGAGTCACGAGACACCGTTCTGGCGGAGGATGTCATCAAAAGGGATGTGGAGGTGGACAAACTCCAGTGGCTGATCTCGCGCCAGTATCATCTAATGTTCAGAGACGCGACGCTTCCGGAGAAACTCCACGTGACCGTTGAAGGGGCATCCAGTTATTATACGGTCAGTAGAAGCCTTGAGCGAATCGGCGACCACGGTGTCAGGATTGCATCTCATGTCCCCGTTCTGATCGAGCACGAGGTCGATGGTGAAGTCGTCAACGGGATTAAAGCAGCCACGGAGACCGCAATGTCCATATTGGATTCAAGCATGCGGGCTCTCTTCTCATCAGATATGGTCGATGCCAACCGGACGATCGAGATGGTTGGAGACCTTGCCAGGATGACGGATGGTATCAGCGCCCTTGCGCACGAAAAGTCTGGCGAGGTTGTCCTCTCGATCGGCTACATCGCTGAGAGCATCCGGCGGGCGGGGGAGTATTCCGCCGACATCTCTGAGGCGATCATCAACCAGATCATCCGGGATTGAAGGTCTATCCGCCTAACTCTCCTCTTTCTCCCACCAGACCGCTGCTGTGGGCCTTCGTGTTGTCTCGACATACTTCCCGGCCTCGTCTCTGTAAAGCACCCTGGCAAAGTAGTCCCTGACCGGAGAGAGATCCTCCATGCCCGGGTTGTGCATCGCCACCCATGTTCGGGCGGCCTCTTCTGGAGATTCGTAGACGGTCTCCCAGACGGCGTTATAGATCCTGACGTTCGGGTAGATACCGGCATCGTGGAGGATGTTTACGGGGAAGATGTAGTCGGGGTAGCCTTTCCTCATTATCGCTTCTTCTCCAAAGACTGCACGATATAGTGCCATCTCCTCGGGGCCACGCCACTCGCCTGCGTGCCAGAAGAGGTAGACCGCCCGGGTTGCAGCGGCGTCTAGTTTTTCCAGGGCGGCAGCAAGGTCGTAGAACCCGAGCGAGAAAGCCGCGATGGCGATCTCGTGGGGCTCGATATCTCTCCCGATCACGACATCCTCCCAGCGCATCTTAACGCAGGAGTAGTTCGTGAGTCCTTCAGCTGCCATCCGCTCGCGCAGGACGTTGAGCATGCCTTCGGAGGGGTCGAGGGCTGTTACGTGGACTGCGGTCCTCGCAATCGGCACCGCAAGTCTACCTGTGCCTGCACCAACGTCAAGCACGGTCTCCCCGCCCTGGAGGTTGATGATCTCGAGTTCCAGTCTGGTTGCTTCCTTCTCACCGCGGGTGACCCGTCTGTAGGCAGATGCACGTCTGTCCCAGGCGGCGGCGGGATCACGGCTCTTTGCGAGCCGTTCGGGTGAACTTATGTGGATTGCTTTCCAGAGTTCGTTCCAGTCGATGATCCGGTGCATACTGTTTTGCTCGTTCTGCGATTGTATATACTGTCCGCATCCTTCGGTGTGGTGCGCACAACGTATTTATCGTCACAGACTGATGTTTATATACAGAAAATTGCCGGGCCCGTAGCTTAGTCTGGTTAGAGCGCTCGGCTCATAACCGAGCGGTCGTGGGTTCAAATCCCTCCGGGCCCATTATTTGATCGGGGTCTCCCTGAAGGTGCAAACCCGTCTGTGACATTTTTTTGTCCAACTCCTTCGTCTATGGACTTGCAGAACCTGCATGGGAGATCTGAAATCTGTAGGTGCATGAAGAAGGGCCCCCTTCTACTGAGGACGGGTAGAAAGGCTTCAGGCATCTGCCGCAATTCTCATACCGCCCTCTCTTCAGGGTGTGGAATCGCCGAGGAGCCGTTTCCAATCCTGTATACCCGGGACCGGGTTTTGCGGGAGAACTTCCGACTACACTCAGGTTAGAATCGTTCTGAAAGTCCGGTCTCCTGGCCGGGGCACGGCTTTCCAGCAACCATCATCCACTCTCCATCCGGCCGTGTGGGGATCGTATACAGGCCGGAATTTTTGCGATTACCATTGTGTTGTGGCAACTACCCGGGTTGAACCCCGGAATCGCTCACCCGGATGGCTCCTGCTCCGCGTCTTTCTTCCTGTAGCCCTCAAGCAGGATCGTAGTCAGGTTCTTCACCGGAACATCCGTGCAGTCGGCGATATGGAACTCGCAGAACGGGCAGACCGTCACCACCACGTCCGCACCGGTCGCCCTCACCGCCTCGCCGCGCATAGCCCCGAGGGCCATCGCCTCCTCCGGCACCCCCGACCGGACGCCACCACCGGCACCGCAACACTGCGCCGGCATCTCCACGAACTCCCTCACAGTCTGCCGGAGGAGTTCCCGCGGCTGTTCGCGGATCCCCTGGCCCCGCAGGAGGTGGCAGGGGTCGTGGTAGGTCGCCCGTATATCGAGTCTCGCCGGGGGCTCGATCCCGTAATCCGTCAGGACCTCGGTGACGTCTTTGACCACGAACGGGGTCTCGTAATCGTTCTTCAGCGTCGCCCCGCAGCCGGCACAGATCGTCATCACGGTCTTTATCCCCCGGCTTGTGAACGCCTCGATGTTCCGCTCTTTCAGGTCGTCCACAAACGATGTCTGTCCCGTCCTGATCAGCGGCGACCCGCAGCAGACCTGCTCGTGGGGGATGATCACCCTGATCCCGTTACGTTTCATGACCTCCATCGCGTCAAGCGCCGTCTGCGGCACCCGGCCGTTGAACATACAGCCGACAAAGAACCCTACCTCTCCGCGGACCGGTCCATCTGGCTCTATCACCTCCGGCACCTGCTCAAGGAACGTGACCTTCGTCCGCTCGACGCTCCGTCCCGTCTCCTGCACCAGTCGGGCCACCTCCTGGTGTCGCGGGAGGGTCAGCCCGCGCCGGTTCGCGAGTTCCCGGAGTTTCTCGATCGCCTTTCCGGGGGTATCGATATCCTTCGGACAGACCTCCACGCAGCGCTTGCAGGTTGTGCAGTAGAAGAGCCCTTTCTTGATGGCATCGGTGATCCGGTCGCCGGAATCCCTGGGGTCGAGGGCAAGTCGCATCTCCTGACGGAGCACCGTCGGTCCGGCGAACTCTGTCACCAGGAGCGCCGGACAGGCAGAGACGCAGCAGAGGCACTCGATGCAGTCCCGGAGCGGTTTTATCTCCTCGATCACCTCCTTTGGCGGGAGTTCCGCGTCTGGTCTCGGGCAGATCCTGGCGATCTTGGCGATCACCGGTTCCATATCGATCACCAGGTCCTTAAGGACGGGGAGCACCAGCGGTTCGACCGTCATCCCGTCGCGTGCCTCCTCCATGCAGGCAAGGACGGGTTCCCCGTTAACCCTGACGGCGCATGTTCCACACTGTCCTGCCCCGCAGCAGTAACGGTAGGCAAGCGTCGGGTCGTGGTCGTCGTGGACGGCATGAAGAGCGTGGAGCACCCTCGCGCCCTCATTGACCTCGACGGTATATTCCTCAAGGTGCGGTTCCGCGTCTACCGCGGGGTTGAAACGCGAGACCTTTATTCTGATCTTTTTCATGCTGCCACTTCCCGTCGCTCGATCCCATCCCGGGTGAGAGAGATGTATGTATGTCCAAACGGTGACTTCGCCGGTTCGGTCGCGACCTCGGCGTCCAGCCTCATGTGGGCTCCACGACTCTCCGGTCTCAACATGGCGCAGCGGATTATCAGGGAGGCGGTGGTGCACATGTTCCGGACAATACAGCACTCGGCAAGGTTATCGCTCGATGCTGCGTATAGCCGCCGATCCGAGAGACGGCGGACCTGCATAAGGGCAGTCCGGAGGTCAGCGGCGTTTCGAAAGATCCCGGCCTGGTTCCACATCGTGAGTTTCAGGTCTTTCCGAACATCCGCCGGCTTTACCACCCCGTCATAGAAACCGTCGAGCATCTTGAAGATATCATGGACTCTTGCCTCATCGATCCGGCCGCTCCGTGCCGCAGACATCCCGGCGAACTCGCCTGCACGTTTCCCGAAGACCTGTGTCTCGGCAAGCGCGTTCCCGCCCAGGCGGTTTGCACCGTGCACCCCGCCGGCAACCTCCCCGCATGCAAAGAGGCCTGGCAGGGTTGTCCGGCACTCGGCGGTGATCCGGAGCCCGCCCATGATGTGGTGGGCGGTGGGCGCCACTTCCATCGGTTCCCGCCTGATATCCACGCCGAATGCGAGGAACTGTTCAAGCATCACCGGGAGACGGGTCTCGATCGTCTCTGCTGGAAGGTGGGTAACGTCCAGGTAAACCCCACCGCGGGCCGTCCCGCGCCCTTCCAGCACCTCGGTTGCGATAGCCCTTGCAACCACGTCCCGGGTGGAGAGTTCCATTCGCTCGGGATCGTATCGTCTCATGAACCGCTCACGCCGGGCGTTCATGAGGAGACCACCCTCTCCCCGGACGGCCTCCGTCACAAGGCGCCCCCGTGCGTCGTAGGGGTAGACTGCGCCTGTTGGGTGGAACTGGACCATCTCCATATCGATCAGTTCCGCCCCTGCACGGTAGGCCATGGCGAACCCGTCCCCGGTACCGGCGGCGGAGTTTGTGGATATGTCGTAGACCTGCGTCCCTCCCCCGGTTGCAAGCACCGTCGCGTCGGCCCGGAAGAGCACAACCTCACCGTCACGATCGAGGGCGATCACCCCTGCGACCGCACCGTTCTCGTCTGTTAGAAGGTCGATTACGGTGACCTCCTGGTAGATGTGCGTATCTGTTGCATCAAGACGTTCGAGTAGGGTCATTATGATCTCATGCCCCGTCCGGTCGCCGGCATAACACGTTCTGGGAAACCGCTGTCCGCCAAACGGCCGCTGTGCAACCTGACACTCGGTAGTTACATCGAAGACCGCGCCCCAGCGGATGAGGTCGTCCATCCGCTCAGGGGCCTCGTGAACCAGGATGTCCACGAGTTCTGGATCGTTGAGATATGCGCCGCCCGCCAGGGTATCCTCCCGGTGGACATCAATCGAGTCCTGGTCGCGCAGCACAGCGTTGTATCCACCCTCTGCCATCGTCGTGCACCCACCCTTGCCGGCGATTGTCTTGGAGACCAGGACAACATCGCCGTAGCGGGACGCCTCGATGGCAGCCCGGATACCAGCGCCGCCACTCCCGACAACCAGCACGTGCGTGTCCACAATCTCATCTACAAGCATCTTATTAGTCGATGCGTTGTATACTATCATAAAGTAATTGCAGGGGATAAGTGAGCCAGAATGAGGCTTTTGATGAAATTTGGCGGCACCTCTGTCGGGGAAGCGGCATGTATCCAGCGGGTCGCAGATATAGTTGAATCACATCATGCGGCAGGAGATGAGGTTGCGGTAGTAGTGTCAGCATGCTCCGGTATCACCGACCGGATCATCGCGGCTGCCGATGAGGCAGCTACGAGCAGTGAAGCGCCAGCGATCGATGAATTCATCTCAGCGATGCGGGAGCGCCATATCAGGCTCCTGGAGGCAACAGCCCCGGAATACACCATTGAAGTGACGGGGATAATCGACGACCTGCTGTTCCGGTTACAGAACATACTCACCGCGGTGCATACCCTGAAGGAACTGACTCCTCGCTCTCGTGATTACATCATCTCCTTCGGGGAAAGACTCTCCGCCCCTATTTTGAGCGCTGCTATCAGGCAGCGTGGCATACCTTCAGTCGTTCTTGACGGCGCTGAAGCCGGGATCGTCACGACTGCAAACCACGGTGATGCCCGTGCTCTCCCGGTGAGCGAGGAGAGGATCCGGGCCCGGGTCGTCCCCCTGCTCGGAGAGGGCGTTCCTGTTATCATGGGGTTCATGGGGGCAACGGAGCAGGGTGTTATCACCACACTGGGTCGGAGCGGTTCCGACTACTCGGCCGCCATCATCGGCGCCGGTATCGATGCTGACGAGATCTGGATCTGGACAGACGTCGACGGCGTGATGACCTCTGACCCCCGTATCATCCAGGACGCACGGGTGCTCGACGAGATCTCTTACCTGGAGGTGATGGAGCTCTCCTACTTCGGTGCAAAGGTGCTCCACCCCCGCTCAATCGAACCCGCGATGCAGAAGGATATCTCGATCCGGGTCAAGAACTCTTTCAGGCCAGAACTCCCCGGCACCCTTATCCGCCGGGACAGGCATCAGGAGAAGCGGGTGGTCAAGGCCATAGCCCTGATCGAGAAGGTGGCCCTGATCAATGTCAACGGTGCCCAGATGATCGGCCGTCCCGGGGTTGCAAAGATGATCTTTGGAGCGCTCGCGGATCGGGAGGTGAACATCATGATGATCTCGCAGGGCTCAAGCGAGGCAAACATATCCCTCATCATCGATGAGTCGCACCTCGACGCCGCTCTCGCTGCCCTTACCCCCATCGTGAAGCAGGGGATCGTGCGCGAGGTCACTCATGACCGTGATGTGGTTGCACTGGCGGTTGTGGGTGCCGGGATGGCCGGATCCCCCGGAACAGGTGGGCGGATCTTCTCCGCGCTCGGCCGTGCCGGGATCAACGTAATGATGATCTCGCAGGGCTCAAGTGAGGTGAACGTCTCCTTCGTTGTGAAGGCCTGGGATGGCAAGCACGCCCTCCGGGTGCTGCACGACGAGTTCCGCCTATCAAAAAACTCGGATGAGACTGAGGATGTCCCTGTACCGTCCCCTCAGGTACAAAATGGAGGCTTCGGAGATGCCAGAACATACCTACCGTGATGCCGGTGTCGACATAGACCTTGAGGCCCGGGCGGTGAGGGCGCTGATCGATAAACTCACCTACCGCAGAACCGGTGCGTTCTCAATGCTGGGGGAGGTCGGGCATTTTGCCGGGCTGATCGACTGCGGGCCATACGTCCTTGCACTCGCGGTAGACGGTGTCGGTACCAAAATGCTCGTCGCTGATGCGCTGCAGGACTGGCGGACGGTAGGGATCGACTGTGTCGCGATGAACGTGAACGATCTCTATGTGATGAACCTCGAGCCCGTTGCGTTCGTGGATTACATCGCGACCGACTCACTTTCGCCGGAGAAGATGGCCCAGATCGGTGAGGGATTGAACGAGGGTGCCCGCCAGGCTAACATGAACATAGTCGGCGGCGAGACCGCTACTCTCAGGGGCCTTGTGAGAGGCCTGGATCTTGCCGGGACAGGTCTTGGCGTCCAGAAGAAGGGGAAGGTCATAACCGGGGAGGCGATCGTTCCCGGCGACGTGATAGTCGGCGTCCCCTCAAGCGGTATTCACAGCAACGGCCTGACCCTCGCCCGGAAGATCGTGGATGAATGTGCCTCCTATGATACCCGTCTCCCGAACGGTAAGACCCTGGGTGAGGACCTCCTGACCCCTACCAGGATCTACGCCGGGGTGCTCAAGGTGACGGAGGGCTGCACCATCCACGGGATGTGTCACATCACAGGGGGTGGTCTCCTGAACCTGAAACGGCTCTCAAAGTATGGTTTCTCGATCACGAACCCTCTTGAGCCCCCTCTCATATTCGAGTGGTTGCAGGAGGCCGGTGGTATCGGGACGGTCGAGATCTATCGGACGTTCAACATGGGTATGGGCTACGCTTTCATCGCCCCTGCCGGGAGCGTGGCCACTATCCAGTCTATATTCCCCGATGCCCGGGTGGTCGGCGAGGTGACGGAGGAACCGGGTGTGCGGTTGAAGGGCGTGGAGATCAGGTGATTGGTATCTCTCTTATTTGAGGGATATCAGGGGGGATGGTTGCCCGCAGTTCTCCAACTTCTAATCAGGCCACCGCAACCAGACGGTAGAAAAAACCGCCACTCCTTTCGGATAAAGCATCTGTGACCTTTGCGTCACCGGATCGGCCGGGTTTGGAAAAAAGGTCAGGTCTCCCCTTCTTCGAGGAGAACCTTCTTGGCCTTATCGCTGACGAGCATGCTGTTTCCAGCCGGATCCTCCAGGATGACGGTGAACGGGAATGCCGCATCCCGTGCGGCTGTGAGTGTCTCCTTTACCCTGAGCGCGGCCTCTTGCTCGTCCTCGCTCTCCGGGCTTGCCAGGATCGCCTCCACCGCCTGTTCAAATCGTGAGAGAACACCTTCGATGTTTGTGACGAACCCTTCGCAGGCGGTACCGGGCTCGATCGTAAGGCCGAGTTCCGGGATTCTGATAGTTCCTGTCGTGCTCCTGACTACCCGTATGGATAGATCTTCGGGCCCCTCCACCTGCACCGTCCAGCGGACGGGGTCACCCTCCCCCAGTATGATGGTGTCCGTATGCCGGTAGCCGCAGGCCTCGCACGCGATCGAGACCAGTAGCAGGTCAGGGAAATGCGGAATCTCCAGACGGTGATGGGTAATCTGGATCTCACCTCCGCAGGCGGGACAGGTTCCAGAGTATGATTCCCGCACTCAGATGCCACCGCCGATCTTCTCGCGTGAGATCTTGACCGACATCGGTGTGATGATGACGTACTTCTGTTCGCCGAGGCCGACAATGTCGCCGTTAACGTCCTTTGCCACGTCGCGCAGGTCTTTTATGACCCGTTCAAACGTTACCTTGTCCATCTTCAATCGCCCCATATCGACGATGACGATGTTTCCATTGTAGACCTCGTCCTTAACGCGGGGTGTGTCCTTGAGGTCAGATATGGTGGCGATCTTGACGTACATCGATGCCGGCTCGTCTTCACTCGATACCTCGTAGGCGGCGAGATCGAGTTCCATATAGTCCTCCTCACTCCGTGCCGGGCTTTTACCGAGGATGCTGTCGAAGATATTTTTAACCATAGAAAAAATTGAGGAATGAGTTTTATTTAATAGTATCCATTATTATCGCTCTCAGACCTCAAGATTCCAGAGATCGTCACCGACGTGGTGGATGTTTTTAACAGATTTACCCTTCTCCTTTTTTTCCATATCCGCTGCATCAAAGAGCGCAATCCCCACAGCAAGCGGTTTGGAGTGCCTTTCATCGACGACCTGAACCGGGTGCCCTGCACGGACGTCAGAGGTGACCGAGACTATCCCCGGGCGCATGATATCCGCGCCGTTAACGATAAACCTGACCGCGCCGGAATCGACCACCACCCTCCGCTCGGGTATCGGCCGCTCGACGAGCCCCCGAAGGCTCGGAAAGGCCCAGTCTGCCGTGCCCATAAGGAGCGGTTTTCTCTCGACCAGGTAGATCTCGAATGGAAAATCGGTTTCAACCCGCTCGATCCGTTCAGACCTGAAGAGGTCGGCGGATGCCCCGATCTCCTCGCCGAGGTGCTTCATAAGTTCGGCTACCTGTGACTTCCGGATGACATGACGTTTCTTTACGGTGATCTGTGGCATCTTTCGGGACCTCATGCTGGGTGCAACCAGTGCGGTTATATTTAAGTAGGTTCCTCACTCAAATATATTACTCCAGAATGGACGGCAAAGGGTAATCATATGACGCCAAGACCGTTGGATATTTTAGATCAGGTACTGAATCGTCAGCCCGTCATCATCAGCCTAAAAGGTGGAAGAGAGATCCGGGGGATCCTCCAGGGATACGATGTTCACATGAATCTGGTACTGGACAGGGCAGAAGAAGAAGTGGACGGTGTGACGCAGAAACTCGGCACGCTGATCGTCCGCGGTGATAATGTGATCTACATTACCCCATCAATCGAATAAACCTGGTGAGTGAGAATGTCAAAAGGCACACCTTCAATGGGCAAGAGGCAGAAACACACCCACATCGCCTGCAGGCGGTGCGGCAAGATCTCGTTCCACGCGCGTCACAAGGTCTGTTCGGCCTGTGGTTTCGGCAGGAGCCGGAAGATCCGGAGTTATAGATGGACTGAGAAGAAACCAAAGGTACCAACGCACTAGAGTTGTATCATGTGTGGTATCGTTGGCATCGTCGATGCTGGCGGTGTCTCATTTCAGTTGTATTATGCCCTCTACGCTCTCCAGCACCGTGGGCAGGAGAGCGCCGGGATCTCTACTTTTGAAGGCACAACCCTCTACACGCATAAGGCGCAGGGACTTGTCGCCGAGGTCTTCAACAGGCATACCCTGCAGGAACTGCGGGGGAACGCTGGAATCGGGCACGTTCGATACCCTACAACCGGGTCGAAGATCCCCGAGAACGTCCAGCCCTTTAACTTCAAGTACCGCGGACTGACTCTCTCGATCGCCCATAACGGTAATCTGGTCAATACGACCGAACTCCGGGATGATTACGAGCGTCGGGGACAGATCTTCTGCACCACCACCGATACCGAGATAATCGGTAGCATCATAGCCGACGCACTCCGGGCGTCAAAGAGCATGGAGGATGCCGTCCTGCTATGCATGCGCCGGTTGCGCGGGTCTTACGCCACGGTTGCGCTCCTTAATGATACCATCTACGCTTTTCGCGACCCACTCGGGATCAAACCGCTTTGTATCGGTAAACTTGACCAGGGCTACATCGTTGCATCGGAGAGCGTGGCGATCGACGCACTGGATGGCACTTTCATCCGCGACGTGTGCCCTGGCGAACTCGTCCGCATCGATGAGTCAGGACTATCTTCTACCCAGATCGCTACCGCGAACCGTAAGGCACACTGCATCTTCGAGTACATCTACTTTGCCCGCGCCGACTCGGTGATGGACGGCAAACTGGTCTACGATGTCAGGCGCCAGATCGGACAAAAACTCTACGAAGCAAGACCAACTGATGCGGATCTGGTATCTCCTGTTCCTGATTCAGGGACGGCCTATGCCGCCGGTTACGCAGAAAGATCAGGGATCCCATTCCTTGAGGGGTTGATGAAGAACCGTTATATGGGCAGGACTTTCATCATGCCGACTCAAAAGCAGCGGGATCGAGCAGTCAGGATCAAGCTCAATACCGTCCGTGGTAACCTCAAGGACAAACGTGTGATCCTCGTTGATGACAGCGTCGTCCGCGGGACAACCTCCAGATGGATTGTGAACATGATCCGTGAGGCGGGGGCAGAGGAGGTTCATCTCCGCGTTGGTTCCCCGCCTATAATTGCTCCCTGCTATCTCGGGGTGGATATGCCCACCCGTGCAGAACTGATCGCAAGCGGCAGGGAGGTGGATGCGGTTCGTGAGAGCGTTGGCGCGGCATCACTCGTATACATCCCGCTAGAGGAACTGGTGGAGGCGACAGGGTTTGGGGAGCAGGACCTCTGTACCGGTTGCCTGACCGGGTGTTACCCCGTGGAGATTGATGGGGAGAAGAACTCTCGCTGCGTCGTGAGTTATAGGGGCGGGACACTTCAGTCGGATCTCTCGACATTCGGTTCAGGAAAGGAAGAGGCGTAGGTCTCTCATCCCTCTCTAACCGTACTCTCCTTGAAACAGTGCGACAGAAATCTCCCTTTTGGGGCCGGTTTAGGTGAAAGAATGCCGGAATAAAAAAACTTTTTGAAACGCAGGAGAACCGATCATAGCGAGGGATGGATTTGAACCATCGGTCTACGGGTTATGAGCCCGTCGGGATTTCCTGACTACCCCACCTCGCTTCGTCCCTGTGGGATATACACATTCGTTCTCGGCTGTTATATACCTTTTGCAGGCCTGCCTCTCCGTTACGCACGCAGTGCATGGCCAATCATTTATAGGTAGTGAAGGCATAAATTCGCTGTATGGTAGGAGAGAGACCGCTTGACGATGAACTTCAGCGCCTGCGGGAAGAGCGCCTCCGGAAGATGGAGGAGCGGTTCACCGGCAGGTCTGGTGGTGTCATTGAGATTACCGATGCGACCTTTGGAGAGGTTCTCCGTAAACATCCCCGTCTTGTAATCGATGTCTGGGCAGAATGGTGCGGTCCCTGCCGGATGGTGGCGCCGGTGATCGAGGACCTCTCACACGATTTAGCTGGCAGGATAACCTTCGGGAAGTGCAATGTCGACGAAAACCCGCTCATTGCGTCCAGTTTCGGCATAACTGCGATACCGACGTTGCTCTTCTTTGCTAATGGGAAACTTGTTGACCGTGTGGTCGGCGCTCTACCTAAAGAGGCTATTAAAGCACGCGTTATGCGTGCGTTCGGTTCCGATTAGACGATCCCGGCACGCCGGTTTCGTAGTCGCTCCGATAGCCGTGCGGCCATGATGAAGTCGTTCCTGGAGAGTCCGCCGATGGCGTGGGTGTACCAGGTGACCTCAACATACCTCCCCTCCTGGATGCTGAGATCAGGGAAGTGGTTCTCCCGCGCGGCAAATTCAGCGACCCTGTTCAGGAATGCCAGGGCCTCAACAAACCCCTTGAATCCAAATCGGGCGGTGAGGCGCCCCTCCTTGAGTGACCAGCCCCTCACCTCGGGCAGGAGTTCGGTGATCTCCCGCCGGGTCAGCGGTGCCGTGTTCGCGACATCCGGCCTGATCGCCTCAGACGAAAGATCCATGCTCTTTATTCTCCCAACTTGATTGTTTCTGGTGGTTCTACAACGGGATCGTTCCTGTTGGGTCGATCAACCTCACCGAAGTCTCTTTATCAGGTAAGCCACGTTCTCGGCGAATCGCCGCACCGTTCTCATCCCCTCTTCATCGGCCAGCGCCTCGCCCGGCGCTTCCCCGAAGACCATGTTCCAGTATGTTGAACCGGGCACGATCATGTCGTTGATCAGGTAAAACATCAACAGTTCCTGGAGCGTTGCGGTATGCCCGCCGCGCCTGGCCACAGCGATAGGTCCGCCGACCTTCCGCGAGAGGAAGGAGTCCGAGGCCATCGAGACCATCCCTATCCGTTGAAGGGCTGCTGTGACGTCACCGCGGGCGGTGCCGAAATAGACGGGGGCACCCACGATGAAGCCGTCGGCCTCCCTGATCTCTTCGATGATCTCGTTTAAGTCATCGTCGAGAGCACATTCCCCCTCCGTGCAGAGGCCGCATGCGGTGCAGGAAAGGATCTGTTTGTCTGCAAGGGTAATGATCCTGGTCTTTAGCCCCTCGCGTTCGAGTAGATTTGCGCACTCGCTGAGCACGAGTTCGGTGTTTCCCCTCCGTCTGGGACTCCCGCAGAGCAACACAACTTTTCCGGTTGACATCTTCAGACCTCGACCAGATGGTATGCCCCGTCTCCGAGGCCGATTCGGGTGGCGTAGGCGATCTGGTATCGACCCTCTGTATAGTCCCGGACACCTTTAAACTTGTCTTCACCCGGGGCCAGATTCCTCTCAAGCAGTGTATGCAAAAACCCCTGCTGGCTGTCTATGAGATCGAGGCTCGCATGGTCGATCGATACCGGGTCTGTGGAGGCCAGGATCCCGATATCGGGGACAATAGGTGCGTCGCTCCAGGGAACACAGTCACAATCCGGCGTGATGTTGAGGAGGAAGTTGATGTAGCCAGTCCTCCCTGGTCTGCTACAGACGGCGCCGAGAGCGTACTCGCAAAGCCGTTCGATGAACGGCAGGACCTCTGTCATCCAGTCAAACTCGATCGCTCCCTCGGGGCAGGCCCGCATGCAGTCGCCGCAACCGACGCAGTGCTCACGGTTGAGATGTGCCACCCCCTCAGAGAGGTCAATCGCTGACTGCGGGCAGACCTTCGTGCAACTCCCACAACCGATGCACCGTTCGATATCTACGCAGGGTCTGGCGGCGTGTTGCGCAGCTTTTCCTGACGGCGGGGCGCACCCCATGGCAAGGTTCTTGATCGCACCCCCAAACCCGGCAAGGTCATGGCCTTTTACGTGGGAGAGGGCGATCATACTGTCTGCGTCAAGGACGTTTCCGGCAATCCTGACAGATTTGAAGTGCTTTCCTTTGACTGGAACCTCCCTCCAGTATCCACCACGGAGGCCGTCGGCGATGATCACCGGCGCGGAGGTGATGGCGTAGTCAAAACCGTGCTCGATGGCGGTGACGGTGTGCCTGACTGCGTCGGCCCTGCTTCCAGCGTAGAGTGTGGCGGTATCTGTGATGAAGGGCTGCGCACCTCGCTCTTTTACCTTATCGACCACCTGCCTGATGAAGAGCGGGTTCAGGTAGGTGTCGCAACCACGCTCTCCGAAATGCAGTTTGATGGCCGTAAGGTCATCATGCCTGACCACACGGTCAAACCCGGCCGCATCGAAGAGATGGCGTATCTTCTCGATCTTGCTCTCCCCGGGACTTCGTGCCCTGAGGTTTGCGAAATAGACGTCTGCCATTCGTTATCGACTCCTGCGTCTCTCCGGGTAAGTTCTGGAGAGGCCGGGGATAAGCGTTGTGTCTTGTCGAGAACGGGAGTCTCAGGGGGCCTCCTGCTGCGAGGGTGTGAATGGGTGTGATCAGCGGCATCATTACGCTGCAGCTGACGGTGGTTCCACTAACCCTGGAAGGCGAATCGAGACGACCTGATTGCGGAGTAACTTTTATCACAAATATTATGCAGCATTAGTTCGATAAAGGTCATTTCAGATTGAGATCAGCGGTGGATGGCCTGGATTCGTGAGCTCGGTCTTAGCGGGTGGATAAGATCACCCAGTTCCGATCAGAGGCAGGATTAGGGTTTTCTGGATAATTGGTAGGTGGTGTTGCGAGGGTGGGGGGGCGTTATGGAAGCGAAAGGAAGGCGAGAGCGGTGAATATACTTGTGGTGGAGGATAGCAGGACGCAGGCCGAGTTTCTCCGCCAGATCCTTGAGACTGCGGGCTACAACGTCATGGTGGCGGGCAACGGTGCCGAGGCGATAAAGCAGGTGGAGACCGCGAGACCGGATGTTGTTCTGACCGACATCCTGATGCCGGGGATTGATGGTTACGAACTCTGTCGTCGTATAAAGCAGCAGAACCCGGATCTCCCTGTCATAATGGTCACCGTCCTATTTGACCCTGCTGACGTGCTGAAAGGACTTGCGGCCGGTGCTGACAGTTTTATCGTCAAGCCTCCGAGCCCGGAACATGTTTGCTCCCAGATCGAGGGCGTAATGAGGGTGCAGGGGATGACCGGTGCCCGGGAGGGTGCTGAAGAACTGGAAATAACTTTCAACGGCAATACCTACACCATCAAAGCTGGGAAAATCCAGATCTTAAATACCCTTCTTTCAACCTACACGATCGCGGTGGCGAAGAACGCTGAGCTCCACAAGGTACAGGCGCAGTTGAGATCTTTAAACGATCGACTCCGCCTGGCCGTCGATGAGGTCTCGAAGAGCAATGAGGATCTCGCTGAGGAGAACCTGAACCGCCGACGTGCTGAGAAGGCGCTCGCTGAGGCCAGCAGGAAACTCCAGCTTATGGCGAGCATCACCCGCCACGACCTCTTAAACCAGTTATCGGTGCTCTGGGGGCATCTCGACCTTGCGCTGGAACTGCGTGAGACAGACCAGGCGAACGCCTGGCGCCACGTTGAGAACGCCGTTGAGATGGTGAAACGGATCAACAACACTCTCCAGTTCACGGCCGAGTACCAGAAGGTTGGGACAGTGGCTCCCGCCTGGCAGGAGATCCGGTCTCTTGTGGAGGCTGCGGTCAGTTACGTCCCGCTTGGCACGGTCACCCTTGAGAACAAAATCCCGCCAGGGGTGGAGGTCTTCGCCGACCCCCTCATAGAGAAGGTCTTTACAAACCTGATCGATAACGCGCTGCGCCACGGGGAGAAGGTCACCAGGATCTCTTTTAGCCTGAAACGGGGGGAAGATTCCTGTATCATCGTCTGCGAGGACGATGGTGTTGGTGTTCCGGTCGATGAGAAGGAGAAGATTTTCTCCTACGCCTACGGCAAAAACACCGGTCTTGGCCTCTTCCTCTCGCGTGAGATCCTTGGCATAACCGGGATAACTATCAGGGAGACCGGGAACCCGGGGGTAGGGGCGCGGTTTGAGATACTCTGCCCCCCAGACATGATCCACGCACCGCTGTCGCGGACAGGGTGAGCGTTGTCTCTCGATCCGCGAATATCACAACCGCGTTTAACGCGGGAAAGCGCCTGAAACAGGCAATAACGCCACTCTCTACGTGCGGTAACCGGAGGGCATCACATCACCAATCTGAGATGTAAACTTGCCACCTTTTGCCGGTAGTGCGCGCGGGGACTTGCAGCCCGGCTTTCCTCCCACTTCGAGGGAGCGGGCCCCGCATGGCGATTGTTCCATACAAGCCTTATCCAGGAGGATGAGATTTCAGGAAATTTTCTCGTCGGGAACCTGATGATGCGGATCCCTTTGGCTCCGGGCGGGGGGATGGAATGTCACGCCTGCCCACATCCTGTCTCTCGCGTGTTACCCGGCGACCCTCTCTCATCGACCAGGGCCTCCCCGGGCCGTTCCTGGAGCGACTTATCAAACCAGGGCACAGCCTGACGTTACTGGTTTGAGTGTCTCCACACCAGTCCCCCCTTCTCCGGCGTATGCGTGGTTTCCGGTCACCTGTATCCAAAAGTTCTTTGGCATTCGCGTTTCCATGACCTGCTCACTGTCTTTTGGGCGACGTGTAGGCGAAACGGTTGATGGGCGGTGCATCTGCATTATATACAATCCGCTCAGATATGTACATGCAGCGTTTCTACCTGCATGAGACATCCAATGGATTATAACAGAGGAAACAGAAATTTTGGCGGTCCCAGGAACTTTGGCGGGCCCCGTGAAATGACGAAAGCCACTTGCTCGGATTGCGGGAAGGAGTGCGAAGTTCCCTTCAAGCCGACCGAAGGAAGACCTGTGTACTGTCGGGACTGTCTCCCGAAACACAGGAAGCCCCGGTTCTAAACCGGCTCCACTCCTTTTTCATAAGAACATCCTTCCCGGATCGCCGTAACCGCGTCGCTCTATGGTATATGGCGGGCCCACGCCCCTGCTGAAAAAGATATTCTCAGGCGCGCCCGGCTTTGAGGATCCGGATCGCGAGAAGGGCGGCGTTCTCACCGTTGTCCACGCCGACGCAGGCCACAGGGACGCCTTTTGGCATCTGGACGATCGAGAAGAGGGCATCAAGACCCAGTAGTTTTCCGCTCACGGGTACTCCGACCACCGGGTGATCGGTCTTTGATGCTATCACACCAGGCAGGGCAGCCGAGAGTCCGGCGATAGCGATGAAGACCCTGGCGGTGCTCGCCTTCAGGTATTCATCAAGCCTCTGGGGGTCACGGTGGGCCGAGATCACCTCGTAGTCGTAGGAGACACCGTTTTCCTTCAGGGTTGAGATCACCTTCTCCGCTACGGGAGCATCCGAAGCAGAACCGCAGATAACCGCAACATCAACCATCTCTCTCCATTATACTCTTCCATCCATTTCTCTCTGTCGATACCGCCAGTGTGGTGAGTTTGATATGAAACCACATCCAAGTTCCTTGCAGGAACAGCTTCTGTCCAGAACGAGACAATACGGACTGATATCTCATGGAACAAGAACCACTCCTTATGATCCCCGGGCCGGTGCCCGTCCCGCAGCGGGTACGCGCCGCAATGACGCGGCAGGCCATCAACCACCGCGGCCCCGAGTTCGGGGCGGCGTATGCGGATACTGTCCGCGTGTTAAAGAACCTCTTTGGCACCGCAAACGACCTCTACATCATCAGCGGTTCTGGAACCGCCGCGATGGAAGCTGGTGTTGCAAACTTTGCGCGGGATAGAAAGATAGTCTCGCTTGTCAACGGTAAGTTCGGTGACCGTTTCGCAAAGATCGGGCAGCGTTACAGCACCGTGACCACTCTCGAGTCAGAATGGGGGACGCCGCTAGACCTCACGGCCCTCGAGGGGGAGCTTGAGGCCGGTGCTGAGGTTGTTACGATGGTTCACAACGAGACGAGCGCCGGGATCAAGAATCCCGCCCCCGAGGTTGGCAGACTCGCCCGGAAACACGACGCCCTCTTTATCATGGATGGCATAACCTCCATCGGTGGCGATGACGTCAGGATGGATGAATGGGGTATTGACATCGCGGTTGTAGGGTCGCAGAAATGTTTAGCTGCCCCGGCGGGTCTTGCCGCCATCGCCGTGAGCGACCGCGCGTGGGAACGCATCTCGGATAAGAGACCGTTCTATCTGGATATGGCGGCCTATCGCAAGAGCGGGAAGGCCACCCCCATGGAGACCCCCTACACCCCGGCCGTCCCGCTATTCCTTGCGCTCGCTGAGGCATGTAAGATGATAGAGGAGGAAGGTATCCCTGCACGTATTGCCCGCCACCGCCGGATGGCCGACGCCGTCCGTGCCGCGGCAAGGTGCTGGGGCGTCGAGCTCTTCCCGAAGATAGACGAACACCACGCCTACTCTAACACCGCCACCGCTCTCCGGGTCCCTGAAGGCGTCACGGACAGAGATCTCCGGGGCACGGTCAAGAAGTTCGGCATTGAGATCGCCGGGGGCCAGGATCATCTCAAGGGCAAGATCTTCCGTATAGGCACCATGGGCGGTGTCGGGGCACAGGAGATCCTTGCAACCCTTGCTGCCGTTCAGTTTGCCCTCCGAAAATCAGGGTTTGAGGCAGGTGATGGGGTGGAAGCGGCTGCCGGGGTGCTGCTCGGATGAAGATCGGGATCGCCGATACCACGTTTGCCCGGGTGGATATGGGCGGCATCGCCATAGAAGAGATCCGGAAACACGCAAGCGTCGGGATTGAGCGATACGTCGTCCCCGGGATCAAGGACCTGCCGGTGGCCTGCAAGAAACTGATCGAGGAGCGTGGGTGCGACCTGGTGATGGCGCTTGGGATGCCCGGCAGTGCGGAGAAGGACAGGGTCTGTGCTCACGAGGCCTCCCAGGGTCTCATTCTATGCCAGCTGTTGACGAACAAACACATCATCGAGGTCTTCGTCCATGAGGACGAGGCAAAAGACGCAAAGGAACTTGCATGGCTGATGGAGCAGCGGACGAGAGAGCATGCAGTGAACGCCGTCCGGCTTGCTCTCCGCCCGAAAGAACTCGAGAAACTTGCCGGGACCGGTCAGCGACAGGGGTTTGAGGATGTTGGGCCAGCACGTCCATGATGGAAAAGAGGAGTTATCACGAACCGGTGCTAAAACACTAAAGCAGGAAGATTGAGATGACAGTAAAACTTGGATTTGTCGTCGCGGAGTTCAACCGTGACATCACCTATATGATGGAGATCGAGGCCAGAGAGCATGCAAGATTCCTTGAGGCAGAGGTCATGGATACGATCTACGTCCCTGGTGCCTATGACATGCCGCTTGCGATCAAGAAGTTGCTCAAGCGCAGCGATATCGACGCGGTCGTCACCATCGGTTGTGTCATCGAGGGCGCCACCCAGCACGACGAGATCGTTGTCCAGCATGCGGCGCGAAAGATCATTGACCTCTCTCTCGAGTTCGATAAACCTGTCTCCCTTGGCATCTCCGGGCCGGGGATGACCCGTATGGAAGCAACCGAGCGGATCGATTATGCAAAGCGCGCCGTTGAGTCGGCCGTGAAGATGGTCCAGCGATTGGCATGAGGAGCCTATCGGAGAAGATTGCGGGTATAGCTCCCTCTGCAACGATCGAGATATCGAACGCCGCAAAGCGGATGGCCGCGGAGGGTATCGACGTCATCAGCCTCTCGATCGGGGAACCGGACTTTGATACCCCGGAACACATCAAGGAGGCCTGTATCGATGCCCTCCGTCGTGGCGAGACCCACTACGCCCCGAGCACCGGTATCCCTGAGTTGACGGCCGCGATAGCCAGGAAAATCTCCGCCGAGAACGGTTTTTCCGCATCTCAGGACGAGGTGCTGGTAACCTGTGGGGCAAAAGATGCCATCCACCAGGCGATGGAGGCCGTGCTGAACCCCGAGGATGAGGTGCTCATACTGGACCCCTCCTGGGTCTCCTATGAGCCCTGCGCAAGGCTTGCTGGCGCCAGCGTCCGGCACCACGCGCTTGACAGCGTGGCCTTCCAGGTCGACGACACGCTCCTTGAGGCTGTCGGTCCCCGGACAAAGATGATCGTTGTCAACTCCCCCTCTAACCCTTCGGGCGCGGTTCTTGACGCAGACTCGCTCAGGCTCGTCGCCGATATCTGCAGTGATCATGACCTCTATGCGCTCTCCGATGAGATCTACGAGAAACTGGTCTACGGAAAGGAGCACATATCTCTCGCCTCCCTTCCTGGTATGACGGAGCGGACGATCACGGTCAACGGGTTCTCGAAGGCCTACGCGATGACCGGCTGGCGGATAGGCTACGCGGTCGCCCCCAGGCCGATCATCCGGCAGATGGAGAAGGTGCAGCAGCACACCGTATCGCATCCAACAACGTTTGCGATGTACGGCGCCCTCGCTGCCCTCCAGGGCAGTCAGGACTGCGTGGAGACGATGCGCCGCGAGTTTGAGCGCCGGCGAGATTACATTGTGCCGGCGCTGCAGGACATTGGCTATACAACTGCCCCCGCGGATGGGGCGTTCTATGCCTACATCAATGTGGGCGGCGACGATATGGCGGTCGCCCGGTCGTGGCTTCAGGACGCGCACCTGGCCGTCACCCCCGGCACCGCGTTTGGCACACCTGGCTGGATCAGACTCTCCTACGCGACCTCGATGGAGAACCTCAAGGAAGCGGTTGCGCGGATCGTGCGGATCTAATGTTCCCACCTCTCTTTCTGTGGGTTCTTATTCAAGGAGACTTCGCAGTGGATCAATCTGCGATCGTTTGACTGAGAAGTCCCGGAATCGGTTGCCGGGGCGCCCTCCCCACAGGGTAGCACATGTTAACCCCGCTGCAACCGCTGCAACCTCATGTAGCATTTGGCCGCCTCGACAGGTTGGTCCAGGTTGACAAGAGCCGCTGCCTTACCTTTGAGCGCTTCGGTGTCGTCAGGGTTCACCTCCAGAACCCTGTCGTAACACTCGATTGCCTCCTCGTAGCGTTCCATGAGCACGAGAGCGTTACCCTTCGTTTTCCAGACCGCGAGTCTTGTGGGATCGATCTCCAGCGCGTGGGAGCAGCAGGTGGCCGCCTCACTGTAGCGTCCAAGGATGAAGAGCGCGAGGGCCTTGTTGTACCAGGCGTCAGCGTTCTGGGGGTGGGCCCGCAGTTCCCTGTCGTAGCAGACAAGCGCTTTGTCGTAGTGTGAGAGGACGGAGAGAACGCTCGCTTTGTTGTTCCAGACCCTGAGGTTATCGGGTTCAATCTCCAGGGCACGCTCGTAGCAGATGAGCGCCTCCTCGTAACGTTCGAGGTGATATAGGGCGTTGCCGTAGTTGTTCCAGGCGATGACGTTCTTTGGGTCATTCTCGACCACGGTGCGGTAGCACTCTATCGCTGACTCATAGTCCCCCATGGCGTAGTAACTCTCGCCGCGGTAGTATTCGGCTTCCAGATGATCGGGTTTGAGTTTGAGAGCCTGGTCGAAACACTCTATTGCATCCTCGTGGCGTTTCAGGAGAACGTAGACCATTCCTTTCTGGTACCAGATCTCCGCATCGATGGCATTCTCCCTGATCGCCCGGTCAAAGCAGGCAAGTGCAAGGTCGTAGCGTTTCAGGTTTTTAAGGACGATGGCCTTGCGGTACCAGATCCCGGCGAAATCGGGGTTGATCCTGAAAGTGCGTTCGAAACTCTCGAGCGCCTCCTCATAGCGCTCCAGGTTCTGGAGCGCCAGACCACGGTTATGCCAGGCCTCGGCGTCATCTGGCCTGATGGCGAGTGCGCGGTCAAAGGAGGCGACTGCCCCTTCGTAGCGATGGAGGGCTGCAAGTGTGCAGCCCCGGGCATACCAGGCGTCCGCGTGTCCGGGACTGGCGGCAACAGCCCGGTCAAAAGAGACGAGTGCGTCTTCGTAACGGGAGAGGAGGATCTGGACCGCCCCCTTTGCATACCAGGCGTTTACGTTTCCCGGATCGAGCGTGAGGACGCGGTCATAGCACTCTATCGCGGCATCGTAGCGGCGTTCGGAAGCAAGCGCGGTTCCACGGGCGAGCCAGGCATCAACACGGTCGGGTTCGATCTTTAAGACGCGGTCATAGCACTCCATTGCATCGAGTGCTCGGCCGATCCTTCGCAGGGCGTGGCCGCGGATGAGCCAGGCGTCTGTGCAGTCAGGTGCGAGCTCCACCGCCTGACCGGCGGAACCTGCCGCCTCCCCGTACTTCCCGAGGTTGTACATCGCCTGTCCCCTGGCTTGCCAGAACCTGGCGCAGGTCGGATCGATCCTGATGGCATGGTCGAAACACTCTACTGCTTCCCGGTGTCGCCCGGCTGCAGCCAGAGCAAGTCCCTTGTAGTACCAGAGGATGGAACTCTCGCCGTCATGACGGATCGCTTTATCGTAGCACGAGACCGCCAGGTCATACTGCCCCTGCCTGGCGTATGCGCGCCCCTTCCTGCACCAGGCCTTGGCACTCTTCCAGGGAAGCTCCATCCTGCTAATGGATATCGATCACCCCTTGAAAAGGATTTCGATAGAATACGTTTGATCTCCATCTCCGGAAAGATGGGATCCGTTCCCCAGGCCGGAATCGAACCTGAGACATCCAGCAGATCGTTTGGCAACGTATACATGTTCCTTCAACCAGATCAAGGTACAGAAAAACCCCGATCTGGCAGGATGAGCATGAGAAAGAGGATGCGTGAGACCCCCAACCACGATCGCCCGCGAGAAAAACTGGCAAGTCGTGGGCCGCAGGCGCTCAGCGACGCCGAACTGATCGCCCTCCTTCTCGGGCGTGGCACAAAAGGGCGGGATGTCTGGCAGGTTGCAGCCGATGTCAAGAATTACCTGAAGGGCGTCGGTGGTGCTCCGTCCTACAGCGACCTTCTGGAGATAGAGGGTATAGGTTGCGCGAAGGCCTGTGAGATTATGGCCTGTTTCGAACTCGGGCGCCGTTATCTCGTGGACGATGGCGTTGCCGGGCAGCGTGTCCTTTCTCCTGAGGATGTCCTCCCTATGGTTGCGGAGTGGCGGAGCAAAAAGCAGGAGTACTTCATCTGTATCACCCTCAACGGTGCCGGTGAGGTTATCGAGCGCCGGGTCATCACCGTTGGAATCCTGAACCAGAGCCTGGTCCACCCCCGGGAGGTGTTTGCCGATGCGATCACCGACCGTGCGGCTTCCGTCATCCTGGTCCACAACCACCCGTCAGGCAGCCTTGAGCCCTCCACGCAGGATCTCGGGATCACCCGGCAGCTCGTCGAGGCCGGGTCGATCCTGGGTATCCGGGTGCTCGATCATATTATTGTCACAAAGAATGGGTATGCGAGTTTGAAGGAACTCGGTCACCTGTAGCGTCACCGGGGCGGAAACGTTATGTTTTTTTTACATGGTGTTATATGCATATATCGCTTGAAGCGATGACGTCTGGTAGCATCCCCCTTAAAACCCGCAAACGTCTGGGTCCCCAACGGCGAAACCGGGGATGATGGTGATCGCGGCACCAGGTTCTCGAAAAAAGTTTATCGCTTTACTTTGACCAGAAGTATACAGGTGTAGTTTTCATGGAAACAGGGTTTCTTCAGGTGCTTCTCAATCCGGCGCGGTTTTTTGAAGCCCGCATACGGGATGAGCCGAGCCTTAAGGTACCGGCGCTTATAGCGCTGATATGCGGGCTGATTGGTGCGGTATCGGCCTTAATTATGGCAGATGTAACTACTGCCATGCTCCCCGCCGAGATGGGGGGGTTGGGCACGCTCATGGTAGTCTTTTCAACCGCCGTCGCCTTTGTCGGTGGGTTCCTTGCCTGGATCATCTACGGTTTTATCTTTCACATCATCTCTATGGTATTCAAGGGTCAGGGATCGCTCAATCGAACGCTGGAGGTCACGGGTTATGGTCTGATACCCCAGGTCTTTGGTGGCATTATAGGATCTATCTTTTCATACTACCTCCTCTCGGGCCTGACAGTCCCGGCCATGAGCAGCGCTGAAGAGATTGCGGCGTTCTCCGAGTACCTGGTGACCGTCCTTACAACTGACCCGCTGGCGCAGGTTGCAGGTATCGTGAGCATCCTCTTCCTGATCTGGAGTGCAAACATCTGGATATTCGGCATGAAATACGCAAGGAACCTCTCAACGAGAGATGCGACCCTCACCGTAGGGATACCGGTGGGCATCTATGTCATCTACCTGATCATAACCCTTATCGGATGGCTGTAAAGATGAAAGATCTAAAATTTCTCGTACTGGCGCTCTGTGCTGCACTGGCGCTCGTCTCACCGATCACTGCCGCCCCTGCGGATATCACCGTCGTCTCTTCCTCTCTCGATCCACAGGTCATGATGAGCGGGGATACAGGGACGCTCACGATCGTTATCCAGAACAACGGTGCCGAACCGGTCGCAATCCAGAGCGCCAGGCTCTACGGCAAAGGTGTTGTGCCAACAACGGATCCATACCTCTCGGTAGGGGAGATCGGTGGCGGGAACACCAAGACGTTCACCTTCACCATCCGGGCGGACGGTGGAGAGGGGACTTTTTATCCCACTTTTGTCCTTGACTTCCGTGAAGGGGGCAGTTTACGCCATCCGGTCGCTATCCAGGTCGAGGACACCCCGCTCAGCATATCCATGGTTGAAAAGCCGGATGCCTTTTCCGAAGGCCGGACGGCCGGGATAACTGTCATGGTCGGCAACCCTCGACCGAACGCCGCCTCCGGTGTCCAGGTGGTTCCGGAGGGGACGGGTTTTTCCGTCACCCCCACGACCGGTTTTATCGGGGGACTGGAGCCTGATGCGTCCGGGAGCGTTACATTCAACCTGGCGCCGGAGACGGAGACGGACGTCACGTTCAGGGTGGTCTGGCGCAATGGGATAAACACCCACACAACGGATCTGGTGCTGCCGGTCACGTTTGGCGAGGACAAGAAACGGGCCAACCCCGTCATCACCAACGTTGAGGTCACACCCATCACCGGCGGTTACCGGATCGTGGGGGATGTCATGAACGCGGGACTTGAGTCTGCGCGGTCGGTGATGATCACCCCGGGTTCGCCCGCGGTCCCGATCGACCCGTTCCGGGTCTATGTTGTCGGGACGCTCGATCCCGATGACATCTCCTCGTTTGAAGTGACGTTCCGGGCTGATGCCGGCGTGGACGAGGTTCCGCTTTTCGTCGAGTACCGGGACGACGATGGAAACCTCTACACCAGCACGACACCTGTGGGGCTTGGCAGCACAGTGATGACGCCGGTTAAGGAGGGGGGGAGCGGCGGTTTCCCTGTTCTAGGGGTTGTGCTCGTCATCCTGATCGCGCTTGGTGTTGCAGGGGCAATCTACCACTCCTGGAAGCGGACGTAACGAGGATGCCGGTCATAAGTTTCGAGAACGTCACCAAGGTCTATCCCCTCCCGGCGGGTGACGTTGTGGCGCTTGACGGTGTCGATATCGCCATTGATGAGGGTGAGTTTGTCCTGATCATGGGGCCGTCGGGGTCGGGGAAGTCGACCCTCTTAAACATCATGGGGTCGCTCGACGTCCCGACCTCGGGCGAGGTCACCATCGCCGGGAGAAAGATCAGTGGGATGGACGACGACGACCTGACGCTGTTGCGGCGTGACCATATCGGTTTCGTCTTTCAGCAGTTCAATCTGATCCCGCTGCTCTCGGTTGTGGAAAACGTCGAGTACCCGCTTATCCTGAAAGGACGGCAGAACATTGCCAGGAACCGGGCAAAAGAAGTTCTGATGGCGGTCGGGATCGCAGAGACCCACTTCAGTCACAAGCCCGGCGAACTCTCAGGAGGGCAGCAGCAGCGTGTGGCGATCGCCCGCGCTCTCGTGAACGACCCGGACTTCCTCCTCTGCGACGAACCGACCGGGAACCTTGACTCAAAGACCGGAACTGCAATCATGGATCTCCTCTCCCGCATGAACCGCGACGAGGGTAAGACGATCGTCATGGTCACTCATGACATCAGGATGACCGAGTATGCCGATCGCACTATACAACTCGAGGACGGGAGGGTGGTGGTATGACCTTCTTTGATCTCGCCGTCAGGAACATCAAGCGTCACTGGCTCAGGTCGTCGCTTGCGGTAATAGGGATCGTCATCGGCGTCATCGCTATCGCCACCCTGGGTATCATGGGTAACAGCATCGGTCTGATGTTCAGCGACATGGTCACCGATGTCGGTGACACCCTGATCGTCTCGCCGGCGGCAGGGGTTGGCGGCGGGAAACTCACCGACCGGCAGGTGACAGATATCAGGAGGGCGGTTGGGTCAAACGTGGTCATACCCTTCTCGACCACCGCCGATAAGGTCTCTGTGGGTGAAAAAGAGAGTGTGGTGATGATCTATGCTATCCCTGCCGAAGATATCCCTCTCCTCCTAGAGAAAGAATCTGGGAATTACCCCCGTGATACCGGCGGCGGATGCATGATCGGAAGCCAGGTTGCCGCAAACAGCCGGGATAACGGCCTGAAACTTGGTGCCAGGGCAAGTATTGGCGGCGATACCCTCCGTGTTGTAGGGGTGCTCAAAGAGCGGGGGCTCGGGTTTGATATCAACCCCGATTATGCCATCATTGTGCCCTATTCCTGGTACTCGAACCACTACGATGAGGACGACTACGACCAGGTGATCGTTAAGGTCCGGGACGTCAACGACCTGGATGCGGTCAAGGCGGCAATCGAACAGAAGATGAACCGTCGGGAGGAAGTCGTCAACGTCATGGATACACGGGGTATCCTGGAGAGTATTTTTGCGGCTACCGACGCTATCACGGTCTTTTTAGCCGGGATCGGCGCGGTCTCGCTCGTTGTCGCCGGTGTCTCTATCCTTAACGTGATGCTGATGTCGGTCACCGAGCGGACGAAGGAGATCGGTATACTGCGGAGCATCGGTACCCGGCGAAAGGAGGTGATGCGGATGTTCATCTACGAGGCGCTCATCCTGGGGCTTGTTGGCGCCGCCATAGGTGGGGTGCTCAGTTTCTGCGCCGGGTATGTGACGACGGCAGTCTTTGTCGGAAACCCCGATTACCTCTTCCATCCCAAAAGCCTCCTCTACATTCTCTTTGGGATGGCGTTCGGGGTCTTCACAAGCGTGGCCTCCGGTCTCTATCCGGCCTGGAAGGCGGCGCAACTAAACCCGATCGAAGCGCTGCGCTACGAGTGATTACTTATCCGGCGCACTCCTCTTTTTGACGCTTGATATCGTCGCGGAGCGTGTCGATAACGTCCCTGACGTCCGGTGCCACGCCAGGGAGAAGAGCGAGATACTCGTTCTCCCCTTCGGCGACGATCAGGGCGACCGGGGTCAGACTGACCACGGCGCTCTCTCGCCCGTGGATGGCGACGGCCCTGACGATTGGGATGATGCATCGCCCTTCGACCCTGCGGCCTCCTCCGACGATGAGATCGCTACCCTCAGACACCTGGAGCCCCTCTTACAGACTTCTGGCAGAGCCGGTCTCGCACCGGTTTTTTTAGAAGAGCCCCTGTGACCGCGATGAGGATCAGGAGGGGGCGGTATAGTCGCATCCGGAGTGTGAGGGTGCCTTCGAAGACCTCGCGGTCGAAGACCGGGGTCACCACGAACTCGACTTCCTCCGCCGGCCAGAGTGCGTAGCGGACGGCGGTGCAGTAACCGTAAACGACACCCGTGTCAGCGGGGCTCTCGAGGCCGAGGGTGATATCTCCCTGGAGAGTCTCAATGTGGATAGATCTGTAGATGGTTTCGAGAATCCTCCTGAGATGTGGCCAGAGGTCTTCGGTGATCTCGATGTAATCTCGCAACTCTCGGGCCGATTTTTGTCCCTCTCCTCTCTCCCCCGATCGGGGGTTTGCCGCTATCATATCCCGGAGATCCCGGGTAACGACGCGGTGGCCGGCGAGGAAGACCTCAAGCACCTGCACCCCGTCGGAGACTCTGACCCCAACCACCGCGAAGCCCCAGGTCAGGGTTGCGGTCGCCCATGCTCTTTCCCGACAGAAGATGGCAACCATCTCGATGGTTGCCGGCGCCAGGTAGAGGGCAAGCAGGATAAGCAGGAGGAGATGGGCGACGGCGAGCAGGATCAAAAAGAGGGGTGTCGCGGTCATGGAGGGGGGCGAAGAGAGGTTTAGGTCTCCTCTTCGGCACTGACCGGGATATCGGTCCCCTCTGCTGTTGCCTGCGGCTCTTTGCTTTTGCGCTGTATCATCATATCCGTGCCCTTCTCGAAAGCATGTGCGACGTGTGGGCCAACCGTCTCCCCGAGGGTCGTGATGACCTCTGCCAGCTGGCTCTTCTTCTTCAGCGAGACCACCTGGATACCGTCGGGACCCGGGACGTCTTTTGTGATGATGATCACAGCAACAGCCGATACGCCACCGCCGCCGCCGGTCCCGGCACCACCATGCTGGCTGCCCCCCTCTTTATCCCCTCTGGCACCTTCCGCGCCACCGAACCCGAATCCAAACTCGGCGACTGGTATGATGACCCGGTCGCCGACATCGACAGGGGAACCGAGGACGGCGTTCGCGCATAGTGTTCGTGCAAGTTGTTCGACGGTTAGCTTAAGCATTGTTTCTCCTGACAAAAGGTTCACCAGGTCATCCTCTATCGAGGCTCTGTATATAATGATTGGTTTTAGGTAGCCTAAAAACAGGATACAACTGTTCATGACCATCCAGCAAAGGAAGGTAGAGCGCTGGGACGGGTGCCGTAATGGGTATAGGTCTGTCTTCTGCCACTCTGGTCAGTTTCAGGATAATATTGGATCATCGCAGATCAATAATGTATAATAATGTATATATGTGTGCAAAGACCATGTTCATCTATGCAGACCAAGATCCTCCTTGACGAAGGAGAGATGCCTAAGCGGTGGTACAACATCCAGGCGGATCTCCCGACGCCGATGGACCCGCCCCTTCACCCGGTTACGGGAAAACCGGCGACCCCGGACGACCTCCGTCACATCTTCCCCATGGAACTGATCCGGCAGGAGATGAGCACGGAGCGCTACATCGACATCCCTGGCGAGGTCCGGGACATCCTCACCCTCTGGAGGCCGAGCCCTCTCTACCGGGCAAGAAGGCTTGAGGTGGCTTTGAAAACACCGGCGAAGATATACTACAAGTGGGAGGGCGTGAGCCCGCCGGGTTCGCACAAGCCCAACACCGCCATCGCCCAGGCCTATTATAACCGGGAGGAGGGGATCGAGCGGCTTGCAACCGAGACCGGTGCGGGGCAGTGGGGTTCGGCACTTGCGTTCGCAACGAGTCTCTTTGACATGGAGTGCACCGTCTACATGGTCCGGGCCTCCTACGACCAGAAACCTTACCGCAAGAGCATGATGCAGGTCTACGGTGCAGAGTGCATCCCGAGCCCTTCTGACAGGACACAATCCGGTAGAGCGGTGCTCGCCCGCGACCCGGAGACGCCTGGTTCCCTTGGTATCGCCATATCCGAGGCGGTCGAGGACGCCGCAAACCACGATAACACCAACTACTCGCTAGGTTCCGTCCTCAACCATGTCTGCCTCCACCAGACGGTCATCGGTCAGGAGGCAGAGGAGCAGCTAGCGGTTGCAGACGCTTACCCGGACGTGGTGATCGCCTGTGTCGGTGGCGGATCCAACTTTGCGGGGCTTTCTTTCCCATTCGCGGGCGAGAAGTTGACCGGGAAGCACCCGGATACCGATATTATTGCGGTGGAGCCTGCCGCCTGCCCAACCCTGACGAAAGGGCTTTACACCTACGACTTCGGGGACGTTGCAGGGCTGACGCCTCTCATGCGGATGTTCACTCTCGGGCATGACTTCGTCCCGCCGGCGATCCACGCCGGGGGGCTCCGCTACCACGGGGCATCTCCCCTGGTATCGAGGCTCGTCCATGACGGCGTGGTCCGGGCGGTTGCCTACCATCAGAACGAGGTCTTTGAGGCAGCCCTGACGTTCGCCAGGACGGAGGGTATCATCGTCGCGCCCGAGGCCGCCCACGCGGTGAAGGCCGCGATCGACCAGGCGCTCCTCTGTCGTAAGACCGGCGAAGAGAAGGTTATACTCTTCAACAACTCGGGTCACGGCAACTTCGATTTCTCCGCCTACGAGGCCTACCTTATGGGAAAACTTTCCGACTACGAATACCCCCTGGAGTTGATCAAAGAGTCTCTCTCCAGGCTGCCGGTGAGGGGGTGATGCCGGTGGACTGGACTGCGCTCGAAGAGAGCTGACCCTAATTCAGGGATTCGAGGAGGCCGCGACCGACCGGCCTCTCGTGGTCCCGGTATTTGTTGAGGTCCCTCTCCCCTCTTTTTCTCCGGCAGAGATCTACGCCACCATCCGGGACGGCCCGGGTTTCCTGCTGGAGTCGCTTGAGGGGAGCGAGAAGATCGCACGCTACTCTTTTATCTGCACCTCTCCGGCCGCGACGGTCGCCGTGGCCCCGGATGGGACGCTGATCGTCTCCGGCGATCCACGTATCCGCGAGGTTGCCGCCGGAATCGAGGTCGATGACCCGCTCGATGCCGTTCGCAAGTTCATGGGGCGGTTCCGGGTCGTGCCATCCACGCTACCGCGGTTTTCCGGTGGGCTTGCCGGCTACTTCTCATACGACCTGGTCTCGTCTCTCTATCCTGTATCCCCGGTGGAGGAGACCGAAGACCCCGTCGCCCGGTTCATGCTGGCGCAGGATTGCCTTGCCTTCGACCAACGGCGGGGCCGAGTCGCGGTGATCGAGAACCTCCTTCTCACCGACGAGGCCGACCTGGAGGAGGAGTACCTCCGCGCCCGTGCTGCGATAACAACCCGGATCGCCAGGCTCAACCACCTCCCCGACCCGTCTCCTGTCGTGCCTGTCCGTGCCGGTGCCGTGACGTCGTCCTGCACGCAGGAAGAGTTTTCGGCCGCTGTTTTAAGGATCAAGGAGCATATAGCGGCGGGTGACATATTCCAGGCAGTTCTGTCCAGGCGTCTTGCCTGCTGGATCGAGGGCGAACCGTTTGGGGTCTACCGGCGACTCCGTGAGATAAATCCCGGCCCCTACATCTACTACCTGGATTTTGGTGACGTGGTGATTGCCGGGAGCAGTCCCGAGATGCTGCTACGGGTGGAGGACGGCCAGGTTACGACCGTCCCGATCGCCGGCACCAGACCCCGTGGGCGGACTGTGGCAGAGGACGATCGGCTCGCGGCCGAACTCCTGGCAGACGAGAAGGAGCGCGCGGAGCACGTCATGCTCGTTGACCTGGCGAGGAACGATATCGGGGCGGTCTCAGCCTATGGTAGCGTCTCGGTGACTGACTTCATGAGTATCGAGCGGTTCTCGCACGTCCAGCACATCGTCTCGACCGTCTCGGGGAGGCTCCGGGATGGCTACGACCGTTTTGACGCTCTCCGGTCATGCTTCCCGGCTGGAACCGTCTCTGGCGCGCCGAAGGTAAGGGCGATGCAGATCCTCGGCGAGGTGGAGGGCCTCCGGCGCGGGATCTACGCGGGGGCTATCGGGTATCTTGCGTTCTCCGGCACGATGGACCTCGCGATAGCCATTCGGACGGTCGTCGTCCGGGACGGTATAGCCTCCGTTCAGGTTGGGGCGGGTATTGTGGCCGACTCCGACCCCGGTCGCGAGTGGGTTGAGACCGCCAGCAAGGCCAGGGCGATGCTTGCGGCGCTCGGCGCAGAGGAGGAGATGGGCTGATGCGGGTGCTTGTGGTCGATGCCTATGATAGTTTCACCTTCAACCTATGTCAGCAGATCGGGATGCTCGGGGCCGAACCGGTCGTGGTGAAGAGCGACACGCCGTTTGAGAGGATCCGGTCGCTGAGATTCGACCGCGTCGTCCTCTCGCCGGGACCCGGGCACCCGGCCGGCTTTAGCCTCTATCGGGAGGTGATCGAGAGAATCAGCCGGACTGTTCCGACGCTTGGGGTCTGTCTCGGTCACCAGGCGATCGGCCTTGCATTCGGCGCAAATGTAGTCCGGGCGGAGCGGTTGATGCACGGGAAGCGGTCGGTAGTCCACCACGACGGTGCCTGGATCTACGAAGGGGTGCCCGACCCGATCATCGCTACCCGTTACCACTCGCTCCTTATCGATCCCGACACCGTCCCGGACTCCCTTCTTGTGACGGCAAGAAGCGACGATGATGGGGCGATCATGGGTGTCCGGCACCGTGAGTTCCCGATCGAGGGAGTGCAGTTCCACCCGGAGAGTATCCTCACCCCTGAGGGAGACCGGTTGATTGCAAACTTCCTCTATGGGAGAGGTGGTGTGGCATGATCCGCGAGGCGATTGCCTGCGTCTCCTCGGGCAGTGACCTCCCGCCGGTCGAGGCGGAAGGGGTGATGGATGAGATCATGCGTGGCGCCGCAACTCCTGCCCAGATCGGAGGTTTCCTCACAGCGCTAAGGATGAAGGGAGAGACCGTTGCGGAGATCGCGGCTTTTGCCCGTGTGATGCGAGCGGCGGCCGTCCCGATCACCCTCCCCCACACAGGGACGCGGGTGGATACCTGCGGCACGGGGGGCGATGGCGCGGGGACGTTTAACATAAGCACCGCGGCTGCTTTTGTGGCGGCAGGAGCGGGTGTCCCCATCGTGAAGCACGGGAACCGGGGGGTATCGAGCAGGTGCGGTTCGGCCGACGTCCTCGAGGCGCTCGGCGTCGCCGTCGAGATCCCGCCAGACCGGGTGGAGGCCGTCCTCTCTGCCGCGGGGATCGTCTTCCTCTTCGCTCCGGCCTACCACCCGGCGATGCAGTATGCCCGGGCGGCCCGCCAGGAGATCGGGATCCGGACTGTCTTCAACCTCCTTGGTCCTCTAACCAACCCGGCGGGTGCGGGAGGTCAGCTCCTGGGGGTCTACGACCCCCATCTTGTCGTCCCGCTCGCCAGGGTTCTCGGCGACCTCGGGGTTCGGCGGGCGATGGTGGTCCACGGTGAGGGACTCGATGAGATCACCACGACCGGGTCGACGACGGTAGCCGAACTCCGGGACGGGGAGGTGGTCTCGTATACGCTCGACTGCACGAAGTTTGGTATCCCGCACTCGCCGCCTGCCGCTATCAGGGGTGGCGGCCCGGAGGAGAACGCCAGGATCCTCCTCTCCGTTCTGTCGGGGGAGAAGGGCGCTGCGAGGGATATCGTCCTCCTGAACGCCGGTGCGGCGATCTACCTTGGCGGGAAGGCCGAAGACCTTGCCGGGGGTATAGAGTGTGCGGAGGCTTCGATCGACTCAGGGGCGGCGCTTGACCGACTCCACAGGCTGGTCAGGGTGAGTGGGAGCGGGGCATGATACTCGACGATATTGTCCGTGCGGCAGGGGAACGCCTGGCAGGTCTCGATCAGGCGAAGGTCATCGATACCAGCGGAATGCCTCACCGGAGCCTCGAAGCGGCCATCCGTTCCTGTCGGGAGCGGCACGCGATCATCGCCGAGGTCAAGTACGCCTCCCCATCACGTGGGAGGATCCACGACGGTGCCGCGCCTGGGGCGATCGCCCGGGAGTTTGCCGACGGCGGGGCTGTAGCGCTCTCGGTGCTCACCGAACCCACCTACTTTGGGGGGAGTATCAAGAACCTTGCCCGGGTGCGGGGTGCGGTCTCACTCCCCATCCTTCGCAAGGACTTCATCATCGACGAGCGTCAGGTCGCCGAGACCCGGGCACTTGGTGCCGACGCTGTCCTCCTGATAGCCCGTCTGCTCCGCGACAGGCTATCTACGTTTGTCGATGCGGCGCTTGAGATCGGGCTTGAGCCCCTTGTCGAGGTTCACAACCGGAATGAGATGGAGCGTGCTCTTGCGACAGATGCAAGCCTGATCGGGATCAACAACCGCAACCTTGAGACGATGACGATCGATCTCTCGACGACCGTCCGACTGGCGGGGATTGCCAGGAATGCCGGGCGACTCGTGGTCTCTGAGAGCGGGATCGCCTGGCCCTGCGACGTCAGGCGTCTATCGCGACACTGTGACGCCTTTCTGATCGGTTCGGCACTTATGTCGGCAAAAGATCGGCAGAAACGGCTGGAGGGGTTTGTATTCGCGTAAAGATCTGCGGGATGACGAACGTTCGCGACGCACTCGTCGCCGTTGAGGCCGGAGCTGACGCGATCGGTGTGGTGCTCGCGAGCCCGTCCCCCCGCTCTGTGACGCCGGAAGATGCCCGTGAGATATTTGCGGCCGTCCAGCCGTCTGTGACCACCGTCGCCGTCACCTCGACCGGGAGAGCAGAAGACCTCCCGGCGATCCTCTCCCTGCACCCGGACGCCGTCCAGGTGCCGGTTGACCTGGAGTTGCCCTCCCATGCGGGTGTCCATGTCATCCGGATGCTTGCCCCCGGCGACCCTATGCGGGATGATTGTGACGCTGTGATAATCGATGCAAGCCATGGGAGAGGGGGGGCGTTTGACCTCGATTATGCCCGGAGTTGCGTGGCCACCTCCAGCGTCCCTGTAATCCTGGCGGGCGGCCTGAACCCCGGGAACGTGACAGCGGCCATCCGGGCGGTGCGGCCGTATGCCGTCGACGTCTGTTCGGGCGTCGAGGCGACGCCGGGTATGAAGGACGGGCGGCTTGTGCGGGCGTTTGTGAAGGCATGCAGGATGATGGACCCATGAAAGCAGGACGATACGGTATATACGGTGGGCAGTACGTGCCCGAGACGCTGATGAGTGCGCTGATCGAACTTGAGGAGACCTACACCAGGGTCAGGGAGGATCCGGATTTTTCCAGCCGGTTATCCTGGTATCTTCACGAGTACGCCGGTCGGGAGACCCCGCTCACATTCTGCGAGAACCTCTCCCGCGACCTTGGCTGCCGTGTCTACCTGAAACGGGAAGACCTCCTTCACGGGGGTGCCCACAAACTGAACAACACCCTGGGCCAGGCGCTCATGGCAAACTACATGGGAAAGAGCCGGCTTATCGCCGAGACCGGTGCCGGGCAGCACGGTGTCGCGACCGCGATCGCGGGGGCCGTTCTCGGGCTTTCCGTTGATGTCTACATGGGAGAGGTGGATACCCGGCGCCAGGCGCTAAACGTCTTCCGGATGGAACTCCTTGGCGCCAGGGTCATCCCTGTCACCGCCGGGACGCGGACGCTCAAAGACGCCATCAACGCGGCGATGCGGGACTGGGTGGCAAACCTCCGGGACACCCACTACCTGCTAGGCTCCTGCGTCGGCCCGCACCCATTCCCCATGATAGTCCGGGACTTCCAGTCGGTGATCGGGGTGGAGACGCGGCGACAGATCCTGGAGCGGGAGGGGAGTCTCCCGGACATGATAGTCGCCTGTGTCGGCGGGGGATCGAACGCAATCGGTATATTCTACCCGTTTGTGGGTGATGCCGGTGTTGCTCTGGTGGGCGTGGAGGCAGGCGGTGAGGGGCCGGAGTCCTGCCAGCACGGGGCCTCGCTCTCGCGGGGTTCGGTAGGGGTCTTTCAGGGTGCTCTCTCCTACCTGCTCCAGGACGACGACGGACAGACCCTCGAGACACACTCGATCGCCGCCGGGCTCGACCACCCCTCCGTCGGGCCGGAACATGCCATGCTGAAGGATTCCGGCAGGGTAAGGTATGAGATGGTCACCGATGCCGAGGCGCTCCAGGCCTTCCGCTACCTCTCCCGTACCGAGGGGATCATCCCGGCGCTCGAGTCGGCCCACGCCGTAGCCTTTGCCCTCCGCGCGGCGGATGAACTTGACCGTGATGGGATACTGGTGATCAACCTTTCAGGGAGGGGCGACAAGGATGTTGTTGAGGTCGCGAAGCATAACGGGGGTGTGGAATGAGCCGGATTGCAGGGGCCTTTTTCCGGGGTCGTCCGGTCTTCATCGGGTTTACCGTTGCCGGTGACCCGGATATGGGTAGATCGTTCAGTGCGGCAACGGCCATGATCGATGCGGGAGCGGATATACTCGAGATCGCCGTCCCCTATTCTGACCCGGTTGCCGACGGCCCAGTGATTGAGCGGGCGCACCACCGTGCCCTGATGGCCGGGATCAGGCCCGTAGATGTCTTTCTCCTTCTCCTGAAGATCCGGGATTATGCACCCGATCTCCCCTTAATCCTCTTCACCTACTACAACATCGTCTACCGCCGTGGAGTCGACCGTTTCTTCTCTGAGGCAACGGCCGCCGGCGCAGACGGTGTCCTCATAGTCGATCTTCCCGTCGAGGAGTCAGAGGAGGTCGTGCCCTCTGCCCGGCGGCACGGGATCGAGAGGATTCCCCTCATCGCCCCGACGACCTCGCCGGAACGGCAGCGCGCCATACTCCAGGAGGCATCGGGTTTTGCCTACCTGATCTCGCTTGAGGGTGTGACCGGCGAGCGCGACCACCTTCCATCCGGTCTCGCCGGGCTGGTCAGCGCTGTGCGGGAGAAGACCGATCTCCCGATTGCCGTCGGGTTCGGTGTCTCGCGCCCTGAACACGTCCGGACGGTTCTGGATGCGGGGGCGGACGGTGTCATCGTGGGGAGTGCGCTCGTCCGGCTGATAGAGGAGCATATGGACGATGGGCCAGGGATGCGCGAGGCGCTCCGGGCAGCAATAGTCTCACTGCGAGACGGGTTTTCGTCCTCATCCCGAACCTGATATGCCCTTACGTGAAAGATTACATGGATGATGCGGTGTATAGGGTTCCTGGTTAACCCGGTTGCCGGGATGGGCGGGGCGGTTGGTCTCGCGGGGACGGACGGTCAGGTCGATGAAGCGTTCCGCCGGGGTGCAGTTCCGCGTGCTGCAGGCCGGGCTGTCCAGACACTCTTCCATCTCCGCGGTGAGGAGATCCGGTGGTACACCTCTGCGGCGCCGATGGGCGAGGACGTCCTCGCGGCGGCGGGGATCGAGCGCTGCACTGTTCTCTACCACCCCGGCACCCCGACCACTGCCGCTGATACACGGGCGGCGTGCCGGGTGTTTCTTGCGGCCGGGGTCGACCTCATCGTCTTCTGTGGCGGTGACGGGACGGCCCGGGACGTTCTGGATGCCGTTGGCCGGGAGGTTCCGATCCTTGGGATACCGGCCGGTGTGAAGATGTATTCGGCGGTATTTGCGGTCAACCCGGCGGCCGCGGCGGACCTGATCCGGCAGGCAGGGGAGATCCCGTGCCGGGACTCCGAGGTGATGGACGTCGATGAGGAGGCCTACCGTTCTGGTCGTCTCGCCGTCCGTCTATACGGCTACGCTCACGTTCCTTTCATCCCGGAGCGGACACAGGGCGGGAAACAGGTCTTCGAGCAGCAGGACGAGGGGCGGGCAAAGGATGATATTGCGGCATTTATAAGCGAGGTGATGCTCCCCGAGACGCTCTACATCATCGGCGCGGGGAGCACGACGGCGCGGATCATGGAGCGGCTTGGCCTCTCACCGACGCTGCTCGGTGTCGACGCCGTCAGGAACGGGGAGGTCGTCGCCCGCGACGCCGACGAACGAACGCTCCTTTCCCTCCTCGACGAATACCCGCGGGCTAAGGTCATCCTCAGCCCCATCGGTGCCCAGGGGTTCGTCCTCGGTCGGGGAAACCAGCAGATCAGCCCGACAGTCCTCCGGAAGGTCGGGTTATCCAACCTGATCGTGGTGGCCACACCGGGAAAACTTGCCGCCACCCCTCTTCTATACGTCGATTCCGGGGATCCGGCGCTCGACCGGGAGGTCGGGGATTCTCTTCTGGTCATCTCCGGTTACCGGATAGCACAACGGAAACGGGTTGTCCACCCCGGGTGAGGTGGGAGTCGTTTTTAGACTGGATGATCTGATCCAGGGAACCGATTTGTAGACGACAGCTGACCTGTCGTGTGAGGCTACTGCGTCTCGAAGCAGCCGTCTCGCTCAATAATGAGTCTCCTCTCAGTTCTGGTTAGAAGGGATGTTTGCGCAAGATCAGTGAGACGGAGAAAAGGATGCTGCATTCATAATCTCGCCAGGGAGCAACCCCTCTAGAAGTCTTTACTCCGCGCAATCCGCTCAAATCCGAAATACTGTGGGAACAAGCCGGATTCATCCGCCCCTATAACAATCTTTATAGTTAGGTATACACAAACTAACTAAACATCTGATATGTCAGCAGGAACGGACAGTCTGTTTGAGGTGCTTGAACGCCTCTTCGCCATCAGGGATGAATGTTCCTGCGAGATCCTCTCCGAGTGCGGCCTCGGCGATGTGACGGCGAAACAGATTGCTTACCTGAAAGTCATCGACGGGCACGGTGATGTGACTTTCAGCAGGCTTGCGGAGATTACCAGAAATTCAAAGCCCACCGTCTCGGAGATGGTCGACAGGTTCGTCAGGATGGAGTGCGTATACCGGCAGAGGTCACCCGAAGACGGAAGAGTGACCTACATCCGTCTGACCGAGAAGGGGCGGATGCTGGCGAACGCCGACCGTAACGCGCTGTATAGGTTGGTCGAGAGGATGATGCAGACGCTCGATGAGAACGAGGTGGACCTCCTGGTGGAGATCCTCAGCAAGGTTGGGTAATCAGTCGCCCTCCATGTAAAGTAATTCAGAACCAGATCATCAGGAAAAAATAATCATGTACTCACAAGAAACCAGCAAAGAGCACATTGTCATACCGCTCCCGGATATCGTGGTCTACCCGGAGACCCGGACGAAGGTCCTGGTCGGGAAAACCGTTGGGGAGGCTCTTATCAGTGCAGTAAAGAGTTATGGGTCGGCATCTGCGGTCGGGCTGACCGCAAAGAGCGACGCGGAGGCAGGGGAAAACCCGGCCGATCTGCTCTACACGATCGGGACACTCCTGTCCATCGTGCGCGTGCAGCCTGCAGACGAGGGTTACATCGTTTTTGCGCATGCAACATCCCGTGTGCGGGCCGTGACACTCTCGGAGATCGATGGAGTGTATTACGCTTCCTGCGAGCAGCTCCCGGACATAGATGACCTGGATGAGACAGGCCGAGAAGAGATGCTTCGCGATGTCAGGGCGGCCATCCACGAGATCAGCAGCAACTTCCAGGGCTCCGAGCAGTTCACCCGCCCCGTTGACAGTATGGAGTCTGTCGACCAGATCATGGCTTTCGTCATGCCCTTTATGCCGATGGACGTTGCGACCAAGCAGTCGCTGCTTGAGACCGTGTCCGTAAGAGAGCGCTACACCGCGTTCCTCCGTTTACTGGTGGACTTTAGCGAGCGGCTTAACCTCCGGATCGAGGTTACAAGGAAGGCTTCCGAGAATGTTGGTAAGGCGAATCGCGAGGCTTTGCTCCGGGAGCAGCTCCGCGTGATCCAGGAAGAACTCAACGAGGGCGAGGGCTCCTCCGGCGATGGGGACTATCGGGAGCGGATCGAGCGCTCGACGATGCCAGATGAGGTGCGGAAGAAGGCACTTGTCGAACTAAAAAAACTGGAGATGGGGGGGAGCCAGCACCATGAGAGCCAGGGGATAAGGAACTACCTTGACCTCCTGCTCGACCTGCCCTGGACTGTTGAGGAGAGAAAGGAGATCGATATCGAGGAGGCTCGCCGCGTCCTGGACAGCAACCACAACGGCCTCGAGAAGGTTAAAGAGCGGATAATCCAGCACCTGGCGGTAATGAAACTCAAAAAGGAGAAACAGGGCTCGATCCTCCTTCTGGTGGGCCCGCCAGGCACGGGCAAGACAAGCCTCGGACGGAGCATTGCGGACGCGCTGGGCCGGAAGTATGTCAGGATCAGTCTAGGTGGTATAAGGGACGAGGCTGAGATCAGGGGTCACCGGCGGACGTATGTCGGGGCGCTGCCAGGCCGGATCATCCAGGGGATGAAACGGGCCGGGACGAAAAACCCGGTTTTTGTCCTCGACGAGGTCGACAAGGTCAGTTCTTCGTACATGGGAGACCCGGCAAGCGCCCTTCTGGAGGTTCTCGACCCCGAACAGAACAACACGTTCTCAGACCACTACCTGGAGGTTCCTTACGACCTCTCGGATGTCTTCTTCATCGCGACGGCGAACACACTCTCTACCATCCCGGCACCGCTCCTCGACCGGATGGAGGTGATCGAGATCTCGGGCTACACGAAGAACGAGAAGATCGCGATTGCAAAAGACCACCTGCTGCCGGAGACGCAGGTGGAGCATGGTCTGGATGAGGACAAACTCCAGATCGATGACGGCGCCATCGAGGCGATCATCGACCGCTACACACGGGAAGCGGGTGTGCGGGGTCTGAAGAAACAGCTGGCCAGGATTGCGCGGTTTGTATCCGCGAAGGTAGTCTCCGGGACGGTCGACCTGCCGATCGTCGTGACACCTGAGAAGTTGCCTGAGATCCTGGGAAGAGAGATCGTCCGACAGGATGCGGCAAGGAAGGAGAACCCGCCTGGCGTTGTGACAGGGCTGGCCTGGACGCCGGTCGGCGGAGAGATCCTCTTCATCGAGGGGACGTTCATGCCCGGAAAGGGGAAATTGACGCTTACCGGCCAGTTAGGGGACGTGATGAAGGAGTCTGCCCAGATCTCGCTCAGCCTGATCCGCTCAAGGCTGGCTGGCATGCCGAGCCGGTTTGACTTCTTCGCAAGCGATATCCACATCCACGTGCCGTCGGGGGCAACCCCGAAGGACGGGCCATCGGCCGGGGTGACCATCTTTACGGCGCTTGCCTCCCTCGTGACCGGCAGGGCGGTCGACCCGACGGTCGCGATGACCGGCGAGGTTACACTCTCCGGTGCAGTGCTGCCGGTGGGCGGGATCAAGGAGAAAGTCCTCGCGGCGCACCGGGCCGGGATCAGGACAGTCATCCTGCCGCGGGAGAACGAGCGTGATCTTGAGGATGTACCCGAGGACGTCCTGCGCGAACTTACGTTCGTGACCGTGGATACCATCGATGACGTCCTGCGCGAGGCGCTCGGGATCGATCTCCCTCCAGGACAGGTTGTTACGTATCCGGAGAAGCGTTGCGTGCCTGCGCACGATCTCTGACCGTCCTTTGCGGCCGGGGCGGGCACAACGACATTTTTTTTACGGCAACACCTGGACCCCCGCTATCCGGCGCAGCACGACGTCGCTCGTCATCGCCCAAGCCGGGACTGTCGATATCGACGGGGTGTGGAGAGTCGTGCACGTCGTCTACGACGAGCGAGCGGGACGTCATCCCAAAGTTCTGGCCCCTGGCGATCGAACGATGCGTGCCACCGGACAGGGCGGGGGTCTCTCCGGATGTTACCGGAAACCGGGTTGCAAGTTTCGTAAAGCGCCTGATCGACGCTATGGGGTCGGAAAGGGCCTGATGGCTGAAGGTTTGCCGGGTGTACCCGGGGTACCGACCGCGCTCTCTTCAACGTCCAGCATACGGGGCAGTTCCCGGCATCGAGGTTCCGGCCGGTCGCACCCGGGTACGCGGCCATACCCGCCGAGGCCCGCGAGGTCTTCGGCCCCGAGATCCCCCTGCCCGGCCAACCTTCCCGAGGGCTACGTCTTCGAAGACACCGTCCGCTCTTCCGATGGCAGCGTCACGCTCATCTACGCCATCACTGCCGACGATCTCCGGGTCACAAGACTCTCGTCCTCCTGCCGCTCGGGGCGGTCGCGGGAGATATCTCGGGGGGTACCTCCTCTTCCTCGACGAGACCGTCGCCGTCTTTTCCGAAAGTGAGCGGCGGGACCCGTCCTGTGCGACAGGGGGAGACCCGGGGCCCCGCGTCCGGCCATCGGATGTCCATCCGCAGGAACCGTATATATGCAATGGAGAAGAAGACCGACGGGAAGACGATCAGCGCCGCGAAATTCCGCCAGATCCGGATTGCCACACCTTCGGGGGGCGCAGGCCCTGTTTTCGACCAACCGGGACTGTTTTCGGCTGGAAATTTTCTCCAGGGGATCCGATGATGTCTGTCACATAAAGGTATATAGAAGGTAACAGGTCAGGACCCCCTCCATCGGTCCCTTGCTCTTACCCATCACATCACAATCCCCCTTTTCTGAAAATATGCTCGTATAACCGTTA
>NZ_JASEFJ010000006.1 GCF_030019085.1 Methanoculleus sp.
GTGCGGCGCCTGCTACGCGCAGTGCCCCAGGAGCTGGTTCAACTTCGACGTCATGAACAACTACGAGGGCATCATGGATGCCATCAAGGGTGCTATGCAGTGAGGTGAGAACAATGGACGTACTCGGTAACTACAAGTCCGTAATCGCGGCACGCTCGACCGACAAGGAGATCCTGAAGCAGTCCCAGGACGGTGGTATCATAACCACGCTCTTTGCCTACGCGCTCGAAGAGGGTATCATCGATGGTGCCATCGTTGCGGGCCCTGGCGACGAGCCCTGGAAGCCTGAACCGGTTGTCGCGACCACGAAGGCCGAACTTCTTGCCGCCGCCGGCACGCGTTACAACATCAGCCCGAACCTCTGCCTGATCAAGGAGGTGACCCGGAGTTACGGTCTTGATAAGGTCGGCATTGTGGGTACACCCTGTCAGATGCAGGCAGTCCGGAAGGCTCAGCTCTACCCGATCGGTCTGCGTGACGTCGACGACAAGATCGCCCTTGCGCTGGGTATCTTCTGCATGGAGAACTTCTCCTACCAGGGGCTTGAGGCGATGGTCGAGGACCACTGCAACCAGAAGATGGAGTCTGTCAAGAAGATGGACATCGGCAAGGGCAAGTTCACTGTCTACACCGAACGCGGTGCGGTCAGCCAGATGCCACTCAAGTTGATCCACAAGTACGTGCAGCCTGGCTGCCACGTCTGTCTGGACTACGTTGCGAACCTGGCCGATATCTCAAGCGGCTCCGTTGGCAGCCCCGATGGCTGGAGCACGGTCTTTGTGCGCAATGCCAGGGGTAACGAGGTCTGGGACGGTGCCATCGCGGCAGGTCTCTTTGAGACAAAACCAATCGACAAGGTCAAGCCAGGTCTTGATATGGTGACGAAACTCGCCACCGAGAAGATCACAAAGAACCAGAAGAACGTGGATGCACGCAAGACTGTGGGTCTGAAGGCGGATGGAACCCCGAAGGGTCTCCGGAATCCCTATGAGGGGCCCTGAAAAACTCTCTTTTTTCTTCCTGCCCCTGAAGACAGGGGCCTGACAGAGGTTTATGGCAGATCAGGCTTTCTGAAAGGGCGCGCTAATTCTCGGACCATCAAATCAACAATCTGAAATGCGAACCTGCTGTCTCTTCCTGATAGCAGGCGCGGGAAGAATAAGACCGGTTCATCAACGCCCTTTAGCCACTCGCGTTAAACTTCTTTCGCCGACCACCAGGCCTCTTATCAGGGGTGGAAGGTGCGTGGCGATTGCCACACGGAAACCGCGTTCGGGACGTAGATGGGATTCTCGGGTTGATCCGATCTGTGAACCGATGAAAAACCGTTATCAGGACATGAGCGGCCACGGGACCCGGCGGTGAAACTCGCCAGGGCGCGGTAATGTGGGCTGCCGGGATGCTGCTTTTTGGAGCGCACACAGCCTGCGGCCATGCACATCCCTGGAAATCCCCTCAGAGGTTCATGGGACCACGGCACAACACCGGCGTAGTGGATATATAGCCCCCAATCCTCTGGCCGGGGTAGATGGCGCAGTCAGTACATTCTCTCTTCACTGGAGCCGCATCCCCTCTGCCCAGGCCCTGACAAAAAGGTGAGGAGCGTGCCCCGCTGCACTCCAGGATCAGACTCCCTGAATATGGCAGCGCCACTAACCGTCATACCCAGTCAGTTAAGCGTTTTTTATGATATTTTTATGCTATGCTGGTATTCAGTCCCTGAACAGCACCTGGTAAGTTACCGATTCTGCTCCAAAAAAGTTCCTGCAAAACTCCGCTGCTTTCGATGGTTCGTACTCCTTGCAGCTGAAGATGTCCAGGTAGGCGGCGTTGGTCTCGTTCGCAAAGTGGCCGGAGATTAGCGATGTCTCAATGAGCTGGGTCATTGAGTAACCTGCAACCCTCTCAGTCGGGCCAAAGTGAACGATCTGTGGTTCGCCGAACCTCTTCATGTCAATCAGGTCACACAGTTCAATAATGAACTGGTGTATCTTCTCTGGATCACGGATGGATGCCGGGTTGCACCCTTTCAGGTCCACGCTGGTGTAGAGTCCCCAGCAACCTCGTTGTTTAAACTGCGCAACGATCTCCGCATCGCTTGCGATCTCTGCCATAACGTTACTTACCGCAACGTTGTTTGTCATTACATTGCCAACCATCTTATCCACCTTCGAGACTACTTTCGATCGATTGATCTCTGTAGTTTTTGATAGTCCTGATTTTAAACTTATGTATTATACAAATTGAAAATATCCGTTATTTTGCGGTTATACCAGAGCAATCATGTTTTATCAAGGAATATATGCCATATAATTGACAGATTTTGAAATTAATGACTTTGCGTGGCTTCTCTGGGTTTAAGTGTGAATATTACAGTATAAGTGTAATACTAAATATGAATTTTAAAAGAAACCAGGTTTTTTCTGAGGTCAATCCTCCATGGGTTTCAGAGTGATCTGGTCTTAAAAGACAATTATTTTGTCTGCAGCGTTCGGCGGTATCTATCCCGCTGGAATCTAAGTGGAAAAGTTACCGTTCGGCTTTAAGTGCCTAGAACTGTCAGCGTTTCAATCTGAAAACCTGGATGGGGGTGAATACCGAGACCTTTCAGGGATTGGATGGAGTCAAGCAGATCCGTGGGCCAGCGCGCACCGCAACGCCCCCTCACTCAATGCCAGGGAGATGTCCTGCACGATCACCCGGAGGCAGTCCGTTCACCTCCGGCGGGGTGCGGTGAACCCGCCGCACGTGCGTATGGAGTTCCTCAAGCGTTGAGTAACTCCTGCCGCAGACCGGGCAGATAAACTCCCCCATCTCCATCGGGAAATCCGGTGGCTTTCTGCCCGAAGGTCTTTCGTCCATTATCGGTTATCTCCCTCTGCTGAAATCTCCTCGATTTTTCGCCCTGAGATGACAGATTGAGGTTCTGTAACGACCGGATCCCTGGCAGGGTCTGCCTCCTCATCGTCTTTCTTCACCAGGAGCCAGGCCTCGCTTTTTCCGGTCCTAAACCGGGTGAGAGCATAGCCACCCCGGATCTTTACCCCTTCGAGCCAGAACGATATGTGGCCCTGCCTGAGCCCCTCTTCAATCCCTACTTTCTCTCCTCTTCTCTCTGTAAGGTTACGGTATGTCCCTCGGTCCCAGAGAAGAACTGAACCGGCGCCGTAACTCCCCTCCGGGATAACTCCCTCAAAGTTGGCGTATTCAAGTGGGTGGTCCTCCGTTGGTATGGCGAGACGTTTCTCTTTTGGATCGAGAGACGGCCCTTTTGGAACCGTCCAGGACTTAAGCACGCCGTCAACCTCCAACCGGAAGTCGTAGTGAAGCGTTTTCGCTGCGTGTTTCTGGATAACAAAGATCGGGTGCTCCTGATCGTCCAGATCCAGTCTCTTCCGTTCATCTACGACCTTATCCGATCCTGGCATATGGAAGAGTCCGGTGCTGTCTCAGGATAAAGTTTTTCCAGGTTCAGGTCTTTCGCTCAGATAAGGGGACAACCCTTATGTTCATCTTCTCCGAGCCGATGATCAGGATACCCTCGCCTGGCTGGAAGTTGAGAAGATCCTTCTCGCTCACCTCGAAGAACCTGGCGTTCTCCTGGGCTTGTTTCTTGTTCTCTGAGCGCATACAGAACTTCACGGCAATGTTTGCCAGGATCTCCTCGTTGAAGTGAGCGATGAGCTGGGATGCCAGGATGAGCGAGACGCCAAACTTCCGCATCTCGGTGGCGTACTTGTTCAGCACCGCCTTGATGGCCGTCTTCGAACCGCTTTTCTGGCTCACCAGGAGTTTTGCCTCGTCGACTATGACGAAGAGCCGGAACTTCGCCCGTTCGTCATCGGTTCCACGTGGGATCTCCCCCATAGCCTGAAGGGTATAATAGATCCGGCGGAGGAAGAGATCTGCAAACAGGTAGCGCAGGCTCTCCGGGAGGGCGTTTAAGTTGATGTGGGTGATCCCGCCGGAGAGTATGGCAGGGATCGAGATCTTCTCTTCCCCCGAGAAGAGCTTGTAATCAAAGATGTCCTCGAGGTATGCAGGGATTGTCTCGTCCTCGCAGGACAGGATCTCCCCCTCGATGTCATCAAAATCGAGCACCCGTGTCCATGTTGCGGTATCCGCCGTGATACCGGCGGCCCGGTAACAGTCCTTTATGATATTCTTTAACTTTCGGCGCTGCTGGATGCCGAGTGTCGGGAAGTTAATCGAGATGGCATCGACAAAGTCTGAAGTAGCCCGGAGTGGTGTGATCTCATCTATCCCGGGGTCGAGTTCCAGCGGGTTAAAGTAGTACTGACCACCCTCCCGGATCTTGTATGACCGGATATCGCTGTCCGTCCCTGCCATGTCCCCGTGGAAATCGATCAGGAGAACCGGCATCGACTGTGCTGCGAGTTCTGAGGCGATACAACGGATTGTCTCGGTCTTACCGGCCCCCGACCCACCAATGATGATCATATGGCCGTTGTTAAGCCTGCCGGGCGACCAGTTGACCTGTAGTTCATCCCTGGTGTAGCCGAGGAAGACATCTAGCCCGCCGGAGCGCCGGGGTTCCGCCACAGGAACGGTTCTCGGTGGTGCTGGCGGTGGGTGTGCCACGACCTCGATCATCTCTTCGATCTCTTCCTCCTCCACGGAGGGTACTGCAAGATCATCCCACGCCTCTTCATCCTCCTCTACGTACCCGGTTGTCGGTGCCTTGAGGGCTGTCCCTTCCCTGGAAGGCTGTGCATCCTCGATCTTCCTGGGAGGTTCTGTTGTCGGCATGGGTGGGTGGTCGATAACGATCTTCCCTGCAACTTCGTTCATAAGTGCATGTTTGAGGCCGCGGAGGCGCGTCTCGTAGAGGTTCCGGTCCTTGACGATGAACCTGGCAAGGTCGACCCCATCATCCTCTGGAATCCCTTCCAGAACGTAGACTACATCGGTAAGGCTCGTAAGAACCTGTGACAGTTCGCGGCGGAGGGCACGCGATGCGCGGATACGCTCATAGTCCTCGCCGAAAGCAAGGTACCGAAGAACGGTGAACGTCGAGTAGAAGGACTCAAGGAGCATATCGTAGTGATCCCTTACTGCAGGGTCGATCCGTTCGAGCATCTCCTTGAGGATGTAGGCAAACTCTGGCGGGAAGGTGTAGACAACACCGTCGATCATGCCGGTGTCAAGGTCGCAGGCGTAGGCGAGGACGGCGCAACCAGAGTCTTTTAGCCTGGCAGCGAACCGTTCACATTCTTCAAATAGACGCGGGCAGTATTTGAGCAGGAAATTTATGAACGTCTCATCGCTGCGGGGTGGTGTTGATGGGAACGTCTTGTTGATGAAAGACCCCTTCACCGTACCTGCAAGGAGAACCGGGACGATCTCGTGGGTCTCGCGGGCGAGAACCTGCATATTCAGTCTCCGGAGCCGCGCCTCCAGCAGGTCCCGACCGATCGCCTCACCGCAGGGGGTCGGCCTGATCAGCGTCGTGCCGTGCCAGGAGAGGGACTCGATGAGGCCTATGTCTGTAAGGGCAAAGAGCGGGCCGGAGGTATGGGCGTAGCAACTCTGCTCGATCACGCCCTTTCCTTCCCCGCGGCAAGAGGCACTGTTCTGGGCTATGTAGATGTAGAGCAGCGTCTCGATGATGTCGCGGACCTCCTGGAACCGGAAGTCCCGGAGGTATTCGATGACCGTGGAAGGAAACGATCCCACCAGGCCGGGAATCTCGGCATCTGAATAGTCCATGGTCTTTAGTACTCTGGCTATCTCTGTTGACACGGTTTCACCCGCGGATGTCTTCTTATCCAGGTTATCCAGGCCGGCACGGGGGGTGCGCGTACCACTTCAAGTGATTGCGTATCTCCGGGCATATCTCCGGTGAGGGAGATAGTGTGAATTGGTTTGCTCTCTAACCTAATAAACATAGGTTTTTTGCAGAAATACGGCTGTATCCGGTAGAACCCTCCCGCGACCGGAGACCCCGCGCTGGATGGGTGGCAGGGTGTCTGTCCAGGTGATCACCGTTGTCGGATCTCATGCAGGCGGATGTCCGGTGGCTGTGAGACTGCGCCGTCAGTTTTCACTGCCATACCCTGACCGGGTCGATTGAAGCATCGATGAGGATGTTGAAGTCGAACGTCTCGACCCAGCCCATCTTCTCAAACATCTGCATAAAACAGACGCCCGCGACCATTGCCTTCGGATGGGTGGCAACGACCTTTTGCACGGCTTCTTTCGTGATCGGGACGCCCGGCATCGAGAGTCCACCCATCAGGACTATCACCTTCGGTTCGACTTTCCTGGCTGATTCGGTGGAGACCTGCATACCGACGCCCTCGACAGGGCGGATGACCTTTGCATCAGACTCGTTGACGTAGGGCACGTAAACCTGTTCGATAGGAAGGTCGCGGACGGCGAACCCCAGGAGTTCGATGAAGGGTGTGCATGTACCGGGGCACCCGTAATAGACAACCTGATCGCCCGCATTGAGCCCTGCGTTGCGAAGGAATCCTTTGAACGGCCGGAGCATTCCCGGGACACCGGAGAGTTGTTCTTTCAATTCCATATTGGTCTTCTTATCGCCTGGAGATATACCGTTTCCGGATGCGACCCCCTCCCCCTATGAAGCCATCAGACCTGTTTCTTCAAGATGCTCCCTGGTTTGATAAACCTCGCCCGGTGGAGGGATAGGAAGGGGATGCGTATTCCCCCAAAAGACCGGTCGTCATCCGGGGTTTCTGCGAGACGCTATTCAGGAGGAAGGTGGATAGAGATGGTAGAGGCAGGTCGGTGAACGATAGTCCCCTTATGATATGCAGAAATCTCATCTGCGTTCGGGACAAGGCTTTCATACGCCAATCGCCACACACTGCTCGCCCGCCCCCTCGTGGGGTGCGGGAGGAGGCTGCGTGAGCGGTCGGGCGTTGGAGGTGGTTTCCGCGAGAAGCCTTATTACCGGAGACGCAGGAGAGACAGGGGGCGGGGGACATCCCGTCAGCCCCTCCCCATAGGGACGATTCCCTTCTCGATAGAGTGTCAGGGGGACTCCTCACCACGTCCCAGGCGAGAAACTCCCCTGAGATTTCATCCCGTCTCTGGCATGGCTTTACAGATGCAACCGCCACACTCTGCCGGGAAAAGGTGGAGATTTTATGGTACAGATCGTTGATTTGAGGCCATCTCTACAGCGTTCCGCAGCCTGAGAGGTGGTAGAGTCTGCGGGCACGTTCGGCCGCCCCCTCCGACACTGTCTCCCGGATATGGGTAAGGATGGTCTCGATGTCCTCTTCTGGCACACATCCCAGGTCTTCTCGGCCGGAGAGGATCAGGTCCGTAAGATACGCCCAGTCCTCTTCTGAGAGCCGGGCAACCCGTTCTGCAAAATCCTCATCATCCCTGGCAATGTGGTTTGAGACCGGCGGCAGGATCGAGTGAAACTCATGCCCGGACCCGGGGCAGAGGATACCGCTATATTCAGGGGCCAGTTTTCGAAGGATGGCAAAATCCTTCTCGTCAAGTTCGCGAGCCATGGTTTCCTGGATCTAATGGGGTTGTGTTTAGTCAAAAATTGTTCCGTCCCCTGGCAGCGTGGTGCTGTTGTAGAACGACCAATCCAGGCGGTATACTGTGGAAAGATGGGGCCTTGTCCTTACTCCATCTGTGCCCGGATGTGGCGCACTGTCTCGGGATACCGTCCTTCAATTTGGCTATCCTTGAGGCTCTCCCTCACGATCCACCGCATATCCTGGTCTTCCAGTGTTGAGACCTGTCGCAGGTACTCAAACCCGCCGGATGGGATGGCGGCAACGACCTGGCTGAGTGTGTGGCCGAGCGTCTTTCGAAGCGCATGGAAAGCCTCGGAATCCCTCTCACCTGCGGTATAGACACGGATCAGGATCTTTCGATGAAGTCGGAGCGCTGCCTCTGCAAGTTCTGGATCACTGAGCAGGTTTGGGTCAGCAATCCCGGCGGCCACGGCCCTCATGGAAAGCCACGAACCACTATCCAACCAGCCATTTAGTTCAAAGAGGGTCACGTCCTGGTACCGGGCAAGGAGATCCCGGAGCCCGAGAGCCACGGCGTCCCGGATCCGCCACCGTGGGTCTTCGGAGTTCACTGCAAGTTTCCGGAGCGCTACCTTCACGCACTCCGGCGATATCGTGCCAATCGCCCCGACGCCCCTGACACCGCAGATCGAGAGTAACTCGTTTGGGTCGTCCGTCGGTGCATCTTCGGGTGATATACAGGCGAGTTCAACACAGAGATCCCAGAGTATCCGACAATCTTCCGTATCGGCGGCAGCAAATTCCCGCACAGACCTGGCAAACGCCTCTATCAGCTCCAGGTTCGCCTTGTGACCCGGGATTTTGCTCTCCGCTACGAGGTAAGCAATGAGATCTTCGGCGTCTCCGCTCGAGAGAATATCCATGAGGTGCCGGGAAACTTCCCGGGCATAAGTCGCGCCAGGGCACATCTTGCGTAGAGATGAGGTAACTTACGGGCATAAAAAGATCGTTATCGAATAGGCAGTTTTTCAACAAAGGTTTCGAGTGCCGCATGGACGTTCTCCCGGTTTAAGGTAGAGATGGGGAATACCATCTCCCCCGGGAGATCGCGGCAGATGGCATCGGGCATCGCATCAGGACAGTCGCACTTGTTTGCCATAAACGCGAGCGGCACATCGAGCGCTTTCAACTGGGCATGCAGGTGTCTGGTCATTGTGTCCACGCCTTTTGTTGCATCCACAATTATGATGGCGCCGTCCATGCCCCGTGAGAGGATCTGACGGACAAACTCGAACCGCTCCTGCCCGGGTGTCCCGAAGAGGTAGACAGCCCTGCCATTCACTTTCAGCCTACCGAAATCGAGCGCAACGGTGGTGGGACCCTCTTCTGAGGACGCCTCAATATGACGGCTGCGTGGGTCAAGCGCCTGGATGAAACTTGACTTGCCTGCATTGAATGATCCAAACACGACAATCTTAAGCCTGTCTTCTGCCATCAGGCTTCTTTTAACGTCAGGATGTTTTAGGGTTTCGATATGATGGCAGCGTGAGCGAGATAGCGATAGTTTCCGGACTGTCATGGAGATCATCTTCCTATCTTCCGGATTTCATGGAGAGAGTGTTCCGTGGTCGATGGCGCAACGACGCTGCCCGGTTACGGGTGCAGGTCACCGAACAACCATATATCGGTAACATCCAACGTACAGATATGGGGTCAGACGAGTTGGATCCTATAGTGCTGGAGATCATGGCAACCCTGGATAACCTGCTCCTCGCTGAGATGCAGGCAAGGTTCCAGGTATCCGCGCTCGAGGCACAGGAGTACCCCCTCGCAGCGACATTTGAGATGGTCAGGGACATGGAGGCGGATGCTGCCCTCGATGAGGCGCTCAGCGGTTTCGGATTTGAACAGCACGCACTGGATGACGATGCTGAATTATGGATCTCTGATGAGCTCGGATTGATGGTCTTCCTCTTCTTCACCGCATCGGATGGTCGCTCCTACACCTACAGGATCGTCAGGTTCGAGGTGGTCGGCGAGGACGAAATATCTCTGTAAAAAGGTGGATGTGGGAAAAACAAACGTATTGCTGTTTGATGGATTGCCATGCCAGGTGCTATATACTGCGAGTGACACTCTGTCTAACAAGCAGAAAACCGGAGGGATATATTTGGAGCGCTCGGTAAAACGTCTCATGGAGGATAGGGATAAACGGCGGGAGGAGAACATCGAGAAGTACATCGAACAGCTCTCTGATGAGAGCACCCCCTACCGACTGCGGGCGATCGAAGCCCTCGGGACGTGCAGTGATCCGCGGGTGGTCGAACCCCTTATCACCGCGCTGCAGGATCCCGAGAACGAGGTCAGGTGGGTCGCGGCGCAGGCGCTCGGGAAGGTCCGCGACCCTCGGGCGGTCGAACCCCTCCTCCCTCTCCTCAACGATCAGGATCGCTGGGCGCGGCGCGGTGCTGCCTGGTCGCTTGGAGAGATCGGTGACCCCCGTGCTGTCGAACCGATCCTTCCCCTGCTTGCGGATAAGAAGAAGGATGTCAGGACAGCTGCCGCCGACGCACTCGGGAAAATTCGCGACTCGCGGGCGACCGATGCCCTCTTCGCGGCCCTTGAGAATGAGGTGGAGCCTGAAGTAAGGACGGCGATCCGCCGTGCCCTTCGTGAGATTACGGGTGAAGAGGAGTTCTGAGCGGGTGGGTTGATTGAGGGGACGCTTCTGGTAGCGGTCATTACGGGCGTCCGAAACCCACTGGCATGGCCCTCTTTGCTGTATCTCTCTGCAATAGCATTGGGAAATATTTCTCAGTCGGAGATCCGGGTAATCTTCGTGTCCATCCTCTTGAGGATGGCCCCCGCATGAAAGCGGATGAGGGCGCCTGGATAGTGGCTGCGGGAGATTGCGAGATCAACGAAGTTGGGGAGTCAATTCGCACATTCTGGCTCTGGCAACAGGGATTTCAGGTTATCCGCGGCTATAAGAGAGCATGGGTTCTGGACGCTTCCGGGTGGGTTGAGAGCCGGGGTTCGAGCGCTTGAGTCACTACCTACATCTGCCCGTGGTCGTTTACGGAAGGTTTTTAGCAGATCTCTGTAATCTTATCGCATATGTACCAGCGAAAAAGTCTCTATGGCGTCCTGATCGCAGGGCTGCTGCTCATCTCTCTCTTTGGGGCCGGATGCACGTCGCAGCCGACAGGGGAGGGAACACCTGGTGCGACACCCACAACAGGCTGCGACGGCACCCGTGGTGGAGAACTACACCCTCAACGAGACGCATAACAATGCGAATGTCACGCTACCGGTGGGGAGCAGGGTCACCATCGCCCTGGATGAGAACCCGACAACCGGCCTACAGGTGGAACGTCCCCTCCTCTGTCGGTCTTCAATATCTGAACGAGACCTACATCGCACCTGAGACTGAACTGGTTGGCGCCGGAGGCGTGCACCGGTGGCAGTATGTCGCTGCAGAGCCAGGTTCCGCCGAGTTTATCGCGATCTACTGGCGCCCCTGGGAAGAAGTAACCGGAAACGAGACCACGTTCTCGATGGACTTCATCATCAGATAACTTCCCATCCTTTCGTATGAAAATGACCCCCGATTTTCATCCGGTATGCCTGTAACTCTAACGGGCATTATGTGGTTTTTAGCACAGGTCCGTGGATCCCCTCACCCCAGGAATCTTCGCCGGTTTGCAGCCTCCAGGATAAGCGAGGTCAGTCCCCCGGTCTCGTTCTCGCGGAGTGCCTGGGAGATGGCGGTCGTGAGGCGGGCATGCTCCTCATCCGGGACAATGTCCACAAGGTCGGTCACCCTGGCTGCAAGGTCAGGTGGAACAAAACCGGTCTTTGTGTTGAGGAACCTGCAGGCGGTTCTCAAATCCTCGTCGAAGTTGACATAGACTTTCCGGATAAACTCGATATCCGCGTCATCCAGCACATTCAGGCCAAGTATCTCTGGCGGAAGGCCGATCGAGTATAGAGCGGCGGTGAACTTGATTGCCCGGGGCAGGGTGATCCCGCCGGTGTTTCGCGCATAACCGAAGAGACCGATATGTAATTTCCGTTTCCGTCTCTCCGGAACATAACGGGCAACCCGGTTTATCAGAGGGGCGAACGGTCCCAGCCAGCGCTCGTAGGCTCGTGTATACCTCCAGATGAGATCGATTACCTCCTTCTCGTCGATCTGCGTGGGTTTTGTGGGCTGACGGTCTTCCAGCATTCTGACACCCCTTCGGACGTCTTCAAGCGGGTAATCATACTTGAACGCCGACTGAACGGTGAACGTACGTGCGCCAGGGTACTCGGCAACGACCCGATCGACCGTCAGTGGTGTGAGACCTCCTCTGAATGGTGCTGAACCGACACCGATGATCGGGTGAATACGCGTTCCTGTCTCCTCTGAGACCTCCTGAAGGTTCAGGAGCGCGATCTTGTTCAGGAGGACGGCGCTGATAAGCCCGTAATTCATCGCGGGGTCGGAGCGGGCAAGGAAGACACGCTGGTCGGCGAGATCCTTGTCCTCGAGGTACAGCCTGACCATGTTGTGGGCATCAAGCATGCTGGCCATATCCTCAAAGAGGGGTATGACGTTGATCCGGTCAGGTCGAAATCTCCCGATCCAGTCAGCGATGGTTGGTCCACCCTCCCTGAGGCGTATTTCCTGTTTTCCAACCACGATCTCTGTATAGTAGCGGTAGATGTTATCGATGGCTAGATGGGATGTGGTCATCGGCAGGATAACCTCAAATATCGGGGAGCACTCTTCAGCGTAAAAGAGGCATGCCGTATCAAATGAGCGCGGGATGCTTTCAAGGGTCTCAAGCAGGATCTTTGCCTCGGCGCTCTCGACCTTGGGGTTTGGTACGCGCATTGTGAGGAAGACATCCCGTCCAAGCGGTTTCTCCCGGAAGAAACTCTCGTAACGGCTCAGGAGTTTCCTGACCACAAAGTTGTCAACCTCTTTTCCCTCGCAGTCCCACATCTGTTCGCTGCACCCGAGGTGAGAGTAGGCGTAATACGCCTCCTGCACCTCATCGTCCCCACCGAGTTCAGGGCTCTCGGCAAAAAACGGCAGGTTAACGTTGTCAGGGTGCTGGGTGCTCATACATTGCGGGATCCGTAACATCTATCTCACTTCCGTATAGGAGGATTGCTTTCTCATGTCAACCATATCATTCTATAGCGGTTGACAGAAAAACCCGCCGTCTGCCACCCATACCCTGTAGCGTGACCTGCTGCTCAGGGTGTCTTCCTATCGTATATCTGGCCTGCCCGCTGTATGCACCTGGATGAAGAGGTCTAATAAAATCGCCGGGTGACTCGTGCTTTTGCACCTGCATCCGCCCGCTGCGGATAAAAAACAGAATATGAGGGTATCGGGGTTGGTTATGACAGGTAATCTTCCGGCCGCGGGATCTGTTCCTTCAGGCCCTTGCGACGGCGGATGCTCCGGACCACCTCTTCCACAAGGCCTGCCGGAACCAGTTCGAAGCCGGCGAACTCGGTGCTCCACATCGCGCGCCCCTCGGTTGCGGACCTGATATCCCCCGCAAACCCGAAGAGTTCGGCGACCGGTGCCTTACCGATGACCGTCACCGTGTCACCTTCGCTCTGCATATCAAAGATCTGGCCACGGCGACCCTGGATCTGCGAGGTTGCCGCACCCATCAGATCGGCCGGAACGGTGATCTGGATCTTCTGGATGGGTTCGAGGAGCGAGTCGCCGGCCATCAGCATACCCGCCTTGACGGCACTCCTGACCGCCGGGATGACCTGGGCGGGGCCACGGTGGATGGCATCTTCGTGGAGTTTCACGTCTACCAGTCGAACCTTCAGGTTCTGGACCTGTTCGTCGGCGAGCGGACCACCACGGAGCGCCTCGCGCCAACCCTCCAGGATCAACTCCATAGTCTCGTTGAGGTACTGGATACCCTTTGTCATGTCGATGAACATGTTGGTAGCCTCGATCGCCCTGACGTTTTTGGCCTCTTCTTTATCCATCCCTGCGGCAACCAGTATGTCACGCCGTTCAAGCGCCTGCTGGTTCATCGAGACCGCACCATCCTTGATCAACTTAACGATCGCCGGGTCCATCGGTTCGAGTTCGATGTAGAACCGGTTGTGGCGGTTCGGCGACTTCCCCTCAACCGGGCCTGCCCGACCGGTGACGGTCTCGCGGTATACGACGATCGGCGTGGATGTTATGATATCGACGCCCTTGTCGCGCTTGATACGCCCGGTGATGATCTCGAGGTGAAGCTCTCCCATGCCACTTATCAGGTGCTCCCCGGTCTCCTCGTTGATCGAGACCTGCACAGTCGGGTCTTCCTTGGCCACCTGGCGAAGAACCTCAACCAGTTTCGGGAGGTCCTTCATGTTCTTTGCCTCAACGGCGACGGTCATGACCGGTTCAGAGTAGTGTTTCAGCGACTCGAACGGGGTCATCTCAAGGAGTGTCGTGACGGTCGAACCGACGATGGCGTCCTTTAGACCCGTCACGGCGGCGATGTTACCGGCCGGGAGCAAATCCACCTCGATTCGTTCGGCACCCATAAAGATCCCGACCTGGGCGATACGGTTTACCTTCTTCGCGGTACCCATGATGTAGCATTCGGTACCCCTGCGGAGTGTTCCTGCGAAGAGACGACCTGTGGCGACCTCGCCTGCATGTGGGTCAAACGATATATCCGTGACCATCAGACATACGGGGCCGTTAGGGTCACAGTTGATCATCGCCTTCCCCTCGGGAGAGTCGTAATCACCGTGCCAGATGATGGGTATACGCCGGTGCTGGGCCACGATGGGGTTTGGGAGGTGCTTGACCACCATGTCAAGAAGGACTGCATGCAGTGGACTGTTCTTAGCCAGCCACTTCATGTCGCCGCTGTTACACTTCTCGTAGACTTCCTTGAACGAGACCCCGCTCTTTTTCATGAATGGGATGGAGACCGCCCACTTATATAGGGCAGACCCGAAGGCTACGGTGCCCTTTGCGGCATCCAGTTTCCAGCCTTCGTTGTACATCTTTTCGTTCATCCCCTTGATCAGCTTGTTGACCTTGTCGATCACCCTTGCAAGGCGGATCTGCATCTCCTGCTCGTTCACCTTCAGCTCGTTGATCAGTCGGTCGACCTTGTTGATGAAAAGAACCGGGCGGACACCTTCTTTCAGCGCCTGGCGGAGCACAGTCTCCGTCTGGGGCATGGTGCCCTCCACGGCGTCCACCACGACAACAGCACCATCCACTGCACGCATGGCGCGTGTCACATCACCGCCAAAGTCCACATGGCCGGGGGTATCGATCATGTTGATCAGGTACTCCTTACCGTCGTATTCGTGGACCATCGAGACGTTGCTTGCGTCTATGGTGATGCCGCGCGCCTGTTCTTCCTCATCGGAGTCCATGAAGAGCTGCCTGCCGGCAAGCTCCTCGCTGATCATGCCTGCGCCGGCAAGCAGGTTGTCCGAGAGAGTTGTCTTTCCGTGATCTATGTGGGCGACGATGCCGATGTTCCGGATCTGCTCCGGTTTGTCCATCAGCTCCGTCACCCGCTCTACCATCTTCTTTCGTCGGGTCATGAAAAAGCACCAAAAATAATGGAGGGTCTTTAACGGGCTGCCTTTGCAATACGTTCGCGTTCTTCTTTCTTTGAGATGGCATACGAACGAGTATCACCGTTCGCGGCCGCGATAAGCTCCTCGGCAAGGGCCTCGCTCACGCTTTTCTTCTTCTTGTGACTTGCCTGGTATACACCATCTGCTATGAACCGCAGCGCGGTATCGACACGGCGCTGGGGCGCGGTGTCGACAGATTTCGGGACGTTGATCCCGCCGTACTTCAATCGGACGGTCTCTTCACGGGGTCCGGCATTCGCGACGGCGTCAACCAGAACCTGTACCGGATTCTTTCTGGTCTTCTGGTAGACGATCTCAAAGGAATCCCGGACGATGCGGATGGCAAGTTCCTTCTTGCCGGTGTTGTGTTCGGTCTGCATCATCTTGTTGATCAGGCGCTCCACGATCAGCATGTTGCTCTTGTTGAACTGCTGGCCGGCGAGCTTGCCGCAGGTGTGCGGCACGATCATCGTGTGCAGGTTCACATAGCGGGCGAGACTCGGATCCCGGATCTCAACCTCGCTCATGTCCCAGCGGTTGAAGAGGAGTTGCTGGACATTTGTTTCTGACTCAGACTCTGTCATTATCCACTTACCTCCGTGGCTTCTCCTTGCGTCCGATGACCATCTCGCGCAGGCTGACGTTGTTCACTTTGGTCACAACGTAGCGGACACCGGGGATATCACCCATCGACCTTCCCAGTCTCCCGCCGATGCCTTCGATCTCGACTTCATCGTGCTCGTCGATGAAGTTGATGGCACCGTCACCGACGGCAAACGCCGTTACCTGGCGTCCGTTCTTGATCAACTGCACACGGACACACTTCCGGATAGCCGAGTTCGGCTGCTTCGCCTCGACACCAACCTTCTCGAGAACGATTCCCCGAGCCTGGGGGGCGCCCTCAAGGGGGTCGGACTTGACATCAAGCCCGAGCTGGCGCCGCGCATAGATCGGATCGTGCCACCGCTTTTTCTTGCCGTCACGCTTTAATTTTCGGGCTGCAAATTTACCGTTTCCCATCGAATACCCTCGTATCTGTTAAATTTGTAGATAGGAGCAACTCCTGCTGTGCTATAAAACAACGCGCGTTACGGATTTATATATTGTGGAACCCATCTGCGCGCCGGTTGCTTGTCCAGGTAGTGTGGATACGACCTGATATAATATTATATCTCGCGGGTAACCTTCATTGATGAGAGCCCGGATTTATAAAGAGGTCTTTTTCGAGGCGACCCACCGCCTGATCCACTACCGGGGAAAGTGTTTTCGATTGCATGGTCACCAGTGGCGGGTTGAGATATGGGTCGAGGGTACGGCAGATGAGCGCACTGGAATAGTCCTTGACTACAACTGCATCAAAGAGGTTGTGGGGCGGTTTGATCACCAGGTGATCCTGAACAAGGATGATCCTATGGCGACGTGTATCGAGGCGTTTCATCCGGTCGTCACCACCAGCGGTGACCCGACGAGCGAGACCCTTGCCACTGTGATCGCAGATATGATCAATGCCGATGCCGCATTGCAGGGAAGCGACGCCCGTGTTGTAAAGATCCGGGTGTGGGAGTCCACGTCCTGTTACGCAGAGCGCACCTATGATCGTCAGTGAGATCTTCCGGAGCCTTCAGGGGGAGGGAAAGAACCAGGGGCGGCCCTGCACCTTTATCAGGCTTGCGGGCTGTAACCTCCGGTGCGCCTGGTGCGACACCCCCTACGCCCTGAAAGGCGGGGAGGAGATGAGCGTTGGGCAGGTCCTCGATCGGGTCTGGTTGCTCCGCGGCACATACATCTGCATAACCGGCGGCGAACCGCTCCTGCAACGGGCTGAAGTCATGGAGTTACTCAAAAAGTTCAAACTTCATGGCTATTCAGTCGAGATCGAGACCAACGGTAGCCTGGATTTCCGGGAGATGCAGCAGTACGCCTCCGTATGCATGGATGTCAAATGTCCTTCATCGGGCGAGACAAGCGATCTATCACTTCTTCCCGGGATAACCGCGCGCGATAGCGTCAAGTTTGTGGTGGCTGATATGGACGACCTCCTCTACGCGCGGGCGGTCATGGGAAACTACAGGATCCGGGGCGATCTTTTCATATCGCCGGTGGAAGGGACCGATTACCGTGCCATTGCAGAGTATATAGTGAATGAGAACCTTCCTGTGAGGTTTCAGGTGCAACTACACAAGATCCTGGGGATGAGTTAGATGAAGGCAGTCTGCCTCCTCTCAGGGGGGATGGATTCAAGCACGCTTGCCTACGTTGCAAAGGACATGGGTTACGATATAATCGCGCTCCATTTCACATACGGCCAGAGAACGGAGAAGAAGGAGCGGGAATGCGCCCGTTCAATCGCACAGAGACTTGAGGCAATAGAGTTTGTCGAGATAAGCCTTGAGCACTTCAAGAAGATCGGGGCCTCAAGTCTGACGGATCCATCGATCCCGGTCGAGGACTACGTCGGTGAGAGTGGAGGTGTACCGAATACCTACGTCCCCTTCCGGAATGCAAACCTCCTTGCCATCGCAACCAGTCTCGCGGAAGCCCGGCATGCAGCGGCGATCTTCATCGGTGTCCAGACCGGTGATTACCCCGGCTATCCAGATTGCCGACCGGAGTTCATCGAGGCGTTCCAACGCGTGATCGACCTTGGGACGGCGGTTGACCCGCGGATTACACTGATGACACCGTTTGTCCGGATGACAAAGGCGGATATCATCAGGGCGGGGATTGCGCTGGGTGTCCCATACGAACTGACGTGGTCGTGCTACCGCAACAACGACCGGGCGTGTGGGGTATGCTCTTCCTGCCACTACCGAAGAGAGGCCTTCCGGGAACTCGGATTTGAGGATCCAATCGAGTATGAGGCATGAACATGGAGATCTACCGGGGAAAACGACTGAAGATCGAGAAAAAAGTGGTCACGCTCCCTGACGGCGATAAGAAAGAACGGGTGGTAGTCCATCCTGGTGGTGCGGTTGCGATCCTTCCGGTCGAGGGGGACTCCTGCTACCTGATCCGACAGTACCGGTTTGCGATTGACGAATACATACTGGAAGCCCCGGCAGGCACCATAGATGAGGGTGAGGAACCGGAGGAGACCGCCTACCGCGAACTGATCGAGGAGACCGGCATGAAAGCGGAGAGATTCGTGCCTAAAGGCTGGATCTACCCCTCTCCAGGTTATACTGACGAGCGGATCTGGTTATTCCTGGCAGAAGGCCTATCTCCGAGTTCTGAGTATACGATGGATGATGATGAGTTTATCGAGGTTCTTCGTGTCCCGCTTTCCGCCCTTCCCGGAATGATCTCTGGCGGAACGCTTGTCGATGCAAAGACCATCTGCCTTGTCTGCCGGTGTCTGGATCGAGCGCTTCAATGAATGTGCGCATATTTATGCGATCCAGGGAGAAACATATAGTAGCTTCGACAAATGAACATCAATAATAAAGCTTGGTGAACCCCGATGGAAGAGACGCAAGAGATGGAAACGGCGCGAAAGCGCTACGAGTTCAAAAAGACGCTTGAGAGGCTTGCGGAGAAGGAAGGGAGCGGCACCGAGCTTATCACACTATACATACCGCCGGATAAGCAGATCTCCGATGTGACCGCCCAGCTCCGCGACGAGTTCGGGCAGTGCTCAAACATCAAGAGCAAACAGACCCGTACAAACGTCCAGAGTGCTATATCCTCCATCCTATCCCGCCTGAAGTACTATAAACGCCCGCCGGAGAACGGTCTGGCGATCTTCTGCGGCACGATAAACGTCGGTGGCGACCGCACTGATCTCCAGTGCGAGATAATCGAACCACCCGAACCGCTCAACACCTATATGTACCGCTGCAGTTCAAACTTCGAACTCGAACCCCTGCAGCAGATGCTCGAAGAGAAGGAGGTCTATGGCCTGATCGTCATCGACCGGCGGGAGGCTTACATAGGTTTCCTGCGGGGCAACCGGATTGAACCTGTCCGCGGCGTAACCTCAACCGTACCCGGGAAACAGAGAAAAGGCGGTCAGTCGAGTGTCCGGTTCCAGCGGCTGCGACTTATTGCCATAAATGAGTTCTACAAGAAGGTTGGTGATCTCGCGAGCGAGATCTTCCTTGGCGAGAAGGATTTCTTCGAGAGGTTCAAGGGTGTCCTTATCGGCGGCCCGACCCCGACAAAGGAGGAGTTTGAGGCCGGTGGTTATCTGCACCATGAGCTGCAGAAACGGATCATCGGGCTCTTTGATGTCTCCTACACAAACGACTCAGGACTTGCTGAACTCGTCGAGAACGCATCGGATGCGCTGAAAGGTCTTGAAGTCATCAAGGAGAAGACGGTGATGAACCGATTCCTCCAGGAACTGGTAAAGGATAACGGAGCGGCTGCTTACGGTGAGGAGAGTGTACGTAAGAACCTGGAACTTGGTGCCGTCGATACCCTCCTCCTCTCCGATAAACTTCGGAGAGCCAGACTGCGACTTGCCTGCCCGAACTGTGACTACACCGAGGAGCGAACGGTCAGCGTCGAGCCGGGTAAGCACATTAAGGATCTCGACCTTGGTACCTGTCCAAACGATTCGTCACCGCTCTATGTGGCTGAGGAGAGCGATATCATCGATGAACTGACCGCGCTTGCTGATCAGAGTAACACGACGGTCAAGATAATCTCGGATGATTTTGAGGAAGGTTCGATGCTTTACAATGCGTTCGGCGGAATCGCTGCAATTCTGCGTTACAGGACCGGGTACTGATGTATCAGGAGAAATATCACCAGATTGAACGCATGCTCCGGGCATGCACCGGTGAGGAGGACGTCCTCCTCACCACAGGGGGGGATCATGCTGATCTTGCCTCAACGATAGCGTTTAGACTTGCAAAGAAGGAGAAGCGGCCACCACAGAAGATCGCAGCAGATATCGCGGAAAAACTTGCAGGAAACCCGGATCTCGGCGATATCCAGGTTGAATCTGCCGGCCCCTATGTCAACTTCCACTTCGGACCGACGCTCCTTGCGGAGGCGGTCAGGGAGGCGGTTGAACCAGGTTATGGTAGTTTTCCCCGCCGTTCCAGCCGGGTTGTGCTCGAACATACGAGCGCGAACCCGAATGGGCCGCTCCACGTCGGGCATATCCGTAACACTGTCATCGGGGACAGCCTGGCCCGGGCGTTCCGGAAGGCTGGTTACCCGCTTGAGGTTCAGTACTACCTGAACGATATGGGTCGTCAGATCGCCATCGTCTCCTGGGGTTTCGATCACCTTGAGATCCCCCGCAGGGAGGGTGAGAAAGAGGATCATTACGTTGCCCGGGTCTATATAGCGGCGAACCGGGAGATCGAGAAGAATCCAGAGATCACCCAGGAGATCGATCTTCTAATGCAGAAGGTGGAACGCGGGGATCCAGATACCGTTAAAAAGTTCCGGAAGGCTGTATCTCTCTGTCTTGAGGGTATACGGGCGACCCTGGCCGCCTTAAACGTCTCTCACGACCGGTTTGTCTGGGAGAGCGACTTTGTCCGGATCGGTGACGTGGACAGGGTCATAGAACGGGTCCGGCGTCTACCGCAGGCTGTAGAGGATGAGACCCTCTGGGTTGACCTATCTGAGTTTGGTTTTGAGAAGAGATACATCCTCCGGCGCAGCGATGGCACATCTGTCTACAGCACCCGGGATCTCGCCTACCACACCTGGAAAGGGCGTAACTACGACCGTATGATCGACGTGCTTGGAGCGGATCATAAACTGATCGGCGCCCAGCTTCAGGTCACCCTGAAACTCCTGGGTGAGAAGCCCCCGGAGATCGTCTTCTTTGAGTTTGTCTCACTCCCCGAAGGTTCGATGAGCACCCGGGCGGGCAAGTTCGTCTCGGCGGATGAACTGATCGAGGAAGTGGCAGGGAAGGCGTTTGAGGAGGTTACCACCAGGCGACCAGACCTCCCAGAGGAAGAGCGGTGCTCGATCGCGAGGTCTGTCGCCATCGCTGCCATCCGCTACGATATTGTGAAGGTCTCGCCCGAGAAGAGCACGGTCTTTGACTGGAAGGAGGCACTGGACTTTGAACGGCAGAGCGGTCCGTACATCCAGTATGCCCATGCCCGTGCATGCAGCATACTGGAGAAGGCCGGAGAGTTCGAACCGGCGTATCATTATGAGACCGGGCATGAGATCGCGCTTGCCAGACACCTGGCCAGATTCCCGGCCGTTATTGAGCAGGTTGTTGTGGAGCTCCGGCCGCATCTCCTCGCTGCTTACGCTCGCGACCTCGCCGACCTCTTCAACGCCTTCTACCACTATGACCCGGTTCTGAAGAGTGAGGGTGAGATCCGTAACAGTCGCCTTACACTTGTGGACGCGGTCAGGAACACCTTGAAGGAGTCACTTGAGACCCTCGGGATAGATGCACTCAGAAGCATGTAACGCCCTGCGCAGGCAGGGTTACCAGTTCATCACCCCCACCTCGTCAGCGGCCGTGAAACCATGTATGTGGTGTAAACGGGCGCTCAGGGGTGGGGATATGTGCTACAAGGCGCAGTTTTATGGTATAGAGAGCCATCGCTGTGTCCAGATGACCCCTACCCTGCGGTGCAACCAGCGGTGCCTCTTCTGCTGGAGGTCGTTTGAGCACGAGGTCGTGGAGGAGGAAGAGTGCCCGCCGGAGGTCATCATTGCAAACCTCCAGCGTGCCCAGAAGAGGGCTCTCGCGGGATACAAGGTCTCCCCCTACGTCGCGCCAGAACGTTTCGCTGAGGCCCTGAACCCCACGATGGTCGCGATATCCCTCTCGGGGGAGCCGACCTGCTACTCGCGTCTCCCGGAACTGGTGGACGGTCTCAACAGGGAAGGTTACACCACATTCCTGGTCTCGAACGGCACCAGGCCGGACGTTCTCGGTCGGTGTCGGCCATACCAGACCTACGTCTCCCTGGATGCGCCCGACCGGGGGACCTACCTCCGTCTCTGTCGGCCGGCGGAGGATTACTGGGACCGGGTGCTGGAGAGCCTTGCAGGGCTTTCCTGGCGACGGTCGGCCATCCGCACCACGCTGGTTCGCGGCTACAACGACTTCTCTCCAGAGCGTTACGCGGCGATCTACCAGGACTCCGGTGCCCGGTTTGTGGAGGTAAAGGGTTATATGTATCTTGGGTACAGTAGAAACCGATTGCTGAGGGAGCAGATGCCGGAACACCGCGAGATCCGGGAATTTTCAGAGATGGTTTCGCAGCACTCTGACTATTTCATTAAAGACGAGAGCCCGCTTTCCCGGGTTGTCTGCCTGGAGAGAGATGTATGAGATTTGATCCAGAAGAATTCAAAAAAAAGGCAAGAGAGGACTTCGAGCACGCCTGGTATGAGGGGCCGTCTGTCCTGACGCCGCCGGGCGTCTCGGGTCGTTACCCCCGGCTTCGCTATACCCGGGCAAGGACGCACCCGATCTTCGAGATAGTGCAGCGGCTTCGCGAGACCTACCTTGCGATGGGGTTTGACGAGGCGATGAACCCCGTGATAGTTGAAGAGTCTGATATTTACCGGCAGTTCGGTCCTGAAGCAATGGCGGTCCTTGACCGTGTCTTCTACCTTGGCGGGCTGCCCCGTCCAAACGTCGGGATCGCAAGAATGCAGATCGAGGAGATCGAGGCTATCCTGGGTCGTGCTCTCACTGCAGGGACGGAGGAGAAACTCCGCGAGACCCTACACGGCTATAAGAAGGGAAAGATCGACGGCGATGAGCTTGTGCACGAACTTGCGAGTGTGCTCGAGGCCGATGACGCTGCCGTGGTGCATATCCTTGATGCGGTCTTCCCGGAGTTTCGGGATCTGGCTCCAGAGTCGTCGCGCAACACCCTGCGTAGCCACATGACAAGCGGCTGGTTCCTGACGCTCTCTTCCATCTGGGATAGGCGCCGTCTGCCCCTCAGGCTCTTTTCGGTGGATCGGTGTTTCCGGCGGGAGCAGGAGGAGGGGCCAACCCGCCTTATGGCCTACCACTCGGCCTCCTGTGTCGTTGCCGGGGAGAACGTCACCATCGAAGAGGGGAAAGCCGTCAGTGAGGCGCTTCTCTCGGCGTTCGGGTTCACCGAATTCAGGTTTCAGCCCGACGAGAAGCGGTCAAAGTATTACATGCCCGGAACGCAGACGGAGGTCTATGCGCGCCATCCCTCGCTTGGGTGGGTGGAGGTCGCCACTTTTGGTCTCTACTCTCCCTCGGCGCTCGCGGAGTACGGGATCGGCGTCCCGGTGATGAACCTTGGTCTTGGGGTGGAGCGGCTTGCGATGATCGTCTACCAGTCAAACGATATTCGTCAGTTGACCTACCCCCAGTTCTTCCCGCAGGAGGTCTCCGACCGCGAGATTGCGGGGGCCATACACCTCCGTGAAGAACCGGCTTCTGCTACAGGGCGACATATGGCAGAGGGTATCAGAGCTACGGCGGTGGAGCATGCAGCAGCCCCAGGGCCGTGCGCGTTTGTCGCCTGGAGAGGAGAGGTCGCGGGACGGAAGGTGGAAGTGGTCGTCGAGGAGACCGAGTCCAACACGAAACTCTGCGGTCCTGCCTGCTTAAACGAGGTTTTTGTTCACAACGGGTCGGTGCTTGGTGTGCCGGATACCGCTAAGTGGGCGACGGTCCGTCAGGAGGGCGTCTCCACCGGGATCACCTACCTGGACGCTGTGGCCGGGCTTGCAGCCGCCAGGATCGAGGAGGCGGCCAGATGCGGTGAAGAGGTTCGTGTCCAGGTGAAGATGGCAAAACTCCCTTCAGATGTCAACCTGCGTGTAGAGGACTACGTGATGCGCTACATCACAGATCACAACAAAAAGGTGGACCTCCGGGGTCCGGTCTTTCTGACCGTCAGGTCGGTGATCCGGGAACCTGAGGCTTAATCGGGTCCTCCCACACCATCCATATTTATACCTGTTTTGGCCTGTCCTGTTCTTATTGCACCTTATGAGACCCCGGAGCGGCGGGTAGCACGTCCCGCTGGAGGGACTATTCAACCCGGCCCTGCCGGTGCGAGTGTCTATATCGGTAGGGTTATATTTTTCTAACACGATGTTAGAAATAGACAACTGGTGTGATGATGAAGCGAACCTACGCGGTAAAGATAGGGGCGGGAGTGATCCTCGCCGTTGCGGGCATAATCCTCCCATTTCTTGCGGACGGAACGGAAGCGCTCTCTTCGGTTCTGGTGACGATCGGTCTTGTGACCGTTGCGGTGACCGGTGTGCAGTACTGGAGATATAAAGATGATCTGGAGAAGGACGAGCGGACGCAGAAACTCGGGGCATATGCTGTCTCTTACTCCTGGTTGCTCACCATGGTCTTCCTCGCGCTCCTCTTCTGGGTTGATTACCTTGGTCTGTTAGTCCTCAGCGTCCAGGCGGTGCTGATATCCGCCATCCTGCTGATGGCATTCTCCGCACGGATCTTCCAGTGGTACCTGTTCCGCCAGGGTGACGTGGCTTGAGGGGGGATGCCGGGTGAAGACCCGGATCAAAGAATTTCGGGCGAAGGCCGGGATGACCCAGGAGGAACTGGCCCGCCAGGTGGGCGTCCGGCGGGAGACGATCGTCTTTCTCGAGAAGGGGAAGTACAACCCATCCCTGAAACTCGCCTACAGGGTGGCAAAGGCTCTTGGCTCCACCATCGAGGAGGTCTTCACCTTCGATGAGGAGGATCTGGCCTGAGAGAACCTGCCGGCCGGTGGGAAGGTCACCTTTGCGACCTCATCTCATCCCTATTCTGCCTCATTTCTGGTATTGACGCCTCTTCCGTTGCTGCGGTCCTGTCATCTCCCCGGAGAAGCGCGAATAGTCGGGCAAGAGATATGATATCCTGCCTGTTATGCTCTACAATGGGTATGAGCGGGCCGGGGTTTCCTGTACGCAGGTAGGTCTCGTAGAACTCCGGCACCATCGCGCTCGGGAGGTCATCTGTCCGGGTTATGTTGAGAACCGCCGTCTCAAGACTGCCAAGTCGACAGGAGGGTAAGTAACCTCTCCAGCGCCGGCGTGAAAACCGGAGGAGATCGAAATGCGGCAGGTCGAGGGTTGCCGGGATACCTTTAGAGGTGAGTCGATCCCGGATGTAGGGTAGATCAAAAGCACGGCCGTTGAAGGTGACAAGGGCGGTTCTTTCTGCCTCCAGGTCGGGGAGGACGGCGGCCAGCGCAGCGGTTTCCTCCTCGATGGAGCGGAGGAGGTACTGGCGGAGAACGATCGAGTCTCTCTCTACCCGGCCAAGGCCGATCAGGATGATCGGCCTGGAGGAGAGCCCCAGGGTCTCGATATCCAGGAAGGCGAAATCTTCCGGGGCGTGGAACCTGCTGGCCTCGAGGAGGAGCGGATCGCTCTGCCGGTGCCGCCGCTCGATCCAGTTAACAAGTTCCCGGGTATCTCCCCCTGCTACCAGATCGAGGAGTCGGCCAGCCTCCCGGCGGTAGCGCGGGTGTCCCAGCAGATCGGGGACGGTGCGGTAACCGCGTTCTTCCAATCTCTGCCGGGTTGCCGGGCCGATACCCCGGATCAGGCTGATATCGCAGAAGATGGCTGCCGTCGCACGTTCGCGCTCTCGGGCGCCAAGTGAGATCGGGTTTCGGGACTCGATTGCATAGCAACTCCCACTCGAGCACCTCACCTCCCGGCCGTTGAAAACGTCCTCGATCGCCAGGCCATGGTAGTCGTTGATGAGAGTGTCACGGAACCTCAGGGCCTCCACGTCGCTGGATTGGTGAAGATACCCCTTCTGTAGATCTCGGGCAGACCATCTCACCCGATCTGATGCACGAACCATTCTCATTCCGATCTCTGTCTCAGGAGATCTTCAACCTGACTCCCGCGGCGTGAAAGTGAACAGCCCTGGTGTCTGAGATGCCGGCCGCCGGAAACAGGCAGTTTCCAGCCGATGTTTGTTTGAAATGCTGGTGGATGGACCCAACCGGCTTTGATGGATAGATCCAGTCCCGTGCTGGCTCAAACGCTCTGGGCCATCAAACCAGTTCCTTCAGGCTGTGCCAAGGTTTGAAGAATCTCTCCGGATTGATGCGAGGGGGTGTGCAGCCCGGCAGACCGCCAGCCATCGGGATCTCGGCGTGCCCAATTACTTGCGAGATGCTAGTCCTGAAGGATGCAGAAAGATGGATTGGGCGGTCAATGAACGAGAGTCTCCGGATGAGACGCGAGAAAGACTGAGGCAGCGGCGGGGCTGTATGAGCGCGGGGTGATGGGGCGTCCCGCGAGAAAAATATGTCGTTCCAGGGCATGCCGAGACAGGGGGGGTGAAATTCCTCCGCCCTGGCACGATTCCCCGGGACCACCCCCCACTCCCGTCCCCCACTCCCGTCCCCCCTCCCGGGTACCGGAAGACGTTCAACGGGATGACTTGATTGTGTCGGTGAACTGGTTTGATCGTCCTTGCTCGTCTCGCACGCTGTTGGCCGCCCACATAAATACTTCCAGGGACAATCGGGAAGAGTGGGATGAAGATTGGAGCAGTCCTGATCGATATTGATGGCGTCCTTCACGTTGGTGACCGACCGGTTGAAGGTGCAGGGCGGGCGCTCCGGGAACTCTATCGGCGCGGGATACCCTATCGGTTCGTCTCCAACACAACCCGCAGTTCCAGGCGTTCAGTTGCGCGGCGCCTGCATCGCCTCGGTTATGACATCCCGGAATCCTGGATCGTCACCGCCCCGGTCGCGCGGCCGCCGCACACCTCCGGGAAGGTGGGCGGGCGTGGTGCTACCTTCTGACCACCCCCGATGTCAGGGCGGACCTCGAGGAGAACGGGATCTCGGCCGTGGAGGAGGGTGCCGATGCGGTCGTAGTCGGCGACGCGGGTGGCGGTCTCACCTACGACCGTTTGAACCGCGCGTTCAGACTCCTGATGGAGGGGGCTGACCTTATCGCCCTCGAGAAAGACCGTTACTGGATGGGGGGAGATGGACTGATGCTCTCGGCCGGCCCCGTGGTGGTCGCGCTCGAGTATGCTAATGGAAGAGAGGCAGAGGTGATCGGGAAACCCTCCCCGGCGTTCTTCCGGCTGGCGCTTCAGGATATGGGGGCGTGCCCTGAGGAAGCTGCGATGACATCATCACCGATATCGGCGGTGCGCGGGGCTGTGGTATGAAGGGTATACTTGTGAGAACCGGGAAGTACCGGGAAGAGGCCGTCCGCCGATTGGGCATCACCCCGGACGTGGTCATCGACTCGCTGGCAGACCTTCCCGATTATATCTGATTGGGTATGGGGATTGGGTATGGGGAAGCGGATTCTGGTCCTGATTCTACTGGTCGCCGTAATTGGGGGAGGATGTCTTGGCTTTTTCCTTCGCCCCGATTTTGTTCCGCCGGCGATCGTCCCTGTGGAGGGAGCGAGCCTCAACCAGACCCCGGTCTATACCTTTCCCTTCGAGGATGGGGTGGAGACGATCCGCATTGACCCTGACCCGGCGGTATACGCCGGTGCAAAAGTGGCAGACAGGAGTCTCCAACTCTACACGGATATACCGGAAGAAGAGTGGATCCCGATTTACTACCTGGCGTTCATAAATGAACCTCATCAGGAACCCTTCTACACTGACCTGCTCGGTGCCCTTCGCGAGATCCGTGACCGGAGAGGGCTCGATGACGACCGCTACCTCGAGCTGATCGCCGTATTCGTGCAGTCGATCCCGTATGAGACCGATGCCTCGGTGACTGAACCAAAGTTCCCGATCGAGACCTTTGTGGACGCTGCTGGCGACTGTGACGACAAAAGCCTCCTTCTCGCAGGTCTCCTCGCGCGGGAGGGTTACGGGGTTGCGCTCCTCTACTTTGAAGACGAAACCCACATGGCAGTCGGGGTGAAGAGTGCAGGATGCGACTACCGCAACACCTCTTTCGCCTACATCGAGACTACAAACGTAAGTTACGTCGGCATCCCGCCTGCAACACTCTCAGATGGCATGACCCTCTCCTCCGATCCGCTGCTGATCCTGGTCGGGGATGGTGAGCGCTACTACACCGCCTGCAACCAGGTTCAGACGATTGAGCGTGCACTCTCCACGTTACGCGACCGTGCAGCGGATCTCAAGACGGAACTTGAGGCACGTGCCCTGGATATCGAGGCGATGCGTGATGCCCTCGACACCCTGAATGCCAGGATGACGACACTCTCTCGGGCGGGGGACTGGATGGACTATAACCGTCTTGTCGCCGAGTACAACAGGATGGTCCGGGACTACAACCAGGCTGTAGAGGCTTACAACTCCCTGCTCGGTGAGGCTGAGGCGGTCGTCGATCTCCACAACGAACTGGTCAGCGGTGCATACGACCGGCCCGGTTCGTACCTCAGGGCGCGGGCGTATCTGGAGGGCTGACAGCCTCTTCCGGCAGGGTTACACCATGCCCTTCAGGCGTGCTCCTTGAGATGAGGTGTCCACGGCAGTCCTGCTGGCGGTATAAGCCTCTTTGCGCATCTGGTTGCGGCGCGTTATGGTCGGGTACCGGGCGGCCCGCTCCACGAGGCAGGCAAAAGTTGTGAGTTCTGAGTTTTCCATGCATGATAACGAGGTAAGCCGTTTATTTAACGATAGGCCGCGCGCGGTGTGAAAGTGAAAATTTGGGTGTTCGAATCCTGTCCTATAATGACTCTAAAAGCCATTTTATCCCAAAATGTTGCCGATATTGTCTTTTAGTCTATTCATCCAGGTTTAATCTGGAGAAACGCATTCCTGGTGGCGTTATAAGGGATATAGGGCTTTTATCCTCGTCTTATAACTCCAGGTTAGCCGTCTTGCAAGTTTTTATGTGTCCTCTGGCAGATACATGAAACGGAGTGCCGTATGCTGGATATCAGTGATTTGCACGTGGAAGTTGATGGCACCGAAGTGCTCCACGACATCAACCTCCACATCGGGCGTGGAGAGACCCACGTCCTGATGGGCCCAAACGGTTCGGGGAAGAGTACGCTCCTCAAGACCATTATGGGGTTTGGCGGTTACACCATCACATCCGGTTCAATCGTCTTTAAAGGGCAGGACATTACCAGGATGTCGATCCACGAGCGCGCCCACCTCGGTATAGGCATGATGTTTCAGAACCCGCCAGCGATCTCCGGGCTGAAACTCGGAAAACTGCTTACAGCCATATCCGGGTTAAAGGAGGATGGAGTGGAGGCGCTTGCGCGGTCGGTCAACATGGAACAGTTTCTCAACCGGGATATCAACGTCGGTTTCTCCGGTGGCGAGATCAAGCGGAGCGAGGTCCTCCAGTTGAAGGTTCAGCAGCCTGATTTCCTGATGCTGGACGAACCGGAGAGCGGTGTTGACCTGGAGAACATGAACCTGATGGGCAGGGAGATCGCAACCCTGCTGGAGAAGGATGTCCGTATCGTCAACCGGCGTCGGAGCGGCCTGATAATCACCCATACCGGCTACATACTCGATTACGTGGACGCCGACCAGGGTCATGTGATCATCGAAGGCCAGATCAGGTGTCACGGGAACCCCCGTGAGATCCTGCGTCTTGTCAAAGAGAAAGGATACGGAGAGTGTCTGCGTTGCAAACAGATATCATAACTGACATGGAACACCTCTCAGAGAAAGACCGGGAGCGTCTTGCCCTTACCGGTCTTGAAGTGGAGATGCGGAATCGCTGTGGGAGTTTCTTCCAGATCGACCAGAAAGTGATCCAGACCACATGCATGGCAGAGGGGGTCGAGATGCTCCCCATCAAGGCTGCCCTCGAGAAGTACGACTGGGTAGGGGATTATTACTGGAAGGCCGTACCTCGAGATAAGGACAAATACACCCGTTACGTGGCAGATCAGGAGAACCCCCAGGGGCTTGTTGTAATAGCCCATCCCGGCACAAAGATCGAAATGCCCCTCCAGGCATGCCTCTTCCTCCGTGAGGGGCCTGTGCAGCACGTCCACAACATATTTATCGCGCATGAAGACTCCGAGATCCACATAATCTCCGGTTGTGCAAGTTCCTGGCAGAAAGAGCATGGAGCGCATCTCGGTGTGACCGAGATCTACGTCGGCAAAGGTGCAAAGGTCACATCCACGATGATCCATAACTGGAACCGCGGGATCGCAGTCTTCCCTCGGAGCGCTACCATCGTTGAGGAGGGTGGAACGTTCCTCTCTAACTACGTCTGCATGCAACCGGTCAGGAAGATCAATATGTACCCCACGGCCAGCCTGGTAGGAGAGAACGCTGTGGCCCGGTTCTCGAGCATCGTGGTTGCGACACCGGGTTCAACCCTGGATCTTGGCTCCCGCGCTATCCTCGGTGCCGAGCATACCAGTGCTGAACTTGTCACCCGGGCGATCACCACTGGCGGCACCATCATCTCCCGCGGGCATATCCGTGGCGCGAAAGACAACACCCGGGGGCATATCGAGTGCAGGGGCCTGATATTAAAGGACGGTATAATCCACGCCATCCCCGAGATCGAGGGTACGATCACGGGTACCGAACTCTCACACGAGGCTGCGGTGGGAAAGATTGCCCGCCAGGAGATTGAGTACCTCATGGCACGCGGCCTCTCTGAGGAGGTGGCTACCGCGACCATCATACGTGGATTCCTGGATGTGAAGATCAACGGTCTCCCTCCTGTCCTGCAGGCGCAGATCGACGCTGCCATAGACAAGGCCGAATCAGGCTTCTAGTCGATGATGTGTGAGATGACGGAGAGCGATCTCTTCCAGAAGGAACGAGAGGCGATGGTGGAACGCCAGATCCGGGCGCGCGGGGTCAGTGACCGGAGGGTGCTCGAAGCGATGAGGAAGATCCCCCGACACCTCTTTGTGCCGGAAGAGTTGAGGCACGCGGCCTACGATGATCGGCCCCTCCCCATAGGTGAGGGTCAGACCATCTCTCAGCCTTACATAGTCGCCGTCATGACCGAGCAACTCGAACTCTCGCCCGGAGACCGCGTCCTTGAGATCGGGACCGGCAGTGGTTACCAGGCGGCGATCCTTGCAGAACTTGCCGGTAACGTCATCTCCATAGAACGCCTCCCCCGAGTTGCCGAGAAGGCAAGGCAGAACCTCGCCCGTGCCGGGGTTACCGGCGTCGAGGTGATAGTCGGCGACGGTACGAAAGGTTACCCTCCCCGGGCGCCGTATGACGCCATCATTGTCACGGCGGCAGCGCCTGAGATCCCCCGGCCCCTGATCGATCAGTTGGCGGAAGGCGGCCGACTGGTAGCCCCGGTGGGTTCGCGGGAGTACCAGGAACTGATCAAACTTGTCAAACGAGGGGAAAGGATCGAGCCGATCCAGCTTGGCGGGGTCTGTTTTGTGCCGTTGATCGGGCAGTTCGGATGGCAGGGAGGTTACTAATCTTGAGAGTCCACGATATCACCCGGGATCTATCGCTTGAGACCGTAATCTACCCTGGAGATGTCCGGCCGCGGTTCCGCGAGATCGATAACGGGCAGTACCGTGTGACCGAGATGACCCTCGGTAGCCATACCGGGACGCACATCGACGCCCCCTCACATTACATCGAGGGAGGTCTGACGGTAGATGAGATTCCGCCAGAGGTGCTGGTAGGACCGGCACGGGTTCTGGACTGCACCGATGCTGGAGAGGTCATCGGCCCCAGCAACCTCCTCGCCCGCCTGGATGGGGTGAAGACCGTCCTCTTAAAGACCCGGTTCTCGGCGCTGCGGGAGTTTGATCCCGGTTACCCGTCTCTCTCTATGGAGGCGGCAGACCTTATCATCGCTGCCGGGACCACCTGTATCGGGACGGACGCCCCCTCGATAGAGGGGTTCAACTCTGACGGTTCCGTCCACCGCCGATTGCTCGGGTGCGGTGTTGTCATACTTGAACTGCTCGACCTTTCTGGCGTTGCGGAGGGGGACTATTTTATGGTAGCACTACCAATGCGGCTCAAAGGTGCGGATGGGTCCCCTGTGAGAGTATTGCTGTGGGATACGGAGAATGAAGTATGAGTTTCTGGCAGGATGCAGTCGAGAGACTGGAGAAGATCCTCGCTGGCAGTGGCTGCGAGGATGGCATTGTAACACTTGGTGTAAATTACGACGCAGACCACTGTCAGTACCCAAAAGGGGTCTGTATGGAGGCTCAATTTGGTGGCCGGAGCGGGCAGTTTGTCACAAACGAACCGACCCGGGCGAAGACCCGGATCTCCTTCATGTTCGGTGCGCCGCTCACGGCCCCGCAACAACGGGCGGCGGCAGGCGCGATCATCAACGCAGTCTCGGCATTCCTCTGCCTGACCAGGAGGTTGCAGCCATGCACGAAGGAGTGTCACGGCCCATGCCTTGAGGCTCTCTCTCATGAGGCCGCCGGGAAACGGGTCTACCTTCTCGGGCCGATGCCTCTTCTTGCACGGTTGCTCGCCGAGCAGGTTGTAGACTCCCCCGAGGAGGCTGATCTCATCCTGGTCGCAGGTGACGGCCTGACAACCGACGCCGGAGTTGCCTGCATCGACACCTACAGGGATAGGAAACGTATGATCTTCCTTGGTCCATCCGCTGCCGGGATCAGCGGGCTTCTCAACCTCGAACACTGGTGCCCCTACGGTAGATGAATACATTTTTCAGGCACAAAGAGGCTATAGAAAGTATGCTTTTTGGCTCTTCCGGCATTCGGCAGGAGTTCGGCCACGATCTCGTTGATCTTTCGCTCCGCATCGGTTCTGCCGCCGCTGCAGGGGCATCTGAGATCGCCCTCGGTCGCGACACCCGCACCACCAGCGAGTTACTTGAGCACAGTGTAGTGTCCGGGATGCTCGCGAGCGGTGCAACGGTCTATTCCTGCGGAATTGCGCCTACACCGACGGTCGCATACGCAACACGAAACACCGATGCGGGATGCATGATCACCGCGTCACATAACCCGGAGTCCTACAACGGGGTCAAACTCCTCAACCCGGATGGCTCGTCGTTCACCGTCCGACAGCAGGCCGCGCTTGAAGAGGCGCTCAATGAGACGCACTGGAAAGAGTGGGATGGGATGGGTCGCATCCTCTCTATCGATGCGGTTGACGCACACAGAGAGGCGATCCTGGATAGGATCAGCTTCTCCCATCCCCTCAAGTCTGTGCTTGACTGTGGCAACGGTGCCGGGTGTGTCATAACCCCCGATCTTCTTGCAGAAGCAGGAGTTACGGTAATCGGCCTGAACTGCAACGTTTCAGGGAAGTTTGCACGGCCGTCTGAGCCGCTTGAGTCAAACCTCCCCTACATCGGGGAGATCGTCCGCCGACGGGATGCCGCCTGCGCCGTCGTGCATGACGGCGACGCCGACAGGATGATGGCGTTTGATGAGCGAGGCCGCTACATCGATGGTGACCATCTCCTCATGCTGTTTGTGAAGTATCTCGACCGGAAACGGGTGGTCACAACCGTCGATGCCTCGATGGCCATCGAGGAGATTGCAGATGTGCATCGAACCGCTGTCGGCGACAGTTTCGTCTCCGAGGAACTCCTGTCCTGGGGTGATTTCGGGGGCGAGCCATCGGGTAGCTGGATCTTCCCTGACCACTCTCTCTGTCCCGATGGTGTCTACGCTGCGGCCCTTCTCTGCGAGATTGCATCTGAATGGTCGATCGCCGAAGAACTCGACCGGATGCCCCGCTACACCCTGCTCCGCAGGTCGTACCCTCTTCCGGCCCCGGCAAAGGTCATGGCGGCGATGGGGGCGGAGGAACCAGCACATGGCATCCGGTTTGAGGACGAGGATGGATGGTACCTGATCCGGGCAAGCGGCACCGAACCTAAGGTCAGGATAACCGCCGAGGGCAGGACACCCGAAAAGGCAAAAGAGATGCTTGAAGCAGCGTCTGCCACCCTCGAACGGGCGAGACGCAGTCTGGAGTAGATGATTACATGCAGTGTATAATACTTGCAGCCGGAGAGGGGAAACGGATGCGACCCCTGACCGCCCGGCGCCCGAAGGTGATGCTCCCTGTAGCCAACCGCCCGATGATCGAGCACCTGATCATCGCCGCCCGTGACGCCGGGATCACCGGGTTCATCCTTGTAGTCGGTTACTGTGAGCGTGAGATCCGCAACCATTTCGGGGACGGGAGCGATCTTGGTGTGAAGATCTCATACGTGACACAGCGCAGACAGATGGGCACCGCTGATGCTCTCCGGGCGGCGTCCGGCATGGTGAAAGAGCGGTTCCTCCTCTTAAACGGCGATATGATTCTAAGATCGGATGATATCAGGAACCTCTGCCGGATGGAAGCCCCCTGCATGGGGATTCACGAGACCGACCATCCGCAGGACTACGGCGTGGTGACGGTTGTGAATGGTCTAATCACCGGTCTTGAGGAGAAGTCGGAAGAACCGATGAGCAACCTGATCAATGCGGGTGCATACATCTTCGATCCCGATATCTTCGACCTTCTTTTGGGTGTCGGGGTCTCTGAGCGCGGGGAGTTCGAGCTTACCGACGCCCTCACATCTTACATAGAGGAGAGGAGGCTCCGGGGATACCTCCTTGACTACTGGCTCGATCTCGGTCACCCCTGGGACCTCCTTGACGCAAACGCGGAGATCCTCTCCGGTATGCATCACGAAAAGCACGGGACGATCGAGCCCGGCTGCGCAGTTCCGGAGACGGTCAGCATAGGGAAGGGGACAGTCATCCGGGCGGGAACCTGCATCGAGGGCTCATGCATCATCGGTGAGAACTGCGTTATCGGCCCACACGCATACATCCGGGGTTCTACCGCCATCGGTGATGACTGCCACATCGGCCACGCTACCGAGATCAAGAACTCCATCATAATGTCGGGGACAAAGGTTCCTCATTTCAACTACATCGGCGATAGCATCATCGGGAGCGGGTGTAACTTCGGGGCAGGAACCAAGGTTGCAAACCTCCGACATGACAACGGAGCGGTGAAGGTCTGTGGGAAGAGCACCGGCCGGAGGAAGTTTGGTGCCATCATCGGTGACGACGTCCTTTTCGGGATCAACTGCTCGGTCAACGTCGGGAGTTCCATCGGGAGCGGCACGCGGATCTCCCCGCATTCCCTTGTAGAGGGGTGCATCGAGGAGAACTCGGTCATCAGGTGATATTATGCAGGCAGTGATTTTAGCAGCGGGAGAGGGGAGTCGTCTGCGTCCTCTCACCCGGAGCAAACCCAAAGCCCTGCTCCCTGTCGCAAACCGGCCGGTCATCGATTATGTCATCGATGCACTGCTGGAGAACGGGATCCGGGAGATCGTTGTGGTTGTGGGCTACCGCAAGGAGGAGGTTATCCGCCACCTCAACAGCCTTAACGTTCCACTCCGGGTCGTCGTACAGGAACGCCAGCTCGGGACAGGGGACGCTCTCAGGGCAGCTGAACCGGAGATCGGGGGCGATTTCCTGGTCCTCCCGGGCGATAACTACATCAACGCCGGGTCGATCGCACGGATCAAGAGCGTGCGTAACGCGATGCTCGTGGCCGAGCACCCCAACCCCTCAAACTTCGGGGTTGTGGTGATCCGTAACGGGATAGTCCGCGAGATGGTCGAGAAGCCCGAAGACGCTCCGACGTTCACGGTATCGACCGGGATCTACTCGTTTACACCGGAGATCTTCTCCTACATTCAGACAAACGAGATCCCCGATGCTGTGGCGGCCATGATCGCAGCCGGTCGGCAGATACGCGCAATCCCGGCAGACGACTGGCAGGACGCGGTCTACCCCTGGGACCTCCTGAAACTGAACACCCGGATGCTCCGTGGGATCCAGCCGGGGGTCGCGGGGACGGTTGATGCATCCGTCGTCCGCCGGGGCGTCGTGCGCATAGGCAAAGGAACCACAGTGGGTCCAAACACTGTGATCTACGGCCCCGTAAGTATAGGAAGCAACTGTAACATCGGGCCGAACACCGTGATAATGCCCGATACGAGCATCGGCGATCGCGTGGTGCTCGAGCCGTTCATCTACGTTGCGGACTCGATCATTATGAGTGATGTCACGGTCGGGTCGCATTCAAGGATACTCTCGGCGGTCTTTGGCCAGGGCTGCATCCTTGCCGACCATATCACAACCACTCCTTCACCAGGCCTCATTGAGGTGGGGGATCACGTCCAGAGAGAGGAGTTTGGCGCGATTCTCGGAGAAGGGGTGTGGGCTGCACCGTTCACAACGTTTAAGAACTGCATCGTTGGTAACAACGTCAGCATAATTAAGGGGCGGACGCTGGCAGGCAGGATCGAGGACGGCACAAGGGTGATGTAGATGTGCGGGATCGTTGGCTACACGGGGAGGCGGGACGCAGCCCCTGTCCTGTTGGGGGGGTTGAAGCGACTCGAGTACCGGGGCTACGACTCCTTCGGGATCGCGACGGTCGGGAGCGCAATCGAGGTCTACAAGAAGGCCGGTCGCATCCCTGATGGCGATCCCGGTGCGGTCGGTCTTGTGGGGTGCACCGGTATAGGGCATACCCGCTGGGCGACGCACGGTGAACCAAACGAGATCAACGCCCACCCGCACATGGATTGTGAGGGAAAGATCGCTGTTGTGCACAACGGCGTAATCGAGAATTACGCCGAACTGAAGCGACACCTCCAGGAGAGGGGGCATACCTTCAGATCTGAGACCGACACCGAGGTGATCGCCCACCTCATCGAGGAGAAGTATGACGGAGATCTACTGGCAGCGGTCAACGCGGTCCTTCCGCTCCTCCAGGGCTCTTACGCAATACTTGTGATCGCCGGCGACACCCAGCGGATCGTCGCTGCTCGCGACGCAAGCCCCCTCGTCCTGGGCATCGGCGATGACGAGGTTTTTGCCGCCTCGGATATGACGCCGCTCCTTGAGTACACGGAACGAGTGATCTTCCTTGAGGACGGCGATGTTGCCGATCTCATGCCGGGTCGCTACACCATCTATCATGGTGGTCTGGAGGTTGAGCGCCCGATCGAACTGATCAACTGGTGTTTTGAGGATACACGAAAGGGCGGTTTTCCCCACTACATGCTGAAAGAGATCTACGAGCAGCCCCAGTCGTTCTACGAGACTATCAGGGCCGGTATAGATGAGCACGTGCGGCGTATGGTGATGGAGGCCGATGAGATCACGCTGGTTGCGTGCGGGACGTCATATCACACCGCCCTGGTCTTCAAGTACCTGGCAGAATCGCTCTGCGGCATACCGGTACGCGTCGAGATGGGCTCGGAGTTCAAGTACTTCACCCCGCCCCTCCGCGGGCTTGTGATCGCGGTCTCGCAGTCTGGCGAGACGGCGGATACGATCGCTGCCCTGAAGATGGCGAAAGCCCGTAACTGCCCGACGCTTGCAATCACCAACATGCAGGGGAGCACGGTCACCCGTATCGCTGACGAGACCCTCCTCATGCGGGCGGGCCCTGAGATCGGTGTCGCTGCAACGAAGTCCTACATGGCACAACTTGCGGCGTTGATGGAGATCCTCAACATCCGCTGCGACGGAGAGTTTGACGATGCCCTCTCGCACGCGCACCTTGCAATCGGGGACGTCCTGCTCCTGGACATCCAGGATGCGGTTGATCTATGCTCGAAGGTCGAGCACGTCTTCTTTGTGGGGAGAGGGCCGTTTTACCCGGTAGCGATGGAAGGCGCCCTCAAGATGAAGGAGATCTCCTACGTTCATGCCGAGGGTTACGCCGCCGGAGAGTTAAAGCACGGGCCGTTTGCCCTTCTCACCCCGGAGACACCGGTGGTTGCGATCTGCACCCCAGGCCCGACCTATGGGGTGATGGCCTCGAACATAAAGGAGATAAAGGCCCGCAGGGCCCCTGTCATCGCCGTCGGGGTTGCCGGTGATATTGAACTTCCCGAGATTGTGGACATCTTCATCCCCATCCCGAACACACATCTTCTGGTTCAGGTGCTGACCGCGTCTGTCGTCCTTCAGTTGCTTGCCTACCACACCGCATGCGCCCTGAATCGGGACGTCGACAAACCACGGAACCTGGCAAAGAGCGTGACCGTTGAATGATAGAGTATGGACGTAACGCCCTTGGTGAAGGGGCGATGATATTCGAACCGGTGACCATCGGGTTTCCATCCCGTGACCGGATGGGCTCGGAGGACTATCCCGGTGCAAACATCGGTAAGAACGCGATCCTCCGGTCGGGCACGATCATCTACTGCGACGTCAGGATCGGCGATGGGTTCCAGACCGGTCATAACGTGCTGATCCGTGAGAAGACGACCATCGGCAGCCGCGTGGCGGTGGGGACGGCAACGGTGGTGGAGGGCGACTGCACCATCGGCGACGACGTCCGCATCCAGAGCCTGGTCTACATCCCCACCGGTTCCTGGATCGGTGACCGGGTTTTTATAGGCCCAAACGCCGTCCTGACAAACGATCGCTATCCTCCAGGGCCGCACGAGTCTCTCCGTGGTCCGGTTATCGGGGACGATGCCGTCATCGGCGCGAACTCGACGATCCTCCCCGGGGTCAGGGTCGGGGAGGGCGCGTTTGTCGCCGCGGGAGCGGTTGTGACAAGGGATGTGTCGCCGGGGACGCTCGCGGTGGGGGCGCCGGCACGGTTCCGCCCCCTCCCTCCTGAGGCCAGGCGGTGCCGATGATGATACCCGTTGCCCGGCCAATGGTCGGGGAGGAGGAGATCGCTGCCGTTGCCGAAGTTATGCGGTCAGGGATGCTTGCCCGGGGCTCGGTCGTCGCGGATTTTGAGTCCAGGTTCGCCGATTACTGCGGTTCCGCCCACGCGGTCGGCGTAAACTCAGGTACCGCTGCGCTGCATGCTGGACTCCTTGCTGCCGGTATCGGTCATGGGGACTCGGTGATAGTTCCAGCTTTCACGTTCTTTGCGACGGCGTCGAGCGTCTCGCTCTGCGGGGCAACACCGGTCTTTGCGGATGTCGATCAGCGGACGTTCAACATCGACCCGGCTTCGGTCGAGGCTTGCATTCGGCCAGACACCAGGGCTGTGATCGGCGTCCACCTCTTCGGGCAGCCTTTTGAGATTGATACCATCCGCGCGCTCTGCGATGATTATGGTCTTATACTGATCGAGGACGCTGCCCAGGCGCACGGCGCGGAGTATCATGGGAGACGGACAGGCAGTCTGGCCGATATCGGGTGCTTCTCGTTTTACCCGACGAAGAACATGACCACAGGTGAAGGCGGTATGGTCACGACCGATGACGAACGTCTCGCTGAGCGGGCCAGACTCTTCATAGATCACGGTCAGAGCCAGAAGTATCTCCACACCGTCATCGGCTACAACTACAGGATGACAAACATCGCCGCCGCGATCGGGATGGTGCAGCTCGAACGGCTTGAGGGTTTCAACGAACGCCGGATCGAGAACGCCCACTACTTCGACCGCCACCTGGCGGGCGCGGGTCTCGTGACGCCCTTCGTGGCGCCGGGAGTCCGGCACGTCTACCACCAGTATGTTGTGAAACTCCCGCCCGGATATCCGCTTTCGCGGGAGGCGTTCATGAACGCTCTTGCGGAACGGCGGGTTGGGACGGCCGTTCATTATCCTATCCCCCTCCACCGGCAACCGGTCTATGGGAGCGCGGGCGAAACGGCGTCGTGCCCGGTATCAGATGACCTTGCGGCATCGGTCGTGAGCCTGCCGGTTCACCCGTCGGTTACGGATGAGGAACGGGCGTATATATGTGATGCGGTCAGTGAACTCCAGGCCCTGCAATCAGACCGATGGTATAAATGAGGATCCTGCTAGTCTCCACCCAGGATTACATCCACCACCCGATCCCTTCAAGGCACCACAACATATTTGAGGAACTTGCGAGGCGGCACGAGGTCCACGTGCCTCACTTTCATGTCAGCAGAGGAAAGGTGCGCGAGACCCTGCTCCACGTCCATGAGGCGACGTGGTTCCCCATAAAAAACCCCATCCTTCACTACACCCTGAACGCTCCCTGCCACTATCGGGTCATTAGCAACATAATTCGCGACCACGGCATCGACGTCGTCGTCGGGGCACATGTCCTGGCCGGGACGGCCATGGTCAGGGCAGCTGAGAGGCATGGTGTACCGGTTGTCTTTGACCTCAAGGACTGGTTTCCTGACTCGGCCGCCGCCTACTACAAAAATCCCGCTATAAAGTGGGTGCTCAGGGAAGGTATCCTTGCCATAACCCGCTACAACCTCGACCATAGCGATCTGATCACGACGGTCTCTCCGGGTCTTGTCGAGAAACTCAGGACATACGGCTACGAGGCGGAGTTGATCACAAACGGTGTCAACACGGACATCTTCCACCCCATGGATGGAAGTACGATGCGTTTCGCACTCGGGATCGCGCCCGACGCCTTCGTGCTCGGGTTTGCCGGAGCAATCGAACGCTGGTATGCTCTCGATGAGGTGATCCAGTCGTTCCCGGAGATCCTCAAGCGGCACCCGAACGCTGAACTCCTGATTGTCGGTGGTTCGCTCTTCACCGGTTACATGGACGAACTGCAGGGGCTTGCTGCCAGGCTCGGCGTTTCGGAGAGGGTGCATTTCACAGGCACCGTTGACTACAGTGCTCTCCCCAGCTATATCGCGCCGATGGATCTCTGTCTGATCCCGCTCTCCCCCCCTCAATGGGTGGATATCGCCCTGCCAAACAAGTACTTCGAGTACTCGGCGTGCGGGAAGCCGATCCTGTCCACACCAATCCCCGATATGCTCAGGATGGGCGGGGATCATATCACCGTATACCGGGACAGTCAGGAGTTCCTTGAGGGGGTGGATGAGGCGGTGAGTAACCCGCGGCGCTGTACAATCCCGTTTGAGGAGCACAGCTGGAAGAAGAAAGCAGAATCTTTTGAGAGAATCTTTACCCGTCTGACGGGAAGGGTCTGAAACTGTATCTTTCTTCAATCGCAGATACACCAAGGTTATATTGGTTTGAATGGAAACTGATTCTTAACAAGGAGTGTCCGATGGCTCAGATGGATATCAAGAAATACCAACCGTACATCATCATCGGTCTTATCGTCATCTTCGCGTTGCTCACGCTCTGGACGCGGGGTATCCCTGCAGAGGGACTGGTGACCGACGAGGGTGTGAATCTACTGGGAAACGATCCGTGGTACAATCTCCGCCAGGTTGAACAGACCCTGGCAAACTTCCCTGCCTACGCCTGGTTTGACGCGATGACCCTCTACCCCACAGGAGACGTCATCTACTGGGGCCCGCTCTTCATCGAGATCATATCGGTACTCTGTCTCCTTCTCGGGGCGACGACGCGGCCTGAGATCATGCTGGTGGCCTCCTGGGTCCCGCCACTGATGGCCGTGGCGATGGTGCCGGTCGTCTACCTGCTGGCACGAAAGATCGCCGACTGGAAGACCGGTCTAATCGCTGCCGGTCTGATCGCGGTCATCGGTAGCAACTACGCATACCGCTCCCTCTTTGGCTTTGTCGATCACCACATCGCGGAGACGTTATTCTCGACGATCTTTGTCCTCGCCTATGTGGCGGCGCTGCTTGCGGCCAGGGGTGTCACCATCTCCAGGGAGAACCTTCAGAGTCTGAAGATCCCTGCTATAACAGCGGTCTTCGCCGGGGTAGCCTATCTCCTTGGTTACTTTAACATGCCGACGATGATCCTCTTTGCGCTCATCGTCGCTGCGTTCACCCTGGTTCAGTTCATTCTGGACTACTTCCAGGAGAGGTCGAGCGACTATCTGGTCTTTGTAAACGCCATAGTCTTCATAGTAGTTATCATCGGAACCGTGGCGTTCGGGTTCCCGCATCCGGGACTTGACCTCTCGCTCTACACCATCGGACACGTCATAGCCAGCACTGCCCTCATTGCGGGAACGGCAGCGCTCTATGGGCTATCGGTCTTCCTGAAAGAACGGCCTAAATACTACTTTCCTCTCACACTTCTTGCCGTCGCGGCCGTTGTCACCACGGTGCTCTATGTCGCTCTGCCTGAGATTTACAACCTCCTTATCTCAAGCCTCTTCGCCTTCTTCGGTGAGGAGGCTGTCACCACAACCGTCCAGGAGGCGCGGGCATGGTCGTTTGACGCCGCCCGGGCGACCTTCCACTGGGGACTGCTGCTTGCGGCCGGGGGTGTTGCAACCATGCTCTGGCAGAACCGCAGGGAGACGAACCCTGCTCACATCTTCGTCCTGATCTGGACTGCGATCATCCTGACATCGACCGCCGCGCATGTCCGCTACGAGTACTACCTTGCCGTAAACATCGCGCTCCTATCGGCGTTCTTTGCAGGCGCGGTCATAGACGCAACCTGGAAAGACGTTGCACGCCTCATCCAGAAAAGAAGCACAGATAGCGCGTCCGCCGCGAAGGGAAAAGCAGAAAAACGGGAAGAGCTCCCAAAGAAGAAGAGCAGGAAAGGGGCAAGGGCCGCTGATGCCCCTAAAGAGAAATCCAGGAAGCGTGATCAGCCCGATTACCTCAAGGTCGGTGGGTTTGTTCTGGTTGTTGTCTTTACCCTCCTCTTTGCCGGGACATCGTTCCTTGGGAACATAGCTCTCGCAAACAGCGCGAAATACGGCGGCATGGACTCACAGTGGATGGAGGCCCTCGAGTGGATGGGCGAGAATACCCCCGATCCCGGTGTCGATTACTACGCAATATACGATCAGGAGATCTTCACCTACCCCGAAGAGTCATACGGCGTCATGTCCTGGTGGGACTACGGTCACTGGATCACATTTATCTCGAAACGGATCCCGAACAACAACCCCTTCCAGCACGGCGTTGCAGGGCCGAACGGCTCGGCGGTATATCTGGTCTCGACATCCGAGGATGCCGCAAACCGCATCCTGGACAACATAGGTACGCGTTATGTGATAACCGATTATCAGGTCGTCATGGGTAAGTTCCACGCCCCGGCAACCTGGGCCGACCCCGATGACGCGGGAGGGCTGCGATTCCAGCCGGTATTCTTCGTCCCTCTCGGTGCCGGATCGACGGGTTACCAGGCGATGCAGTTCTACAACCAGGACTACTACATGACGATGATCTCGCGTCTCCACAACTTCGATGGTTCCATGACCGAACCGACAACAGGCCCGGTGCTATATGTCGAGTACATCGAACCGGAGATGGCAAACGCCTCCTACCCGGTCATCATCAGCGCGCGGGAGATGAACGCCACCGCAGCGGCCGCGGCGGCAACAGCCTATAACCAGAACGCACAGGCAGGTTCTCACGCCACAATTCTGAACCTGCACTACGAGTACCAGGCGGACTCGATCCTGTATCCACTTGAGCGGGTGCCGGCGCTCAAACATTACCGGCTTGTTCACGAGACCCCCCAGAACATCTACGGCAACGTGGGTGCGGGCGGCCCTGACCTCAAAGCGGTCAAGATATTCGAGTATGTTCCCGGAGCCACGATAAGGGGTGAGGGGATCATCGAGGTTCCGGTGGTCACAAACACCGGCCGGGAGTTCGTCTACCGGCAGGAGAGCGAGAACGGCAGGTTCGTCGTTCCATACGCAACCTCCGGGTGGTCGGGGGAGGTTAGAACGACCGGGCCCTACCGGATCGTCGGCACCGGCCAGACCTTCGATGTTACTGAAGAAGATATCCAGCAGGGGCGCACCATAAACTGACAGGAATGCGCTACTCGGTAATATACGGTGACATATTCACCCGGCATGATATGGAGGCTCACCCCGAGTCGGCTGCCCGGTTGCGGGCGGCCCTCGAGTATATACCCGAGAACGTGCGCTGGCATTCCCCCCTCCCTGCTGACGAGACCGATCTCGAGCTGGTTCACGACCCTCATTACATCCGCTGGGTGCGAAAGATGGCAACAGGGGCCTGTTTTTTAGATGCTAACACCTATGTCACCTGCCACTCTTTTGAAGCTGCGGCCCATGCTGCCGGGTCCACCTTTGCAGCGGTGGAGCGTGCGATCGACGGAGAACACTGTTTTGCACTTGTCCGTCCGCCTGGGCATCATGCTGAACCCGACCGTGCAATGGGTTTCTGCATCTTCAACAACGCCGCTGTTTCTGCGGCAAAAGCGCTTTTATCTTTCGACCGGGTGGCGATCCTGGACTGGGACCTTCACCACGGTAACGGTACCCAGAAGGTGTTTTACGGAAGTAACCGTGTGCTCTTCTGCTCGGTGCACCAGGAGAACAGTTTCCCCTGGACAGGCTGGGTGGACGAGATCGGCACCGGTGCAGGCCGGGGCTACACCCTGAACGCACCACTTGCGGCAGGCTCAACCATCGCTGATTACGCTCTTGTATTTGAAGAGGTGTTCATCCCGGCAATCGTTCGGTTCCGCCCGGACGCCCTGATTGTCTCGGCCGGGCAGGACGCTCTCGCAGACGACGGACATGGCGGAATGAACCTTGAACCCGCCGACTACGGTGTGCTTGCCGGGATGCTGATCGACGGGACGGACCTGCCTCTCGCGCTGACGCTTGAAGGAGGTTACGGGCCGTCGTCCGGGAAGGCTGTAGGCGCGATATTCCAGGCTCTTGCGGGGAAGCGGTTTGAACCGGTAGAAAAGCCGGTGCGCCGGAGCACGGAGAGGGTTGTGCGGATCTTAAAGAGGGTCCGGTTCTGTTGAGCGCCGTCAGGGTTTGGGAGTTACATCACGGGAGGAGTAAACCCCGCATCCCTGGCGGACCGCCGCCGGCGGGGGTCCATGAATGAGACCTCGAAACCCGGGATGATTGCCCGCACCACAGGGATCGGGGTTCTGGTGAGGTCGCAGACGCAGACCCGGTCAGTGTGGGGCGCGACCTCATCGAGTACACGCCGGATGTCCAGGTCGAACCGGCCGGTGCTCATATCAGGTATATCGGAGATCTCGACGGTATCAGCGTTGCCAAACCAGATCCTGTTGATACGCTTCAACCTTTCGTAACCCGCCTTCCTGATGATTGCCTCCCGTCGGGGATCGCCGGCGCCACCATGGAGATTACTCCCTCTTCTTTTTGCAACCTCCGTGAGTGCCTGAAAAGCCGCAACCTCTGGCGAGAGGTGGGAGGCAGACCCTGTTAGGATCATCGCCGGGTCCCTGGTAACGGTGTCGTCTGCGGTGGCTGCAACGGTGGGGATCTTTGTTCTCCCATCAAGCAACCAGAGGTGAATCTCGATCCCGTTCTGCTCGAACCGCTCCAGCAGGTTGCGGGCGGCACAATCCCTCTCTATGGTGAGTCGTTGACCGGGGTTTCGCTCTGCATCAGCGATGCTGAGCGCGTCCCGCTCGATCACCTCGAGGAGTCCGTGCAAGATAGCCTCTTCCATGACGTTTCCCGCTGCAAGCCCGTTTGTGTCGCTCCGGAATAACGGCGTCGTAAACCCGAGCGAGTCGTAGGGGTGGAAGACGGCGTTGCTCGGGACGTAGAGATCCTCGTCGTTCAGGATGTCTCTTGCCGGTGTCCAGTGGACCTTCTCCCCCTGTTCCAGTTCGCGGGGCAGGATGAGGTCTTCGGGGTGCAACGCCCGTGCAGGGCCGATCTCCTCGTAGGAGGCATACTCCATATGGTCACCATGGTATTCGGCGCAGTAGCGCTCGATCGCCACCGTCATCGCCGATACCCGTGCCTGGTTCGCCTCTTTACCTGCTCCTGTGTGAACCCGAACCGCTCCACGTGCCGCTCCGGGTCGAACTGCCGCAAATACAGGGATCCAGGTCCGGTCGAGCGGGGTTATATCGATTATCTCGGTAACTCCGATCCCTCTCATAAGGGGCTCCAAAACGGCATCCGTCTCCTCCGGGGAGCGAGACCGGGGGCTACCGTCAAAGTAGACCTTCTCTACAGGGCGAATCGTGATCGGCATTCATGATCCCGTTGGGGGTGATACCTTAATAGTGTGGCAGATCTATTCTAGCATGTTATGAGCACGGATGAGATTGCAGTGGGCGCGGTCGTCCGGTACCCCCGTACCGGCACGATGGGGAAGGTCGTAAAGATCGAGGAGATCGACGACCGGGTGTATGCTGAACTTGATACCACCGGCCTCTACTACCTGGTGGATGAACTTATCAGAACAGAGCAGGCGGAGGAAGAGGCCAGAAAGAAAGAGCGCTCTCTCGAGGACTATGTTAGGGAACACAGGGAGATCCAGGAGCAGCTCGAGAAGGTGTGGGAGGTTGGAACCGACCAGAGTTGCGAGGGGGGTGGTTAATCCTCGATCGGTATGGTGGTGAGTTTCACCGCCTCCACACCCTTCTGTGCCATCAGTTTCTCGGTAATATCTTTTATTACTGCCCCGTCCCCCCTGACCAGGATCACTTCTAGACACTTCTCATGCGTCACATGCGAATGGAGTGAGGCCTGAATGTTGCTGGTGTACTGGTGCTGTATATCTATGAGCGTCTGGAGCAGTCCACGCTGTTCATGGTCATAGACCATGGTTATGACACCCTGTCGCTCGCCTTTCACGTCGGATATCCACTGGTAGTGAGTGATGTAATTTCGTATCGAGTCCCGTATCCCCTCAGACCGGGAAGAGTAGCCCCGGAGTTCCAGGATCTCGTCAAACTTATCGAGGAGGTTCTTTGGAAGCGAGATCCCTATGCGTGATAGTTCTGTATCACCTGCCATGGTGTGATCAGTTCTCATATCATCCTTTATGGGTATAAATTTTCGCTAACAATAAAGGTTATATTCACACTTTGTATGCTAAGTTGGGTACGGCAAACGGCGTGAAGGTCGGCGCGTGGTATGAAAACGTGGCAGGGCATGCGGAAGCAATCGCTACTGATTATGTATAAGTAGTGTCACTATAAAATGGATAAGGAGGTTCGAAAACTTTTGCGAGATGTATTCATTCCCGGTGTCAATATTGGGCTTGTGGGTCATGTCGATCACGGCAAGACCACTCTGGTCAGCGCGCTGACCGGTACCTGGACAGACCGGCACAGCGAGGAGATCAAGCGTGGCATCTCCATCCGTCTTGGGTATGCTGACGCGACTTTTTACCGCTGCGAGAACTGTGAGGGTAGCGATGCTTACACAACCTCCCCTGAATGCCCTAACTGCGGAGGAAAGGCCGTCCCGTTCAGGACGGTATCTTTTGTCGATGCCCCGGGTCACGAGACGCTTATGGCGACGATGCTATCCGGGTCGGCGCTGATGGATGGTGCGATGCTTGTGATCGCTGCGAACGAGTCATGCCCTCAGCCCCAGACGAAGGAGCACCTGATGGCGCTCGAGTTGATCGGCATAAAAAGGATTGTTATCGTCCAGAACAAGATCGATGTGGTGACCCAGGCGGAGGCACTGGAGCATTACAAACAGATCAAACGGTTCATAAAGGGTACTATTGCCGAGAACGCCCCCATCATCCCGGTGTCTGCACAAAAGGGGGTCAATATGGGCGCCCTGATCCAGACGCTGGATGAAGTCATCCCGGAACCCGAACGCAATCCTGATCTCGACCCGCTTCTCCTCATCGCACGCTCGTTTGATATAAATAAACCGGGCTGCAACTGGCGGGATGTGAAAGGCGGTGTCATCGGCGGGTCTCTCATCCGGGGGGTGCTGCACGAGGGCGATGAGATCGAGATCAGGCCAGGCCGACAGTTGCAGGTGGAGAACCGGACAAAGTGGGAACCCATCATAACAAAGATCACCTCCATCAACGCCGGCAAGATCCGCGTGACCGAAGCCACTCCAGGAGGTCTTCTCGGCATCGCGACCAAACTCGATCCGGCACTGACTAAGAGCGACGCTCTCGCGGGTCAGGTTGCAGGGCTTGTCGGGAGACTGCCGCCGGTCCGGGAACGGCTTAAGTTTGATGTAACGCTAATGGAACGGGTTGTTGGCGTGGGCGGTGAGCAGATAATCGAGCCTCTCAAGCATAAAGAGCCGCTTATGCTCGCGGTCGGCACCGCGGTCACCGTTGGCGTGATCACAAGCACCAGAAAGAACCAGGTCGAGGTTCAACTTAAACGGGCGGTCTGTGCGGAGGCTGGTGCGAGGATTGCCATAAGCAGGCAGGTTGGCGGGCGATGGCGATTGATCGGCATGGGCGTTCTGGTCGAGTGAAGGTGCTTCTCGATACAAACGCTCTCACCATGCCGGCTCAGTTTGGTATCGATCTCTACGACGGGCTGATGGCACTCCTGGGCGATTTTGAGTCGATAACGCTCGAGGAGGTGGTCGGTGAACTCTCAGGGCTTGCACGGGGGCACGGGCGCGATGCGGCTGCCGCACGTGTGGGTCTTGAGCTGGCCAGGCGCTCCAGGATCGTGCCTAGCGGGAGTAGTGCGGAATCCGTGGATGATAGGCTGATCGAGTATGCCAGGCGGGAAGGATGCATCGTGGTCACAAACGATCGCCGCCTGCGTAACGATCTCCTTCGTGAAGGGATCGGTGTTGTCTCGATGCGGAAGGAAAGAACGCTGGAACTGATAAGTGGATAGGTGAAAATCATGTACTATAAAGTTACGCTGGAGGACAAGGTGCGGGTTCCGCCGCACCGCCTTGGGGATGACCTGGAGAGAGTTATCCTCAACGTACTGCAGGAACAGCTGGAAGGCAGCATCTCAAAGGAGATCGGGATATTCATTGCGGTTACAGATATTCTCGATGTCGGTGAGGGGGAGTTGATCCCGGGGGACGGCGCTGTCTATTACGATGTCAGGTTCGAGGCGATCGTCCTCCGCCTGACGCTCCAGGAGGTGATCGAGGGCGAGGTTGTGGAGACGACAAGTTTCGGTGCATTCGTCAGCCTGGGCCCGATCGACGCGATGCTACACGTGAGCCAGATCTCTGACGAGTACATCAACTACGATGAGGTGAATGGCAGACTGATCTGCCAGGACTCAAAGCGGTCGATCACCGTCGGCGATGGCGTCCGTGGCAGGATAGTTGCCCTCTCGCTAAACGAGCGTGAACCTCGGGAGAGCAAGATCGGTCTTACCATGCGTCAGCCTGGCCTGGGTGCACTTGCCTGGCTGGAGGAAGAGTTCGAGGAGGAGAAGAAGAGGAGGGCGACATAATATGGTAGTAGGGGGTAAAAAGGTAGTCAGGGTCTGCCGCGAGTGCCACCGCGTCGTTGAAGGTGATAGTTGCGTGATCTGCGGCACCTCCAACCTGAGCGAGGACTGGGCAGGATACGTTGTGATTATCGATCCGGAGCACTCGGATATTGCAAAGAAGATGAACATCACCCTGCCGGGTCGCTACGCGCTGAAGGTCCGCTGATGCTCCGGCTTCCGGAAGCCCACCGGGAACTCTTCAAAAAACCCTTCGGCGTCCTTTATGGGAGCATCTCTGAACTCCTTCCCCTGCTTGAGGGGCGGGTGGTCTGTGCCGTAGGTGATGTGGTGACCCACAACCTTCTTGCTGCAGGGGTTGTCCCCGATATCGCCATCATCGACGGTTACACGATGCGTAGCCCCTGTAACCGTTCACCCCTGCTCAGGGCAAGAAGGTTGACAGCGAAGAACCCTGCCGGAACGATCACCGACGAGCTGGTAGCGGCTATCGACGAGGCGGTGCGGAACCGACCTGCTGTAATCTTCGTCGAGGGGGAGGAGGATCTGGCGGTCATCCCGCTGGTTTATGCCGCGCCGACGGGGGTCGCCGTCCTGTACGGTCAGCCCGGGGAGGGTGTGGTCCTCCGGGTTGTGGACGAGGCGGCAAAGCAGGAGGCAAAGGTCATGCTGGAGTGTTTTGTACGTGAGTGAAATGTCCCGCGGCAGTGGGGACCACTAAAACGCTCTGGTGAATGTCTTTTTTTCCGACCAATCCGCTGGCCGTACTCTCAAAGGGTTCTGGTAGTGATTGAAGATTGCACCTTCACGGCTGCGCCCGGGACTGAAACAGGATTCTCCTTGAGGTTTTGTTGAGACTGTTGAGACCTGGAGAATACAAACTCTCCATGCCAATTTTTCGATGGAGAACCACGGATCAGAAGAGGGGGTTGTCAGCAGCGAGGCAAGTCCGCTTGAAATCTCTCCAGGTAGATATTTATCAAACCATGGGGGCATTGGTCCGGTATCTCCGGGGTCTCCTGCGCACCATCATCCCAGAGTATAAATAAACCCGTCAACAATATTTTAGGGATATCGATGGACTTCAAAATTACCCGTGATGTGAGGAATGAGGTTTTGAAGAGGAGAGAACTCGAGTTTGTTCTCACCTTTGAGGGACCGACGCCCTCGCGGAAGAGCATTCAGGAGAAACTTGCCGCATTGCAGAACAAGAATGAGAATCTCATCGTGCTCGACCTTGAAAGAACCCGGTTCGGGAAGATGGAACTTGTAGGCCGTGCCCGGATCTATGACGATGAGGAGACGAAGATCTCAACTGAGCGCAAGTATCTGCTCAAGCGCGGCGAAGCGAAGGCTGAGAGCGAGGCTTGAATAGCATGGCGGCTAAGAGATACGAGTGCTACGAGGTCAAAGGCAACGCGGTGGTACTGCTGAAGCGACACTGTCCCCGCTGCGGTCCCGGCGTCCTGATGGCCGAGCATGAGGATCGTGTGGCCTGCGGCAAGTGCGGTTACACTGAATTCCGTAAGTAGGCCATAACCTACTCATAACGATAAACGACCGCGAGAGCCTTATGCTGGTAGCGGTCGGTCTTTTCCTCATAACGGAGCAAGACCTGTTCTATGTCATATAAACGACCTGAAGAGGGGCTGGTGCTGGGACTTGAGGGGACGGCGTGGAACCTCAGCGCCTCTCTCTTCGGGGAGGATCTTGTCGCCCTCCATTCGTCACCATACGTCCCTCCAAAGGGTGGGATCCATCCGCGGGAGGCTGCGCAGCACCATGCTTCGGTGATGAAGGATGTCATTTCCAGGGTGCTGACCGACCCTGAACGGATCAGGGCGGTTGCATTCTCGCAGGGCCCGGGTCTTGGCCCATCTCTACGGACGGTGGCGACAGCAGCGCGTGCCCTATCGATAGCCCTGGGCGTGCCGCTCGTTGGTGTTAACCACTGTGTGGCGCATATCGAGATCGGGAGATGGGCGACGGGGTTTTCTGACCCGATCGTTCTCTATGCGAGCGGTGCAAACACCCAGGTGCTCGGTTACCTCAATGGTCGTTACCGGATATTCGGGGAGACGCTGGATATAGGTCTTGGAAACGCGCTTGATAAGTTTGCACGATACCATGACCTGCCGCACCCCGGTGGTCCGGCCATCGAGAACCTGGCGCGCATGGGTGGTTATATCGAACTTCCATACACCGTGAAGGGAATGGATCTTGCCTTCTCCGGACTGGTCAGCGCCGCCCAGGAGAGCACGGCCCCGCTGGAGGATGTCTGTTTCAGCCTCCAGGAGACCGCGTTTGCGATGTGTGTTGAGGTGACGGAGCGGGCTCTTGCCCACGCCGGGAAGGATGAGGTGATCCTTGTCGGCGGGGTGGGTGCAAACAGACGGTTACAGGAGATGCTCCGGGTTATGTGCGAGGAACGGGGGGCGGTGTTCGCCGTCCCTGAGCGGACTTATCTCGGCGACAACGGCGCGATGATAGCCTATACGGGCAGGATCATGCTGGAACACGGTGCCACCCTTCCTCTCGAAGAGTCGCAGATCAGGCCGGGTTATAGGGCTGATGAGGTGGAGGTTGTCTGGAGGACGGAACCTGGCGAGATCTTTGCTGGCGGCCCGCAAGAAGATGGGATTGCCCGGGGTGCGGAAGCTGTCGTGGAGATTGGTGAGGATGCTGTTGTCAAGCGCCGGTTGAGCAAACGCTACCGGCACCCGAAACTGGATCGCCGTTTGATCGCCGAGAGGACGAGGGCGGAGGCGCGCCTTATATCGATGGCGCGGCGGGGGGGTGTCCCCACACCTGTGATCCGGGATATAACGTCCGACACGATCGTGATGGAGCGGGTTCGAGGCGATCTGCTCAAGTATGTTGCAACACCGGAAACGATCCGGGTCGCTGGCGAGACGGTAGGGAGGCTGCACGCTGCCGGGATTGTCCACGGCGACCTGACGACCAGCAACATGATCTTCCGCAACGGTCAGTGTGTCCTGATAGATTTCGGGCTTGCCTCGACATCATCGGAGGTCGAGAGCCGAGGGGTCGATCTCCACGTCTTCTTCCAGACGCTGGAGAGCACCACCGCCAATTCGGGGGAACTGATCGAGGCGTTCATCGAGGGCTACTCTGGCGCCTTCCCCGACGCGGACGCGGTTATTGAGCGGGAGCACGAGATCGAACTGCGGGGGCGTTATCTCTGAAGATCGCGGTGGTGACGAGCAACGCCAACAAGGCTCGGGAGGTTGCGGCATACTTTGAAGGGGTGCTCGAGGTCGAGCATGTTGCCCTGGAGTGTCCGGAGTTCCGGCATAACGATGTTGGAGAGATCGCCAGCGGGAAGGCAAAGTTTGCCTACAGGAGGCTCTCAAGGCCTCTGATAGTCGATGACACCGGTCTATTCATCGATGCGCTTGGCGGGTTTCCGGGGCCATATGCCGCCTATGTCCAGGATACGATCGGCAACGCAGGGATCCTGAGACTGATGGAGGGCATCGAGGAGAGGAGCGCCCGTTTCGAGACGGCGATCGCGTTTGCACGGGAGGACGGCATCCGGGTCTTCCGGGGCGTCATTTCCGGGACGATCGTTGCCCCGCGGGGGGCAGAGGGGTTCGGTTATGACCCTATATTTGAGTATGCGGGGCAGACGCTTGCCGAGATGCCGCTTGCCGAGAAGAACCGGGTCTCACACCGGGCGCGTGCCCTTCAGGCGTTCCGGGCCTGGATCGAGCAGGAGATCGGGGAGCGACAGAACCGTTAAGAGGGAACAAGAACAAATAGCATAGAGCTGACAAGTGGTGTTTTTGACATGGCGAGATTTCCTGAAGCTGAAGCACGTCTCCTCAATGTAAAGATCTGCATGAAATGCAATGCCCGGAACGCAGTTCGCGCGACACACTGCCGCAAGTGTGGTTCAGACGAACTCCGGCCAAAGTCCAGGGAGCGTAAGGCGTAAAGACCGGTGCGCCATTTTTAGCGCGCCGCTGGTATACTCTTTTTAGGATCAATACAGGGCTAATCCCCGCCATTTCAAAGCCGGGATAGAGCTCGTCCACCCGCTACGGTTATAGTTCACGCTCTCCCATAATGGCGTTGTGCCTAAAGCGCATCGTTACCTACTCTACCCGACACAATCTCAGGTCTCTCACATGGAACAGACGCTGTAGGTATGCCGATGGGTCTATGACGAGACGCTTGCAATGTGAAAGAACACGTGGGAACAGGAACAGCGATCTATCTCCTGTTATGTGTCGAAACGTCAGATCCCTCTCTGGAAAAAAGAGTGTCCTGAACTGAAACAGGTCTATTCTCAGGTGCAGGATGTCTCCATGCGCGTTGACCTTGCGTTCAAAGCTTCTTCCGGCGAGTAAAGGCAGGAGAAAACCCCGGATACCTCACGGTTCAAGGGGATGGGGCGATACGACAGTTTCACATACCCTAGTATGGATTCAAACTTGAGGGAGATCGTCTCCATCTCTCGAAGATCAGAGACGTGAAGATCGTCCTCTATCGCCCCATCGAGGGTACGATCAAGACTCTCACGGTCCGGCGGTCTTCAACCGGGAAGTGGGGGGCAAAGCGGAGGATACTGGCTTTCATGTGATCCTGGTGAACCCAGGAATACATCACAGCAGTGTTCCAGATGTGGTATGATCGTCGCTAAGACGCTCTCTGATCAAGTCCATTCCTGCCCGCATTGTGGGTTGATGATGGACCGCGACCAGAACGCGGCGATCAACATTATGAGATTGGGGTTGCAATCTCAGGGGTAACATCCAGGATGCCCCCGACGAGAGGAGGGGGAGCAGTCACAGGGTTATATGTTCTTCAGGCTGAGTAATAGGTGACCTTTCGGCCTTCCTCGCTGTACTCGCCACGATAGGTCTCGATGTTACGTTTGTAGCCGATTCGCTCTTTAAATCCGAGTTCTTGTAGCCGTTTGCGGACCCGCATAACGTCTGCTTCATCCGCCCAGTCCTTCGTGTAGACGTAGATGACCCTCCGCTTGTCGCGAGAGTCGGGGTCAGGCTTTGCGGTGCTGACCTTCGCGGATATCCCGAGTCCCCCTCTCACCGTCTCGTCCCGAACTTTCCGCCACGCCTCGTCCGCCTCTTCAGGAGGGACGAAGATAAGCCATTTCCCTGCCCTCTCGTCGTCGACCCCCCGCTCATGCGGACCCGGCGCGTCCTGGACTATCCAGTATGTTCTGGTCGTTTTTGAGGGGAGAACTCCCTCCCCCTCCCGCAGGGGGGCGTAGATGGCATCGATACTTCCGAATCGTTTAAGCAGGGCCTCTGCAAGTTCCGGGTAATCTTCTCTGAAATGACCTAATATCTCACGGAGATCCGACTCGAAATCGATCCCCCGCTCAACAAGCTCAAAGAGGTAAGGGCCGCGCCGCCGGAGTTCGCGGTTGAGGTAGATCTCAAAGATCCCGTAGGCTGCGTCGGCCAGGGTCTCCGGATCGATCTCGTTCATACCTTATGGTAGTCGTCGTAACAATGAAAATGGTTTTGAAGTTAACGGGCAAGCGCTTTTGCAACGAGATCTGCAGCCCGCTCCCCGGAGAGTAGCATTCCGCCAAAGATCGGCCCCATACGGCACTCACCAGCAACGGCGTTTGCTGCCATCCCTGTGACGAACAGACCGGGGTAGACCTCTTTTGTGTGCTCCAGGATCCGGGACTCGGCACGCTCGGCCCACATGAAACTCTCGCCTTTGACCTTAAGGTTGCCACCTTTACGCTCGATCATCCGGGCGATCATCGCATCGTGTCCTGTTGCATCGACCGTGCAGGTGCAGGCGATGGTGAGCGGGTCGACGTGCAGTCCGGCCATCTCGACCGGCGTCCAGTTGATGACCAGGCCCCCCACCCTGCCGTCGCCGCGGACCATCACATCCTCGACCGTGACCAGGTTGAAGAACTCTACACCGGCGTCACATGCCGCCGCGGTGAGTTTGGCAACAGCCTCAACCGATTTCGCGACGTAGTAGCCTTCCTCAAACTCGTGGAAGGTGACTTCAAACCGGTCGAGTAACCGTTTTGCCTCTTCCTGGACGACAATCCGTGGAAACATCATGCCGCCGCCCCACATCCCGCCACCTATGCTGAGTTTCTTCTCGATCAGGGCACACCGGATCCCCCGCTCGCCAAGGAGCGCGGCGCATGTCAGTCCCGAAGGCCCGCCGCCGATGACGGCGGCCTCAACCTCAAGGTGGTCTATGAGTGCCCGGTGCTGCTCTTCAAGGATTGCCCTGCTTATGGTAACTTCGTTCAGTGTCATCGCTCTAATACTATATGATGCCCTGTAAAGATAAGGGCACCGACATGCGCCCCGAAAAGCCGTCAGATTGCGGTTTTGAGCGCGAAGATTCAGAATGATATCGACGAAGGACTTAATATCGGCACGGCACAACATATATCCTACCATGAAATGGACGCGCGACTTCGGTCTAACCATGAGGATGTTCCTGACTTCGTTTCTGCTCCTCATAGTCTACCTGATCTTCCTTGGCATCCTTGCCGCGCTTGGGTTTCCGTTTGGGTCCCTCCTGGTGATAGCTGCTGTTATGGCGTTCCTCCAGTACTACTTCTCCGATAAACTGGTGCTCTGGAGCACCAGGACGAGGATCGTCGAGGAGGACGAGTACCCGGAGTTGCACCGGATGGTAGAGAGTCTTGCCGCCAGGGCGGGTCTCCCCAAGCCGAAGGTCGGGATCACGGCGTCGCCGGTGCCGAACGCGTTCGCTACCGGACGCAGCCCGAAGAACGCTGTCGTGGCGGTAACCGACTCGATCATGCGGACGCTCAACCGCGAGGAGCTCGAGGCGGTGCTCGCCCACGAGATATCCCATGTGAAGAACCGGGATATGCTGACCCTTACGATGGCAAGTTTCGTCTCGATGCTTGCCTTCCTGATCATGCGTAACTGGATCTTCATAAGCCTCTTCAACAATCGTGACAACAACATGGGCGCGCTGATACTGGTCTACGTCGTCTCGATTGTCGTATGGCTGGTGAGCACCCTGCTAACGCGGGCCCTCTCCCGTTACCGGGAGTTTGCGGCGGACCGTGGCAGTGCCATTCTGACGGAGAACCCCCGGGCTCTGATATCGGCGCTGACGAAGATCAGCGGCCGCATGGACTACATCCCGGCCGAGAAGAAGCAGGAGATTGAGGGGGCGAATGCTTTCTTCATCATCCCGGCCCTCTCGGGAAACACGCTGATGGAACTCTTCTCCACCCACCCACCCCTTGAGAAGCGGGTGGCCGCCCTTCAGGAACTGGAGGCACAGATGCGGGGCTACTGACCCCGCCTCTTCAGAACCCATCAGATCAACGGTCTGGGTTTCAAGTGGTGTTCAGTGAGACCACCAGGGGCGACCTACTCCCGGCATTGTATCAAGGGGTGAATCGCACCTTGGGGGAGGAACTTCCTCTCCAGGCTGTGACAGAAACCCGCGAGTACCGCAAGAAAACCCCAAATGGCGGTTGTTTTCCCCTGGTATTTATAGACAGTCGCCCAACTCTAGAATTGTGTCCCCGCTTGCCTCCCCAGTCTCTGCATGTCTTCAGGAACACGGCCCTTCATCGACCACCCCACCTCGCGGCGCTCATCAAGGTCTCCTCCCGCCCCCTCAGGGGGCAGGCAGTCTGTGGCGATAGACCCGGATGGCCGTGCCAGGGAGGGTTTCACCCTGATGCTGGAGATACCCTCCCTTGCACTGTATCCATGGAGAATCGCCTCCCGTCCCTGTCTCCTGCATCTCCGGTCGAACCGCCTTCGCTGGCCATCCCCACCACCCAGGGATGGCCGTGCATGGGTCATCTCCAGAATCTCCCCCGTGTTTCCGGTTTTAAACTACCAGGATATAATATCAGGCTACAGAGGGAGTGTATTTTTGCAAGGGAAGTGATCTTTGAGCCTTGAAGTGCGGATCTAACGGCAAAATAAGGCTAAAGATCCAGGTAGTTCTGGATGGGGCTGATATTCATGGGTGTTCACATGAAAGTCCACTCGAGATCGGAAACGGCAAAACGCGACATGCCAGCGACTACTGCGCATCGGCGGTCTTCATCAGTTGACCACCCCTCATCAGCAATAGCATCTCACAAAAAACAGGTTCATTCTCATGGCGGGGTTCATCAAACCGGGGCACAGTCTGGAGGAACCGGTTTGATGGCCTCTCTCTAGTCCCCTCTCACCCAATATTTAATATTCTGCACCGCCCACATAAGTAAGCAAATCTTGCAGAGTGCATCGATGGTCTAGTGGTATGACTTTGGCCTTCCAAGCCAACAGCCCGGGTTCAATTCCCGGTCGATGCATGGGGCCCGTGGTCTAGGTGGTTATGACGTCGCCTTCACACGGCGAAGATCTCGAGTTCGAATCTCGACGGGCCCATCTCTTCTTATCCAGCCGGTTTCCTGCGAAAGATGTGATCAGCGGGAGAAGGGATGATCGTTTACTCCCGCTTCCTCTGCAAGGCCCCTCCACGCCTGAGCATGTGGGTCTTTTATCAGGCTCCCTGCATATGGCGTCCCTGCGGCCGCCTTCAGTAGGAGAGGGTAGTAGCGACCGACATACTCTTTAACCATCCGGCGAGACGAGAACCCCGGGGCATTGCTCCTGATCGACTCTTTCATCATTCTGACCCATCCGTGCGGGATATCATCGATGGAGCGGTCGTAGTAGAGCGGGACGATCTCCCTCTCAAGAAGATCGTATATTGCCGCCGCATCGATGCTGTCCCTTGAGTCGCAATCGGCCGCCTCCCCTCCAAACGCCCAGCCGTTCCTGCCATTATAGCCCTCCACCCACCAACCGTCCAGGATTGAGAGGTTCAGCACGCCGTTGAGCGCCGCCTTCATACCGCTTGTCCCGCTCGCCTCCATCGGGGGCAGCGGGTTGTTCAACCAGACGTCAACTCCCTGCACGAGGTAGCGGGCCACATGGTTGTTGTAATCCTCTATGAAGGCAACCCGTCCTCCAAATCCGGGGTCCTGCGTGTGCTGGTATATCCGCTGGAGCGTCCGTTTCCCCTCGGTGTCTGCCGGGTGGGCCTTCCCGGCGAAGATGATCTGGACGGGACACCAGGGGTTGTTCACGATGCGTTTGAGTCGGTCTGGGTCCTCGAATATGAGGTATGCACGCTTATAAGTCGAGAACCGTCTGGCAAACCCGATCGTCAGGATTGAGGGGTCCAGAAACGCGCCTCCGATCCCCGGTTTCGCCGCCCTGACCAGTTGCGTCGTCCAACGGATCCGTTCCCGTTCCCGGAGCCGATTGAGAAGTTTTGCCTTCAGCCAGAGGTGGAGGTTCCAGAGTTCGGCGTCTGGAATCTCGTTTATCAGTTCCCAGACCATCGGGTTGTCGTGCTCCGCCAGCCAGCCGGGTGCAGTGGGGCCGATGTAGCGGTCGTAGAGCGCCTGCATACGGGTGTTCAGCCATGTTTGAAGATGTACACCGTTTGTAACGTAGTCTACTGGCGCCTCGTCTCCACCTGACCCGTGCCAGAGAGATTTCCACATATCGGAGGCGACCGCCCCGTTTGCCCGCGAGACGCCGTTATGGTGCGCCGAGAGACGGAGCGCCAGCGCGGTCATGTTGAAACCGGAGGCTGGTTGCTCGGGGTTGGCCCCGAGGTGCAGAAACCGGGATCGGTCGATCCCTAGCGCCGTGTAGTAGGACGCGAAGTATCTCTCGATCAGGTCGAGGGGGAAGACATCATGGCCGGCCGGGACCGGAGTATGCGTCGTAAAGATTGTGGTCGCCCGCACCTCTTCAAGTGCCCCCTCAAACGTCATTCCCCCCTCAACACGCTCCCTGATCCGCTCGAGCAGCGCAAAGGCCGGGTGCCCCTCGTTCAGGTGAACCGCTAAATACTCGATACCGAGAGCGTGGAGCACCTTCCGCCCGCCGATGCCAAGCACTATCTCCTGGCGGAGGCGTTGTTCGAGGTCGCCGGCATAAAGTCTGGCCGATATACCGCGGTTTTCGGGTTCGTTGCAGGGTATGTCTGTATCCAGAAGGTAGAGGGGTATCCTGCCGACCTGCACCTTCCAGACCGCCACGTATATGGGCGGGTCGATATGGGGAACCCGGACTACAAGGTCCCTGCCGTCGGTATCGAGAACACGGGTGATCGGCGCAGCATCGTGGTCGAGTGGCTGGGTGATATCTTCCTGCCAGCCATCCGGATTGATCTGCTGGCAGACGTAACCCTGGGAGTAGAGAAACCCGACGGCAACCAGCGGGATCCCGAGATCGCTGGCCTCCTTTAAGTGGTCGCCGGCAAGGAACCCGAGTCCACCTGCATAGATGGGTAACGAGTGGTGGAGTCCGTACTCTGCTGAGAAGTAGGCGAGCGTCAAAGGTGGGTGGTCGGGGTAGTTCTCTGAGAACCAGGTTCCGGTTGTGTTCATGTACTTCCTGAACCGGTGCATGATGATGTCATAGCGGTGGCAGTAGGCGGGATTATTTGCTGCCCGGTTCAGGAACTCAACCGGGATCTCGCGAAGCATCCGGATCGGGTTATGTGCGCTGGTCCTCCACGCCTGATGGTTCAATTGTTTGAAGAGTATTCGGGCCTCCGGTTTCCAGCTCCACCAGAGGTTGTATGCCAGGTCAACAAGTCCGTAGATCCGTTTCGGGACACGATCAAACTGTTCGTGGATGGAATCTTCCATTAAACCCTGTCCTCTGATTGCTGTGTAGTTTTTCCCGCAGTTATTATATGTTTTTTGATATCTCTCCATATCCAGATGATATCAAAATTATTTAGTCATTTACGGTCTTTTCACCTCCTCCCATAGATCTCTGTCATCCCGGCAAATTCCTGCATGACCCCATCCCTCATCTGATCCGGGCGGAGCCGCCATTCCCAGTTTCCTTTTGTCGTGGCCGGCCGGTTCATCCGTGCCTCTTGCCCGAGACCCAGTATGTCCTGCATCGGGATTATAGCGGTCTCTGCAGGTGAGAGCATTGCGAGGCGGACGAAAACACCTGGCACCTGATCGGCGCTCACTGCCCTTCCTATGTAGCGGAAGAGAAGGTCTTTCTGGTAGTCGGTGGTCTCATGTTCAAACCATCCCCGGACGGTGTTGTTGTCGTGTGTTCCCGTGTAGGCGACACAGTTCTGGCCGATGTTGTGGGGGGCGTTGAGGTTCTCTGCGATCTCGCCTTCAAACCCAAAGAGCAGGACCCTCATCCCGGGAAACCCGAACATTGCCATCATCGCGTGGACATCGGGGGTTATGTAACCGAGGTCCTCGGCGATGATCGGGAGGCACGCCCTCCCCCGGGCAAGGTGCGTCAGTAGTTCGCGGCCGGGTGCATCGACCCAGCGACCGTTCTGCGCGGTAGCATCACCGGCCGGGACCTCCCAGTACTGGACGAACCCCCGGAAGTGATCGAGTCGCAGCATGTCGACAAGAGATAGCGCACGCTCGATCCGGCTCTCCCACCACGAAAACCGCTGTTCTCTGTGCGTTTCCCATCGGTAAACGGGGTTTCCCCAGAGCTGTCCGGTCTCACTGAAGAGATCCGGTGGGACGCCCGCGACGACGGTCGGCCTCTTCTGCTCATCGAGTTTGAAGAGTTCCGGGTTTGACCAGGTATCGGCGCTGTCGTATGTGATATAGAACGGGATGTCCCCGACGACCTGGATCCGGAGGGCACGAGAGAGTTCTTTGAATCTCTTCCACTGTCTGTCAAAGACGTACTGGAGGAACTTCTCACGCAAGATCCGGTCGGCAAGTTCCGTTGCGTAGTTCCGCAGCGTCTCCCGCTCCCTGTCCCTGACGGCAACCGGCCAGTCGCCCCATGCCCGTCCGCCAAAATGTTCTTTCAAGGCCACAAATAGGGCATAATCATCGAGCCAGGGGGCGTTCTCAGCCACAAACTCCTCGTAACGGGGGTCGCTGCCCTGTTCCATGAAACGTTCAAAACCTAGGTCAAAGAGCGTGTTCTTGTAGCCGATCATCCGCGGGTAGTCGACCCTGTCCACGGGGAACGATGGCGGTTCTGCGATCTCTGCGGCGTCGAGAAAACCGTCTGCAACCATCTGTTCCGGGCTGATGAGCCAGGTGTTTCCGGCAAACGCCGAGTTGCTCTGGTAGGGTGAGTTGCCGAACGCCGGGAACGTCGGGTTCAGGGGGAGGATCTGCCAGTAGCGCTGCCCGGAATCGGCGAGGATCTCCAGAAACCGCTGCGCCGCATGACCCAGGTCGCCGATCCCATATGCTGAGGGAAGAGACGTTATATGGAGCAGAACTCCGCTCCCTCGCCGGTTCATTCCTCTCTCACCCCGCAGACAACACACACACCCAGGCATACCGCCGCCCTCCTGTAAGCCTCCACCCACCGTTTTGCACCGGCATTGCCACGTCCGGCACGCTCGCACATCTCTGTGTGGTGTCTGCGTAGCCCGATACAGATGTTCTGGCTCTCCCAGAGGTCGAGTGGCAGTGCAAGCAACCTCGCACAACCTACGATACGCGGGATCTCCTCGAGCGGCGCGGGATCATCCGGTCTGGCCGCCGCCGCCCGGATAGACTCCTCAATCCTCCTCCCCGCCACCGCTGCCAGATAGGGTATGTCGGGTGCAGCGTTCAGGGTCTCCAGATCCTTTGCGACCGCCATAAATCGGTCCGGGTCCTGGCACCCTTCATCAAAGATCGCGGCGAGGTACCTGCTTCGGGCATGCGCAAGGAGGTGAACTGCGGCCCCTGGTAACGGGATCCCCAGTTCTTTGAGCGTCCGGATCAGGGTCGATTCGTCCAGGTAGACGCCGCAGACCGCCTCTTCGATCGTGGGTGTCATATCATTAGCGATCGCCCACCTCTCCTCGTCGGAGAGGTCTGCTGAGGTATAGATCCGGCTGAAACCTGCCGGTATCGTCCAGGCCGGTTCCGGGCCAGCGAGTGCCTCCCGTATTGCCTCATAGTCGCAAGGATCGTTCACCCCGAGGATGAGGCGGTCGAGCCCGTCAAATAGCGCGGCCGTGTCATAGATACCCGCCTCCCCCGTAGCGCGGGACCGCAGGTGAACCCTCCCCATGATACGCCGCCGATCACTGGCGTTCAGGCGATAGGGCCACTCCTCCTGGATAGCATACATCCCGGAGGTGGTTGCGGGATGATCCAGACCGAAGAGGGCGTAGAGGGCAACCCCGACCGCGATACGGGGCGGATCGAAAACCCGCGGGCGTACACGGGTTGCGTAGACCTCGGCACCGGTTGTGTGTCGGGGATTGTTACTCGCGGCCCGGCGGAGGATCTCGACGAACGCCGGTTCAAGGTCGAGTCCGAGAGCCTGCCGGGCAAGATCGATTGCCCGTTTTGCGTGGCGTATAACCTGAACACTTCCGGGTTCAGCGATATCATCGAAGAACCAGCCACAACTCGTCTGCATAAGGAGCGCCTGCCGCTCCATCTCAAGGAGCGCCAGGAGATGTTGTCGCTCTTCCGCAGAGAGGTTACCGGCAGCGTGCCTGGAGATGAACGCCTCAACGCCCTCATCCGACCAGTTATCCAGGACGAGGCTGATGGCGTCGTCCCGGGCCGCCACGGGGTCGTCGAGAATCCCGGTGAGGGCTTCATCTGACCTGGGTGCGATGGTGTCCCTGACCATGACGATCGCCTCCCGGAGAGGCCCGCGCCACGCCTGCGACCACGTGGGGTGCGCGCCGCTGTTGCAACCGCAATCCCTGCGCCAGCGTTCTATGCCGTGGGGGCAACTCCAGGACGTCTCCTCCCGGACGATGACCTCATGCGTGGGGGGGTGGGAAGCCAGGTAGGCGCCGTAGACCGTTAGGTTTACGTTCTGGTGCGACTCGAGCGACCGGAGGCAGTAGGCGAGCGCCATATCCCCGAATTTGTGGTGGTGACCGTAAGTCTCCCCATCGGTTGCGATGTGAACAAGTTCTGAGCGTCCCCCTCCGGCTGAGAACGCCTCGACCAGCCTTTCGGCAAACCGCTCCCCGCTCGAGAGGAGGTCGCCGAACGCGACTTCCTGTGAGATCCCGGCGTTGTAGAAGAAGACCGAGATCCTCCGGCCTGAGGGGAGGCGGCAGAGATAGGGCATGGTTGTATCCACGTTATCATCAGTTACCTCTGTCCAGGTCGCCGTCCCGATCTCCCGCACCCTCGCCGCCTGATGTGGGGCGAGGATGGTGAAGCGGATCCCGGCCTCCGCCATCAGGTCGAGCGTCTCAAGATCGACCGCGGTCTCGGGGAGCCACATGCCCTCAGGTCTCCGGCCGAACCGTTCCACAAAATCGCGAACTCCCCAGACGACCTGTGTCCGCTTATCACGCCGGGTTGTAAGCGGCATGATGACGTGGTTGTAGCAACAGGCGATCGCCGACCCATGGCCGGCATGTCGTTCCTGGCTTTCGCGATCGGCCGCAAGGATCGCCTCGTAGACCTCCTGGCGGTGGCGGGCAAGCCAGGATAACAACGTCGGTGCGGCCGTGAAACTTATCCGCGCGTAGGTATTTACGATCTCTTCGATCAGTCCGTCGGCATTCAGGATGCGTGCGGCGGTGTTCGGGGCGTAACACTCTGCGGTCACCCGCTCGTTCCAGTCGTGGTAAGGGGCGGCGGAGCGCTGCATGCCGACCTCCCCGAGCCAGGGGTTCTCCCGCGATGGCTGGTAGAAGTGGCCGTGGATGCAGACGGCACGCTCCTCCATCCGGTTTACACCCCCTCGGGGGTGAAGATTACCACCGCAAGAGGGGGCAGCGTGAGCGGGAGAGACCACGCCCGTCCGTGCGCCGGAACCTGTTCCGCTTCCACCCCACCAAGGTTCCCTACACCACTGCCCCCGTACTCTACCGCATCGCTGTTGAGCACTTCTCGCCAGAACCCGCCGAACGGCACGCCTATCCGGTAACCGTAGCGGGGTACCGGGGTGAAGTTGCAGGCGACAAGGACGATATCATCGACAGACCGCCCTCGCCGCAGGAAACTTATGATGCTCTTCTCAGCATCTGAGAAGTCCACCCACTCAAACCCAGAAGACTCGGTATCACACTCGTGGAGGGCGGTTTTGCGGCGGTACAGACGGTTTAGGTCGGTGACCCAGCGGAGGATACCCTGATGCGGGGCATACTGGAGGAGGTGCCACTCAAGCCCCTTCTCGTGGTTCCACTCTGACCACTGCCCAAACTCCCCGCCCATGAAGAGGAGTTTCTTCCCGGGGTGTGTGAACATATACCCGAAGAGGAGACGGAGGTTCGCCCTTTTCTGCCACTCATCGCCTGGCATCTTTCCTATGAGCGCGCTCTTCTCGTGGACGACCTCGTCATGCGAGAGGGGAAGGATGTAGCGCTCGGAGAAGGCGTAGCATATGCTGAACGTCAGGAGGTCGTGCCGGTACTTCCGATAGATCGGGTCGAGCGCGAAGTAGTCGAGTGTGTCATGCATCCAGCCCATGTTCCATTTCAGGTCAAACCCTAACCCGCCCGTAGCGCCTGGCGCGGTCACCCCTGCCCAGGCGGTCGCTTCTTCGGCTATGGCGAGCGTATCTGGGTAATTTGCATGGACGGTACCGTTCAACTTCCGGAGGAATCCTATTGCATCCAGGTTCTCATGCCCACCGTGGATGTTTGGCGTCCACTCGCCTGGACCACGGGCGTAGTCAAGGTAGAGCATCGAGGAGACCGCGTCCACTCTGAGACCGTCAGCGTGGTAGCGATCGAGCCAGAAGACGGCGCTGCTGATAAGAAACGATCGAACCTCGTTTCGCCCCAGGTTAAAGACGTAACTCTTCCACTCCGGGTGGTAGCGCTGGCCCGGGTGCTCATACTCATAAAGGTGGGTGCCATCAAAGTAGGAGAGACCGTATCCATCTGAAGGAAAATGGGACGGCACCCAGTCCAGGATCACCCCGATCCCGCGCTTGTGGAGGTGGTCGACGAGATGCATGAAGTCCTGCGGGGTACCATACCTGCTCGTCGGGGCGAAGTAGCCTAGCGTCTGGTAACCCCAGGAGGCGTAGAGCGGGTGCTCCATGATCGGGAGGAACTCGATATGCGTAAATCCTGTATCGAGGAGGTAACTTGCGAGTTCTACAGCGAGTTCCTGATAACTCATACACCGTTTTCCTCCATCATGCGGCAATCGCCACGATCCGGCGTGGACCTCGTAGATGGAGATCGGAGCGGTGGGGTTGTTATACTCTTCCCGGCGCCGCATCCAAGCCCGATCGTGCCATGAGTAGGAGAGGTCCCAGATTATGGACGCGGTCTTCGGCGGAACCTCCCAGTAGCGGGCGAAGGGGTCGCCTTTCTCCACCGAGTAGTTGTTGTAGCGACTCCTGACGTAATACTTGTAGAGATCCCCGTGACCGAGATCCGGGACAAACCCCTCCCAGATGCCGGACCCGTCGCCCCGCGCCTTGAGCGGGTTTTTCCCGGCCATCCAGCCGTTGAAGTCGCCTATGACCGAGACCTCCTCGGCGTTTGGCGCCCAGACCGCAAAGAATGTTCCTTTAACGCCGTTGGAGACGGCGATGTGCGACCCCAGTTTTTCGTAAAGGCGTGTGTGCGTCCCCTGCCTGAAGAGGTAGACATCGTAATCGGTTATGAGACTCCCCGTCTTTGTTATATCGGGCAACCTCTGTTGCACGCTCTTCATCCCTCCCTGACGCCGGCGTCGCGGCCCGCAGCAATTACCTTCCGGTATACCTCAAGCATCCGGTCGGTGACGACGCTCCACCTGAACCGCTCCATCACCTTCCGCCGCCCCGCCCGCCCGAGTTTCTGCATGTGGGCGGGGTCGTTGACGAGGAGACAGATTCCCCAGGCTATCGATTCCGGACGGACGGGGACCTTGATCCCGTCCTTGAAGTTCTCGATGTTCTCGGCGAGTCCGCCGACGTCTGTCGCAACGACGCAACGCTCCGCGCTCCAGGCTTCTGTCAGGACGAGTCCAAAAGGCTCGTTTCTGCTTGGTATGGCTACCAGGTCGGAGGCGTTCAGTAGCTGGAGGTGCTCCTCGTCGGAGACGTAACCCAGGAACTGCACCGGAAGACCGGCCGCCATCTTCTCCAGAGTGTCGCGCATATCCCCGGTACCTGCGAAGAGGAACTGGACATCCCAGCGTCTGGCAAGGATCGCGGGTATGGCCTGAACCAGGAGGTCCGGGCCTTTCTGGTAGGTGAGGCGGCCGACAAAGAGGACGACGGGTGCAAGGGGATGTATGCCGTAACGTTTCTTCACCTCGCCAGGCTCGACCTGGATGCGGTAGGCGTCGGGGTCGATCCCGTTCGGGATGACGGTGACTTTCCATTCGGGGACGCCATACAGCCACATCACCTCTGTCTTTGTAGAATTCGAGACCGTTGTGACCGCTTTTGCGATGTAGCCACCATACCATTCCTTGCTCGATATCTCCCTGAACTCCCACCAACCGCCGAAGTTTCCGCCGTTCCTGCCGTACTCGGTGGAGTGGTAGGAGAGAATGGTGTTACGGTCGCGCAGGACGTGCATCGCCTCGACCATGTGCCAGTCGTGGAAGTGGAGGATGTCAAACGGTGGCGTGTCGTGAGCACGGAAGGCGTCGAGAAGCATGTTGCTCATAGTCCTGCAGTAATCGACGATGTTATCGCCATAGGGCAGGCAGTAATGGTAGCGGACACCTTTGATGGTTGTATCTTCCTGATCTCCGCGTGTGAAGAAGTGGACGTCGTGCCCCCTTGCCGCCAGGTGTTCGGCAAGGTGGGTTGCCGCCGGTGCAAGCCCACCAACCTTGAACCTGGAGTGGAGAGTCTCCCAGCAGAAGAATGCTATCTTATACGTTTCCATAGACTGTCTATCCTCTTCTGGATCGTTGACCGGAGTTCGTTGCGGTCGGTGATGCCCGAGATATTCTTTGCGAGGGTTGTATCGCCGATGACGAGTTCGATCCAGCGTGTGAAATCCCCGCGCTCAAGGTGGTAGTTGACTACGTCGTCGGGGGCGAACTCGAGGATGTTTACGAATTCCTGCAGGCTGTGGGCGGCGTAGCCGATTGGCCGCTCGTGCGACGAGAAGTGGAAAGCTTTCTCTGGCGAGACGCAGCGGAGTGAGAGGACTGCCCGTGGTGAGCGGCTGGCGGGAGCTGACCGTTCCTCCAGGTCTGAGAGGACTCGCATGAAGGTGATGAAATGGTCGTGGGCGGCCTGCTGGCTGGTGGGATAAGATGTTTTTCCACAGGAGGTCGATCGCATCGCCATCCTGCGCAGGTTTTCGGTGTCAAGGAGGCGGCGCCAGACCTTTTTGTCGGCAACAAGGTTTCCAGCTTCCTCGAGCGCCTGAAGGGCGGCCTGCTGGAGGATGGTTCGCTGTTGGTTCTCTGGCGGGGCCGTCTCCCCGATATCGCCGTGCGAAGGGAACCTGGCGATGGCATCTGAGGGGTGTGTGCTCTCAACCCCTTTTGCGGCCAGGGCTGCGGGGAGAGCATGCAGGAACTCAAGGATACCTGTCTCGGCCCCGATGGTGTCGCCGAATACGCGGTAATCCAGGTAGAGCGTGATGCACTCGCCCGGAGAGATTGAAATCCACTCCGCGTAGCGGTCGGCCGTGAGCGGCCACCTGTCCCAGTCGCGCCAGGGGAACCTGACTGCGATATCGTCGGCAAGATTGCAGTGGGTTATGATGACCGGGAGACCGTTGTAGGTATAGACGTGGTTTGGGTCGCTATCTAGAGCGGGGCCGCTGTCGCCCTCGATGATGGCTGCCTTGATCCCGTTATCACTGAGTACCTCCGCGGTGGACGGGGTGATGGAGTAGTCAGTATGCGCGAAGGTGGTCGGCACCGCTGAGAAGTAATCCTTCATCAGGTCGCGGTGCATCAGGACTTCGGTCTCGAACTCTCCGAGATCCCTGAACTGGCCGGCAACGCTGTGGTAGTAGGTCTCTGCAAGGAGTTCGACGTTCCGGTGCGTGGCCGCACGGGAGAGGAGGTCGAGCATGTCGGGGTACCACGCTTCCAGGAGTTCCACTACGACGCCGGAGATGCTGAGAGCGCATGCGAACCCCTCATCAAGGGTGTCGATCAGGATCTCCGTTGCCGGTCGGAATGAGCGGTCGATAACGATACCCAGGTCTTCCTTCAGGTATGGGTCAAAATAACTTTCCTTTACATCTTTTAACCTCTTTGCCATATCCGGTCGAAACCCCGGGTTTAGATAGCAGGGATAGTGGATATCAAACCCGGGACAGACTGCTGGTGGAGTTTGCCCCTCGCCTTTCATTGGAGATAGATGGCCTTTTCCGTATATAAATGTCTTCGAGTCGATCTGTCATCGTGTCCCTTTGGGGGTGGCAGAAGGGAGAGAGAGGCCGGGCGGGGTCTGCGGCGGTGATCGGGTGGCGGGGGGGTGGAGTGCGATCTCTCTGCCTACCCTGTAGTGAGACGCCGCTACTTTGGTTATTGGAGGTTTTTTTTCCCGGTATTGTGCGGAGGGATGGTCAAATCAGCGTCGGCGAGTGGTGATTGTCCCTGGAAAGCCGTGACAGGCGGTGCAGATGAGATTCCTGCGTGTCTAATTGGCAACTGACGAAGAACATCCTCCTCCTGTCTCTCGCATCTCATCTGGAGACTCTCATTCAGTGTTCAGCCTCGCCCCCGGAGTAGTGTCCCACTCAAACTTCCCCTGCACCCGTCCCCGGAGAGTTTCATCAAGCCATGGCACAGCCGACGGTTCCGGTCATGCCGCAGGCCAGAGCCAAAGGTTCTATAACACTCTCTCCCGATCACTCTTCCAGGGAGTGTTACCGCATGGATTACCTGGAGGAGTTTCCCGTTCTATTCATCGATGACGAACTGCACTCGGACACCGCGGAAGGGAGGGCTTCACGGGAGATAGTAAAAGAACTGAAAGAAGAGGATTTTCCAGTCATCGAGGCGTTGACCGCCCGCGATGGGGTTCATGCAATCCTCTCGCACCCCCATGTATGCTGTGTCATCATCGACTGGGACCTGACCCCCGAGCCTGCCGATGGCATGCTCACAGCTGCAGACCTGATCACTCTCATAAGGGAGCGTAACCCGAAGGTCCCTATATTCTTGAACACAGAGAAACTGGCGATCTCCGCCATCCCCCTCAGCGTCATATCCCGGATCGATGGCTACATCTGGAAACTTGAGGATACCCCTGCGTTCATCGCCGGGCACGTCAAACGTGCGGCAAAGAACTACCTCTCCGACGTCCTCCCGCCGTTCTTCCGGGGGTTGATGGACTATGTTGAGGATTACCGTTACTCCTGGCATACCCCGGGCCACATGGGTGGTGTTGCATTCCTGAAGAACGCGGCAGGCAGGATCTTCTACAAATTCTTCGGGGAGAACACCCTCCGGGCAGACCTCTCTGTCTCGGTGCCGGAACTGGGGTCGCTCCTGGAGCACTCCGGTGTTGTTGGGGAGGCAGAGCGGAAGGCTGCGGAGGTCTTCGGGGCCGACCGGACGTACTTCGTCACCGGCGGCACGTCGGCAGCAAACAAGATCGTCTGGCTCGGCACCGTCACCCCGGGCGATCTCGTTCTGGTGGACCGGAACTGTCATGCCTCCGTTATGCACGCGATCATCATGACCGGTGCCATCCCCGTCTACCTCATACCAGCCCGGAACGACTACGGTATCATCGGTCCCATCCGGAGCAGCGAGTTTCGGCCGGAGGTCATCGCTGAGAAGATAAGAAGATGCCCTCTCGTTGAGGGTCCTGCATCGCAGCCGGTTCGACTGGCCACGATCACAAACTCCACCTACGATGGGATCTGTTATAGCACCGGCTGGATAGAGGAGCGTCTGCGGGACGTGGTCGCGTACCTCCACTTCGACGAGGCATGGTCGGCATATGCCCGATTCCATCCCCTCTACGCCGGCAGATTCGGGATGCGCCGCAGCACGGATCCGGCCGATCCGACGGTTTTTGCCACCCAGTCGACCCACAAGGTTCTGGCTGCCTTCTCTCAGGGTTCGATGCTCCACGTCCGGCAGGGTCGGGGCGCTGTTGATCACGCCCGTTTCAATGAGGCGTTCATGATGTTCACCTCTACATCTCCCCAGTACACGATCATCGCATCTCTGGACGTTGCCACAAAGATGATGTCCGGACACTCGGGGAAGTTCCTGGTCGAGGAAGCGCTTGAAGAGGCCATAGTCTTCCGGAAGAAGATGGTGGCGGTGGCCGAAGAGATCCGGATGAACCCTCTCCCGGATGAGAAGTACTGGTGGTTCACGGTCTGGCAACCCGACTGCATCATGGGTCAGGAGACGGAGACAAACGATCATCTCCTCCAGGAGGATGCGGGCTGCTGGCTCTTAAACCCCGATGAGGCCTGGCACGGTTTTGACGGGATCGAGGAGAGATACGCGATGCTCGACCCCGTCAAGGTGACCATCCTCACCCCGGGGGTAGGGGTTGGCGGGGGAATGGAGGAACGGGGGATACCGGCTGCCATCGTTACGAAATACCTGCGAGAAAGTGGGATTGTTGTCGAGAAGACGGGGTATTACTCGTTCCTCGTCCTCTTCACTCTGGGTATAACGAAGGGCAAATCAGGGACGCTGCTTGCGGAACTCTTCCGGTTCAAGGCGCTCTACGACGGCAACAGCCCGCTTGAGGAGGTCTTCCCTGACCTGGTGCGTCGGTATCCGGCGAGGTATGGGGGGCTCGGACTTGCAGAGATCTGCGGGGAGATGCACGAGTTCCTCCGGTCTGAGTCGATCACTGAGGTTGTGCGGAACGTCTATTCGAGGCTTCCGGAACAGGTGATGACCCCGGCAGAGGCCTACCTTCGCCTTGTGCGTGGAGAGGTGACGCAGGTGCCGGTCTCCTCACTCGAGGGGCGAACCGTGGCGGTGATGGTTGTCCCCTACCCGCCAGGGATCCCTGTCATTATGCCCGGGGAACGGTGCGGCCCGGAGACACGGGCGATTGTGGATTATCTTGGCATACTGCAGGAGTTCGATACCCGGTTTCCGGGGTTCGAGAGCGAGGTGCACGGGGTGGACGTCGTGATGGAGGACGGGCAGAGGGTCTACTACGTCTACTGTGTTGCGGAGTGACACCGGTCAATCCCGCACGCTGCCCCGGGCGAGCGAGGCGAAAGTGCTTCTGGCACAGAGGGCGGGGTTGGAGAAGGCGAACGCCCCGTTCGACGCGAAGAGTCGGACGTTCAGGGCCGCAAGGAGCGTCACGCCGTAGAAGACCAAATCGACGAGATCGAACCATTCTTCGCATGCGTCGGCCCACTTCCTGGCAAGTTGGCAGCGGATCTGATAGACGATATAGATGCCGAGCGGGATGCTACCATAAGCAAATCAGTTACACGTCTGGATTTTGTTGGAAAAAGAGCCTCAGTTCCGTTGTGAGTAATCTCCTGTTTCAACGGTTATTTTCGGAAAAATCCCTTTAGGTGAGGTTTAACATTCCGCGCAACACCTTTCCCGCACTGCGCTTGTCCTTCAGAAGAGTGCGGAATGGGCGATTCCCGGCGGAATGCCCGTGATCCTGCGTGCTATTTCGGAGACGCTCGGGTGATCTCTCACGCGCCGAGATCGACGTACTGCTTGCGTATATAAAACGTGTAAAGAAATTGGACAGAATTTTTATACGGAGATCTTCCGATGTCTCATCGGTGGGTTCTGATGAAGATCAGCCGTATTATAGGACTTCTGGCCGTTGTCGCCTTCATAGTGCCGGTGGTTTCAGCTGCAGGTATCGGAAACGAAAATGACGGAGTCGCGGGACTTCTCTCGCAGCCGGACGAGTATGGAATCTGTGAATATTTTACAATCACGCAGGGAGAGACTGATACCCATCTATTCAATGTACCAGCCGGTATGTCCTTACTGAAGGTCGACTTAAACTGGTTTACCCCGGATCACTCCTTGAGATTGGAGATCTACAGATCAGATGGGAGCCTATACGGTTCGTACCATGACAATTCTGATGGACGTTTAGATGGACGGACCCGCGTAGATATAAGCATCCCTGCATCAGGTAACTGGAGAATTAAAGTGTATGGCGAGAGTGTGACAGGAACTATTCCGTATGCTCTGAATTGCAATGCTTATACTTAAATGATTACCGCTCACTTGCTTTCAATAAAGATGAACTCCTACCAAACCAAATCATTTTATTGATACCGGTTTTATGTAAAGCCATGGTCACGGGGATGCGGATTACTGGAATCGCTCTGGTCATCTTCTGCCTCGCACTGCTGCCATCTGCCGCATGTGCTACTGCTGTTCAGGACGCATATCCGGAGAAGGTGCCGTTGGATCTGATTCCGGTGTACGTCTGGAATATCCCCCTGGATATTGTTATTCTCGGGCTCGTATCCATATTCGTTCCGGTGCTCTTTGTCCCGATGCAGCTTGTATTCTCGCTGCTCGCATGGTTACATTTCGGCCATAAGAGAGTCCTGCGCAATAACGTCCTTGAGAACGAAACCCGGAATGCAGTGTACCTATGCATACGCGATAATCCGGGAATCAATGCAAGTTCTCTCTCCCGGTTGCTCGGGATGAATATCGGAACCCTCCGCTACCACGTAGAGATGCTGTGCAGGATGGGAATGGTCGTCCCCGAGCCGAACTGCAGAGGCATGAGATATTACGTCGACACGGGCGCCTGTCCCGGTCTGGAACGAAAGGTGGCGAGATATCTCAACGAGCAGTCAAAGAGTCGGATACTCAATATCATTTTGCAACATCCAGGAAGCACGAGAAAAGAGATCGCGTCCCGGCTCATAATGTCGGGCGCGAACGTCACCTGGCATATGAAACCGCTGCTCCGGGACGGTATTGTCAGAGACGAGAAGAAAGGACGGTTCGTACACTACTACATCTGTGCCGATGCGAAAGAGTGTGTACAAGCCCACGGATCGGGGAAGCCCGCCATCGCCGGGGAGCGGGTGTCCGGCACCGGTATCTGATTGCCGTTCGATAGTTCTCTATAACTGCACCGTTTGCCCCTTTTCCCGGATCATCTCGCGGCTTATCGAGGATACGTTTAGAGTTTCCGGGCGCCGCCTGCACGTCATGCATAGACGACAGAGTCGGCCCGGGCGATCTCCTGCTCGGGGAAGATGATGATGCGATCCGGTATGCTCTCTGCGGTCGTAATTCCGCCCGACTGCCCGATCTCCGGGAAGATCTCGATCACATGCCGGGAGACTTCAGAAGAGAACGTGGCCTCCTTCAGGGGACGGAGCGATCCGTCCACGAAGACATACAGGTCGCCGTTGGTTTTGTTGTAGGTCATTGGACCGTCGTGTTTGAACGTCGTGAGCGTTATATTGTATTCTCCGTGAGTGAGATCGTCAAACTCGATCCTGTCGGCCTCGCGTAATATGGCGAGGGGATGTACCCCCTGCATGGGGAAGTCAAATATCTGGTCGTTATAATATACGTTGCCGCTCTGGTGGACATATACCTCGTACGCGTGCTCCTCCCCGTCTACGTAGCCGATCCAGTGGAGTTCGGTGAACTGCACTGTTCCGTCTTTGTCGATATACTGGTTCAGCTGGATGAGCACGGCCGACTCGTTCGAAAACGCCTGCTCCTGTACAAGCGTATTCCAGAGGTCAACCAGGTCGGGTCGGCACTCCCGGGAGTCAAAAGAGATATGCATCTCTCCTTTGGTGATCTCGGGCTGCTCGGGCATGTAGAAATAGTGCACGAGGACGAGAGCGATGAGGATGCTCCAGATGACAATCTGGCTCTTTTTCATGGGACCTCCGGATAGGAGCGTTCTGATTTCGACGGGTTTTTGTACGGGTTGAAGGTACTGTCGCTCATGGCTGATATGGTTTATGCAATCGGCCGGCAGACCTGCCTGCTCGTTGGCAGAACCCGGCACTTCGGGTGCAGGGCGCGCGCAAGTGCGGCAGTCGGAGGCTGCTGCGTCCTGTACGGCATATATCACCGTGAGAATGGGTTCTCTCCTGTGTCCTCGTCTTCCGGGGAGGGTTCTCTCCGTTCACTTTCGGCAAAAACCTGCCGACGTGTAAATGAATTGGACAGAATTTCTAAATAGATCGCTACTCATGTCATTGTGTGAATGCTTCAGAGCGGCGTCCGCAAAAGGTGTGGGGCTGCCCATCCCTGGTTGACGACCGGATGACGCGCCCCGCATGCCCAGAGGCAAAGGGAGCGTACGCGTTCTGCGTACTTAAACGTGTGCCTCTTTTGCCTCCGG
>NZ_JASEFJ010000007.1 GCF_030019085.1 Methanoculleus sp.
TATTTATCGCTCATTATATAAAGATCTAACGGTTGTATGGGCGTATTTTCAGAAATGGGGGATTTTGATGTGGTGGGTAAGAGCAACGTGTGTAAGAGCAACGTGTGGTGAAGGGGGTCCTGACCTGTTACAAATCGCTTTTGAAAGAGCGGCTCGCGAACTTCAATGGAGAGGATGAAGGCACCGAAAACCTCCAGAGGGCCAACCTTGAGATCGTGGAGAGGGTCGCCGGGATCACCGCCGGGATAATGGAACAATACCAGCCGGGCGATCCTCTACCCAGGACGGGTTTTCCCGTGATGGGCGGGGAGACCGTACAGCCGCCTCCCTGGAAGGATGAGATGCAGTGGTTCATAGTAATCTCGACGCTGAAGGGGAACGGTCTGGCCGGAGAAGAGGGCGGCAGGGTGATCCTGCAGAAGCGTGCAGACCCGGACAGCCTCTTGATGGCTCTTCCGGAGGATATCATAGATGGTATCGACCCCGAGATCCTCAAAGAGCGCGGAATAACTGCGAACATGACCGTCTCTTCGGTTCCAGAATACCGGCTGCTGTTCGATCCTGAGGCGGTCCTTGAAGCGGATCTCGAGGATATCGACGATCTTGCATTGCAACTCGATCTCGATCCTGACACCCACGCAACGTTTCGCGAGACGGTCTTCCTGAAACAACTTGTTGCCACGAGAGTGCAGGAGGCCATCGAGGATCGCGGAACCCTGACTCCGGAAGAGGTTGCCGAGATCCTGAAAGAGAGCGTTATAGAAGATCCCGACGGAATATGGACGATATCACTGAATCTTTCCCCGGAGTTTGTGAAAGGCGTCCTTGAAGACCTCAGGAAAATCGGCCTGCTGAGTAAGAAGGGCACCGAATTCCGCAGAGTATAGGTGTGCCGGTGCCCTGACCGAAAATTTCGTTATGGTGTCGCCTGATCATGGGTTCCTCCCATGAAGGATTCTCCGATACGCGTCCAGGGAGGCCATCAATCCAGTTCCTTCAGGCGATGCCCCGGTTTGATGAGCGTCGCCCGGGAGTGGTAAGACCTCACAGACACTCTTATTTATCACCAGAGAGCGAAGATCTCTCCTCATGTTGCGGCCGTGGAAACGCTCTGATCGCTTTATAGGGGTGAGGTGAGCGTGATCGAGGCTACCCTTCGCGGATGGACGAACGGCATGCTGACATGGCTGGCAGCCCTCATCGGCCGAACAGGGGTTAGCCCAAACGCACTCACGGTGACAGGGTTTCTCGGGATGGCGGTCGCAGGTCTCCTCTGTGCACGGGGATCTTTTGTCGCCGCTGGCCTCTTCGTTGCAGCATCCAGTCTCTTTGACGCCCTGGACGGGGCACTTGCCAGGACTACCGGTGCCATCTCCCCTTTCGGTGCCTTCCTCGACTCATTCCTGGACCGCTACGCTGAGGCCGTGGTATATGCGGGGCTGCTCGTCTACTACGCCGGCGCCGCGAACGCGTGGGGTGTAGAGGCTGCGTTTGCCGCCGCTATAGGCTCACTGATGGTGAGTTACGCCCGCGCCAGGGCGGAGGGGATCGGGATAGACTGCCGGGCCGGTCTCTTTGCCCGTGCGGAGCGGATCGTGGTCATCATCATTGGCCTCCTGACCGGCCTCATCCTCCCGGCGCTCGTAGTCCTGGCGATCGCGACGAATGCCACCGCGATCGAGCGGCTCATCCGTGTCAGGCGGGCTACGCTCTCCCCGCCACGGTCGCCGGGGTCATCCTGAGCGTTTCAGGCATTTTTCCCATCGGGGAAAGACGCAAACAAACGCGAAAAGTGCAATTAAACCCGGCACAGGCCAGGCACATTCGATGTTTTTATCAGCATGTATCGCTCTATCCTACTTGATAGAAGAATGAGTTGTAGTATTATCGTCGGCGGGTTCTTTGGTGACGAGGGGAAAGGAAAGATCGTGGCCCACATCGCTCACCACGATAGACCATCCATCATCTCCAGGGGCGGTGTCGGTCCAAATGCTGGGCATACCGTTAGAATAGGAGAGAAAGAATACGGTGTCAGGATGGTCCCATCGGGGTTCGTATACCCGGGCGCAACCCTCATGATCGGGAGTGGCGTGCTCGTCGACCCCCGGGTCTTCCTTCATGAGATCGACCTGGTCGGTGTTCGTGACAGGATCTTCGTCGACGGCCGCTGTGGCGTCATCGAGGAGGAACATATTGCACGCGACAGGGGAAGCGAGCATCTCAGGAACAGGATTGGGAGCACCGGGACGGGATGCGGCCCTGCAAACGCGGATCGTGTCCTCCGACTGGCGAGGCAGGCAAAAGACCTCCCAGAACTCGCAGATTTTGTCACCGACGTTGCCGAGAGGATCAACCGCGCCCTGGATAATGACGAGGTGGTTCTCCTGGAGGGGACCCAGGGATTCGGGATCTCGCTCTACTTCGGGACTTACCCATTTGTAACGAGCAAGGACACCTCCGCCTCGCAGATCGCCGCCGACAATGGTGTCGGCCCCACCAGGATCGACGACGTCATCGTCGTCTTCAAGGCCTACCCGACCCGGGTCGGTGAAGGGCCGTTCTCCACCGAGATGCCAGCAGAGCGGTCGCATGAACTCGGGATCGAGGAGTTCGGTACAGTCACACACCGTCAGCGGCGTATCGGCACCTGGGATGGAGAGATGGCACGCTACTCGGCGATGATCAACGGCTGCACCCAGGCGGCAATCACAGGCATAGACCGTATAGACCCGGCCTGTTTTGGCGTAACGGAGTATGAGCGGCTGACAAAAACGGCGAAGGCGTTCATCGAGCAGGCAGAAGAGGATATTGGCAGGCCTGTCACCCTGATCTCGACCGGGCCTGAACTATCCCAGATCATCGATCTACGGGGTGAAGTATGAGAAGAAGCCTGATGGAGATCCTCTGCTGTCCTGTCTGCAAGGGTGAACTCACACTCTCCGTGACCGAAGAGAGAGAGGAGGAGGTGCTTGAGGGCAGCCTCAGGTGTACAGCGTGCGGCGTTGATTACCCCATAAGCGAGGGTATCCCGAACCTCCTCCCGCAAACAGGATGCGAGGACTGAAAGATAGCAGATGCCTGAGATTCATCTAAACCGTCGGGGGATCAATTCCATTGAGGTGCCGCATGAGGTTGAGGTAACAGCGGGGAGTGATCTCGTTCTGAATCTCATAAACCACGGTTCGCCGCTGCACATCACACTCGCCTCGACGAACTCCTCGACCTTCACCGGATTCTTCCACGAGAATCTCTACGTGAACGGGACAGAGGAGTTTCGCATCCCCATCAGGGAGAACGCCTCCCCCGGCGTCTTTACAGTTCAGGTTGTCACCGGATACGGCACCCGACGACAGGAGTTCCGGGTCGTCGTCAGGGGACGGCCGGTACCGGCCCCCGAACCGGCAAGGACACCCGCTCAGGCTGCCGAACTTGCTACATCGAGGAGTTTGAATTACTCTCTCCCTGTAATCATTCTCGTTATTGCTGCCGCTGTACTCTACGGGCTCTGGGTTGTCTACAGGGCTGATATCCTGAACGCCGCTGCTTTCGTGGCGCTGCTCCTCGGAGTCATCCTTGCATGGCTGCGGCAGCGTTCGTAGTTGCCGCGGCGCTGCTGGTGGACCGTCTGGTCGGTGATCCGCAGTCCCGATACCACCCGGTGGCGCTCCTGGGCCGGTTCATCGGCTTTTGGGGTGTTCCGATGCGTTACCCACGGGGCCTTCAGCGAGCAGCGGGGGTCGCCGGAGCCGTTCTGACCGCTGCGCTATTTGCCGCTCCGTTTGCCCTCGTCCAGGTTGCGGCGCCGATGTGGGTATACCTAATCATCGCACCCTTCCTGCTGAAGGTCTGCCTTGCCTGGCGAGCGCTCGAGGAGCATACCACGGCCGTGGTTCGGGCGCTCGAGGAAGGGGGGGTCGATGCCGGCCGGGCACGGGCCGGGATGATGGTGAGTCGGGATACGGCGCACCTCGACCAGGAACACGTCCTCTCGGCCGCCTATGAGTCGATGACCGAGAACCTTGTCGACAGCATCATCTCACCGCTCTTCTACTTTGGTCTATTCGGACTTACGGGCGCCGCGGTATTCCGGGCGATCAACACCATGGACGCGATGCTGGGTTACCGGGACGAACGGCTCCGACTGGGATGGTTTCCGGCCCGTGCCGATGATATCGCAAACTTCATCCCTGCGCGGCTGACGGGGCTGGTCCTTCTCGCCTACTTTGGGGCAAAAGGCCGGTTCACGCCGGCGCTGGAGGTGCTCCGCCGGGATGCAAAGAATCGACCCGGGTTCAATGGGGGGATCCCGATGGCCATCATAGCCGGCGGGGTTGGGATCAGGTTCGAGAAACCCGGTGTCTACACCATAGGTAACCCCGAGAAAACACTTGAGGAAGCAGGTGCCGATATCGTCTCTGCGGTCAGGGCAGCGGTGATCGTCTTTACCATCCTTGAGATCGCCACACTATTTTTATTGTGGTTAATGAACCATACATGAACAATGAAACTGGAGGAACTCAGATTTGGCACCGAGCTCATCAAGCGCGGCTTTGCGTCGATGCAGAAGGGAGGCGTCATCATGGACGTGGTCAACGCAGAGCAGGCGCATGTCGCTGAGGATGCCGGTGCCGTCGCCGTCATGGCACTTGAGCGCGTCCCGGCCGATATCAGAGCAACCGGTGGCGTGGCCCGCATGGCCGACCCACAGAAGATAATCGAGATCATGGATGCGGTCTCCATCCCGGTTATGGGGAAAGTCCGGATCGGCCATTTCGTCGAGGCGCAGGTTCTGGAGGCCCTCGGCGTGGATATGATCGACGAGAGTGAAGTGCTGACCCCGGCAGACGAGCAGTTCCATATCGATAAGACCAGGTTCTCGATACCGTTCGTCTGCGGAGCCCGCGATCTCGGAGAGGCGCTGCGCCGGATCAACGAGGGAGCGGCGATGATCCGGACAAAGGGAGAGGCAGGGACCGGCAACGTGGTTGAGGCAGTCCGCCACATGCGGGCGATCATGGGCGGGATCCGGGCGCTGAAAGGGATGGACAACCAGGAACTCATTGCCCGTGCCCGCGAGATCGAGGCGCCGGCGGACCTGGTCATCGAGTGTGCGAAACTCGGCAGACTCCCGGTGGTGAACTTCTCCGCCGGCGGTATCGCGACCCCTGCTGACGCCGCGTTGATGATGCAGCTTGGGGCTGACGGGGTATTCGTCGGGTCGGGGATCTTCAAATCCTCAAACCCGGAGGCGACCGCCAGGGCGATCGTGGAGGCGGTGAACCACTACGACGACCCGAAGGTCATCGCCGGGGTGAGCAGGGGTCTTGGCGAGGCGATGAAGGGCCTCGACGTCCACACGCTCAGGGAAGAAGAGGTGCTGCAGACCCGTGGGCGTTAAGGTTGGCGTTCTCGCGCTCCAGGGCGATGTCGCCGAGCACATCGCGGCATTTCGAGATGCTCTCAGCGATAGACCGGGCTCTTCTGTTGTCCCCCTCCGAAAGGCTGCAGACCTGGCAGGGCTTGACGCGCTCGCGATACCGGGCGGCGAGTCGACCACCATCTCCCGACTGATCGTGAAGAACGGGCTGTACGAGGCACTCAGAGAGTTTGAGGGCGGCGTATTTGCGACCTGCGCAGGCATGGTCCTTACTGCGGATAGGGTTGACGACACCCGTGTGCGGCCTCTCGGCCTCATTCCCATGCGCGTCGAGCGCAACGCCTTCGGGCGGCAGGTGGACTCCCGCGAGGCGCTGCTGGAGGTGAAGGGGCTTGCAGAACCATTCAGGGCTGTCTTCATCCGGGCACCGGTGGCAACGGAGGTAGGCCCCGGTGTCGAGGTGCTCGCCCGCATCCCTGAGGGGATCGTCGCCGCAAGAAGCGGGCGGCATATGGCGTTTGCCTTCCACCCAGAACTCGGCGGGGATCTTCGACTGCACCGGATGTTTCTTCAGGGGCTCGAGGTATAAGGCATGCCGCGCTCGCGGCCCTATTTTCAACCCTCGCCGAGATCTATCCGCCGGCCAAGGACCCTACGCCCCATCTCAGTGAGGCTGTAGATGATCCAGTTACCCTGGGCCTCGCCAGCGATAAGCCCGGCCCTCTTCAGGACGCCGAGGTGGTAGGAGAGTTTTGAGTCAGATATCCCGAGCACCACCCTGATTACGCAGACGCAGAGAGGCTGGATGGCAAGCATCACCAGGATCTTGAGCCTGATGGGATCGGCAAGTGCGCGGTAAAGAGCGCTCTCCCGCTCCAGCGCCTCATCGCGCGGAAGGCTTCCGGTCAGCCCCATGATCCCGCCGCACCGCTCCAGCGCCTCCGCAACCTCCTGAGGAAGGGGTAGGGGCTCTTCCACGGACTCTCGTTTCTTTGCCACCACTGTAATCTTCCCGATTCACAGTGGTATGAAAAGAGGCAGTATATACCTTCGCCAGGACAGTTCGCCGATCTACACCCACGGTCCTCCGGTGAGGCAAAAACCCTATCCGGAGACACTCCCTTATAAAAACCACATGATGCCCGTTAGAGCTACAGGCATACCGGATGAAAATCAGGGGTCACTTTCATACGAAAGTAGGTAAGAGGTGAGTATGCGATGAAGAAGAGAGTGCTCTTTGTCTGCACCCACAACGCCGCCCGTTCACAGATGGCGGAGGGCTACCTTAACGCCAGGTACGGCGACCGTTATCAGGGCTTCTCCGCCGGCACCAAACCCGGAAGACTGAATCCTTACGCCGTCAGTGCCATGGCCGAGATCGGGATCGATATCTCCGGCCACCGCGCAAAAGACATCTCCGAGTTCGATGGAGAGGAGATGGACTACCTTGTGGCCATATGCGAAGGCGGTCTCTGTCCGGTGTTTCCATGGGCAAAGGAAGAGATTCACCGTGAGTTCCCTGACCCCTCGAGACTTTCCGGCACCGAGGAGGAGATAATGGCTGGAATCCGGCGTATCCGGGACGATATCACCGCATGGATCCATTCGACATTCGGGGCATCAGGATAGCAGTTTCGCAGTTCAACTTTTGTTGAAATAGCAACCTTGATATCCATGTGCCGCACAATTAATTCAAACAAAATTGAAACACCCGGTAAACCTGCCGGAGCGGACGGGATAATCATGACAGACAAAAATGAGAATAAAAATACTGGCGGAATCGGATCAAGGCTGAAGACCATTTTTTCATCCGAATGTGGCTGCGGCGAGGGCTGCTGCGGCACCAGGATCGTCCCGAAGGATAAGAAGGAAGGCCCGGCGACGAAAGAAGAGTAAACACCCGGCAGCGGAGTCACCTGTGGACATCCTGACCACACTTGCCATCGCCGGACAGTTCTTCGTTGAGATAGCCGCCGAACTTATCCTGCTCTTTATCGGCATCACCTTCCTCGTCGGGCTGCTTCAGGCCTACATCCCTGAAGAGCGGATACGGCGTGCCCTTGCCGGAAGGCAGCAGGGTGTGGGGAATATCGTCGCTGCAGGGTTCGGGGCACTCACCCCGTTCTGCTCCTGCTCGACAATCCCCATCCTGCTGGGGCTCCTTGAGGTTGGGATCCCGTTCGGGGTCTGCATGTCGTTCCTCTTTGCCTCCCCGCTCTTAAGCCCGGTGATCCTGGCGCTCCTGCTCGCGCTTGTGGGAGTGGTCCCGACGGTGATCTACTGCGCCGTCACATTTACCTCCGCAGTCATTATAGGCCTGCTCCTGGAGCGGTTCGGCTACGGGAGTTACGTCAAGGACGTGATGGTCGAAGGACGCCCGGAACCCTGCGATTGTGCAAGCAGCCACGGCGTCCGGATCCGGAGAGCATTCTCATTCGCGGTCAACCTCTTCAAACAGGTCTTCCCCTACCTCATCCTGGGCGCCGGGATCGGAGCGTTCATCTACGGGTTCATCCCCGGCGACCTGATCGTCGCGCTTGCTGGACCTGAGAACCCCTTTGCCATCCCGGTGGCGGCTGTTATAGGGATACCGATGTACATCCGGGTTGAGACGCTCATACCGGTGAGCGCTGTCCTCCTTGAAAAGGGGATGGGAACCGGCGCTGTGATGGCACTGATCATCGGCGGCGCCGGGGCGAGCATTCCGGAGGTGACGCTTATTGCGGCAATCTTTGAGCGGAGGCTGGTCGCCGTCTTTGTGGCGACGATCCTCACGGTCGCCATCTTTGCCGGTGTCCTCTTCCAGTTACTCAGCATGATCTGATCAGGTTGTGGAGCAGATAGAATGAATCCGGAAAGAGACGGTATAACCTGCTGTGCCGCAGACTCACTGCAGCAGGCCAGGATGGTCGAAGTAGGCGGGGTCAGGCTAAAGATGTTTGACGAGGTCTTCGCAGAGGTCGCTGCCCTTGAGAACAGAGACGACACCGCTCTCGGCGCGGAACTGGTTTCGAGGGTGAGGGAACATAACTGCATCCCACCCGGTGCCATGGGGCTGTATGCCACCGCACCCATGAAGGAGTTTCACTCCGGCCAGAGGTGATGACCGATGATGAGCGACCGTAGCCAGATACAGTCGGAGGCTGCCGCCGGTTCCCGGCTTTCCCTCCTCAACCGCTACCTGACCCTCTGGATCGTCCTTGCGATGGGCGTTGGCATCGCAATCGGCTACTTCTTCCCGGGGGTGCCTGCAGCAATCACCGGGTTCTCCGTCGGGACAACATCCATCCCGATCGCCATCGGGCTTATCCTGATGATCTACCCGCCGCTTGCAAAGGTCCGTTACGAGGATCTGGGACGGGTCTTTCGGGACAGAAAGGTGCTCGGTCTCTCCGTCGTTCTGAACTGGGGCGTCGGCCCGGTGTTGATGTTCCTCCTGGCAGCGGTCTTCCTTGCAGACCGACCGGAGTTCATGTACGGTCTGATCCTGGTGGGACTTGCCCGGTGCATCGCGATGGTGATCGTCTGGAATGACCTTGCATGCGGCGACCGAGACTACTGCGCCGCGATCGTGGGTGTGAACTCTATCTTCCAGGTATTCTTCTACGCCCTCTACGCTTACGTCTTCATCACCGTTCTCCCGCCGCTTCTCGGTATAGCGGCAGGAACGGCAGTGCCGATAACGATCGCAGGCGTCGCGACAACAGTCTTTGTCTTCCTCGGCATCCCATTCATCGCCGGGATTCTGACACGTTTTACGCTCCTGCGGCTGAAAGGGCACGTCTGGTATGATACACGGTTTATCCCCAGTATATCGCCGATCACGCTCTTTGCCCTCCTATTTACAATCGTCGTGATGTTCTCAACCCAGGGCGGGAACATCGTCGCACTCCCCGTGGATGTCCTGCGGATCGCCATCCCGCTTGTGATCTACTTCCTGTTGATGTTCTTCGTCTCGTTCTGGCTCTCATGGAGACTCAAGGTAGATTACTGTAGAGCAACAGCGCTATCATTTACGGCGGCGAGTAACAACTTCGAACTCGCCATCGCTGTTGCAATCGGGATCTTCGGGATCGGGTCAGGCGTGGCTTTTGCAACCGTCATAGGACCGCTGATCGAGGTTCCTGTGCTCATTTCCCTGGTGAACGTGGCACTCAAGATCCGCGATCGGTGGTATGGTGAGGAGACGACAGAAAGATGTCCCCTCGATGCCAATGGAGGAGATGCACCATGAAGAAGGAACTCGTCATCGAATGGAGACACGTGGGAGAAGATCTTGATACCACCTGTGACCGGTGCCACGATACCGGAACGGCTCTCAAAGCAGTCATCTCGGAGATCAGCACCCTCCTTGAGATGGAGGGGGTCAGCGTCAGGCTGGTCGAGAAGGTGCTCCCACCAACGGCCGTCGAGGAGTCAAACTCCCTCCTCTTCAACGGTATCCCGATCGAGGATCTGCTGGAAGGCGTCGAGGTGATCTCGACACCCTGCGCTTCCTGCGCCTGCATAACCTGTGAAGAGGACACAGAGTGCCGGGCGCTCCGCTACAACGGGGAGGACTACGAGGCAATCCCACCGGAACTGATCGGGCTGGCGGCCGCGAGAGCACTCGAGATGGAGTGATGGTGCTGCGCTATGGAGCCCATAACCCTGGTCACATGCTCCGGGCTCTCCAGCACGGGGAAGGTGACCGCCAGGGCCGGGATGGTGGTCATGCAGCGGTTTCCAGATAGCGTGGAGGAGTGTATCCCGGCAACCCGGCTCCAGGGACCGCCATGCGGCAGAGTTCTCGCTCTGGACGGCTGTGAAGATACCTGTGCGCTTAAAAAACTCCGGGAGACCGGGGTGGAACCAGACCTCCACATCGTCGCGACCGAGTGCGGGATCGTGAAAAACGGAATGGAAGAACCGCGGTTCGACGAGATAGAGCGGCTGGCGGGTGTGGTGATCGGGGCGATACGGGACGGACGGCCAACCCCCTCGAGGTGAGGCTTCCACTACTACGGTGGCCTGACAGAACCGGAGGATACGGGCATGCCCCCGGTCCCCCGTCGACATTACCGGGGCCAGGAAGACTGTTTTTAATCCATACTTGTTAACACCATCACTTAGTTAAGCAGGTGTCTTTAATATAGACCGCTCCCAAATTTATGATAACAAACACCTCCAGGCCTCCCAAACAGAGGCCTATCGGAGAAGACAGAATGGATGTGGTTATTATTACAAAACAGGGTCATCTTCTGCTCGTCATGCTTGGTGTCTGTGCAGTTCTCCTCTGCGCTTCCGCCGCGTGCACAACAACCGCCCCCGAAACGCCCTCCACCGCTGAAACCCGCGCGATAACCGATATGGTGGGCCGGACCGTCGTTGTCCCGTCAGAGATTGAGAGCGTCCTCTGCACCTCGCCGCCGTCGACGATGCTCGTCTACATGGTCGCACCCGATCGACTTGGGGGCTGGAACTTCCTGCCCGAGATAGAATACATCCCTGATGAGTATGCAGCGCTCCCGGTCGTCGGGGGATGGTTCGGGAAAGAGACCGGGAACTACGAGACCTTCATATCGATGCACCCCGACATCGTAATCGAGGGCTACACCACCGATGGCGGGGCGGCGCGTGCCACCATCGCCGAACGACAGGAGAAGATGGGTTCCATCCCTGTCGTCGCCGTCGAGGATACCACCAACGCCACCGGCTACTCCAAGCCCATCAGGTTCATGGGCGACCTCCTCGGTGAGGAGGAACAGGCCGAAGCGATGATCGCGTTCTACGAAGGGGTGCTTACCATCGTGACCGAACGGGTGGCCTCGATCCCGGACGACGAGCGGGTTCGGGTCTACTACGCCGAGGGTCCGAAAGGGCTCGCGACAGATCCCACGGGCTCGCAACACTCCGAACTCATCGAACTCTGTGGTGGGACAAACATTGCAGACTGCGCACTCACACCCGGGATGGGGATGACCGAGGTCTCGATGGAGCAGATCATCTCCTGGGACCCTGACGTCATACTGGCAGGCGACCCCGCATTCTACGCCACCGTCTGGACAGACCCGCTCTGGCAGGATATCACCGCCGTGAAGACAGAGCGGGTCTATCTCATCCCGCGGACGGCGTTCTGCTGGTTTGACCGCCCACCAGGGATCAACCGGATCATCGGCATCCCCTGGACCGCGAAAGTCCTCTATCCCGACCTCTTCGGGGATATGGACTTAGAGGGGCTTGTCAAGGAGTATCACGACCTCTTCATCCATGTATCGCTCTCCGACGACCAGATCCAGGAGATCCTGAACCCCTGAGGCCTGATCTGGCATGGAACATGAAATGGGCAGGTTCGACCGTGAGGGAGCAGAGCGTATGGACCGGATCGCAAAGACCGCTTTCGCCCCGGTCTACCCCGTGATCGCGGAACAGATCCTCGATCGGTGCGGGATCAGAAGTGGTCGGTGCCTCGACGTCGGCAGTGGCCCGGGGTCACTCGGGATCGCGCTTGCACAGGCAAGCGACCTTACGGTCACGCTCCTCGACTCATCTCCGGATATGCTCGAGGTCGCCAAAGAGAACATCAGGAAGAACGGGCTTTTGGGCCGCGTCTCGCTCCTCGCAGGCGATGTCCACGACATCCCGCTCCCTCCGGACTCCGTTGACCTTGTGGTCAGTCGCGGCTCGCTCTTCTTCTGGGAGGACCTCGCCCGGGCATTCTCCGAGATCTACCGTGTTCTCGCGCCCGGCGGGAAGACCTACATCGGCGGCGGGTTCGGGACCGCTGAACTCAGAGACTCGATCGCGGCCACAATGACAGAAGAGAACCCAGACTGGAAGAGTTTCCGGGATAGAAATCTCGGCCCTGGCAACCGGACGCGGATCGCCGGGGTCGTCGCAGGCCTCGGGCTCCCTCACCGGATCATCAGCGACGATTCAGGGTACTGGGTCATGATGGAGAAGAGTGAGTAGGCATGCAGTGTTCCATCTGCGAGAACCGTTGTGCCATCCCACCCGGCAGGACGGGGCGGTGCAGGATGTACGCAAACGAGGGCGGGAAGATTGTCGAACGGTTCCCCGACCATTACATCGCGACGATGCCGATATCTATCGAGACGATGCCGATGTGCCACTACCATCCCAGGGAGACATTCCTGCAGGCGAGCGGTATCGGGTGTACTTTCTCCTGTGGTGGGTGCATATCAGAGACGGTTGCCCACCACGCAGAGGCCGTCTCAGGTGCTCTCAAGCATGTTCCACCCGATGTGCTGGTCAGGCGTGCCCGGGAGTGGGGGTGCCGCGGGATCGCATTCTGCCTCAACGACCCGACCGCCATGCACCAGACCTTCCTCCGGGTTGCCAGGGCGGCGCACGATGCCGGGCTCCTCGTCGGATGCGCGACAAACGGTTACTACACCGAAGAATCCCTCCGCGATCTTGCACCCGCAATCGATTTTGCAAACATCGGGCTGAAAGGAGTCTCCGATGCATGCTATCGCGCATGCGGTGCGATCTCAGCCGAACCGGCCTTCAGAACGGTGCGGACGCTTTTTGAGGCGGGTGTCCACGTCGAGGTATCCTGCATCTACGCCCGGGGTTCCGAAGACGAACTTCGCGCCGCTGCCGCCCGGATTGAGGAGATATCTCCAGATATACCGTTCCTCGTTATGCGGTTCATACCGTTCGGCGACGAACCGCCGGAGAGGGAACCGACGATCGCCGAGTCGGAGCGGATCTGTGATGAACTACGTGAGACACTTCGCTACGTCTACCTCTTCAACTCGCCTGGAACAGAATACCTCAATACAGTATGCCCCTCCTGTGGGGGGACGGTCGTCAGACGTGAGTTCTTCGGGCCGATGGGGGCACGGACAATCGCGATCCCGCCTGACGCCCGGTGCTCCTGCGGTTTTTCACTCCCTGTAACTGGAAGTATCGGCGAAAGGCCCTACGCCGAGCCCGGTATGATGGGCGGCTACCGGTTCACCAGGGCGCTTGAGATGGTCCACGCCATCCTGGTCTGCCTCGGCGTGTAATCCGACACCGAACTCGCCAGGATCTGGGCAGACGTGATAAGGGACGACTTTATCCACGACCTCCACGGGAAGATCCAGCGGATAGACGGATACCTCGGTCTCGTCAGGGAACTCGGGGAGCGTGCCGGCCGCCCCGAAGCGGCAGAGAGGCTCACAACCTACATCGGCGACCGTCTGGCGGCGGTCTCGTCGGCAGTCGAGGGTTGCCGCCGCCCCAGGGTTTACTACTCGATGGGGACGCCGCTCTTTGCCCTGAACGCCGAACGGTTCGAGATGGACCTTGTGGAGGCAGCAGGCGGCGACCCGGTCAACCGCAGGATCGAACGTGCCGGAAAGCCCGGCGTCAACATAACCCCGGAAGAGTTTGCCGCGCTCAACCCCGAGTATATATTCATATCCGGGTTCCTCTCGGCACCGGTCTCAGACTATCTTGCGGCATGCCGGAGACAGGGGCTATCTGCCGATGCCATCGAGAACCACCAGGTCTACACCATGCCGCCAGGCTGGGACTTCGGAAACCCACGCTGGGTTCTTGGTCTCTCCGCCATCGCCAGCACCCTCCACCCTGAGCGTGCCAGATTCGACCTCGCTGCAGAACAGGAGGGGTTCTACCGGACGTTTTACGGGACCGACGCCACCGCGGTGTTAGGGAACCGGTCGTTCTACCGGCCATAGACGGCAGACCGCGGTGCCGGGGTCATTAAGCCGCTCCCCTGCCGCGGCCGCTGCAAGGGTTCATCGGGACGCAGACCATTCGATCTGCCTCTTCGATGTAGTGGACACAGATATCGACACCGTAGGCTTCACGGAGGTTCTCCTTCGTGATGACGTCCTCGGCCGGACCCTGCGCGATCAGCCTGCCGCCCTCGAGGATGGCGACCGAGTGCGAGACCATGAATGCATGGTCGGGAAAGTGAGTGCTCATCAGGATGGCGATCCCATCGACGGCGAGGCGGTCGATCGTCGCAATCACCTTCATCTGGTTGCCGATGTCAAGGTGCGACGTCGGTTCGTCGAGGATGAGAAGCGAGGGTTGCTGGGCGAGCGCACGGGCGATCATCACCATCTGCGACTCCCCCCCAGACATCTCCGAGATGGGTTTATCCCGAAGATGAGATATCCCGATCCGCGCAAACGCCTCCTCCGCCTTCTCGTAATCTTCCTCTTTTGGGACGGAGAAGGTCGAGATATGGGGTGCCCTCCCCATGAGGACGAAATCAAGCGCCGAAAAAGGGAAGACGGAACGGTGGCCCTGGGGGACGTAGCCGACCTCCCGCGCGACCTCGTTGGGCCGCATTTCGCTGACCCGACGGCCGTTGATCTCCACATCCCCACTCTGGAGTGTGAGGATGTTAAGGATGCACTTGATCAGGGTCGATTTTCCGGTGCCGTTCCTCCCGAGGAGAGAGAGAACCTCTCCTCTCCCGAGTGAGAAGGAGACGTCTTCAAACTGCTTTATTAAGCCGTCGTATGAGAACGAGGCGTGCTTGACGTTCAGGATCATGCCCAGCCGACCTTCTTTTGTGTTAAGAGGTATGCAAAGAACGGCGCCCCCACGAGCGCTGTAAGGATGCCGAGCGGGATCTCAGTTGCGGTCAGGGTTCTCGCGATATCATCGACTACCAGGAGGAACGAAGCCCCGAGAATGGCTGACACCGGGATAAGCTTGCGGAAATCAGGGCCGACGAGCATTCTCCCAATATGCGGAACAACAAGGCCCACCCACCCGATAATCCCGCTGATGCAGACCGCGGAGGCGGTGATGATGGTTGAAGCGACTATGAGCACCACGGTCATCCTCTTCGTGTCGAGGCCGAGCGCCTGCGCCTCCTCTTCGCCGACCGAGAGGAGATTGATCCGCCACCTGATGAGGTAGAGGCAGAGACTCCCGAGAAGGATCGGCGGGGCAACCGCGATGATATCGGTGTTTGAGACCGATGAGAGGCTTCCCATCAGCCAGAAGACGATCGCGGGCAAGGTGTCGTAGGGGTCAGCGACATATTTGGCGAGGGATAGAAGGGCGGAAAAGAGGGAACCGACGATGATTCCAGCGAGGACAAGAATGAGGGTCGAGGAGTTGTGGTAGACGCGGCCGATGCCGTAGGTGACAGCGACTGCGACGATCCCGAAGACGAAGGCCGATACCTGGATGACCCAGGGATTGCCCGAGACGAGGATCCCTAGGGCCGCCCCGAACCCGGCGCCAGCTGCCACACCGAGGATATCGGGTGAGACAAGAGGGTTTCGGAAGAGACCCTGGAACGATGCGCCGGCGAGGGAGAGACCTCCCCCGACGAGCATCGCCGCTATCACCCGCGGAAGCCTGATCCGGAAGACGACCGTCTGCTCTGACACCCCCCACGTCTGCTCGAAGGATGGGAGGAGGACCTGATGACCCGAGAGTGTCGAGAGCAGGGTTGATGTCCAATCGAAGAACGTGTTCGCCGACCCTATTACAAGGATCCGGAAGGTCTCCACCGGGTCCATCATGTACCTCCCGAAGAAGAGGGAGATGAAGAAGAGGACGATCGGGAGGAGGTAGATCACCCTCTCCAAGGGGATGAAACGGAAGATGGTCTCAGAGATCAGTGCCTCGCTGCGGGAGACTAAATGCGGAGGATTGATCGTGACGTTCCTTCTTGACTCCTGCCCCGTTTCTGTGATCGTTTCTCTCCCGCAGGTCATCTCACGCACCGACCCCATATCATATTTGTATATGAGGTTTATTTAATTCTGGGTTAATGTAAATGATGTAACATTTACTTCTATGGTAAAAGTGTTTGGTTGAAACCCGTTCCGGGCGTGATGTAGAACCATGCATACCCGGAGGCATCACCTCCAGCCACCGGTGCACAGGCTACTGGAGCGAGGGTGGTCAGCGCGGCCGGACACGATTGCCATCCACGGCCCGTCGCTACATCGGCAGGTCGGATCTCTCCTCCGAACCACCTGCGATCGATAGACTGCATTAATGCTTGCAGCCTCTTCACAACACCTTATGCGCGACCAAAATAGGGGAAAAAAGAGCGGTATGCCCAGCAGCAGTCATTGTTGCCACCTGCGCTCTCTAGCGTGACACGCGAGTGGCCAGGGGGAAACCCCCACCACCCCTTATGGGCTATAGCATCTCCGGAGAATTATCGGGCTGTTTTGCGAGGCTCCAGCGGCGGCCGCATCCGCGAGCACCGGAGAACCACCGGCGATACAATCCGCCTGCGGTGCTGCTGGCATTACTCTGGAAAACGCCTGCGCCTCCCGCCACTCCCATACAGCATCCATCACGGCATCGGCCGTAGCCATGACGCTCGCTGACCCCACGTCCACCACAACGGCGTTCTGGATGTTCCAGCGCTCGACAACCGTGTGGAGTAACCTGCGCCGGACAGTCCAGATCATCGGTGGATGGGGATGACCGACAAGTCGATCGAGCTGATCCGCCCAGACCGCACCCTGCAGCTCGAACCTCCCAACCTCGTCGACTACCAGCAGATCGGTAGACCGTGGATCGGGCGGTGCGAGCGCTCTCCGCCCGAACGCGAGTGCTTCCGGCCGGAAGTAGAAACGGCCGTGAACCTCGCAACGAGGGTCAGGGTCGATCGAACAGAGTTCCTCATGCTCACCGGTGGCCAGGTCGACCAGCGTGAAACCAGACCTCAGACCATCCCGCACATGGCCGGGGGCGATGATCCCCCGAACCCGAACGTTTGCGCCGACGGTAAGCCCCAGAACATGGTGCAGGAACGTCGTCTTGCACTGGCCCTGCTCGCCGGTGATGATGAAGACCGGCGCCCGGCCGCTCATCCGGGACGCCTCCTCTGCCGGATGCAGGAGTAGACGTTCGCTCCAGAATACATACATATGTTTTTGGGCTGCTTGTATAAATCAGTTTTACTCACCAATGTTGTTTAAGGTGTGTCATTAACAAACTCAACCAGCCCTGCCTCAATATCACCCGCCAGCAGTATAAGGAGTGGCGGACAATATCATACGGAGTTAATGGCTATGGCAGAGAAGAGAGTCGTGCTCCACACGACAATGGGCGATATCACTATCCGGCTCTACGAAGATATGCCGGTGACCGCCGGAAACTTTGAAAAATTGGTACGTTCGGGCTTCTACGACGGCACTATATTTCACCGTGTGATCGACGGGTTCATGATCCAGGGTGGCGATCCCACCGGCACCGGGACCGGCGGGCCGGGCTACACCATCCGCGACGAGTTTGTAAAGGGTCACTCGAACGTCCGGGGGACTGTTGCGATGGCAAACACCGGCCGCCCGAACACCGGCGGTAGCCAGTTCTTCATCAACCTTGTCGACAACACCTACCTCGACTGGGACAACCCCGGGACGCCGAGCGCCCACCCGGTCTTCGGCGAGGTGGTCAAGGGGATGGACGTCGTTGACAGGATCGGGAAGGTGAGGACGGACTCCAACGACAGACCCAGGGTCGCCGTCCGGATAACGAAGGCCGAAGTCGTGGAGCAATGAATCAGAGAGAGAGCGGCAACCGCCACCTGCGGACGGTCGAGGAGCGGATCGGCTACACATTCCGCAAACCATACCTGCTTGACCGTGCGCTAACCCGCCTTGCCTACACCCTGGAGACCGGTCTCCCCCCGGAGATGCACATGGACGCCCTTGCAACCCTCGGCGACGCCGTCATTAACGTCGTGGTCGTGGATGCTATTGTGGCGGCGGGAGTGCACGATAAAGGCGCGATCACCAACCGGAAGATGAACATGGTGAACATGTCCAGGCTCCGCGCCCTTGCAGAAGAGATCGGTCTTGCCGACCACGTCCGATGGGGAAAGGGTGAGGGCGCCCAGAGGGTCTGGACATCCGGCCGGGTTCTCGCCGAGTGTCTGGAAGCGCTCATAGGCGCTGTCTACCTGGACGGCGGTATGGAGATGGCCGCGGATGTGCTCCGACGGCTCGGGTTCATTGGAAAGATTTAAAGGTCATCCCCTTTTTCCTTCCCTGGCGCCGGCAACCCCGGTCGGAGGGCGCATCAAGAGCCAGGCAATGATGAAACCGATGACGGCGAGGGCTGCAACCAGCGGAAAGACACCAAGGTATGTCCCGCTCACCGTCCGGATGAAACCGGCAACCTGTGGCCCGGCGATGGCCCCCGCCCCGTAGGCCAGGAAGACGACCCCGTAGCAGCGCGAGTAGTCGCACGTCCCGAAGTACGAGGCCGTCGCCGTCGGCGCGATGGCGAGCCAGCCGCCAAGACATCCCCAGAGTATGGCGAACGCAACGATGTAGGATGGCACCCCCGGCACAAGCCAGATCAGGAGAGATGCCACCGCTATGAGCGCAAACGTCAGCATCGCGGTCTTTTGAGGGGTTATACGGTCAGTGAGGCTCCCGAAGACCGGGCGGCCAAGACCGTTGAATATGGCGAAGAACCCGACGAGAGCCGTCGCAAGTGCGGCGCTGACCCCGGCAACCTCCGTTCCAACCGGCTGCGCTATCGAGATGGCCATCAACCCGGCCAGACAGCCGATGAAGTAACAGGCAAAGAGCCCGTAGAACGTCCCCGTCCTGAGCATCGTGCCCCGGTCGCACTCGCAGACCGGTGCGCTCCCACTACCGGGCGGTGGAGGCGTCCAGCCCATGGGTCGCCAGCCCGCCGGCGGGAAACGTAGCGGCAGGGCCGAGATGACCAGCAGGACGATGAAAGCGAACCCGAAGATCCGGAACGTCGTCATAACACCGTAGGCAGCGATCAGGGCCCCCGCAATGTTTGCGGTGATAAAGGCCGAAAACCCGAACCCGAGCAGGGTGAGCCCGACAGCAAACCCCCTGCGGTCAGGGAACCACTGGGTGGCCACGGCGACCGGCACACCATAGGTGATACCCACCCCGACGCCACCGATCACCCCGTAGACTATGTAGAGGGCCTCGACCGAAGAGACCGTAGATGCCAGGAGCCAGCCGAAACCGGTGAGGATCCCGCCGACTATCGTCACGTTCCTTGGGCCGTAACGTTCGATGTACTTCCCGGCAAGTGGCATCGCTATCGCAAAGAAGGCCAGGAAGACAGAGAATGGGAGGAGGACCTCCCCGGCCGTCACATGCCGGCCGAGCACCTCCGTGAAGTGCGCGGCAAGGGGCGCTGTGAAGACACTCCAGGCGTATATGCTCCCGAGACAGAGGTTAATGATCAGCCCCAGAGCGACGAGTCCCCACCGTCCCTTCTCTGCGGGCATGCCAAAGATCGCTGGTACTGTATCAGGCATGTATACCTACTCCTCCAGTGTGGAGATGTCACCCGGGTCCATGCCGAGTTCACGGGCTTTCAGGACACGGCGCATGATCTTGCCGCTACGGGTCTTCGGGAGCCTATCCACATACTCGATCTCGGCCGGTACAGCGATCGCTCCCAGAGTCTTCCTGACATGGCGTGCGAGTTCGTCCGTGAGGCCGTCTCCGGGATTCACCCCCACACAGAGAGTGACGAAGGCCTTGATTACGTTTCCTTTAAGGGGATCGGGTTTTCCGATGACCGCAGCCTCGGCCACAGCGTCGTGAGAGACGAGCGCACTCTCGACCTCGGCCGTCCCGATGTTGTGCCCGGCAACGACTATCAAGTCGTCTGCACGGCCAAGGACCATGATGTAGCCTTCCTCGTCCTTCACCGCCAGATCGCCTGTGGTGTAGCACCCGGGGATGGTATTCCAGTAGACACGGTAACGCTCATCGTTCCTGTGGACCGTCCGGAGCATCGCAGGCCACGGTTCCTTTATGACCAGGAACCCGCCGGTGCCGGGAGCGACCGGGTCGCCGTGGCGGTTGACCACGTCAACCACAGCGCCGGGGATTGGTTTTCCAGCAAACCCGGGTTTCATAGGTTCGCCGATCATCGTGGTGACCATGTGCATTCCGGTCTCTGTCTGCCACCAGGTATCGACGATCGGGCACCTGCCACCACCGATGACGTGGTAGAACCATTCAAACGCCTCAGGGTTGAGCGGTTCCCCGACCGAGCCCAGGACGCGGAGCGATGAGAGATCGTATTTCTTAGGCCACCCCTCGCCGTAGCGCATGAACATCCTGATGGCTGTGGGCGCGGTGTAGAAGATCGTCACCCCCAGATCCTGGATAATCCGCCAGTAGATGCCGGGATCGGGGTAGTCGGGCGTGCCTTCAGCGATAACGACTGTTGTGCCAACCGCAAGCGGGCCGTAGACGATGTAACTGTGGCCGGTGATCCAGCCGGTGTCAGCGGTGCACCAGTAGATATCGTTCTCCTTGATGTCGAAGACGCATTTCGTCGTGTAATACGTCCCCACCGCATAACCGCCGCAGGTATGTACAATCCCTTTAGGTGCGCCGGTCGAACCGCTTGTGTAGAGGATGAAGAGCGGATCCTCCGCGTCCATCACCTCCAGGGGGCATTCTGGCGCGGAGCGGGCCATAAGTTCGGCATAGTCGACATCCCTGACTGGGTCAAGTTCTACGGCCGGACTCGCACGCCGGAGGACGACAACACGCTCGATTGAGGGTGTCCGGGCGATGGCTTCAAGCGCGATCTCCCTGAGGGGGACGGTCTTTCCCCGCCGGTAACCGACGTCAGCGGTGATCAGAACCTTCGCCTCGGCATCGTTGATCCGCATCGAAAGCGCCTCCGGTCCGAATCCACCGAAGACAACCGAATGAACGGCACCGATACGGGCGCAGGCGAGCATCGCGATCATCTGCTCGGGGACGAGCGGCATGTAGATGCAAACACGGTCGCCTTTTCTGATCCCGAGGCTCAAAAGCCCGTTTGCAAACCGCATCACCTCACGATAGAGGTCTTCGTATGTGAGGACACGATTCTCTCCGCTCTCTCCATGCCAGATGATCGCCGGTTTATCCTTCAGACCGCCGGCTACGTGCCGGTCCAGGCAGTTATAGGTGATGTTTAGTTTCCCATTGACAAACCATCTGGCGTAGGGATATTTCCATTCCAGGACGCGATCCCAGGGCTCAAACCAGGAGAGGTCACGGGCGATCCCGTCCCAGAACCCCTCCGGGTCGCGCAGGAACTCCTGGTATGCCTGCGTGTAGTCAGGCACCCAGGCGCCAGCCTTGAGTTGCGGGTCCGGGTAGTACTTCTTCTCTTCCAGTTTCACGGCGAACGAATCAGCCATTTCTCCTCATTCCGTTCTTATTCATCTCCCGGGTCCCTCCCGGGACTCGTAGTTGCCTTCATCATGCACAGGTCACCGGAACATGCCGGTTTCCATCGGTTTAACCACCCACCGGCCTTCAACCAGCCGGGCGCGAACGCTACGGATTTTACATGATTAATAATGAATATTATGGAGGATAAAGTTTTTGATCTTCAGAAGGGCAAACCCCTGCCCGGCCAATTGCCGGCTAAACGATGGCGATGATAACGCCGTGAAAAAAATAAAGATTAGGTCAGACGACCAGGATCAGCGGCGCGAAGACCAGCGCGACCATGGACATCAGTTTTATGAGAATGTTCAGCGACGGCCCCGAGGTGTCCTTGAATGGGTCGCCCACGGTGTCGCCGACGACGGCAGCCTTATGCGCCTCCGATCCCTTCCCGCCAAGGTGACCCTGCTCGATGTACTTCTTTGCATTGTCCCAGGCCCCGCCGGAGTTTGCCATCGTCACAGCAAGGAGGAACCCGGTTGCAAGTGAGCCCACGAGCAAACCGCCAAGCGCCTCCTTCCCGAGGACAAAACCGACAACAAGCGGGGCGGCAACGGCAAGAACACCGGGCGCGATCATCTCGCGCAGTGCCGAGTGCGTGGAGATAGCGATGCAGGTGGCGTAATCCGGATCGGCTTTTCCCTCCATGAGCCCCGTGATCTCCCTGAACTGGCGGCGGACCTCATGGACGATGCTGTATGCCGCCTTACCAACTGCCATCATCGTGATGGAACAGAAGAGGAAAGGCAGCATTGCACCTATAAGGACGCCTATGAAGACATTCGGGATGGAGACATCGATGACCGAGAGGCCGACCGCCTGACTGTATGCGGAGAAGAGCGCAAGTGCGGTCAGCGCCGCTGACCCGATGGCGAACCCCTTGCCGATGGCGGCGGTGGTGTTGCCGACGGCGTCCAGGGTGTCAGTGATCTCACGGACCTCCGGATCCTGGTGGGACATCTCAGCGATACCACCAGCATTGTCGGCGACAGGACCGTAAGCGTCGACTGAGAGGGAGATACCGAGCGTCGCGAGCATGCCGACAGCGGCGATCGCGATACCGTAGAGCCCGGCAACCTGGTATGAGACGAAGATCGCGATGGCGATGAAGAGAACCGGCCAGATGGTACTCTCCATCCCCTTCGCAAACCCGGTGATGATGGTGGTCGCAGCCCCGGTCTCGGTCGACTTTACAATGGCCTGGGTGGGTTTACGTTCAAAGGAGGTGTAGTACTCCGTGATCAGACCGATGGCGAACCCGGCGACGAGTCCGGCGACGGCGGCGTAGAAGACTCCGATGTATTCCGCACCCAGAAGCGTGGTCACAAGGAAGTAGGTAGCAATGACGGTTACAACGATCGCGGCAAGCAACCCCTTGTTGAATGCCATGTGGATGGCGCTGCTCTCTGTCTTGTTGGTCCGAACAAAGAACGAGCCAATGATTGACGCGACAATCCCGACCGTGGCGATCAACAGTGGCAGGAGGATCACGCTCATCGCCTCGACGTTCGGGAACACTGTGGCAGCGACTGAGACACCAAGGACCATCGCCGCGATGATCGAACCGACGTAGGACTCGTAGAGGTCGGCACCCATGCCGGCGACGTCGCCGACGTTGTCGCCGACGTTGTCGGCGATGACCGCGGGGTTCCGGGGGTCGTCCTCCGGGATGCCGGCCTCAACCTTCCCGACCAGGTCGGCCCCGACGTCCGCGGCCTTGGTAAAGATACCGCCACCGACACGGGCAAAGAGGGCGATCGAACTTGCACCGAGACCAAACCCGGTCAAAACGGTGAGAACCTCGGCCTGGGGAAGCCCGGTTACGGTGCTTATGACCACATAGGCGGTCGAGAGCCCGAGAAGCCCGAGCCCGACCACAGCCATTCCCATGACCGAACCGCTCGCAAAAGAGACTCGGAAGGCCTCAGCGACCCCGCGCCGTGCGGCGTTAGTCGTCCGGACGTTGGCGGCAGTGGCTGTGAACATGCCAATGTAGCCTGCGGTCGCCGAGAGCGCCGCGCCGAGGACGAAACATGCTGCCGTGAGGGGATTGATCGCGAGCGCCAGCACAACGGCAAGCACAATAACGAATACCGCTATTGCACGATACTGTCTGTTCAGGTAGACCATTGCTCCCGTGTGGATGGCGGCAGCAATCTTCTGCATCAGTTCGGTACCGGTGCCCTCCCGCCTGAGACTCAGATATGAGTATCCTGCGAACAGGAGAGCCAGGATGGCACCGATGGGTGCCAGATACACCAGATCCATCTCTCAGCATTCCTCCGATTGAGTACCATATAGAGAGGAATTCAACGTTTTTAAAGATGTGGAAAAAAAACTCCCTGAAGATGGAGTAAAATGTTTAGCTAAAATCGATCACTTCGGGCTGGAGCGTCTGGAGGTCAACGACAAAGGCCCGCGCGGGGGTGGGGTGGACGTTCATCTGTTTCTGAAACGACGTCTGCGACTGCCAGGTGCCGGCGTTTAAACCGAGAACGCCCCGGTAACGGGTGACACCGCAGATGTGGATGTGCCCCGTAAGGAGGATCTCGGGAAGCGGGTCGATGACAAGCCTGTCGGTCTTCATCGCGGCGATGGGTGTCCGCATTCCATAAGGGGCAGCCAGAAGCCTGCGTTTGAGCATCTCAACCATGATCTCGCCGGGGCGCTCGTAACTTGCGCCGGGAATGAGCCCTATCATATCGTCTATCGACCGGCCGTGATACATCAGGACGCGGACGCCCTGGAGGTTCAGCAGGCAGGGGTTCTCGACAAGGGTGCAGTTTGACGGGAAATTCGCTGCAAATTCCGGGGGGATCGCAGGCTGCGGCTCGGCCATCCTGACTACATCGTGGTTCCCGGGTGCGGCGACGATCCGGATCCTTGAGGGGAGGTCGCGGAGCATCCCGGCAAATACGTCATACTGCTCATAGATGTTCTTTATCGTCAGTTCGTTCTCCTGTCCGGGGTAGATGCCGATGCCATCGACGAGGTCACCGGCGATCAGGAGGTAGGAGGCATCGGAGTCCTGGAGCCAGTCGGCAAACCTGTTCCAGGCATCCAGGAGGAAGGTGTTGCTCCCGACATGGACATCGGAGATCAGGACAGCCTTTCCCGGACGATCGCTCTTGAAAGGGGCGTTGTTGATGGGGACGTCCGGACGAAAGAGTTGCTCAGCAAAGAGGAGGCCGCCATCAACTGAGAGTTTCCCCTTGACCCCGATCACATCGTCAGGGAGTATACGTTCGGCCTCCTCGAAAACCTCGTCCCGCCCCCTGTTAAAGAGCACCCGTATCACCCCGCTGGGGTCCTCCACCTCAACGAGCCTGTGGCCTTTCGGGGTCGTCCGCACCTCTATAACCATCCCGATGATGCTGCACTCCTCTTCGCGGTAACGGCCGGGGGACTTCAGCAACGCCTCGATCGGCATCGCGGTCATCCGGGTTCGGATCATCGAGGAGAGGGTGTTGTAGCGGTTCCGGAAGTAATGAACGGCGTCCTCATGACCGCAGACGCTCCCCGTGCTTCCGGCGCTCCCCATGATTACCTCAAGTTCGGGATCGACCAGGAACCTGGTCCCATCCCTGACCTTCTTTAGTCCCGGAATATGCTCCGTGGAGACCACCAGAGCGTCGCCGGCCACCGCCGCAATCCGGTCGATGAGCGAGGGATCGTCCTGCTCCCGGATGTAGTTCACCACGTCGGGGTGGACCTGGTGTTTCGTCTCAAGGAACCGGCGTACGATCTCGGCGTTAGCGAGCATGGACTTCATGTTATTCTCCTGTGGCAATATGGGCTTTACCCTTCCACACACACGGGGTGATAGAGACAGGAACTGAGATTTAACACCAGATCCGCAAAACGCCGGTGGCTGCGGTCGAATCCATGCAACGTCCCCTCTCCATTTCACGCCGCAGAACCGATGAGACCACCCGGGGAACCTATGTATATTAAGGAGGGTTAATCTCCATATAACAGATGGCGGCTACAAATGGGCTGCAGCGTGCAGCAAATGCCGTGCGGGCGTTCCGCGAGAGCGAGCACCCTGTGGTCTCTCTCGCAAGGGACATCCTCTGGGTCGTTGCGGTGGTTGGGGGCATCGCTCTTCTCCTCTACCTCCTTGCCGGTACCTGGCCGGCGGTGGTCACGATAGAGTCGGAGAGCATGGTCCCGCACATGAACGTCGGTGATCTGGTTTTTGTCGTCGACCAGAACCGGTTCGGAGATCCCGTCACCTGGGTCGAAGGTCAGATGATCGGATACTCGTCTTTCGGGGACTACGGTGACGTGATCGTCTACCGGCCAAACGGTGCCGACTCCGTCCACCCGATCATTCATCGGGCGATGATCTACCTTGATACCGACGACGTGATCGAATCGGGACTCGGCGCATACTACGATGAACCACATGCTGGTTACATCACCAAAGGCGACAACAACCCCTACACCGACCAGCCAAACCTCAGGATCTCCGGCATCGGTGTGATCGAACCTGTGAAGGAGGAGTGGGTCGTTGGAAAAGCCCTGGTAGCGGTGCCGCTCATAGGTTACCTCCCGCTCCACCTGCCAGAGTTTGCCGTTGCCGTCATCCTGGTCATCCTCGTCCACGATCTCATCCTTGAACGCCGCAAAGGGAAAGAAGAATAACCCTGAACCACAAAAGAAGTGTTTAAGATGGCATATCCGCTGCATGACCTCCTTGACGACGTGCTTGCCGGCCACCGGCTAACCGAGGAAGAGGCTGTCCGACTGCTCTCCACGCGCGGGCGGGACGTCTGGAAGATAGCCGCTGCCGCAGACGAACTCCGCGAGCGAAAAGTCGGAGACGTTGTAACCTACGTCAGGAACCAGAACATCCACGTCACCAACATCTGCAAGAACCGTTGCGGGTTCTGCGGGTTCGGACGGCGGGCTGGCGACCCCGGCGCGTTCCGCGACGACCTTGATACTGTGCGGGAGAAGGCCAGGATCGCACGCGATCATGACGTCACCGAGATCTGTATCCTCTCGGGCGTCCACCCCGACTACACCCTTGACTCCTACATCGACCTCATCAGATGTGTGCGGGAGGAGGCACCCGGTGTGGATATCCATACCGCAAGCCCTGACGAGATCGCCTGGGCGGCGGAACGAAGCGGCGTCTCGACAGAAGAGGCGCTCGAAAGACTGCGTGATGCGGGTCTTGGCACACTCCAGGGGACAGCGGCTGAGATCCTTGTTGACGACGTCCGGCGCGTGATCTGCCCGAACAAGTGCGACACCGCAACCTGGGTCCGCGTCATAAAGGAAGCACACAGGATGGGCATCCGGTCGACCGCGACGATCATGTACGGTTCCTGCGAGAGCGAGGCTGACCGCGCGAGACACCTTGGGATCCTCCGCGAGATACAGGACGAGACCGGCGGGTTCACGGAACTTGTGCCGCTCTCCTACCTCTATGAGAACACCCCACTCTACCGCCAGGGACTTGCGCCCGCCGGCGCCACGGGACGCGAAGACCTGCTGCTCTTTGCGGTCGCGCGCCTCTTCCTCGACAACTTTGACCACATCCAGATCTCCTGGGGCAAGGTCGGAACGAAGATGGCAGAGCTCGGGCTGCTGGCGGGCGGCGACGATCTTGGCGGGACGATGTTCTGCGACGACGTCTCGGTCGATGCCGGGGCTGAGGATGCAGACTACCTTGACCCCTCGGAGATGCGCAGGATCGCAGAGGACCTCGGCAGGACTCTGCGACAGCGGACGACAAGATATGAGATTGTTGCGTCAACTACCCCCGACTGAATCTGGAGGGGGGCACCACGCTCTTCACGGTGCCCCTGAAACGCTCTTACTATAGTTATCACCACCGAGACCCACCGGGAGACCCGAAAGTTCTTCTCCTGACCCCGCCAGATCAGTCCAATCATATAGTGGAAGGCGAATCTGGAGCATGACACAACCACTGCAACAGGTGCTCGACGACGTGCTTGCCGGCCACCGGCTAACCGAGGAAGAGGCTGTCCGACTGCTCTCCACGCGCGGGCGGGACGTCTGGAAGATAGCCGCTGCCGCAGACGAACTCCGCGAGCGAAAAGTCGGAGACGTTGTAACCTACGTCAGGAACCAGAACATCAACGTCACCAACATCTGCGTGAACGCCTGCGGGTTCTGCGGGTTTTCGCGGAAACCAGGAGACACCGATTGTTTCTGTCACGACGAGACCGTGGTGAGAGAGAAAGCCCGCGCTGCACGCGAACGTGGCGTCACCGAGATCTGCACGGTTAGCGGTCTCCACCCCGACTTTGACGTAGAGTCCTACGCCAACATCTACTCCTGGATAAAGGAAGAGGCCCCTGATGTCCATATCCATGCAAGTAACCCGATGGAGGTTGCCTACGCCGCGAGGAGGAGTGGCATCACCACCCGGGAGGTGCTGGAGATGATGAGGGAGGCAGGGCTATCGACTCTCTGCGGGACGGCGGCCGAGATCCTTGTCGATGACGTTCGGCGGGTGATCTGCCCGGACAAGATCGATACTGCGACATGGATCCGGATCATAAAGGAGGCGCATGGGATGGGCATCCGGTCGACCGCGACGATCATGCACGGATCCTTTGAGAGCGAGGCTGACCGCGCAAGACACCTTGAGATCCTCCGCGAGATACAGGACGAGACCGGCGGGTTCACGGAGTTCGTCCCGCTCTCGTTCGTCCACCCTAATACGCCGCTCTACCGTGCGGGGATTGCCCGGCCGGGTGCAACAGGCAGGGAGGATCTGCTCTTGTTTGCGGTATCCAGACTCTTCCTTGACAACTTCGACCACATCCAGGCATCCTGGGTGAAGATAGGGACAAAGATGGCGGGTCTGGCGCTTCTTGCAGGTGCCGACGATCTGGGTGGAACACTCTTTGAGGAGAGCATCTCGCGAGAGGCAGGCGCGAAGGACACCGACTACCTTGACCCGGTGGAGATGCGCAGGATCGCAGAAGACCTGGGCAGGACGCTCCGGCGACGGACGACGACTTACACCCTTCTTGCAGATTGAATCATCCAAGGAAGGGATTAACCCCGGAAGACCCTGCTGATACCGATGAAGGAAGAGGGAAAATCAGGCTACATTGCCCCTGCAGGCTGTAACTCATCAACAGAGTTCGCCGACGGCTTGTTCCGAGAGCGGGATACACGGCAGGGTTGCAAACGTGGCCTCGAATCATTCCGGATCCGGGGATACCACCGCAGTCTCGCTCAAATCCGATGTGGAAGTGACAGCTGGACCTCAATCCTCCGGGCGGATGTAGCGGACTATCGTATCCGCAACCTCTCTTGCCCGCGTCATTGCCCGCTCGTCATTACGGACATCGCCCGCGGCATACCCCCTGCCACAGACGTAGCCGAGATACGAGAACTCGTGAGCGTTCAGGAACCCCTCTATTGTCTCCAGAGTGCGCTCGCATCCCCGGTCAGCACAGACCGCAACCGCAACCGCTCTCCTTCCTGAGAGTTTCCTGTCGTGGAAGAGAGAATACGTACGGTCGATCAGGTTCTTCGTCTGGCCGTTGATGTCGTAGTAGTAGGTTGGAGCGCCGAGAACAAGCACCTCACACGCGACCATCCTCTGCGCGACAAAACCCCAGTCATCGTCCTCTGTCACACACCACTTCGTCTCCCTGCAGGTCTCGCACCCGGTGCAGGGTCGGATCTCCATACCGGCAAGCGATATGTACTCCGTCTCGACACCCGCCTCCCGCACGCGCTCAAGGATGGTGTTGACGAGCGTCGCGGTGTTGCCGCTCTTGCGCAGGCTTCCGGAGATTCCAAGAACAGTCATACCCTATGCTTATCCCCCGTGTTCTTGATTCTTCTGATCAGGGCATCCAGATCGAGACCCCGGAAAGCCGCCAGGATCTCGGGGAGTGGGTCATCCGGGCGATGGAAGAGGTGGGAGGAGCAGTTGCAGTCACTGCACCCGAACCCCGGAACGGATGGGTCACCCAGCGCGGTTGCAAGGTCACACTCGCAGTCACGCCCGGTGACAGCGGTGATAACAGCGACAGGGCTAAAGTGCGGGTCGAGGAGGAGGTGGTCGATATGCCAGCGGGGAGGGCGGTCGCGCCTGAACGCCAGGTTGACGTGCCGGTCTGCGCGGGCAAGGCCCCCACTCCCCTGCGCCGATCCTATGTAGATGTGGTAACCCGGCGCGAACTCCCGCACCCCCAGGGCGCCGATCCGAGCCCTGCAACAGAGGTTCTCAAGGACGAGGGCGTATACACCCCTATCCATACAACCGGAGCGCCTCCCGTGCGGCTGCTATATGCCGCCAGCCGTCATGCTGGACGGGCTCGCCGTGCCCAGGGTAGAGAGCCTCGACCTCCAGGGTGCTGAGGCGCTCGACGGATGCCGCAAGTGCATTGAGGTCGCCTCCCGGGAAGTCGTAGCGGCCAAACGAACCTCCGGTAAATACAGTGTCTCCTGAGAAGAGTGACCTCGCCTCCTGGTCGTAGAGACAGATCCCCCCGGGGGTGTGACCGGGGGTGTGAATCACAAGGAGGTCTCCAACCCGGTCGCCGTCTGCGAGGGTGACGTCCGGGACTATCCCGGGCGACCGGGCACCGAAATACATCGCAAGACTCCTGGAGTCATCGATCAGGCCCTGCGCGTCCGCGTGGTGGATGCATACGGTGGCATCACCGCACATGGCCGCGATCTCCGCAAGATGGGCGATATGGTCGTAATGAGCGTGGGTGATGACGATCGTATCGATAGCAGCGGCATAGGGCTTTACTGCCATCGGGAGAACCCCGGCATCGATCAGGATATTTCCGTAAACAAACGAGTTTGCATAGGTCATGTCGCCTGTGATCCACCGGACATGCATGCAGACTAATATGGCCTCCGGACAAATGGTTCTTATGCACACCCTTGTTCAAGCGTGCCTGCGCGGGGTTCCTCCCGAGGTAGAGACGATCGCCCGCGACGAGGAACTCACCCCTCACAACGCGGCACGGGCTGTCGCCCGCGGCCGGATCGTCATCCCGGCAAATCCCGCCAGGCCGCACCGGCTCTGCGCTATCGGAGAGGGGTGCAGGGTGCGGGTAAACGTGAACGTCGGGACGTCGGGCATTCGATGTGACGGGGATCTCGAGGTTGAGAAGGCGAAGGCCGCCCTCCGGGAGGGCGCAGACACCCTGATGGACCTCTCGACCGCCGGAGACCTTGCCCGCATCCGCCGCCGGATACTCGAGTTTGATGCGCCTGTCGGGACTGTCCCGGTCTACGAGGCTGTCCGGCGGGCTGGGAACGCTGCGGACGTGGATGCCGACCTCCTCTTTAACGTCATCCGGGAACACTGCAAACAGGGCGTCGACTTCCTGACGCTGCACTGCGGCGTTAACCTGGACGCTCTGGCATCGCTCAAGGCTGATCCAAGGGTGATGGGCGTCGTCTCCCGCGGCGGGGCGTTTCATGTGGCGATGATGGCGGCGACCGGTGAGGAAAATCCCCTCTACGCCGAGTATGACTACCTCCTCGAGATCCTGGCGGAACACGACGTTGTCGCGAGTCTGGGGGACGGTATGCGACCGGGCGCACTCGTGGACGCCGGTCGCCTTGCGAAGTCAGTAGAGTACCTGACGCTTGGACACCTTGCAAAACGGGCGCTCGCTACCGGGGTACAACGGATGATCGAGGGGCCGGGGCATATCCCGGCCGATCAGATCGGCTACAACGTCAGGATGCTCAAAGAACTGACCGGCGGTGCGCCGCTCTACCTGCTCGGGCCGCTCGTGACCGACGTGGCACCGGGTTACGACCACCTGGTCGGAGCGATCGGTGGCGTTATCGCCTGTATGAACGGCGCCGACTTCCTCTGCATGGTCTCACCAAGCGAGCACCTGGCACTGCCAGATCTCCGTGATATCGTGGAAGGGACGCGGGCAGCGAGGATCGCGGCGCATGTGGGGAGTCTCTCCCGCGCCACCGCGCGCACAAAGAACCGCGAGATCCGGATGGCTGAGGCACGTAGGGCGCTCGACTGGGAGAAACAGTTTGAACTGGCCCTCATACCGGATGAGGCCCGGCGGATCCACGAGCGGGACGGTGGGCTTGAGACCTGCTCGATGTGCGGCGACCTCTGCGCCGTGAAGATGATGAAAGAGATCCTCCCCCTACCAGAAGAGCGGCTGGAACCGTAGAGGGTCTGGATCGATCCAGGGGTGTGGGCGAGCCCGTGATAGCCCCCAACACCCCGGGAAGTTTCAGAGAAGGCTAAGGAGAGGTCAGTGGGTCTCCCGGTAGTATTCCCACTCCTCGATCTCGGTGCCGTTCTCAAAGATGCAGACACCGTATTCACTGCCGTCTGGGTTCTTACGGATCTCGTATTTGTGCCCCTGCTCCACGCACCAGACCGCAGCAGGGTTTGCGATACCGGTGCTCCCGCCACATTTGGCGCACGCCCAGGGAATGTCGATGATCTCAAGCGGTGTTCCCCACTGCTGGATCGTCGCGGTATCCCTCTTCACCTCTCCGACGAAGGTAAGGCGCATTCCGTCAACCCGGTAGGACTCGTTCAGGTTGAGCGGGAGATAGCGACCCCCTTTATCAGCGATGATCCCGTAAAACCCGCCCTCAAGGTCGATGTAGGTCACGGTCCCGCTCCCGGTAACCACCTGCCTGGAGTCATCAATCCTCTCGATCTCGACAATCTCCACAGGTGTCCCCCACTGCTGGATCGTCGCCGTATCGTTCGCAACATCGGCAGAGAACCGGACGCGAAGACCATCATTCCGGTAGTCCGCAGGAAGGTCAAGGGGAAGGTAACGTTCACCGTCGTCGGTAACTATCCCGTAGAAACCACCCTCAAGGTCGATGAAGACGATCGTGCCATTACCAGAGGCACGAACGTTAACCGTCTCATCACCCCCGGTAGCCATGCACCCGCAGGCCAGGATGGCCCCAAAGAGGGTGACCAGAACAACCAGGTATTTTGTACTTGATTCCGTCATAGGCATCAACAGGGATCCATTCTACCCCTCCAGGTAAGTAGATTGCCTTAACTACGAAGAAATTCGGACCTATTCGCCAGCAGAGATATGATGGAGTGGTTCCAGGATTTTGTGTGGCTCCGGGGGTCTCACCGTCCCCCGACGCCGCCGCCACCAAAACCGCCACCACCACCGAACGACCCGCCACTTCCGCCAAACCCACCACCGCCTCCGCCTGATGGCGGGGCGAAGAAGAGTATCGGGGAAAAGATCACCGGCACGCTCGAGTAGAGCGGGACCCCAACGTCCTGGAGGTTCACATTCAGACTCTTCATCGCCGCTTCTACCTTATCCCCGAGACCAAGCGCTGTCCCGTAGACCAGCCACTCCCCCCACATGGAGAGGTCCTCTGGCGAGTAGTCTCCGATCAGTGCAAGATCGGAGAGGAACCGGGCAAACGCATCCCACTCGAGTTTCTCCCGATAACCGTCGCCCCTCCAGTGCCCGAAGAGGGTTGATGGGAAGAGGGCCGCGATCCCGACCTGGACGGCAGCTATGAGCGAGAGGACAGCGGCGGGTACCAGGAGATAGGCCGCACCGGGTGCGAGGAGGAGCAGAAGGATGGACAAACCACAGGGTATGGCGCCGAGGAAGGTGAGCGGCAGGATCAGCGTCCTGCCATCTTTGATGTAGCGGTAGGCAAACGAGGGATCCACATCGCGGGTCAGTGCCGCAAGCGACTGTTGGTACTTCACGATACGGTGCTGGTAACCCGGACCCCCCCGGGCGGCTCTGGCAAGGTCCTCAAGGTCGGCGGTGTCAACAACATCGTCGTCGGCGAGATTTGCAAGGAAGTTTAAAACCCGCTGCTCGTAAGGGTCGGTGGACTCGGTCGAGAGTATCCTGACCGTAACCCCCTTGCCCTCAGGTTTTTCGGTCACCAGGATCTTCTTCTGCCGGTGAAGGTCAAGGAGCGTCGCGTAGAAGCCATCCTCATCGAACTCAAGTGCGTCCCCTTTGAAGAGAAGGTTCACCTGCCAGGGCTTTAGCGCGGTGTTCGGCGTGAAACTGAGATACTCCGGGACGGTGAAGGACCTCTCCCTGCCGTAACGGAGGTATACTCCAAGGAGGATGAACGGCATCAGGAGCACGAGAACGCTCGAAAGATCGTAAAAGAGAGCCGCGACCTTATACAGGATCGGTGGCCAGCGGTTGGCGTCGGCCGCCTGTTGCCGCACGTCACTGAGATATGTCGGGAAACCGCTGATCCCCTCCATGAACACCGGATCGAGGATCATCTCGATGTTCAGGGCATCGTTCTCAGGAGCGCTCCCGGTTATGACGACAGCCTCTCCCGTCCGCTCTACCACGAGGGTCGGGGGATGAGTGTAGACCTCCTCGATCATATCGGCAAACGGCAGCGTGATCTGGATGTCCCGGAATGGAACGTGTTCATCCAGAAGTTTCAGGTTCAGGTGCGCCCATTCTCCGTCGTATTCGATTGGCGGCCGGACAACGTAGCGATACTCCACCGTGTAGGTGCCGGGAGCGAAGTAATTCGGGTTGAAGATGCCGACCTCGTTCTCGAGCGCAAGGCTACGGATCGTCTCGATCTCGCCGATAAGCGGGGTCCCTGCGGCCGTCCTGACCTCTCCCCGATAATCCCTGACGTAGCCGATGGTTCCTGGAGGAGCGCTCAACCCGGCAAACTCGATATGTGGCTGGTCGATGGAAGCAAAGGAAAGCGGCGCGTCCCAATAGCGGAAGAGCATCCGGTATTCCCCGGGCTCGCGGACGTGGTAGGTATAACGCTCGATTAGGGTTCCGTTCTCGTAGAAGACAGCGTCGTAGTGCTCAACCTCCAGACCCCCCGCAAAGAAGTCCGGGAGCGCGTTCGCTCCAACGGCCGCCATGACCCCTATTAAGAGGGTGATGACGACCAGGGTGAATATCTGCTGTCGTTCGGTCATCCGCATGGTCTATCTGTATCAGAACGTTATCTTCGGAACCCGTTCGGTCTCCTCGCCAAACTCCAGGTAATCAACCTTCGTGAAGCCCATCATCCTGGCGATAAGGTTCGAAGGGATCGTATCGATCATGGTGTTATACTGCTGGGCGATGTTGTTGTAGGTGTAACGGTGTCGTGCGATCTCGTCCTCGACACCTTTCACCGCGCCCATCAGGTCCTTCACCGTCTGTGAGGTCTTGAGGTCTGGGTAGTTCTCCGCAACAGCGATAAGCCGTCCCAGAACCGAGCGGGACTCCTGGTCAAGTTCGCTCAAATCCCCGGGGCCGGCACTGCCGATACGCGCCCGCATCCCGGTCACACCGGTAAGGGTCTCCTTCTCGAACGTCGCATAGCTCTTTACAGCGCCGAGGAGCTGCTCGATCATGTCCAGTCGCTTCTTCATCGCGACCTTTACCTGCCCGAGCGTCGCCTCAGCAGAGTTTTTCAGGGAGAAGAACCGGTTGTAGATGCTGATTGACGCCGCGACGACGCCAATGACGAGCACCACCACCACGACAATGAGGATTATGGAGATTATATCCAAAGTCTGCCACCACTAAACTGTGTGCCCTGCAGCGTATTTAAGGGATAACCATTACTGTTGCGTAAATATGCAGTAATACCGCCGGTGTAAAAGATGAGACCGGGTCAGGCGTATGAAGCATGCTCCCGGTAATCCAGACCTTCTACGATCTCCTCGCCGGAACTCACCATCGCCACGACCCTGCCATCCGTATCGCGGAGGAGGGCGTTGTGCCAGAGGATCTGCAGTTCCCGACCATCACGGCTGACTACCGGACTCTTCTCAGATGGAGGAGGCTCGATCCCGCCGGCCACCAGACGCTGGAAGTTCCGCTCGAGCCTCTCGCGCAGACGCTCCGGAACGACCGTCGCAAACCAGTTCTTCCCGGTGAGTTCCCCCTCGGCATAGCCCAGGATCTCGTTTCCCTTCCTGTTGACGAGATCGATTGTCCCATCCGCCCCGATCACAGCGATCATAACACCCGCAGCCTCAACGTAACCCTTGGCCCTGTCGCGCTCGGTGACAAGGCGGTTCTCGGCGGCTACGCGATCTGTGATATCCTCGGCGATCCCGAGAATGTACCTCAGCACACCCCGCGAATTGTAGACCGGGATCCTCTTCAGCAGGAGTGTCCGGCCACTGGAGAGAGAGACCCGCCCCTCCAGGGGCACAGAACGCTCAGCGATCTCGCGGTCACCGCCCGCAAAGAACGCCGCTATCTCGTGCGGGAAGATCTCATCCGCCCGTTTTCCTGCCATCTCCTCCTGCGTAACCCCGAGGAAGAACTCGGTGGCTTTGTTTGCAAAGACGAACCTGTCTCTCTCGATCTCCCGGACAAAGACCATGCTCGGGATGTTGTTGACCACAGAGTAAAGGAATGACTTCCACTGCGCTACCTGCTTTAAGGCACGCGCCCGTTCGGTTACGTCGCGACAGACCATCCTGTAACCGGTGAAGTCCCCGATCATATCGTAGATCGGTGTCCCGCTCACCTCAAGAACTACAGGGTTCCCGTCACGATGGAGCATCGTCCACTCAAAGAGAACACGTGGCCTCGGATCGGCGAAGATGGCATCAAACTGCTCTCTTACCTTTCTGGCGTCCTCCGGCGTCATGAAATCGAATGGCATCTTCTGGAGCATCTCTTCCGGGGTGTAGCCGAGGATCTCCATGCTTTTTGGGCTGACGTAGGAGAAGGTGCGGTCGCCGTCAACGTTCAGGATCAGGTCGCTGATGTTCTCAACCAGGCTGCGAAAGAGTGACTCGCTCTCGCGCAAAGCGTCCTCGGCACGCCGCGCATCGGTGATGTTCTCAAGGATGATGGTGACGCCGGGTGTGCCGTCGTTGAAGACCGTTGGTAGGAACTTGACCCGGAAGAAGAGTTCCTCGCTGTGCCGAAGGAACCGGAGTTCCTCCGTGGATTCGCGGCTGTTCAGGGCGTCGTTGATCCGGCTCCGTATCAGGGGATGGTCAAACGCAGCAAGCGGTGACGTCTCGATGGGTTTTCCGATGATCTCATCCCGTTCTCTCCCGGCAAACGCACATATGGCATCGTTTGCCTGTACCACTCTACGATCCCGGTCGAGCACCAGCACAAGATCCGAGGAGAAGTTGAGCATGGCGGCGATTGGAACCCGCTGAGAGGGGTAAAAGACCTTGGCCTTACCGTAGGTCTTCATCTCCACCTGCCCGGCCACCAGGAGGACGTCGAGGTAGCGGGAGACGGTGTTCCGGTTGATCCCGACGGCTGCTGCGAGGTCGGAGACCGACATCCCGCGGGGGTTCTCTTTGAGGGTGGCAAGCAGGAGAGAGAGTGGATCGGTAGTGGAGCCCATGCGTAGAGATCTGTTTATCGGCCGGGGATATAGCGTTTTATGATTTGCCATTCAACGATGTTAGCAGATAACGCCAGACCACAATGCATGGCAATAATAAAAAACTTTATAATGTGCTCGGATCAATATATGATCCCCAGGGTCAGGAGAAATGGAATCTCTCCGACAGACACCGGGTCATGCGGGCACAGGTGATCCGGTCTGGCTGGGAATGGTGAGCGGAAACATTCACCACGCTGACTGTATTAAAATCGGGTGCACCCGGAATCGGGTACACCAGGGCACACCTCTCTGAACACTAAACCTCCGTGATGCCCGGCGGCAGCGGGGCGGACGGCACAACCGTCCCGGAAAACACCTGCAGGCATCGCATGGTTATCACACACCCTCCAATACTCCTTTTTTGCTCCTTGAAAAGAGGTAATCCTGAACATTGTACCCCTCCCGGCGCCCATGACTCATGATTTGCCGGCACCTGATAGAAGGGAGCCCAGGGCGCGGGGGAGATCTTCTTTCGCCGTTACCACGTCTGCGGACTCTTCGAGCATCAGGTTGACCAGTTCGTGGTGCCCGGCAATACGAAAGTCGGTGCGGAGCGCGACGAGAGGTTTGTCATGGGCATACGCATACCCCATCTCCCAGGATGTACCCGAGTCTGCATCCGCACCGTCGATGACCGCAACGACGAGGTCAGCGTCGCGGAGCGCCGCAAGATGCCTTGAGAATATCGCCCTGTGCTCGTCCCGGCACCGGGTGTGACTGGTATCCCCCACCTCCTGAGGAAGGTAGACATCAAAGAGGTGTGTCTCGAGGAGATCGCGGAGCACCAGGTTGTACGCCCGCTCCGCTTCCGAGAAGAGAGGAGCGGCGAGGTAGATGCGGTAGCGTGCAAACTCCTTAACGTCGACTGCCCGGATATCCGGGAACCTGGCGATAAACGCCCCGCGCCCTGGCTCTTTTTCAGTGGATAGGTAGGTTGTATTGACCCCACAGACGGGTGAGGAGTCCACCCCCACTATCGCAAGCGGCGACTCCGCGCGTTCCCTGATCGCGCTACGAAGATCTGCCTCAAGCGCATCAAGGAGGGCTGAAAACTCATCGGTTGCGAGCCGCTCCATGAACGAGCCCGGTTCCCGGTCGGCGCCAAGGTATATCGTCTCAGGACAGGGGAATGGGACCATCTCGATCGAGAAACGTCGGCAGCGCTCTACGGCACGGCGGAAGGAGTGAATGTCCTCCCCGCTCGTTATTCCGCGGGCACGGCAGGCGGGATCAAGGATACAGGGAGCGAGAAGCACGTACATTGATAGTACCTTGGCGGCCTACCATAACAAGAGAGATGATACCGCTCTACATCTACAGGGACAACACATGCGACCCGGGGAAGTGCACGGCAAAGAAACTTGGAAGGCGCGGACTTGTCCGGATCGTCCCGGCAATCGCAAAGATCCCGCGTTCGACCCTCCTCCTCGACCCTACCGCCGAGAGAGCACTCTCTCCCGCCGACCGTAACCTCCCCTCGATAACAGCGCTCGACTGCTCCTGGGAGGTTCTCGATACAGGAGCGGTAGCCTCCTGGCGCAACCGCCGGGCTCTCCCTTTCCTGGTGGCCGCAAACCCGGTGAATTTCGGCCGACCTTTCCGGTTGACAACGGTGGAGGCGATGGCAGCGGCGCTCTACATCCTGGGGGAGAAGGAGCAGGCAAGGACCATACTCGCGCCGTTTGGATGGGGGCTCCGGTTCCTTGAGGTTAACGCCGAACCCCTGGAAGAATACGCCGGGGCAAAGGACAGCGCCGAGGTCATCGCCATCCAGGCGCTTTACATGTGAGACATCCCCTGCGCCCTTCAGATGAGGCTACACCTCATACATCGCTCAAGCAGTCACTTCGCTCACCAAAAAACGGAGAGACAATTTTGAGCCGTCGCCGTCTTCCCCAAACAGCACCTTTTTATATATTCAACCATGATCTCGCAGTCAGAGATAGGAGGTTACCAGAAGATGAACACCGAAAGGGAGAGGGTTATCCTGGCTGCAGCCCATGCGGCGACCTACAAACCCGATTACATGACCGTCGACAAACTTGAGGCGGCAACACGAGGACACGGGGCGCTTGTCATCCCGGCATTTGCCGCGGCGAACTCACTGGCCGAGGATATCTTCTGCAATGTCGGCGCACCCGAGATGCGCCTCATGAACATGACGCTGATCGATGCTTCGGTCCCCTACCTGCCGCTCGATGCGATCGTCGGGAAAGCGGTGGGCGAGGCGAAGCGGGGCGGGGCAGAACCGGCAAACGCAGCTCTGATTGTTGCGACGCTTGCCTACTTCTCCGGAAGCTGTGCCCGCGCTGGCGTGCCGCTCGGAAACCGCAAACTCGGCGCCATCGCGCGGATACACGCCGGCGCGGACAGGACTAGCGCAATCGCCCTGACAACGAACAAGTTCACCCACCGTGTCCCGGCGTTTCCCGCCTACCTTGCGATCTACCAGGCCCTGATGAAGAAAGAACTGACTCACCTTGATGGTGCAGTCCTGCCACCATTCGTCGCCGGTGGAGGTGTCATGGGCCACGCCTCGCTCGGAGAGGACTACAACATACCAGAACTCGCCAGAAACGCCGCAAAGATAGGGACCGAGGCGATGATGCGGAGCATGGAGGGTGCCGGAACAACGCCATACCCCCTCTGGCCAGCACTGATCGCCGCAGCAGTAACAATGGAACTCGTCCACCCCGACGCTCTCCTGGGTGAAGAGTTCGGGAAGTTCGGGGAGATTGACTCGGCCTACATGGCCGGGAAGGGGGCAGTCGAGGCGGCGAAACTCCCCGACAAACTCCATATGCGTGGTACCGGAGAAGAGTATGACACCGCCCGGATCATCGGTGATTTCGGGCTGATCTTAAAAGATGTCGGTGGCCCCTCGGTGATCGGGTCCATGGTGGTAAACGAGATCTTCGCAGGTTTCCAGGAGTCCGCCATCATCGGGGCTGGATTCTCTGGCGGGCCGGTGAACGTCCCGCTCGGCCACCTCGCCGGCGACATCCTCCCGGCACTGCGACTGCTCTTCTCGAACGGTGGCGACGTCGAGGCAACCGCGACCGCGATCCGGGACTACAAGATGCAGTCCTTCATCGACCCAGAACTCGCTCTCTGTGGCTTAAACACGATCGCCCGCAAGGCAGAGGTCGTGAACAGAGGAATGGTAACGGAGGCCTGCATCCGGGCGAGCGAACCGGTACGCGACCGCGCTGTCTACCGGCGGGCCGTGAAGGTCTACGAGATGCTCAAGGCAGGACGGTCAGTGGAAGAAGCGGCAAGAACCCTCGATGAGGAGCGCAGGGCTCTCGTTGAAGAGCGAGGTTCCGCAGCCCTCTCCGGGTTCACGGGGAAGGAGATCAGGTTCCGATTCACGGAGATCGCACCCCATGCACGGAGAACAGACTCCTTTACTGCAAAATACTGGGGGTTTGACCCGAAGATCTCCTATGACATAACCATCGACGGGAAAGATTACCATATCGAGAACCTCACCGCCAGGGTGGTTCCGGAGTATGCGCTCCAGGGGAAAGGCAGGGACGACCCGGATATGGGCACCGCCATCTTTGTTGGCGCTGTCCTCACGCAGGAACTACAGTATAGCGGCCAAACCATCATCAACATGACCGTACCTGCCGCGGTAGCGGCAGCGCTTGGCACCGATCCGACAGTAGCGGCAAAGAAGGCGGTAACTGGCGCGCGCCTGACAAACGCAATCCTCGGCGGCCAGAAGGTGGCAGAACAGGTCGCTAAACTTGCGCAGGAGATCTCTAAGGGCCTCAACGAGCCATCAACTGAAACATCTTGAGGTGCCGGCGGGGCATGAAAATCCTCGTCATCGACCCTATGGTCGCAGGGGTTGCAGGGTATATGCTCCCTGCTGCCCTAATCGACCTCCTTGGTGAACCATCGGCTCTCGACCCGCTTGCGGATGTAATCCTGGATCTGGGGCTCTGCCGGGAGTTTGACTACAGCGCTGAGACTCTGAATATCGGCGGGACCAGAGCAACCAGGCTCATGGTCGAGGTTGAAGGGGGGAGATCAGGAGATCTCCCGGATGCGATGGCCACTGCCGCCGGTGCAGCAGGCCTCTCATCGACCGCTTACTCCAGGGCCCTCAGTGTCATGGGTGACCTCGGTCGGTCAGGGTATCCACCGGCGGAGACGGTCTTTTCAGTCGTCGGGACGATGCTCCTCCTCGATAGAGCGGCGTTTCTCGAGGGAACAATCGTCACGACGCCTCCGGTGCTTGGTTGCGGGGTGATCGAAACGGCATACGGCGAGATCCCGGCGCCGTCACCTGCCACCATCGAGATCCTGGCAAGACACCGTTTCCCCTTCACCACCGCGCCCATCGGGATGGAGATGACAACGCCGACGGGGGCGGCGCTGCTCACCGCTCTTGCCGGGCGTGCGATACAACAATACCCGACCATGGTTCCAGTCAGGGTCGGCTACGGCAGCGGCGGCCGTGAGATTCCCGGACGGCCGGACCTGATCAGGGTTGTAGAGGGAGAGAGTCTCCCCGCCGGGGAGGAACACATGCTCATCCTCGAGACAAACCTCGACGACGCCTCGGGGGAGGTGATCGGGTATGCGGTCGAGCGCCTCTTCGCAGAAGGGGCGGTGGACGTCTTTATCACCCCGGCGCTCGGGAAGAAAAACCGGCCCGTCAGTGTCATCTCAGTGATGACAACGGCAGGGGAGGAGGGGAACCTGATCAGGGTTCTAATGGAGGAGACCGGTACTCTGGGGGTGCGGGTGTATGAGTTCCGGAAGGTTGTGGCCGCCCGTCAGAGGGAGACAATGCCAATCCAGGTCGGGGAGACGGAGCGTTCCATCCGGGTTAAGACCTCGACCATAGACGGTCACCTGATCGCCGAGAAACCTGAGTACGAAGATCTTGCAGCAATAGCACGGGAAGAGGGGATCCCTCTCCGGTTTGTGGATGAAGAGGTCAGACTGCGCTTATCGGAACGAAGAAGAAAGGGCTACGACCCCAGAGGGGGTGCAGGGGGTGGATGCCCGCCCGACCACCCGAACGCGGCGAACTCCGCACGCGACGAGTGAATACCGGCACGTCCCACCGGGACGTGCGACACTCGCATCTACAGTTCTCTCATGTCACCGGGGTATTAGTTCCCCACGTAATTAGATGATCCACGCGATATTTATACGATCCTATTCATATCGCCCATCAACCACCCTTTTCCAGCTCAATCCACTGCATCCGGCCTTCGAAAGATCTCGGAGTGATGGATCTTTCGCACAACCTTAACCACCTATCCCATCGGGGCACTGAGATGATCCATGCTGATCCTCGCGATGCATCTTTTTTATAGGACACGCAAAACAAGAGAACTGTATGCACCGGCGCTACAACATCCTGCTCCTGATCCTCCTGGTAGTCGCCACCATTGCCAGCGGGTGCATGACACCTGGTGAGGAGAGCGAGGAGACGCAACCGACCCCAACCGCAACCGCTGCTACTCCACCAGATGAGACGCAGCCAGTTGGAGGGAGTCTGCCGGCACCAACACCTCCGGTACCTACCCGCGGGGAGGAGGTCCCTCGGAGTCTGGTATTCGTCGACCCCGCAACATACCGCATCCCGACCCCGACACCCATGCCAACGATGATGAGACCGCCAGACGATCTCCGTGTCTCCAGTAATATGGTTGAGTATGCGGTGGTATCATGCGATTATCCGCCCCGCATTCTCGCCACCGAGGTCTACCATATCCCATTCCCATACTGGGCGATCAAGGTGAGTGCAACACCGATGAATGATTACCCCTGGCTCAAGATTGAGATCAGAGATGCAAACGACCCCAACAGGATGGTTGAGGAACTCCACTACTCGAGGGGCGATATACTATCCAACTTCTCCGTTGATAACAACACCACAGAAAGTGAAGCAAGAAAGTCAGAGGAATTGACCATTCGAGAAGGGTATGGCGACTACTACTTCATCATCCGCTCGGAATCGCTGAAAACCCTCGATATCAGGATCCTTGTCCCGGAGAAGTACCTGGTCTAGGGGGAAGTGACCTCCCCTCCCTCCTCTGCTACACGGAGTTCTGCCTCGTAGTCCCCGATCGCGGCTATGTAATCCCGCCACGCCTCATCGGCACGGGCGAGGTTCTGTTCGGCGGCGGTGTAGTCACGCATCTCGTAGGCGGTCGCCGCCGAAAGCCAGAAGGTGAACGCACGGTTGAGGTTATCGAGCGCCCGCAGGTAGGCGGCCTGTGCCCCTACGTAGGCCTCCGGGACGGTATCGGCCGCAATGATCTGCTGATGGTAGGCTGTCACCGCTCTCCCGTAACTCGCGATGGCCGCAAACTCCCGCACGTAGGCATCGCATTCTGCGAGTGAGAGATCATCTATCGGGGTGCTCATGTGCGCGATGATCCTCGCAGAGACCTGGCCAAGATCTGCTTCTGACGCCGCGATATGGTCGCGGAACACCTCGACCTGCCGCTCTTCGCTGTAACTCACAAACAGCGTCCAGCCAAAAACCAGCAGCAGCATCGCGACTATCACAACCCCGACCGCAAGGAACGCCTTCTTCCGGTCAGGGGCGATCTTCGGGATCTTTATACCTGGAAGCGCGGGTAGAGCCATGCCCCTGGCACCTCACGCTCCCCCCGCCACCGGTAGCCTTGCCGGGCGGATGTAGTGTTCTTTCGGTATGGGGAGGTAGCGGAGCGGGATGATCTCAGGGGTCTCTGTTCTCACGCTCGGGATAGAGATATCCCTGGTATTCCCGATCGGGTAGGGTCTCCCGATGACCGCTGTTGTGTTTTCCGAGACGTTCTCCACCTCAAAATCAGTCCCCTCCACGTAATAGTAATGCTTTCCCTTATACTCAAAGTAACTCGGTGAATAAGTCGCGTAGTAGGGGTTGAACTCATTCATCCGGATACCGAGGGCCATATGATCAGAGTATCTCAGCAGCACGGTATCGTAGCCAAGGGCATCGAGGAGCCCTCCCATCAGTATGGCGGCATCCTCGCAGTCTCCCCTCCCATCGACAAGCATCTCGGCGGGGTATTTGGGATACTCCAAGCCGCCCTTTAGATACATGACATGCGGCGGCAGGGTGCCCTCGATGTAGGAGGCCGCGTTGTCGTCCGTATCGTAGGGGATCTGCTGGACGAAGAAGACAAGGTTCATCAACCGTAAGTAGCCCTCCTCCGGGTTGGCGGTTGGTGGCACGATCCTGCGGGCAAGGTCTTCGAGGATCGGTCTGTCAGCGTCGGCCAGGGCGTACCTTCCCCAGATATGGTAGTCGCTTAGCCGCGGCGTCTCCCGCTGTTCGTGGAACAACGCCTCCGGAATCCGGACAACTGTTGTCTGGACGCCGCCATCGATCGCCGTCCACCGGAAACTCCGCGTATATACAGGACCGTCATCCGGGTATGGTGTCGGTGTCGCTACCGGATCCGGAGGAACGTAGACAGGGGGGTTTCGAACTACCACCGGTTCGGAACCGGAGGGGGTCTGCTCCCCGAGAAACGCGGGTTTCACTACAAATGCGACGACCAGGATTATGATCGCACCTGCAAGAACCGGGACGACGTCCTTCCACTCCATACCCCAGACCCCGGACAGACGGTCTTCCGGTAGTGATTGTTTATAACCGGCGCATAGAAAACGTTAACCCCACGGGGCTGAGGGATTGACCTTTCAGAAAGGTTCAATGACGGGTAGAACGGGGGGGCAGCACCCCCCTCATCAAAGTGCATGCCCTTCAAAGGCTCCTTTCAGACGCATCCCGGCCGCTGTGCGTCGCCGACTCCAGATCACTTCTTTTCGGGCGCCGGACCCGGCGGACATACCCCCCCAAGCCCTGCCATCTGCCCCCGCGACCCGACCGCAAACCTGCAGACGGTAGGGTAGTACCTGGTAACGTACTCCTTGAGCATCCGGAGGGCGCAGTACTGCGGCGCGATGCTTTTCATCGATTCTTTCATCATCTTGACCCACCTGTGCGGAACGTCGTCCATCGTCCGCGAGTAGTAGAGCGGGGCGATCTCGTTCTCGATCAGGTCATAGATCATCGCCGCGTCCTCACGGTTATCTCCGGACGCGGTCGCGCGGCTCTCAAACGCCCAGCCGTTCCAGCCGTTGTAGCCCTCGACCCACCAGCCATCCAGAACCGAGAGGTTCAGCACCCCGTTCATCCCCGCCTTCATTCCGCTCGTGCCGCACGCCTCCATGGGCGGGATGGGTGTGTTTAGCCAGATGTCGACACCCTGAACCATGTAATGTGCAACCTGCTCGTCGTAATCCTCGACGAATGCTATCCTGCCGCCGAACCTTGGATCCTGGGAATAGCGGTAGATCTTCTGGAGGATCCGTTTACCCTGCTCGTCAGCTGGGTGAGCCTTCCCGGCAAAGATGAACTGCACCGGCCTCCAGCGATTATTCACAATCCTTTCAAGCCGGTCAGGGTCCGTGAAGATGAGATCCGCGCGCTTATACTCGGCAAACCGGCGGGCAAACCCGATCGTAAGCGCCGCGGTGTCAAGCATGAGCCCCTCAGCCGCGAGGTTAGCGGGTTCGTCCCGGTGTCCTGCCCACTTGAGGCGTTTCCGCTCTCTTATACGGGCAAAGAGTTTCATCTTCAGCCACTGGTGTTCACGCCAGAGGTCTTCATCCGGGATCTCGTCGACAACCTCCCAGATGATCGGATTGTCGTAGTTCTCCCGCCAGTCGGGGTAGACTGGATCCACATACTTGTCAAAGAGCGATTCGATCCGGTGGTTCAGCCAGGTCGGGAGGTGAACACCGTTCGTGATGTAATCGATCGGGACCTGTTCAACCGGTAGATCCGGCCAGAGGGGCTGCCACATCTCCCTTGCAACCTCGCCATGACGCCGGGAGACGGCGTTGTGGAACTGGCTCATCCGGAGCGCAAACGCCGTCATGTTGAAACCTGCTCCAGGCTGACATGGGTCTCTCCCTAACGCCATGAAATCACCCCAGGATAATCCGAGCGACTCAGAATAACCGCGGAAATACTTCGCCATCAGACTGTCTGGAAATACATCATGGGCAGCAGCGACAGGGGTATGGGTTGTGAAGAGTGAGGTGTCCCGGACCTGTTCACGTGCCTCTTCAAACGACATGCCAGCTTCGAGCCGCTCCCTGAGCCGTTCGAGGAGGGCGAATGCAGAGTGCCCCTCGTTTAAGTGCATCGCCGAATACTCCGCACCCAGCGTGTGGAGGACCTTTCGCCCACCGAGTCCGAGCACCAGTTCCTGCCGGAGGCGTTGCTCCAGATCGCTGGTATAAAGCCTGGATGATATGCTACGGTTCTCAGGCACGTTCTTGTCGATATGGGTATCGAGGAGGTAGAGAGGGACCCGCCCTACCTGTACCTTCCAGACGGCGACGTAGATCGGCGGATCAATCAGGGGAACCTGCACCACAACCTGCTTACCGTCATCATCGAGCACCCGGAGAACCGGGGCGGCATCACGGTCCAGGATCTCGGCGACGTTCCTCTGCCAGCCGTCCGCCTCGATGTGCTGGTGGAGATACCCCTCCGCATACATGAACCCGGCGGCTACCGTCGGGACGCCGAGATCGCTCGACGCCTTTATGTGGTCGCCAGCCAGGACGCCGAGCCCCCCCGCGTAGAACGGCAGCGACTGATGCAGTCCGAACTCACTTGAGAAATAGGCGATCGTGAGGGGCTCCCGCAGAGGGTAGTGTTGTGCAAACCAGCTTGTCCCTGGAGTCATGTACTCCCGAAACCGGTTCAGTATGATATCGTAGCGGCGGAGGAATTCAGGTGTCGCCGCGGCCCGTTCAAGGAAACTCGGCGGGGTATCCAGGAGCATCCTGACCGGGTTGTGACGGCTCATCTTCCATTCCGCCCGGTTCAACATCTTGAATAACACGCTGGCCGAGGAGTGCCAGCTCCACCAGAGGTTGTAGGCGAGGTCGACAAGACCGAAGATTCGCTCCGGGACATGGGCGAACCGGTCATAGGGTATCTCCGTCTTCATCTCGTGAGGCATTGCGTGTTGCACCTGATAAGATCTTCTGTCTGTGAGACCGGCGCGCATGGATAAAGAGCCGCTAAAAATCGTCTGACTTGTGAAGCGCCTGGAATGAATGGTACCATCAGAGAGCGGAAAGGTATTGGAAGATTTATAGATATCTCCACCAGAAGTTCTTTTCACTGAAAAGCCAGGTGGTGCACAATTGAGCATGCGGAATATGATCGAGGCAGAGAACCTCACCAAGGATTACGGTAACACCGTAGCTGTGAACAGCGTCTCGCTCTCCGTTGTGGAGGGGGAACTCTTCGGGCTTCTCGGGCCGAACGGTTCGGGGAAGACGACAATGATCCGGATGCTGACCGGGCAGATAAAGCCGACATCCGGTTCGGCCAGAGTGATGGGGATCGATGTGACGAAATATCCAGTAGAGATCAGGAGACTGGTCGGGATCATCCCCGAGCAGGAGACTCCGCCGAGTTTCCTCACCGCGGAGGAGTACCTCCATTTCGTCGCCCGCATCCGCAACCTGGATTCAATCGAGGAGCGGTGTGATCGCTGGTTTGACCTGCTGGAGTTCGGGGATAAGCGTGACGTCCTGTGCAAGGACCTCTCGCGGGGAACCAGGCAGAAACTGATGTTTGCGCAGGCCTTCCTCCACGAACCGCCGCTCGCCCTCATCGACGAGCCTCTGATCAACCTTGACCCGATCATGCAGCGGACGGTAAAGGACTTCCTGCGGCGTTACGTCCAGGACGGGGGGACGATCTTCTTCTCCACCCATATCCTCGAGATCGCCGAAGAGATCTGCGACCGTGTCGGGATCATCCACAACGGCAAGCTCCTCCAGACCGGTCGTGTCGACGAGATCACGGCGTCTGGAGGCAGGAGCCTGGAAGACTTCTTCCTTGAACTGGTTCGGGGTGGTGCCGGTGCATGAACTCTTTGTCGCGATGATGAAGGAAGAATGGCGGATCCACTCGACGATCTTCGGGAACCTGGGGTTTGCGCTCTTTCCAGCGGTGGTTGCGGTCTTTGCATTCCTGGGGTCGCTCACCCTCCCGATCTTTGCAGACGTTCTCCCCTATGACGCCGTCGCGCTCCTTGCGCACATTGTCTTCCTGCTAATGGGCGTGATGGTGGGATCGTTTGGCCTCATGGGCCGGGAGTTTATGAACCGCAGGTTCGGGCAGGCCAGTCTGGTTGCCTACGCATCCCGGAGCCTGCCAGTCTCGGATAAACGGATATTCGCTGCTTTCCTGGCGAAAGACACGTTATACTACATCCTGCTCTACGTCCTTCCGTTCTCGATCGGGTTTGCAGCAGCGACACCGTTCATCTCGCTAGACCCCGGCTACGCTATCCTGGCATTTCTCTCGCTCGCGCTTGCCTTCCTCCTCGGTCTCGCTCTCGTCTGTCTCCTCTCAACGCTCTATGCACGCTCTGTTGCAATCCTGGCCGGAACGGTGGCGGTGCTCACCGTAGTGGGGGTGGCAGCCTCGCGGTTCGGGGTGCCCCTCCTCCCGCCATACGCCTTTTTCCTCGATCCGGCACCGGAACCGCTCATTCTCTCTCTGATCCTCATCCTGGTTCCAGCAGCCATATCGGTGCTCTTTGTCACAGTGGAGTACCCGGACCGGACAAAACGTTTCAGAAACCGGTTTGAACCCATGGCTGAAGACCTGAACGGCCTTGGAAGCGCGCACTTCATCGCAAAGGACGTTCTCGACCTCATCAGGAGCGAGGGGGGCGTCGGGAAGGTGGTCTTCTCGTTCCTCCTCCCGCTCGCCCTGATCTGGGTCTGCCTCCAGGTACTGATCCGGTTCATCCCGGGGATCGATCCCCTGGTGGTCTTTGCCGTTCTGCTCGGGGTGTTATCGGCCACCATCTACAACTGGCTGACCGAGTTTGACTCTTTAACGTCCTACGCCTTCCTTCCGGTGGAGGTCCGCGAGGTGATCGATGCAAAACTGAAGACCTACGCCCTTGCAAACCTGCTCCCGCTGGCGGTGCTCGTGATCGCAGCGGCGACAACGAGATGGACGGCGGCATTCCTTCCCGCCCTCGCTACATTCGTCTCGGTCTCGGCGTACACCCTGGCGGTGACGGTCTATCTCTGTGGACTCCACCCGAACGTGATGCTCTACTCCGCCGGCGTCTTCCTCCGTTACATCCTTGCTATAAGCCCGGCACTGCTGCTCCTGATCTTCGCCTCGATCCTCGACCCCTCATACGCGTTTGCAGCCCTCATCCTCATACCGGCAGCGGCGCTACTCCTCTCCAGAGCGCGGAAAAAGTGGCAGACCTGGGACATGCCAGGATCATGATATCTTTTATCCTGCCACGCTTGATATGCCCGATCTCGGGAGAGGAGGATCCTGCTCGAGCGCGCCAGCGGTTGATCCCCGACGTCGCGAAACGCCCGTGCGACGTTGCCGCTGCCTGTGGGAACGCCCAAAACCATGCTTTCTGAAGAGAGCGAGAAGCACCCGTCCGGGTCGACCGACCTCGCCATCGTTCTTGAACTCCTCGACGTCCCCACACCTTATGGGCGGCACAGTGGTGTGCGGCATTCCGGTATGCATCCCTATGACGACCCCGCGAAAATGGGGCCGAGGCCATCCGGCCCTTCGACCAGGGATAGGTGGGCGTAGAACCGCGATCGCCGGACTCCGAACACGGCAAGCGCCCGGCGATTCGGCGGTCACGTTGTAGCCCCCTTCCTGCATAATCGTCCCGGTGCGCCTCCATAAACCCCCTGATCCCGGCGACAGGGCCTGTATGGCGGGTATATCCTGCGGTGTGCCTCCTCTGCCTCGGCCAGACTCCCGCGGGGCAGGACATCGGTGTATGCCACCAGGTAGAGAAGTCCGATCGCCGCCGAGCGGGATACCCCGAACCCGCAGTGGACAAGCACCGGCCGCCCTTCCTGGAGGCAACGGTGAACGAAATCCAGGGCGGCGTCGATCGCCTCCTTCGGTATATCGGCGGGATTCCGGGAGTCGACCAGGTTGAGCATCAGGCGGTTTCCCCGGCGGGCAACCAGGTGTTCGAGGTGGTCAGGAGGCACCGTGCCGAGCGGGGAATGGGTGACTGCCAGGCAATGATAGGGGTTCGGGTAGATCTCGATCATTCTTCTCTCCCCGAACACTCAGAGCGCCTCAAGCGCGTATACCGCTGCTCCAAAGAGCGGTGCCCTGCCCCCCAACGTGGAGACGACAAGTTCAGGAAGAGGGAGGTAACGGTCGATGTGCGGTTCCATGTAGCGGATCACGATATCCCCATGGTAACGTGCGAGCGGGCCGTCAAACACGATTATCTCAGGGTTGTAGGCGACGATGACCGCAGAGACTCCACGGGCGTTAACCTCGCCGAGAGCCTCCATGAAAGCAAGGGCAACCGCGTCCTCCTCCCTGGCCGCCGCAAATATCGCCCGCGTAGAGGAGGCGTCGAAACCAACCCGCCGGAGATCTACCGCCTCCCTCCAGGCCGCAAAGAACGCAGGTATATTCTTTGCGGAGGCGTAGGCCTCCCAGTGGCCGGCAAACCCGCACCCACAGATCAGGTTATAGCGGGTATCGACGGGTATATGTCCGATCTCCCCGGCGTTCCCGCCCATCCCGAGGATGAGGGATCCGTTCACCACAGCACCGCCACCGATGCCGGTCGAGAGGGTGATATAGACGACGTTCTCAGACCCCCTGGCGGCACCCGCCCACCGTTCGCCCAGGACACCGGCCCGTGCGTCGTTGATAAGGGTGACGGGTAACCCGAACCGCTTCCTGAGCGGCTCGACTACCTCGACGAGAGGGAAGGCGATGTTCGGCGAGTTGACGATCCGTCCGTGAACGGTGTCCAGCGGGCCTGCCGATGCAACACCGATGGCCAGAACATCCTTCCCCTCCGGCAACGCGAGGAGATTCTCCACCAGCGCCGTGATCGCGTCGGTGATCACCTCACCTGAAAGCCCGGCCACCGGCGTTGGAGCGGTTTCGTGGGCAAGGATCTCCGCATCGGAGTCCACCAGGGCGGCGCGCAGGTTGGTTCCGCCGAGGTCAACGGCAATCACGGTCGTCACGGGGTTTTCAACTCCTCTCGATGAGTCTGCTACACTTTTCGCATTACGCGAACAACCGGCATAAACCTTACTTCAGGCCTGCCGAGGATGATTTGAGGCGTTCCAGACGGCCCGGCAACGAGGGAATAGGGCGGATACCTTTTCCGTCAGGCTCTTAACACTGCGAAGAGATCATTCGAGATGGAGATACCCAATGGCACGAAGAGACGTAACACTGGACGAAGCAAAGGCGATGGGCGAACGCCTCGGCATCACATGGGACGAGTTCGACGTAGAGGAGTTCCGGCGGGGGATGGTAGTTGAACTCGAGCACGGTCTCCACGACCCGGTGACAAACGTCACCAACGACGACCTCCTGACGACGGCAAAGATCGCGCTCGCACACTTAAACGAGTTCCCGGACTACTACGAGAGACTCGAAGAGATGGAGGAGGAGGCGGAGGCCTACTGGGCTGAGAAAAAGGCAAACCGTTAGATCCGGGGGATATACCGCGGATGCGCAACATCTATCACCTTTTCGCCGATAACAACTAAAAGATGAATCGAGGCTCGAAGGCAGAGTGGATCCGTATACGGCAGCGGCGGGTAATCGACGGGCAGGACTACTACGCCGACAGGCTCTATGAGACCCAGCAGGCCGCATGGGCCTACGCCAGGCAACTGGAGATGCGGGGTGCTAAAGACGTCCGTGTCTTTAGAACCGCCACCGAAGGTGGTTACCACGGTTACGCCGCTTTCGTCAGACGGGGGCCGTAAAGCCACCTGCGCCACAGTGGTTCGTCAGGCGGCGGTCAATCCAGCGAAAGGACCTGGTTTGAAGATAGGAGCAGCCTTTTGAGTCAGGAGTGAAAGAGCGAGGATGTGAACCCACCCTGTCCACATTCCCCCACACCTCTTCGAACAGCAGTGTGATACATCTTCAGGATGGCAGGAGTGCACTGATTGAACCGGCAGGATCAGGCCATCCTTGATCCACCAGAAACCGAAGACCCCACACTTTCCATCAGAAGTGTCCCGCCTTCTTCCTCGCGGAAGAGCAACCTTTATTAATTCTTGTTCTGTATTCCCTCTTGCATGATCAAAGTCGCTATCAACGGTTACGGCACCATCGGCAAACGGGTCGCCGATGCAGTCGCCGCACAACCCGATATGGAGGTTATCGGGGTCTCCAAGACCAGCGTCTCCGCCGAGGCATACATCGCAAAAGAGCGTGGTTACCCTCTCTACGTCGCAGACCTCAGCAGGAAACCGGCATTCGAGAAGGCCGGTCTTGATGTGGCCGGAAATGTCGAGGCCATGATCGGGGCCGCCGATATCGTTGTGGACGCCACTCCTGGAGGAGTCGGAGCGAAGAATCGGCCGATCTATGAACGTCTCGGCAAAAAGGCGATCTTCCAGGGTGGCGAGGAACACGAGGTCGCCGGGTTCTCCTTCAACGCCCACGCAAACTACGGGGAGGCCAGAGGAAAACAGTTTGCCAGGGTTGTCTCGTGCAACTCCACCGGGCTCATACGGCTCATCCACGCCCTGGATCAGGCCTTCGGTGTCGAGCGCGTCCGGGCGGTGATGGTTCGGAGGGCTGCTGACCCTGACGATGTGAAACGGGGACCTGTTGATGCCATAGTTCTCAACCCGGCAACCATCCCGAGCCATCACGGTCCCGACGTTAAGACCGTCCTGCCGCACATCGATATAGTCACCCTGGCGATGATCGTCCCCACGACGTTTATGCACATGCACATGGTACAGATGGACCTCAAATCCGCGACCACGCGAGAAGAGGTACTGAAGGTCTTTGAGGGACACAACCGGATCGGGATCGTCCGCAAGACAACCGGGATCACGAGCAACGCCCAGCTCCGGGAGTACACCCAGGACCTTGGCCGGCCAAGAACCGACCTCTGGGAGAACGGCGTCTTTGAGGAGTCGGTCGCCGTTCTGAACGGGAAAGAGTTCTACTGCTTCCAGGCGATCCACCAGGAGGCCGATGTCGTCCCCGAGAACATCGATTGCATCCGTGCGATGCTCGGAACGGTGAAGGATCCAGAAGAGTCCATCCGGATGACAAACGAGGCGCTCGGTCTCGTTCCCATCGGCTGAACAGCAGAACCCGGGGAGAGAAGAAGGATTAACTCCACGGCAAACCAATCTTTTTTAATGGATCCATACGAACTGGCGACCCGTAACACTGTTGAGGTCGTAACCGAGGAGGAACTTCGTGCGCTCCTCGACCGCCCGGCAAAACAGGTCTACACCGGCTACGAACCAAGCGGGGAGATTCACCTCGGCCACATGGTGACGGTGAACAAACTGATGGACCTGCAGCAGGCGGGGTTCGAGGTAACCGTGCTTATAGCCGACCTCCATGCGTTCCTGAACCGCAAGGGGACGATGGAGGAGATCCGGGAGATAGCCGAGTACAACCGCCGATGCTTTGAGGGTCTCGGACTTTCAGGCGCAAGATACGTCCTGGGCTCGGCGGTGCAGTTGACACCGGACTACGAACTTGCCGTCCTCGAACTCTCCCAGAGGGTCACCCTTAACCGCGCAAAGAGGAGCATGGACGAGGTCGGGCGGCAGATGGAGAACCCGATGGTCTCCCAGATGATCTACCCGATCATGCAGATGGTCGATATAGCGACCCTGGGGGTGGACACCGCCGTGGGCGGGATCGATCAGCGGAAGATCCACATGCTAGCGCGGGAGCACCTACCAGCGATCGGGTATCCGGCACCCGTATGTATCCATACACCGATCATAAGCGGCCTTGATGGGAAGAAGATGTCATCATCGGCCGGGAACGTGATATCGGTCGCCGACTCCGAGGAGGAGATTCGGCGGAAGATGAAGAAAGCGTTCTGCCCGCCCGAGATCGAGAACAACCCGGTGCTTGAGATCCTGCGCTACCACGTCTTCCCGCGGAGCGGGAGGGTCACCATCCAGCGGCCAGCGAAGTTCGGCGGCGATCGGGAGTTTGCCACCTACGAAGACCTCGAACGCGCCTACGCCGCCGCGGAGATCCATCCCCTGGACCTCAAGACGGCCGCCGCCAACCACCTCATAGAGATCCTCGCCCCCGTGCACGATTACGTCTGTAACAGGTGATCCGGCCGTGAGCCGCAACGAAGAGTTTGAACGGTTCGACCGCGAGATCGCGGAGATGGGCGTCAAAATAAAAGACGCAGACTCACTGAAGGTACGGGACGACGTCTTCGACGAGGTCACCCTGATCGCGCTCTACAAACTCGTCCACAGGAAGTTGATCTCGGCCATCGGCGGGCCGATCAGCACAGGGAAGGAGGCAAACGTCTTCTATGGCGAACGTGACGGTCAGGGGATAGCGATCAAGATCTACCGGATCCAGACAGGGAATTTCAAGGCGATGACCGATTACCTTGCAGGAGACCGCCGGTTTTCCAGCGTGCGAGGGACACGCAAGGGTATAATCTTCGCCTGGACGAAGAAGGAGTTCAGCAACCTTGCCAGGGCACACGAAGCCGGGGTTCCGACCCCGGAACCGCTGGCGTTCGACCGAAACATACTCCTGATGGAGTTCCTCGGCGAAGACGAGATACCATACCCGCAACTCCGGAACGCTGAGGTCGGTGATTACGGGGCGGTCTACAACGAGATACTCGGGTATGTGGATCGACTATACAGAGAGGCCCGCCTGGTTCACGCCGACCTCTCCGAATACAATATCCTGTACCACGTGAAACCATACCTGATCGATATGGGGCAGGCGGTAACCCTGGATCACCCGCAGGCGCACACGTTTCTGGTCAGAGATATCAGAAACCTGAATCGCTACTTCTCCCGCTACTGTGATGTGCGGGATGAAGGGGAGATCATCGCGACATTGGTCGGTAGAGAAGAGGTGTGAAGACCTGAGGACGGATTGATACCATGGCAACACAGGAGATAAAAGTTTCAACATCAAGGATCGGTGCGCTCATCGGCAAGGGGGGGTCCACGAAACGTGAGATAGAGGAGAGAACCGGAATAACACTCCTGATCGACAGCGAGGAGGGGTTGGTGAAGATCGAGGGGGATGACCCGGTCGGGGTAATGACGGCAACGAACGTTGTCGCCGCGATCGGCCGGGGCTTCTCACCTGAGCGCGCATTCAAGCTCCTCGACGATGAAGATATGATCCTCGATCTCATCGACCTCACTGACATGGCGGAAACAACCCGACACCTCGAACGGTTGCGGGGCCGGATCATAGGGAAGTCTGGCACCTCCCGCGCCCAGATCGAGGATATGACCGGGACAGAGATCTCGGTCTACGGCAAGACGGTGGCGATTATCGGGCCTCCAGAACAGGTTGAGATCGCGAGGAAAGCGGTGGAGATGCTGATCCAGGGCGTGCCTCACGAGAATGTCTATAATTTCCTCGATCGGAAGAAGAAGGAAGCCCGGCAGGCGATGCTGGAGTACTACTCATGATGATGGGGTGTGGATGACCCGTCTCCGTCCGGGGTTGTAACGATACGGGAAATTATACCGTTTGCAGTGGAAATGAAGGGGTACACATGGAGATAGCCGACCTCCCTCTCCCGGGGCAACTTGCGGCCATTTACATCGAACGCGGGATCAGGGAGTTATACCCGCCGCAGGCGGCCTGCGTCGAGGCAGGGCTTTTTTCGGGCAAAAATCTCCTCATCGCCATACCCACGGCAAGCGGCAAGACCCTGGTGGCCGAGATGGCGATGCACCAACAGGTGGCAAAGGGCGGTAAATGCCTCTACATCGTCCCCCTCCGGGCTCTGGCAAGCGAGAAGTTTGAGGAGTTCTCGGGTAAAGGGCTCCGGGTCAGTATTGCCACAGGGGACTTCGATCGGCGGGACGAGTATCTGGGGCGAAACGATATCATAGTTGCAACAAGCGAGAAGGTCGACTCACTACTGCGGAATCAAACGCCGTGGCTCTCCGAGATCAGCCTCCTGGTTCTTGACGAGGTTCACCTGATCGACGACCCGTCCAGGGGAGCTACGCTCGAGATGGTTATTACAAAACTCCGGCACAAAAACCCGGGGATGCAGATCATCGCCCTCTCAGCGACCATCGGCAACCCGGAGGCCCTCGCCGGGTGGCTGGATGCGGAACTCGTCGAGAGCGACTGGCGGCCGGTCGACCTCCGGGAGGGGGTCTTCTTTCTTGACTCAATCCAGTTCGCCGACAACACCATCCGCCAGATCGAGCGTCGGAGCAAATACGAAGACCTGGACCTTGTCCTCGACACGGTTGCAGAGGGAGGGCAGTGCCTGGTCTTTGTCAGTTCCCGCAAGAACGCCGAGGCGTTTGCAAAACGTGCCGCATCAGGACTGAAACTTGCAAACCCGATCCTTGCTGGATATGCAGACAGGATCCGCTCTAATGCCACGACCGATATGGGGAGGGCCCTGGCTGCCTGCGTTGCAGCTGGTGCAGCGTTCCATCATGCAGGGCTTGCGCGAGAGGAGCGACAGAGCGTCGAGCAGGGGTTCAGGGAGGGGCATATCAAGGTGATCGCCTCCACCCCGACGCTAGCCGCCGGGCTGAATCTCCCCGCGCGGCGGGTGATCGTCCGCGACTACCTCCGGTTCAACGCCGGCGAGGGGATGGTTCCCATCCCTGTCCGGGAGTACCGGCAGATGGCCGGCCGGGCCGGACGACCGCGCCTGGACCCGTATGGCGAGGCTATCCTGATCGCGAAGTCCGAGGAGATGGTCGACGAACTCTTTGACTGCTACATCGAGGCCCCCCCGGAGGACGTCCGGAGTCGCTGTGCTGATGAGGCTGTCCTCTGCACTCACATACTCTCACTTATCGCGACCGGTTTTGCGCGCGAGCGGGATGAGGTCAAAGGGTTCATGGACGGGACGTTCTACGCACACCAGGGCGAGAACCCTCTCGCATTGAATAGGGTCATCGACCGGGTGCTCGACTTCCTGCTGGAAGTCGAGATGGTCACAGATGTTGGTGGATGGCTCGAGGCCACCGACTATGGTTCTCTCGTCTCACGGCTCTACATCGACCCAAGGAGCGCCGAGTTGATCGTGACGGTGATGACCGGCCAGAAGGACTACACCGATGTTGGGCTTCTGCATCTCCTCTGCTCGACACCGGATATGCCGACGCTCTATGTCAGGCGAAACGATATCCACCTCCTCGACCGGTTCCTGACCGAACATCTGGACGAACTCTGGCTGGAGATACCATGGAACGCCGGGGAAGAGTTCGAGCGGAGCCTCAAGACCGCGCTCCTCCTCGCCGACTGGGTCAACGAGACGGGAGAGGATCTGATCTGCGAACGCTACAACGTTGGCCCGGGGGACATCCACGGAATGGTGGAGAGTGTGACATGGCTGGTCCACGCCGCCAGACGCCTGGCGGGCCTCTTTGCCCCACACCTTGTGCGCCCTATCGAGGAGATGGAGCTCCGCGTCCAGCACGGAGTCAGGAGGGAGCTCCTCCAGCTCATTAGCCTCCGCGGGATCGGCAGGGTCCGCGCCCGGCGACTTTTCAACAACGGGATCGACTCGATCGACGTGCTCCGTGCGGCGGGACCAGAGAAGGTTGGAAAGATCCTCGGAATGGGAATCGCCGCCCGGATCTTCGAACAACTCGAGGGTGGGAGTGAGGAGATCAAGGAGCCGGCTGAAACGCAGTCGACCCTCTCACGGTTCAGGTGAGGGTATAATGACAGAGATGATATGCGAGATCTACACGGCGGTCTTCACCATCGAGGATAAAAGAGAGTTCTTAAACGAGGTTCGGAGGATTGCCTCTGATTACAGGACGCACATCATCCTCTTTGACGCCGGGCGCCTGGCGGGCCGCGAGCACGTGAAGACAGCGCTCCGGCACGCCTGGAGGGCATGGAGTAGGGGTGAGGGGATATCAAACTCGTTTGAGATGGAAGCGCTCCTCTACGCCGCAGGGACACGGCAGTGTCATCTGGCCGGGTCCTGTGGTGTACACACGGGGGAGAACCGCGCCTATCTTGCTATCTGCCCCCCTGCACCCGGTGTCAGGGAGAGGCTTGCCGATCTTGTAGAGTTTGTTGACACCGACCTGGAGGAGATCAGTCCCGAGAAAAGGGAGTCCCTTGCGGAACATTTCGGGATCACCCCCGCAGAGGTTGCTGTGGTCGGGGAGGAGAGGTTCCGCGAACTGGTGCTGGAGCGGGTGGCACTCCTTGAGGTCTACCGGTGAGGGGTGCTCGAGGCGTGAGTGAGGATATGCCTGATCTCGGGGATGATGATCTCCCGCGCGGCAAGCGTCGCGGCTCTGGTCGACCCGGGAATACAGAAGACCGCGCAACCGTCAACAACTCCAGCGATCGCACGGGATAAGATCGCTGCCGTCCCGACCTCCTCGTAACTCTTTAGTCTGAAAAGTTCGCCGAACCCGTCGATCGTCTTCTCAAGCAGCGGTGCGACGGCCTCTATGGTGACATCGTCCGGGGAAAGACCGGTCCCCCCCGTAACAATAACACAGTTTGCACGCGATAGCGCTATGCTGACCTCTTTGTGGATCCGTTCCCGGTCATCCGGGATCAGAGCATAGTGAGTCACCTCAATGCCTGCGCTGGTAAGGAGGTCCTTTAGAGCCTTTCCACTGGTATCAGTCTCGGGATTCCGGGTCGAAGAGACTGTTATCACTGCCCCGGTTACTGGGACTGCTTTATAGTGATTCTCGTCCATCTGATTCTATTTTATCCCGGAACGTTAATTTAACTTCTTTCATTCTTCTCCTGGTTACCAGGAGAAAAGGATCTGGATGGCCCGGACCTGGAGGAACCCCGACCCCTTAGTTTCGACTGGAAACCGGATCGCCCACACGGATCGCCCACAGAAGAGTTGAATGACGGAGAGACCAGAAGAAAGAAAACCTTGACGGGCAGAAGGACTTGAGAGGGGTGGTTCAGTGGAGAAAGGAAGACTTGAAAGGAAGTTGCCGGGGCCAGAGCAGGGAAGACCCGAAGATCGGTTTTCAGGGGTTGAAGATCTCTTAGCTAACTGATGAACTCGTCCAGGAGGCTCGTCTGACAAAGAGAAAATCAACATTTTTTTATACTTTTACTGGTAGAGGTACACATGAGTATTGGCATCATTTTTCCAGATGATACACCCTGGTGTATTGGCATCACTCTCCAGTCGAAATAAAGGGGTAGGGGTTCGGGGCAACAGGGAGGAAACTTCTACAGGGAGTATCATCCCTGCAGCCGCTTTTTTTTGGCCTGGCCACAGGAGGTCTCTTAGAGCATAGTTCCAGTGGAAACAAAGGGGTTATCTTCTCGCGGGACGATCGTATTAATAGTTCTGAACACGAAAACTCCCATCCCTGGCAACCTCCCGGTGAGAAGATGTCTGACGATAAATCCAGCCCTATGGGGTTATTCAAGAAATATCTGGCCAATAAACGGATTTTTAAGAACCGGGAGGTTCTCCGTCACAACTATCGTCCACAGATCCTCCCTCACCGGAAGCCCCAGATCGACGAACTGGCTTCAATCCTTGCACCAGCCCTCACAAACGAGACCCCTTCCAACATTCTGATCTACGGCAAGACGGGAACAGGGAAGACAGCGTCTGTTCGGTATGTGGGATCGGAACTCGAGAATGCCAGTTCTCTCTCGGGAACAAAGTGCAGGGTCGTTCATCTCAACTGTGAGGTGATCGACACTCAGTACCGCGTTCTTGCGCAGATTGCAAACAGCCTGGATGATCTCGATGGACACCCGAGCGACAGTCCCAGAAATATCATCCCGATGACGGGTTGGCCAACCGATCAGGTCTACGCCGAGCTAAAAAAACAGCTTGAGAGCAATGGCGGGGTTGTGGTAATAGTTCTGGACGAGATCGACAAACTTGTCAAGAAGAGCGGTGATGACACCCTGTATAACCTCACCCGGATCAACTCTGACCTCAGATTTGCAAAGGTGAGCATCATCGGGATCTCAAACGACCTCCGGTTCACCGATTTTCTCGATTCACGAGTTTTATCCTCTCTCTCAGAGGAGGAGATCGTCTTTCCCCCATACAACGCCCCCCAGCTCTGCGATATCCTCCAGCAGAGGGCGGATCTGGCTTTCGTCGACGGGGTACTTGAAGGCACGGTCATCCCTCTATGCGCGGCGCTTGCTGCGCAGGAGCACGGTGATGCACGGCGAGCACTTGATCTCCTCCGTGTCTCGGGCGAACTTGCGGACCGTGAAAACGCGGACCGGGTGACCGAGAAGCATGTCCGGATGGCCCAGGAGAGGATCGAGACCGACAGTATGGTCGAGTGCATCTCAACCCTCCCAACGCAGAGCAAGGCGGTTCTCTACGCCATGCTGATCCTGGAGCGGATGGGCAAACGGATATTCACAAGCGGGGAGGTCACCGTGGTCTACCGTGAGATCGCCAGGATCATCGATCTCGATGTCCTTACGCACCGAAGAATCACGGATCTCATATCCGAGCTCAATATGCTTGGGGTGATAAACACCCGGGTCGTCTCGCGTGGGCGTTATGGCAGGACGAAGGAGATGTGGTTTGATGCAGCGGCAAGCAAGATCGAGGAGGTCGTTACGCGTGACCCGAGGCTTTATGACGAGAGGCTAAAAGAACTCGATACCAATCGACTCAGAGTAATGTTCAGGTGAAACTAATGGACGAGAAAGACCGTACACTCCTCCATCTCCTGGAGGAGAACTGCCGCACTCCGATAAGCGAACTTGCGGTGCTGGCTGAGATGAGCGAGCAGGATGTGAAGAAAAGGATCGCCTGGCTGGAATCTACCGGCGTCATACGTCGTTACGGGGCGGTAATCGACTGGGAACGGGCAGGCAATGGGAACGTCACCTCGGTGATCGACCTGAAGGTCTCGCCCGAGCGGGACTTCGGGTATGACAGGATCGCCGAACGGATCGCGCGGTTCCCCCAGGTCCGCTCGCTCCGACTGATGACCGGTACATACGACCTCCAGCTCCTTGTAACGGGATCGAGCATGCACGAGATCGCCAGGTTCGTGGCCGAGCAGATCGCTCCGATGGACCGGATCCGGGAGACTGCGACGCACATCACCATGAAGACCTACAAGGAGAACGGTACCACCTTCGCCGAACGCGAAGAGGTCGAACGCCTCCCATACTCCTTCTGAGGTGAGGGGCGTTGCGGAGTTTCGTCTCGGAACGGGCCAGCGCCATACCGCCATCGGGTATACGTAAGTTCTTTGATATAGCCCAGACGATGGAGGACGTCATATCACTTGGCGTCGGCGAACCGGACTTTGTGACACCCTGGTGCGTCTGCGAGGCTGCTATCTACTCTATCGAGCAGGGGTCTACCACCTACACTTCGAACAAGGGGACGCCACAGCTGCGTGGGGCAATCAGCCACTACCTCGGTACCAGGTTCGGTACCCCCTACGATCCGGAAGAAGAGGTCATCGTGACCTGTGGTGTCTCGGAGGCGGCCGATATCGCCATCCGGGCCGTCGTTGACCCTGGTGATGAGGTGCTTGTCGCCGAACCCTGTTACGTCTCCTACATTCCGTGCGTCACACTCGCCGGCGGGACGCCGGTGTCCGTTCCATGCCGGGCGGAAGATGAGTTCCGGTTGACGGCCGATGCGCTCGCAGAGAAGATCACACCGCGGACAAAGGCTCTGGTCGCAAACTTCCCGAACAACCCGACCGGCGGGGTGATGGGCGAGTCTGACTGGCGTGCGGTTGCCGATCTCCTGGTCGACCATGACCTCCTCCTGATCAGTGATGAGGTCTACGCCGAGCTAACCTATGATGGCGACCACTTCTCGCCGGCCAGGATACCAGAGATCCGCGATCGGACGATCACCTTGAACGGGTTCTCGAAGGCCTTCGCCATGACAGGCTGGAGGATCGGTTATCTCTGCGCCCCCCGGGAGATCACCGCAGCGGCGCTGAAGATCCACCAGTACGTCGCGCTTTGTGCCCCGATCATGGGGCAGGTCGCGGCCTACGAGGCGCTCCGGATCGGGGAGGAGGAAAAGGACGAGATGGTCAGGGAGTATCGTCTCAGGCGGAACCTCTTTGTTGACGGACTTAACAAGCTCGGTCTCTCCTGCCACCTCCCGAAGGGTGCGTTCTATGCCTTCCCCTCGGTGGAGAGCACCGGTATGAGCGACACGGAGTTTGCGGAGGCGCTTCTGCGTGAGCAGCATGTAGCGGTAGTCCCCGGTAGCGTTCTTGGCCCCTCCGGTCTCGGCCACGTGCGGTGCGCCTATGCGGTCTCCCGTGACCACCTCAAGGATGCTCTCTCCAGGATGGAAGCCTTCCTCGAGTCACGTAAATTATCGGAACAGATCTCCTCAAACTAAAATCAAAACCCTTTTTAAGAGATATCCGTGTATCTGCAATCGCCGTTCTGTTGTCTGACGTGGGAATGACTCCCGCGGAACCCCTTTATTTCCACTGGAGATGTGAATTTATTCCTGGATCCCGGTGGGTGGGGTTCGCGCTGTAGTCTTACCCGAAGTATGCCTTCTGGTTGCAAGACCGCGGATAGAACTCCGATCTTTTATTGGTATATCTGGCCGGTGATCTTGCTACAATTCTGTCTTCCGACCGGGGCGGGAAGTCCCCGCATCTGCTCAGCGCCTGGCGCAGGGAGGATATCTCCAGTGGAAACAAAGGCATCATTACAGCGCAGGCAATTGTGCGGAAGTGAAAAAGAGTTATCGCTTGATCTCCTTTCCGACAGAGAAGGCTTTTCCAAGAGTTTTCCCGGAACCGTAGTACTCCTGCCGCATAGAGTCATATGCAAACGGTCGGACCTTCGCGATCTCGGGCCTGCCATCATCCCCGAGGACATCTTCGTCCATCTTCACGTCCAGGATCTCGCCGATGAACTGGGTGTGCACGCCGATCTCGACCGACTGGAGCAGGCGACACTCAAGGATGACAGGGAACTCCCCCACGTATGGGGCGTTCACCAGGTCACCTTTAACCGGTGTGAGCCCTGTAGCGGCGAACTTGTCCTCATCCCGGCCGGAGACGATACCGAAGTAGTCGGCCTCCCTGAGATGGTCTGTGGAGGGGATACTGATCGTGAACTCGCGCTGCTCGACCAGGTTTGTGTAGGTCTGCCTGCTCTTCTGTACCGAGACCGCCACCGATGGTGGGCGGGATGAGCAGATCCCGCCCCAGGCCGCGACCATGGCGTCAGGCCGGCCGCTGGCATCGTAGGTTCCAATCACCAGCACCGGGTGGGGGTACAGGACTGTCCTTGGACCGATTGATCTCTTGGCCATGGGAATATGGTTCGTCTCCCGGCCTGGATAAACCTTTTTGAACTGCGGTAGGTGTGCCTGGTGGTGAACGGTCTCATCTCACGTGCTACCTATCGCTCCTTTCTTCTGCTGCTGCACCGAGCGGAAGAGGAAAAATCCTACGATTATGAACGTTGCTATAGGTGAGAGCCAGGTGGGGATACGGAACCCGAAACTGTCTGCGAGCATGATCGTCCCGAGCACCAGGATGGAATACATCGCCCCGTTTTTGAGGTAACAGAATTTCCTGATCTGGTCGACGCCCCTGACGGTAAGTTCCCTTACCACGAATGCCCCGACACCGTTTCCTATCAGGATAAGAGGGACAGAGAGAGTGAAAGCAAACGCCCCGATGACTCCATCGATTGAGAACGTTGCATCAAGTATCTCGAGGTAGGCAAGTTTCGAGACATCAGACATATCTGACCCCATCATACGTGCCTCCTGCACCTCGGCATTCTTTCGGAAACCGTGGACGATGAAGAAGACGGTGGACCCGAGCACGGCCGCAAAACCCATCATGGTGTCGATCTGGAGGGCAAACCAGACTATAACCGAGAGCAGGACCGAGGCGACGGCATAGAACCAGACAGCCTGCCGGGAGAAGAAACGCTCGCTCCTGAGGTAGCAGTTCTTCTCCTCCGCAAAGAGCCAGTGAAAGAAGAGGAGAATAAGGAACATCCCACCAAATATCAGGAGGATCGGGGCGGACTCTTCGATCGCGGCCAATACAGCGGGGTCGCTTGAGAAGGTTGCGAGCAGCGCTTCAACAGGCCCGAGTGAGGGTGTCGTCATCCAGACGATCAACCACGGCAACAATCCGCGGACAACAAAGACGGCAATGATCAGACCCCAGACAAGAAACCACCTGCGAGCTCTCAGACTCATCGTTGCGAGGACGTCGGCGTTGATGATTGCGTTATCTACGCTTGAAACCGTCTCGAAGACGATGAGACCTGCTATGGTAAGGAGTATCAATAGCCAGTCCATCTATGTGGCTGTAGGGTCTGTTGCCGATTGCATATTAAATAAGGGGATCGGACGAAGAAAAGGGTTTTTCGCATAAGGGCCGTGCTGAAGGAGAGTTTGCCTGTGGGAAGCGATGATGATCTGGTAGAGCACCGGATCTACGGGGCCGTTCAGGTGATGGTCGGTACTGAGGCGTGAACCACCCCGCCTTGAAGGGCGTTGCTTCCCGCTCCGCCTCCCTCAACCCCCGCAAGTTAAAAGATGGCGGATAGAGGCTGGCTGCAATCCAGCCTCTATCTATCCTTCTGAAGATCACTATCCGGTATATCCCCGCAGCAGCCACCTAACCTAATCTTCGGCGAAGGCTATGGTCTCACCGACCTGTTTGATCGCACCCCGAATTGCCATGATCATCTCGTCCCAGGTAGAGCCGGCTTCGATCTCAACCTCACGTTCGAGGGCATACACCCGAAAGAGGTAGGCTTCAGGTTTACCGGCCTCTGGCCCGGGCCCACGGTAACCAACGGTGCCGAAATCGTTCTCGCCCTGAACGGCATGAAGAGGTGATTCCACCTCACCGCCGAGAGGGAAACCTTCAGGGATCTGCGGGACAGCGGGGAGGTTCCAGACGACCCATGCAACCCGTGATGCCCCTTCTTCGGGGCATGCCATCACCATGATCGCAAGCGACTTGATCTCCGGGATGAGCCCCTCAACCCGGATCGGAGGTGAACGGTTTGCCCCTCTGCTGGTGTATTCCTCCGGAAAATCTTCAAAATCAAGTTTCACAATCAGCTTCTCCATAATATCTGGCTCCGTTGATACTCTTTCTGGAACAAGGAGGTAAAAAGGTTTGTACCACTTCATCTTGAACAGGTTGCGGCGGTCTCGCCGAATCCGAGGACGTGTCCGCGCATAGCGTCGATGAGGTCCTGCTTCAGAGCTCCTGCAGGCAGATCGAGCAACCCATCGAGCCCGTAGACCTTGAAGAGGTAACGGTGAATCTCGCCACGCGGTGGGCATGGGCCGCGCCAGCCGATGGTCCCGTAGTCGTTTGTTCCCTGGACTGCCGGGACAGGTTTGGTCACGACACCCTCTGGTGGGATGCCCTCAGGGATCAGCGGAATCGCAGGGAGGTTCCAGATGATCCATGTTGTGAAAGAGCATCCTGGCTCGAAGGGGTTCAGCGCAAAGATCGCAATCGATCGCATCTCAGATCTGAGACCCCGGATTCTCAGTTCCGGTGAGATGTCTGGGCCGTCACAGGTGTTCCATACAGGAAACTCTGCCGAACGTAGTGAGATGGAGAGCCTTGTAACACCAGAGTTCATATGGGGGTTCTCGGCGCAGGAAGTAAATAAGATGTGGTGTTGGGAGAAGATACATGTCGGGGCCATCAAATCAACGATCTGTGATATAAACGTGCCCTATCTTCCTCTCAGTATGTGTGGGGACGGTCAAACTGCTGTGGACGAACTTCCTCTTCTTTGACCACCCCCAGCGACCGGCGGTCGCCATTCTGGAGTGGGGCTGACGGTGATGGGGACGGGACGATACCAATAACTTCGAGGGAGATCGATGATCAACCGGAAGATGACGAAAAAGACTGACAGATGGGGGGAGACAGCCACGACCTCAGGGGAGGACGGAGTTATAGTCTACACCGACGGCGCTTCCAGGGGGAACCCTGGAGATGCCGCCTGGGCTTACGTGATTGTGCGTGACGGTTCCATCGTGGCCAGCCGGTCGGGCTACCTCGGTAAGACGACCAACAACGTTGCTGAGTATCACGCAATCATCAACGCTCTTTGCGCCGCCCGTGAGTTAACCACTGGGAGCGTCGTGGTACGGTCGGACTCGGAACTGGTGGTGCGCCAGGTCACCGGCCGCTACCGCATCAGAAAGGAGCACCTCGCCGGTCTTGCAGAGGAGGTGTGGCGGCGGATGCAGGACTTCAATGAGGTCAGGTTCGAGAACGTTCCACGTGAAGATCCCTGTCTCCGGGTTGCGGACCGTCTATGCAACGAGACGCTCGACGCAATGTTGGAGAAAAAGGAGTGAGCACGGTATGGCCAGGATCGAGTGCATCCCGATAGGGGTCGTCCGCTCTCCCTACAGGGAGCCTGGCGACGCCCCTCGGCAGGGACGGCTGGTGGATACCGTCGTGGAGATCCACGTTAATGACGCCTGCGTCCCCGGTCTTGAAGGCGTTGAGCGCAGCAGCCATCTCATAATTCTCTACTGGCTCGACCGTGCGCAGCGTGGGCAACTCTACGCAAAGCCCCCCGGAGAGTCCCGGGAACGTGGGGTCTTCTCCACCCGCTCGCCCGCCAGGCCAAACCCTATCGGGTTCGGGGTCGTCGAACTGATCGGGAGGGAGGGAAACGTCCTTGTCGTCCGGGGACTCGACGCCCTGGACGGGACGCCGGTGCTCGACATCAAACCCTACTCCCCCGAGATCGACTGCGTCCCGGAGGCAACGGGTGGGTGGCGTATAAAAAAGTAGGCCCGGTCAGGGGATGGCCACCCCGTTCTCTCTCAGGCCGACTTCGCGGAGTTTCTCGGCTGTGGGAAGCCCTTCCAGGTCCCATCCCCTGACCCGGTAATACTCATCCAGTAGCGGTTCGCGTTCCCAGACCCGGCCTTTCGGAGCGCCTTCGGTGAGTGGCTCCTCAAGAAGCCGTGGCGGCAGCGTATCGTCCTTCCGGCTGCACCCTGCTTTCAGGTTGAAGATCTTCTGCATGTTCCAGATCCGTTCGCCTATCCGGAGCACCTCCGCGGCATCGATATTGTAACCGGTGACCGCCGAGGCCATAGCCCCATAATCATCAGCACCGAGAGGGAAAGAGGTGAACAGGCAACTACCTGAAGAGTCGATGAAGGCCGTGAGGTCCTGGAACGTCTTTGTCCAGACCGCCTTCCCCTCACTTGAGTAGGGGTCGATCTTCTCTGGCGATCCCAGCACCTCGGGGGCGATCAGGTAGGCATAGACATGGTCCCCACCCCTGACTGATGTCGCGTAGGCAAGGCCGTGCCCCTGCAGCCCGCGGGGGTCATATGCGGGGAGTTCCTGCCGCTTGACGCTCATGGAAAGCTCCGGGTGGCCGTGTTTTCTCGCGAACCGGAACGAGCCCTCGGCAAGTTCGTCGCCGATACCCTGGCGGTAACCTATCCTCTGGACAAGGTCGAGCATCAGCGCCGTGTCGCCGAACCGTATATCATCCTGGATGTAGCCCCTCTCCGAGAGCTCCATCGCACAGGCGATCGTCGATCCGGTAGAGATCGTGTCAAGCCCGAGATCGTTGCAGAGGTTGTTTGCCTCCACAATGGCAGCCAGGTCGTCGATCCCGCAGTCGGGGCCGAACGCCCAGATCGTCTCGTACTCCGGCCCCGCCGTCCGTTTCCCGTCAACCTCGACGTCGCGGCCACAGCGGATGATACAGCCATGGCACCCCATCTTCCCCACAAGGATGCTCTCGGCCATCCGCTCGCCCGAGACCCTCTCCGCGGCAGGGAAATGCGCTGTCTGGAAGTTCCTTGTCGGCAGGATGTAGTTCTCGTTGATGATGTTGACAAGGACGGCAGTGCCGAAACCGGGCAGTCCCTCACCAGAGATTGGGTTCTGCCTGATCTTCTCTGTCATCTCTCTCTTCAGGGCGGTGAAACGGTCGTGGTCGGCGACGGTGATCCGGCCGTTTCCCCTTGCGGTGACGGCTTTCAGGTTCTTCGACCCCATCACGGCACCGAGGCCCCCGCGCCCGGCGGCCCGTGAGGTCTCGTTGATGACCGCGGCGAACCGGACGAGGCGTTCACCGGCGGGACCTATACAGGCCACGCTGAGAGCGGGATCGCCCATCTCTTTCTGGAGAGTTGCGGTGGTCTCGCCAGTTGTCATCCCCCAGAGGTCCGAGGCGTCCCGGATCCAGGCTTTTCCATCATCAATGTGGATGTAGACTGGCCTCTCAGCCCGACCATGGACAACGATTGCATCGTAGCCGGCGCGTTTCAGACTCGTGCCGAACTTTCCACCGGAGTTCGAGGTGCTCAGCGTTCCGGTCAGTGGGGATTTTGCTATGACACAGTAACGCGACCCCACCGGAAGGCCGCTCCCGGCAAGCGGTCCGGTGGCGATCACCAGCACGTTCTCAGGGCTGAGTGGGTCGATGCCAGGGTCGACCAGGTCCTGGAGGATCCGGACGCCAAGTCCTCTCCCTCCAATGTATGCCCGTCTCCACTTTTCTGGAAACGGTTCCTCTCTCGTCTCCCCGCTTTCCAGGTTGGCATGGAGGATCCTCTCTGCGTATCCATTCATGGGTTCTCACCGAACCCAGATGATTCTCTACTGGATTATAAGGCTGCTGGACGTAGAAAATGGTTAACTCTTGCAGGAAAGAAAGTAGATCAATCACACCCACGCTTGCGGCGAGCGATACCGATAAGACCAATGGATCCCCTATCACCATTGTAAAGCAGGGGTAGGTGGATCGGGTTTGCAGATCGGGGGAGATAAAAGCACCATATCCGTGAGGGTCAGGACTTTTGCAAAACTCAGGGAGGTCGTCCCGGCGGAGGAGGATCTCGTTCTCTCAGTCGGATCGAATCTCGGTGATCTGCTCGATCAACTCACCGCCAGACATCCCGGGGCCGCAGATCTCATATTCACCCCAGAAGGTGGGCTCAGACGCTATATCAACATACTGAAGAACGGCAGGAACATCCATTTCAGTGGGGGTCTTGAGACACCGCTCGAAGACGGTGATACAGTTGCCATCTTCCCGCCCGTAGGTGGCGGGTAGGTTGTCATACCCGAAGCAACATCGTCGCGGCAGAACCGGGAATTTGCCATCACCTATACCTTTTTGTCACATTTGACGCTAATATAAGGTACCTTTAGGCCCTTTTTACGAAGAGAGGATACCTGGCATGACTCAGACAAATGAACCCACCAACGAGACCTGCGCCGGAAACTGCGCCGGCTGTCCGTCCGCGAACGGGTGCGAAGACCCTAGAAACACTACCGAACCAAAGGGTCTTCCTCCGAAGGCCAAGATCAGCGTCAAACATGTAGTCCTCGTCCTCTCCGGAAAGGGGGGAGTGGGGAAGAGCACGGTCTCGGCAAACCTCGCCTACGCTCTTGCCAACCGGGGCTACGCCACAGGGCTCATCGACCTTGATATCCATGGCCCCGACATCCCGAAGATGCTCGGGATCGAGGATGCCAGACTTCAGTCTTACGACGGGAAGGTCATCGAACCAGTCAGGGTCACCGGTAACCTGGCGGTCGTATCGATGGCGTTTCTGCTTCCCGAGCGCAACACCCCTGTGATCTGGCGCGGTCCTATGAAGATGGCGGTGATCCGCCAGTTCCTGGAGGATGTCGAGTGGGGCGACCTCGATTATCTGATCGTCGACCTCCCCCCGGGAACCGGTGATGAGGCCCTCACCATCGCTCAGCTCGCCCCGAACATAGCCGGCGCGGTCATAGTGACCACCCCGCAGGACGTCGCGATCCTGGACTCGAGCAAGGCGGTTGAGTTTGTTAAGAAACTTGAACTTCCGGTGCTCGGTATAGTCGAGAACATGAGCGGTTTTGTCTGCCCCCATTGCAAGGCGGAGATCGAGATCTTCGGCAGGGGTGGCGGAAAGAAAGAGGCGGAGAATCTGGGGGTGCCGTTCCTGGGGTCCATTCCCCTGGATATGGATCTGAGGCAGGCGGCGGATGAGGGGAGACCGTTCATCATCCGCAGGGCCGGCGCGACGGATAGCCCGACCTGGAAGAGTTTTGATACCATCATGCAGACCCTGGTCGATCAGATCGGCGATTGAGATGGATTACTCGAGGGTTCTTGCTGGGAGGGAGGCTCCCCTTCCTATATTTGCGCAGATCGTTGAGGCGCTCGAGAAGTTTGAGGAGTTTCCCTTCCTGCTCGAACCAATCTATCGCGAAGCATCAAAACTCGAGGAGGAAGATCTCGACCGTCTCCGGTTAGGTCTTGTCCGCCTCCAGGTATACGCCGACATACACCGCTATGAGGATGTGGAGGTCGCGCAGCGGATGAAGTACGTGGGCACAACACTTGAGCGGGTGCTCTTTGGCAGGCTTCTCCTGGAAGGGATGGAGGCCGGGACGCAGGAGTGTTGCTGACCGGCGACCGATGGTTTCCGAACTGAGTTCCGGATCTCTTTTTTTACGAAGGAAACAGGCAGAATGCCCTCGACTTTAGTCGGGGGACGAATGCAGTCTGATAGCATATTGCAATTCTCCGTCGGTACAGTTCCAGGGAAGGGGTTTTCATCAGAATGCAGGAAAAAATGCAGAAAAAAAGAGATTTTCAGTACGTCGCCAGGTAACGCTCGAGTTCCCAGGGGTGGACTGCGGTCCTGTATGCGTCCCACTCGGCGTTTGTGACGCTCGTGAGCGCCTCCAGAACGTGAGGGCCAAGCGCCTGACAGATCTGGTCGTCGGCGAGCAGCGCCTGGTGCGCTTCATAGAGATCGCAGGGCAGCGTATCGATCCCGGCATGACTCCGCTCAGCAGATGTCATGCGGTAGATGTTCTTATCAACACCGTCCGGCGGTTCGATCTTGTTTCGCACTCCATCCATACCGGCGGTCAGCATCGCGGCGAAGGCAAGGTATGGGTTGCAGGTCGGGTCGGGGCTGCGGAACTCAACCCTTGTACTGTTGCCCCGGGGCGCCGGGACCCTTACCAGGGTCGAGCGGTTGCTCGCGCTCCAGCTGACGTAACAGGGCGCCTCGTAGCCCGGGACGAGCCTCTTGTAGGAGTTGATCGTAGGGTTCGCAACCCGTGTTATTGCACGGGCATGTTTTAGCAGCCCGCCGATGAAGTGGAGACAGGTATCTGAGATCTGGAGTGGAGCGTCCGGATCAAAGAATGCGTTTACCCCGTCTATTGCAAGCGAGCAGTTGGTGTGCATCCCACTCCCGCAGATGCCGTATATGGGTTTTGCCATAAAGGAGGCGTGCAGTCCTCGCATCAGAGCGATCGTCTTTGCGGCGAACTTGAATGTGATGACGTTGTCTGCCGTGTGGAGGGCATCGCTGTACTTGAAGTCGATCTCGTGCTGACTCTCGGCAACCTCGTGGTGTGAAGCCTCGATCTCAAACCCCATCTCGGTCAGGGCCAGGATGATCTCGCGCCTGACATCCTCCGCCAGGTCCGTTGGTGCGAGGTCGAAGTATCCGCCGACGTCCTGGAACTGTATGGTCGGTCTGCCGTCGATCATCTTGAAGAGGAAGAACTCCAGTTCCGGCCCCGTGTTGAAGACGTAACCGTCCTTTGCGGCGTCCTCCATCGCCCGCCGGAGCACGTAGCGCGGATCACCCTCAAACGGTCTGCCGTTGGCCTTTTGGACATCGCAGATGAAACGCGCTTCCGCGTAATCCATCGGCTGCCAGGGCAGCCGGGTGTAGGTCGAGAGGTCGGGTTTGAGGACCATGTCGGACTCCTCTATCCGGACGAACCCCTCGATCGATGATCCATCAAATCCTATACCGCCGGTCAGCGCTTTCTCGGCCTGTTTCACAGGGATAGCCACGTTCTTGGGCATGCCCAGGAGGTCGGTGAACTGCAGGCGGAGGAATCGGACGTTATCTTGCTCGATGCGATCGAGCATCGCAGAGGTGGCATCACAGGACATGTGGAAATCAACTTCTACCTGATGGGGTAAATACCTGTTGACACCATCGAACGCTTGAGAGAACGGTAGCAATCGGTGGCGCCGGTAGACCGTCAGGTTCGTCCTCGGTGCGAGAGATGTCAGGGGATGGCGCTAATAAACTCCTATCCTCCCATGCGAATCAGGCGTCCTGTTTATGGCCATCAGATCAACGGGCTGAAGTGTGAACTACCCCGCGCCTCTCGGGCGGGGCTTCCTGCTTCATTCTCCTCCCTATCGGGAGCGAGTCCACAGGCTCAACGGTGCGTTCCACACCGGATACCCCAACAAGATTCTGATCTTGTAAGGCAAATTTCTTGATATTGATCGCCGCGTTGATGTCGCGGTCGTGGTGGGTGCCACAGTCAGGACAGGTCCATTCTCTGTCAGAGAGGACAAGATCCTGCTTGAGATACCCGCACTTGCTGCATATCTTCGATGAGGGATCGAATCTCCCAATCTTCAGGAGAGTCTTCCCATACTTCTGGCACTTGTAAT
>NZ_JASEFJ010000008.1 GCF_030019085.1 Methanoculleus sp.
CGAAATCGTCGCATACCTCATCGTTCCGGTGAATGTCCGGTGGAAAACAACCTTGATCTCACCGATTTTGGGGAGTTTGATCCGGTTGCGCTCAAAATCCACGGCGTAGTGTTGCGGTACCTGAAAGGACTGTACCGGGTTCTTCTTAGATTTGAATCGCGGAAATCCTTTCTTCTCGCGGAAGAACCGGGTGAAGGCATTGTCGAGATTCTTGTTTGCACTCTGGAGCGACTGCGAGTTGACTTCCTTGAGCCACGGATATTCTTCCTTGAGAGCGGGAAGTTGATTGTTCAAGTCATAGCAGGAAAGTTTGCGTCCTTCTTGCTCGTATGCCCGGATCTTCTGCTCCAGAGAATGGTTATACACAAACCGACAGGCATGGATGTGCTTCATAAGGAGCGTAACCTGCTCTCTCGATGGATAGATCCGATACCTGTAGGCTTGAAGCATATAAGGATTGCGTCTTCTTATAATAATATATAGTCTCTGGTAATTGTGTGACGAGGGGCGGCTCTGCTTTCATCCCCACCCTGAAGGGTTGGGGTCTTCCAGCTCCGCCCCCTTCACCCCCGCAAGATAAATGCACCACCATTTCCGGTAGTATGGGCGAGAGACGATCAAACTTTTTCATCGGTGCTCTCGAGTCATTCGCATTAAACGTCCTTCATCGACCACCACCACCCCCCAGGGTGGCGGGCATTGCGTGACGATAGACCCTGAAGGCCATGGGAGTGGACTGGAATAAGACTGGCCGGAGACGTCCCCCCATGGCACTCTACCGGGTGAGAACCCCAGATCGGTGGAGGGACTGAGGGGGTTCGGGCTGAACGTCCCTCTCTCCCCTCCCCTCAACCGTCTCTTGCAAAAACCCCGGTTGCATCGGAAGCGTTTCATCAAACCAGGGCAAAGCAGCCAGACGGTGTTGTTCGATTGTCCCCTGTTAAGCCGCGTCTGGTTCGGAACGATCAAATTAAATAGATCTAACACCAAAAAACTTGTATTAACCCCCTCCGGCCTACTGCGACTCCGGAGGGGAATGCTCCGGCGTTCAGGGGGACCCGTGCGACCGTGGAATCTGTAACATCACCGGCAAAGACACAACCGCAGGTAAGGTGAAGAATGGCACGTTATTATGGATACTCCCCTAAAGGCACCGTAAAGAGTGCCGTGGAATCGTTTGAATCGAGAACCCAGATACTGGGCGCTGGCGGAATGCTGCTCGGGACAGTCTACGTGGACATCAGCGACGAAGAATGGGCTGTTGCGATCGCTTACGGCCGGGCGCACCACCCCGGACTGAGGGGTCCTGAACCGGTCTATGAAGTCAGATACGCCTATCGGCCGGAGGGAGAAGGCGGGATAAAGAGGCTCGACACGCGGGAGGAGACTCCGTGCGCCGTTTCGACCGACACTATCCCTTCAGCGGACGAGTTTGTGATTCGGGCTCTTAGCGACGAGAAAAAGCGGATTGGCGGCACCGGTTTGTAGGGGTATCTTCGGGATGGTCCAGGCCCCGACTTCCTCGCGGGTCAGGACGATCTCCCTGCCATCCTCTTTATCCTGGCAAGAGGCGATGCGCGGTCCAGGAACCGTGAGAGAAAGACGGCAAACTCCTCGTCCCAGCACTCAGCGCCGCTCCTCACGTTCCAGCCCTCTTCCATAGACCGCCGGACGTGCTTCCCGAGCGCGGTATCAAGGAGGGTGTTTGACCGCAGCAGGTCGACGGCGCGGGTAAACCTACGGGCTACCTCAACCACGTAGCGCCCTTCCTCGATGTATGGCCCGGCAAAGACCTCTTTCCTGACATACTTCTCCAGGAACTTCCGGGAGTTCTCACTCGACCAGAGCGGTGGGCCGATATGCCTGCGCATCACCGGCACGGTTTCGGCCATCAATTCAAAGAGCAGCATGCACCGCTTCTCCCCCATGAAGACGTCGCTCCGGTTCACCGGAAATCCGCTTCTCTCCAGGAGGTCGCGTATTGACTCGGCGGATTTCCGTAGTTGAGGCACCACCGTATCGGGGGTGAGATCGGGTGTTTTGAAGGTTATAGAATATAGGTACGTCCCCCTTGCAGAGAGGAGGCGGGAGAAGACCTCCGGGGTTAGCGCCGGTGCGGGCGGGCGGCAGAAGAACACCTCCGAGGGCTCCTCAAGGTAACCGCGTGCAAGTTCCACGAACTCAAACATCCGCGAGAGCGATAGCGCCGCCGCGACGTTCCTCTCTGGATCGACCGGATCGATCACCACAAGCGGGTCGTCGAACTCCTTCGTCCCGTGTCCCTCGATATCTATCACCTCCCCCGGTTTCCAGCGGGCTGCAGCCTCAAGGAGAGGGTGGAACCCGCCGTAGTAGATAGTCAGGACCTCGCAGAGATAACCGGAGAACCCGCAGGTCATATGGTCCGAACCATAGACGCCGCCGGACTTTGCGAACTGCTTTAATAAGAGGACGTCGTCGACGTATCCGTCGATATGAGCAAGGACATAACGGGTATGAAAAGGCGTCCGGTCAACGGCGCTCTTGATCTCGGTGGCGCTCGCCACCGCGTAACATGGGACGAGATCGATATCCAGAGAATCTATTGTGGCATTGACATATGGGTGCTCTGCGTACTTCTCGCGCCAGGTTGCGCCAAATTCATCGGCGATCCGGCGTGCGAGCGATAACCCCTCCTCCTGAAGTTCCTGGCGGGAGAGGGAGGTGTCAAAGAGAATGAAGATATCCAGGTCACGGTCACCCCGAACGAAGGTATCACGGGCGACCGAGCCAACCATCATCGCTTTCGCCTTCCCCGACCGCTCAACTGCCTCGATAAGGCGCTCTCCCATCGTCCGGATGTAAGTCCGCTCCTCAGGTGTTGGACGGATCCTCCTGAGCACCTCCTCTTCGCAGGGGAACCGCGTCAAAGCGCGACCTCCGCAAGATCCTCGTAGATCGGACCGCCGGGTGTCAGCGTGCTCTTCTTTAGTTTGATGGCGCTCACCAGACACCTTCCGAGCGGTTCGCGGCGTATACGACGCTCCACCTCCTTTATTAGTGCGGGGTGGAGATCTTTTACACGTGCAAGTGTAACATGGGGGTGGAACGGACGCTTCTCCCTCGGGAACCCGAGCGGTTCCAGGAGACCGTCCACCTGCCGGGCCAGGGCGGCGCTCTCTCCCGAGTCGGTGACGTCACACCAGATCACCCGCGGTCTCCGTGGGTGGTCGCAGACAGGATAACCGACCGTTATCTCAAAGGGTTCGGCTTTCGTCGCCTCGAGCGTCATGACGATCCCCTCGATCGCCGCCGGGTCGACCTCCCCAAGGAACTTGAGCGTGATATGCATATTTTCGGGCTCGACGATGGCGAGTCGGCCGGGCGCCTCTCTCAGGATCTCCTGTGACTCGCGGGCGCGCTCGCGGATCTCTTCCGTCAGATCGATTGCAACAAACGTCCTGACCATACTATATCGTATTATCTTGCCTCACCATACAAAAGGTGATTGTCTACTACGGAAAACCGGCTTGAAGGGGCGGGGGCTGCGAGTTCCCGGGCGTATCGCAACGATGGTTTGGTGTCCCTCCTGCTCTGCTCAGAAATGAATGATACCTGTTATAACGCCACAGAACGAGATCATAATAACCGAATGATCCGGGGGTATTGCCATTTCCGATACAACGCAATTCATCGTATATACGCTGGAATCCTGCCCGAATTGCGAGATCCTGAAAGAGTTTCTGGCCTCCAGGAGCGTGCCCTTCATCGAGTGCGACATGGCATCCGCTGAAGCGCTGACCGAGCTTCGCATGAACGGGGTATTCGTTCAGGAGGCGCCGGTGTTGCAGAAGGGCGACATATTCTATACGTCAGCCGACCTCTTTCCCGGGGGCGTCTTCCGGGAAGACCTGGTTGCCTGTCTGATCGTGGAGGCGTGAGGTTGAGCCGTAAGTCAACACAGACGACGCTGTTCGGGGAGTTTGTCCCCACATTTCCAAAGGTCAGGACTTCGCGGGGCTACCTCCTTGACTGGGACAGAAATCGGATCATCAGGCAGATCGTGGAGGAGACCCGGCTTGTTGAGGTCTTCTACGGCTACGAGGGGGCAGACGAGGAGACGGCAAAAGAGATTGCCAGGCTTGTCGAGAGAAAGATCCAGATGCTGGGGCTTCAGTCCCTTTCAGGGCCCCTGATCCGCGAGATCGTCAACATGACGCTCCTTGAGCGAGGGCTGATCCCGTACCGTAACGTCTGCACCAGGGTTGGAACCCCGGTCTTCGATGCCCATCTCATCGATGTGGGGCGGGGGTTTGAAGCGCACGACAACGCCAACCTCCAGGAGAATGCCGAGACCTCACACAAGAAGAAGGCCGACAAGATAAGCAAGGAGCAGTACCTCCTGCAGCTCCCCCCTGACCTTGCAGACCACCACCTCCGCGGGGATCTCCATATCCACGACCTGGAGTACTTCGGGACCCGTCCGTTTTGTATCGACGGGAGCACGGCCATACCCGTTCGGATGGGTAACCGGATCCGGAGCATCCGTCCAGACGAACTCCCGATCGATGGTGATGCGTGGCGACCGCTGGACCTCTCCGCGCTCACGCCAAAAGGCTGGAGACGTGTCCTAAAGGTGACCCGCCGGACGGTGAACCCGGGCGAGATGCTCAGGATCCGGACATCAGGCGGACGAACGCTGATGGTCACCCGGGAGCACCGTATCCCGGTGCGGACCGGCGAGGGGATGGCCATCCGCCGTGCCGACGAAGTACGCGCCGGGGACGCCCTCTACAGGATCAGCGGGGCCGGTGCCGTGCGCGGGGAGACGATCGAGGCGATCGATCTCGTCCGGGAACTGCCTGCATCGGTCCCGGCCCACCTCCTTGAGAACGTCTACGTCCGCGGTGCAGGAGAGATCTTTGCCCAAGTGGTCCGGAGCGGCCGGGCTTCTTCATACTCCGACATATCGCGGGCCCTCGGCATTGAGCACCAGAAGCAGTGGTATACGCGCGGAATTATGCCGGTCGCACTCTTCAGCACGTTCTGCAGTCGTTACGGCATCGAGGATTACGCCGGGGTCACCATCGGGGTCACGGGGAGCGAGCACGAGCTGCCTGCTCTATTGACGCTCACCCCCGAACTCATCCGCCTCCTCGGGCTCTTCGTTGCGGAAGGCAACTACAACGTTTCTCTAGAGGCCGGGCAGTACAACCTCGCGATCATCGAGAACCGCCAGGCACCCGCCATCCTGGCCCCGGCACGCACCGCCCTGAACACCTATGCAACGATCGCCGGCGGCGCTCCCGACACCACGACCATCTACGGGGCCGAGGTGGGGCGCAACCGGGCGCCGCAGGTCTACTTCGGCGGGAAGCCGGCATACCTGCTCTTCCGCTATGTCTTCGGCATCCCTGAGGGGGCAGCAAGGAAGCGCCTCCCCTGGATAGCCTACCATCTTGACGATGTGCTCCTCCACGAGTTTCTTTCCGCTCTCTTCACCGGAGACGGCTCGGCATACTACTGCCCGGAAAAATCGGACTGCATCGTCAACTACACCACCGAGTCACCGACCCTCCGGCAGGAACTCTCGCTCCTGCTCACATCGCTTGGGATGACACCCCACATCGTCGAACTCTACGGAGATAACGAAGAGCGGCGGACACTCTACCGCCTCCAGATCAACGGGCGGAAGGATATTGAGACATTTGCCCGGTACGCCACGTTCCTCGATGAGCGGCAGGACCACATCGACGGTTTCCTTTCTGCGGTGAAGGAGATGCAGGTTGGAGAGCAGGAGGAGACCGTCGTCGAGGTCTCTGTGGCAGAACCGACCGGAGCGTACGTCTACGACCTCTTCCTCGACGGCGACGGGAGCGAGGAGAGCCACACGTTCTTCGCCTCCGACGGCCTCCTCATCCACAACTGCCAGGATTGGGACCTTCGCTACTTCTTCTACTATGGTCTGATGCCCGACGGCAACGGTACAAAAGCCTCTGTTGCCGGCCCGGCGAAGCGGGCGGAGGTGGCGGTTCTCCATGCGGTCAAGGCGCTCGGTTCCGCCCAGACAAACTTTGCCGGTGGCCAGGGCTACTACAACTTCCTGACATTCATGGCACCATACTTTGAGGGGATGGACTATGACGGGATCAAGCAGTTGATGCAGATGTTCGTCTACGAGATGACCCAGATGATGGTCGCCAGAGGAGGTCAGGTAGTCTTCTCGTCGGTCCAGCTCTCACCCGGCGTCCCCACCCTCTGGAAGGACAAGCCCTGCGTCTTCCGCGGCAAGGTCTGGGACGGAAACCAGGCGCCGCTCCGGACATACGGCGAGTTCGAGCGGGAGGTCAGACTCCTTTTCAAGGCGCTGATGGAGGTGATGCTCGAGGGGGACTACTGGGGCAAACCATTCTCCTTCCCGAAACCCGAGATCAGCATCGAGCCCGATTTCCTCACCGAGGACGAGGAGTTCAACCGCAACCACCCAGACCTCCCGACCTACCACGACCTCTACCTGATGACGTTTGAACTCGCGTCCAAGTACGGCACCCCCTACTACGACAACCAGATACCGGCCTACCGTGGTGCCGGGGAGGGTATATCGTGTTACCAGTGCCTGGCAGGGGACGAACTGGTTCCGGTGGCCGATGATGAGGGCCGGATCAGTGTAAGGCATATCCAGGAGATATTCGATACTGCGGCAAAGAACGGGAGACGGATAGATACTTTCGGAACTGAGCTCGCCTACTATGATGGGAGAACACCGAGCGTCGATTTTGAAACCCAGGAAGCGTCACTCCGACCGTTCCACGGTGTTATGCGTAGACGGTATACTGGCCAACTCCTCCGGATCACCCTGGAGTCGGGTCGTGAGATCACGGTCACCCCCGATCATCCGGTCTACGTCCTCGATGGGGATGTGTTTGTCCGTGATGTTGCAGGCGAACTCGCCGTGGGTGACTGTCTCCCGGTGCTTAAAGCGACGGGGTTCTGCGAGCGGCCGGTTGAGGAGATCGAGGTTGCAGAGACCCTGGCTAAGGTTGGTTACGGCAGTTCGATCCGCGTCACCGGAGATGTTGTAACCCTCAGGACATCCGGGCGCGTCAGTCTGCCCCGTCTTCTGCCGGTCAGCAGCGAACTCGTCAGACTCCTTGGCTACTATCTTGCAGCAGGGCGCAGCGAGCGTTTGGCGCGGCGTTATACCGTCAGATTCACGTTTGAGGGAGGGGATGCGGACCTCGCGACGGATACCGCCACCTGCATCCGTGCGGTCCTGGGGGTCGAGCCGCAGGTCTGTGAGACGGCATCGGGAACGGCGGTGATCATCAGCAGCAAGCTCATCTACCTCCTCTTTGTCGCCCTGGGCTGCGCTTCAGCCGATGCCGATAAGTCTGTTCCGGATCTCGTCTTCAACCTCGATCGCTCTCTGGTGGCGGATTACCTTGGTGCGGTCTTCAGCGCAACCGATAAGAAGGCCTCCGGCCGCCCTGCCAGGAGCATCAGGCTGAATGTAGCCTCCAGGGAAGTCGCCCAGAAACTTGTCTGGCTGAGCGGCAGGATCGGTGTCCAGATGAGTTACGCCGAAAGGGACAGGCTTTTTGGTCTACCGCCAGACAGCGTCCCCCACAGGGTCTACACCTGCAGGATAACGGACAACGACCAGATAGAGAGGTTCCAGGCGGAGACCGGTTACCCTCCAATGATGCCCCGAGGACGGCAGAACGGCTGCCCGTTCGCGCTGATCCCCGAGACTCAGGTCACACCCGGATGCACCGGTCTTGCCTGTGCAAGCAGGTACAGTGGTGATGGGGTTGAGAAGGTCCAGGTGACCATCGTAATCCCACCAATCGCAGAAGAAGAGGAAGAAGTGTTTGCCGGTCTTCTTGAGTATGGGGATGTGCACCCGCTCCGTATTCGATCGATCGAGACGGTGGACCACGATGGTTACGTCTACGACCTTGTCGACGTCGCAGGCACCCACACCTTTGCAAACGCGCTCGGGATAGTGACCGGGAACTGCTGCGCCTACCAGTTCTCATCGCTTGCCGACGAAGACGACGAGTTTGAGGACAAACTCTACTTCCGCGAGGGGAAACACTTCTCGATGGGTTCATGGCAGGTTATGTCGATCAACTGTCCGCGGGCGGCTTACAAGGCCGATGGCGATCAGGAACGACTCTTTGCCGAGCTCAGGTCTCTCATGGATATCGCAGTCGACCTCTTCCGGATCAAGCGCCGGTGGATGTCCCTGATCCGGGGGAGCGGTCGGATGCCGTTTGCGATGCAGCGCCCGAAGGACCCGTACACTGGCGAACGCGGCGCGGTGGCCGTGGATCTGGAAGGTCTCGTCTATACCATAGGCGTCGTCGGTGTCAACGAGATGGTGCAGCACTTCACCGGCTACCAGCTCCACGAGTCGAAGGAAGCCTTCCGCCTGGCTGTCCGTGCGATGACCGAGCTCGAGTTCTACGCCCGTGAACTCTCAAAGAAACACAACATGACGATCGCCCTCGCTCGCACCCCTGCGGAGACGACCGGCCAGCGGTTTGCGGTTGCCGATCTCCTGGACGAACGGTTCCGCGATAATGCGATCAGGGTGGCCAAGGGCGATGTCGAACGAGCGCTCGATATGCTTGGCACGACGCTTGACCTCCCCATCTACTACACCAACGGGACACACGTAACGCCGGGAGCGGCAGTCCCGCTCACGAAACGGATCGAGATCGAGCATGTCTTCTTCCCTATAGTGGACGGCGGGAACATCTTTCACATATGGCTCGGGGAGGCCCGCCCTGACCCCCGTGGGCTGATGGAGATGGCGCTGAACCTCTGCCGGACAACCCAGATCGGTTACTTTGCATTCACCCGCGATCTGACGGTCTCCCTCAAAGAGTTCCGCGAATACAGGCCGGTGAGATCCGGGCAGATGGCTGAGCACCCGGTGACGACCCTGGAGGTTGACCGGGTGGATGCCTGAAGAAGGTTCATCCTTTTTTGGATACGGGAGGCGATTCTTATATAAATGGATCGTCGCGCTGGAGACAAACTGATTAGAATACGAGGCCATGCATGATCGATCTGATTAATCCACTCATCGCGATCGATGTCGGTCGGGGCACCCAGGATATCCTGGTCTACGAACCCGGCAGGGCGATCGAGAACAGCATCAAACTGGTTCTTCCCTCGCCGACCGTGATCGTTGCGGAGAAGGTCCGTGAGGCGACCAGGGCCGGTCGCCCTGTCTTCCTGGAGGGGTTTCTGATGGGCGGTGGTGCAAACGTCGGCGCTTTACGGGAGCACCTCTCACGCGGTTTCCCCGTCTATGTCACACCGGACGCGGGAGCGACCATCCACGACAACCCGGAGCGGGTGCGGGCGCTGGGCTTTGAGATCCGAAGTGATCCCCCCTCAGATGCGATGACCGTCCGCACCACCGATTACATGGAGCAGGAGATCGGACAGGCTCTCGCCCTTTTTGGTGTAGATTACCCCGATAACGTTGCGATAGCAGTCCAGGACCACGGTTACTCACCGCACCGGAGCAACCGCATACACAGGTTCGAATTTATGCGGGAACGGCTTGACGCCGGTGGATGGGAGATCCTCTCTCTAATCTCCGATCCCCCGCCTGAAGATATGACCCGGATGCAGGCCGTCCGACGTCAGGCGCCGGGGGCCCTTGTCACCGATACCGGCCCCGTCGCCCTCATCGGGGCGCTATGCGATCCCGTGGTCAGGCGGATGGCCCGGACCGGGGTGACTCTGGTCAATGTCGGGAACGGCCACACGCTCTGCTTTACCCTGAAGGGGGGCGAGATCCACGGCCTCTTCGAGCACCACACTGGCGCACTCAACCCGGGGAAACTTCGCCACTACATCCGGCGACTCGCTGACGGGACGCTGACATCGGAGGAGGTTTTTGAGGATGGCGGTCACGGGGCTGCTGTCAGGAAACCCCTTACAACCGATGCCGTTGTGGTAACCGGGCCAAACCGTCTCCGACTGCTGTCGGAGGCTTACCAGGCGGCGCCGTTTGGGGATATGATGCTCTCGGGATGCTTCGGGCTCGCCTATATCTGGAAGGTGTTTCGGGAGAGAAGTGAGGGGTAACGGCGTAAAAAAAGATGTTCAGGCGGTCTCGCTCTGCATCAGCACAACATCGTCGATGTCGTGCTGGCGCTGCGCGAGAACCTTCGCCTTGAAGATGTTCTTACCCGCCTTGCCGATGGCAAGGCCGCGGTCATCGTCCATGACCTCAATACGGGCGATCCGCCGACTCTCTTCGTCTGTATCGAACTCGATATCGGTGACCCTTGCAGGAAGGAAACAGTTCCGGATGAACTGTGCGGGGTCGGTGGAGTACTCCACAACCTCGATGCGTTTCCCCATTACCTCGGAAGCCTTTTTGATGCTCGATCCACCCTTGCCGATGGCAAGTCCCATATCCCCGGGATTGATCACGAAGATGAGCCGCTCGTTGCGGTTATCAACCACGCAATCGCGGCTACCTGCGCCGGTGAGGCTTTCAAACTGGGAGATCAGGCGCATACACTCCTCAGTCAGCGTGACCTGCGACATCATCTACACTCTCACGGCGTTCAGGATATCGGACTCGCCCGGTTCGACCACGGCAAGAGCACTGACAACATACGGCATGCCGCAGGCCTTTCCGAGCTGGATACTCGATCCTTCATAGACGTAGACAGGGATATCGATCCCATTCACCATATTTTTGACAGATTCGGGGCTGTTCTTGGCCACAACAACCAGTCTGGCCCTGCCCTCCTCGATGCATTCCTGGGTCTTGTTCCGGCCCAGGAACACTGTACCAGTCTTCACGGCTTTGCGGAGTGAAGCATTAAAGTCCATTACGATTTCTCCTAGGTTTTCAGGTTTAATGGTTTTGCGATTAGTTTGACATCACCGGTACCAAGCTGGATGGGCTGGCCCACGATAACGTTCTCGGTAACGCCGTTCAGTTCGTCCACCTCGTTCGCGATTGCCGCATCCAGCAGATGGTTGACTGTCACTTCGAATGCAGCCCGGGAAAGGACACTCTCCTTCTCACCGGCGATACCATGGCGGCCGATCTGCTTGACCTCGCCGTCCATGCACATCATATCCGCAACGAGCATGATATGACGGACATCGACGCTGATACCCTGTTCGTTCAGTGTTGCCAGGGCCTCCTGGATGATTGCATTCCGGCCGGCCTCGATGCCGAGAACATCTGCGATCTCGCTGATGTTATTGCTCCGGGTGCGGGAGGTGTCAACTCCTTCGACTTCGAAGACATCCTTTAGGTTGGAGCCCTCGGTATAAAGGATATACTCTCCCCCCTCCTTTCTGACAACGACTCTCTCGATATCATCGATGCCCTGGACAATGACGTTCCTGACGTGCTCTGCGAGCTGGAAGAGGTTCTGGTAACTCTCCTGGTTTTTCGGGGAGAACGTGATCGAAGGCTTTTTCGGGTCGGCATCAACCTCAAAGTCACGGTAATGCCGTCTTTCCCGGATCTTTCGCGGCGCTGCCTCGAGGATCTCATCCACCGTGATCTTTCGCCGATCACAGACCGCCCTGTTCAGCAGAACAAGAACCTGCATATTCTCCATATCGATGGTGATATCCCCGAACTCGTGGAGCGGCGCGGCCTCAATCTGCCAGCTCACCTCGCGGGCGCGGTCGCGATCGAACGCCCAGTCATCCAGCAGGTAGACCGCCATCGTCGGGGTGCTCGGTTCGCGCCTGGCGTCCATGATCTCGATGAGGCGGGGGAGACCGAGGGTGACGTTGATCTCGGCCACACCCGCGTAGTGGAATGTCCGCATCGTCATCTGGGTGCCAGGCTCGCCGATCGACTGCGCTGCCACAACACCTACCGCCTCGCAGGGCTCTATCCGGCTCTTCTGGTACTCTTTGGAGACCATCTCCACAATCCGCTCGAACTGTTCCCTTGTGATCTCCCGCCCCGCAAGACTTGCTTTCAGGTCCTCCCGCGTCCGGTATGGCAGATCAAGGGCGTCTATCTCCTGTTCCATCTCACTGTTCACTTGACCTCCTCCTTCAACACGCTCTCCACGATACCTTTCACGTCCACCGGAGCACCGTAACTGCTCCTTGCAGGGTCGGTACCGTCCTCGCCGTAGCGGAACTGTATGATTCGGCCGCCTGTAGTCCGAACAGTGCCGTCGTAGGCTACCTTGAGGTCCTGCAGCGCGTTGATCATCCGCCGCTGGAGATAACCGCTCTGTGAAGTCCTGACCGCGGTATCCACAAGACCTTCACGCCCTCCTATGGCGTGGAAGAAGAACTCGGTTGGGGAGAGACCGCTCTTGTAACTGTTGATGATGAACCCGTGCGCCTCTGCACCGCGCTCGCCGCGCCGGAAATGGGGCAGCGTCCGATCCTCGTAACCACGCATGATCCGCTCACCACGAACTGACTGCTGCCCGAGGCACCCGGCCATCTGGGTCAGGTTAAGCATCGACCCGCGTGCCCCGGAGACCGCCATCACGACGGCGCTGTTATCCATCCCCAGGTGCTGGCCGGCGATCTCACCGGTGCGGTCACGGGCCTTGCCGAGCACCTGCATGATCTGCATCTCAAGCGTCTCTTCAAGCGTCCGGCCTGGCATCGGTTCAAGTTGCCCCTCGTTGTAGATCCGTATCCGGCGCTCGACATCGGTGATGGCGTTGTTAAGCACCTCCGTGATCTGCCCGGTTTCTGTCTTGGAGAGGTCTTCATCATCGATGCCGAACGAGAACCCCACCAGCATGATCGCCTGGATCGAGAGTTTGGTCACGTCGTCAATGAACCTGGCCGCCCTTTTCATTCCGTGCTGCCTTATGATCCGGTGCAGGATCTGGCCGTCAAACGCGCCGATCGCCTTCTTATCGATGGTTCCTGAGAGCAGGTTACCATCGACGATCCGGACGTATGCATCATTCTCACAGAGTTCCCTCCGGCATGTCTCGCAGTTCTGGCATGACGAAGCCCGAAAGACCATGTTCAGATCGTCGGGAAGGATTAGCGAGAAGACCTGTTTGTTTGTCCAGAGTGCGTTCCCGTCCCCGTCCTTATCTGCAGGTTCGGGCAGGTGATCGAGGGGAAGGTTCCTTGTGAGGTAGAGCGTCGTTGCCCTGTCGAAGTGGCGGATTGTGTGGGTTAAGAGGAAGATGCCCGATATGTGGTCATGTATACCGCCGATGATCGGGCCGCCTGTTCGCGGTGAGAGAATGTTTGCCTGCACTGCGATCAGGATCTCGGCCTCGGCCCGCGCTTCTTCGGTCTGCGGTATATGCAGGTTCATCTCGTCGCCGTCGAAGTCGGCGTTGTATGGTGGGCAGACGGCCGGGTTAAGCCTGAACGTCTTCCCATCCATCACGACAACCCGGTGCGCCATGATGCTCATCCTGTGCAGCGAAGGCTGTCGATTGAAGAGGACTATATCTCCGTCCTTGATCTGCCGCTCCACTGTCCAGCCTGGCTCGAGCATCTCTGCGACCGTCTCCAGATTTGCCTCTGAGAGTCGTAGCCGCCGGTTGTCCGGTCTTATGACGTAGTTTGCGCCACATGGCGACCCGATTTTTGGGCGCTCTGGCCCGTTCAGGACATACTGCCGCATCTCCTCGATGTTGAACGGTGTTACCCGGACAGGGATGGTCATCTCGTTTGCGATGGCAAGCGGGATTCCGACCTCGGTGATCGATAGGTTCGGATCAGGTGAGATCACGGTACGGGCCGAGAAGTTGACACGTTTTCCTGAGAGGGACCCGCGGAACCGCCCTTCTTTTCCCTTGAGTCGCTGCGAAAGGGTCTTTAAGGGCCGGCCGCTCCGGTGCCGTGCAGGCGGGCAACCAGCCACCTCGTTGTCGAGGTAGGTGGTGACATGGTACTGCAGGAGTTCCCAGAGGTCCTCGATGATCAGCTGGGGTGCGCCGGCATCCTGGTTCTCTTTGAACCGCTGGTTGATCCTTATGATATCCACGAGTTTGTGGGTCAGGTCATCCTCCGACCGCTGTCCGTTCTCAAGAATGATCGAGGGACGCATTGTTACTGGCGGAACGGGGAGAACGGTAAGGATAGTCCACTCAGGCCGCGCGACGTCCGGGTTGATCCCGAGAGCGCGCAGGTCTTCGTCCGGGATCTTCTCCAGGCGTGCGCGGATGTCGGCCGGGGTCAGTTTGTGCTCGATCTTTCTGCCGTCTTCCACAAAGACCTCGGAGAAGGTGGTGGGTTTCTCAAAGTTGATCTTGAGCTGCTGTTCGCCGCAGTGGGGACAGACCCGCTCTTTCTTGATGTCTTTCTCGGAGACTACCTCTGATGTGAGGTCGCTCTCCTCGGTGCCGACGATCTTCTCGACATCTTCGGCGGTCATCAGCAGCCTTGAACACGACCTGCAGGTCACACGGAGTAGTTTACGGATCAACCGGGTGTAGCCTACATGAATAACGGGTTTTGCAAGCTCGATATGACCGAAATGGCCCGGACAGTCGGCTGCCTTCTGGTCGCAGGTCTTGCAACGGAGACCCGGGTCGATGACACCAAGGCTGAGGTCCATAAGCCCCTGCGGATAGGGAAACCCATCATCGTCATAGGTGTCTGCCCAGATGATCTTTCGCACGCTCATCTTTCGGATCTCCTTCGGCGAGAGGAGCCCGAACTCGATCTTTCCAACACGTTTAGGACTGGTCATTTTTTGAAACTGCCCCCTCTCTCATACCATATCTTCGAGCCTCAGGCGGGGAGCGATGCCCATGCTCTTCATCTCATCGAGGAGTAACTTGAACGCGTAACTCATCTCGACAGGGTATATGTCGGTCTCGCTACCGCAGGTAAGGCAACGGGTAACTTTCCTCTTCCGGTCGACCATAGCCACCATACCACATTTCGCACAGACCCACTGTGTCACCTTATCCGACTCATCGAGGAGTCTTTCTTTTAGCGCCATGGCCGCACCGTGGCCGATCATCACATCGCGCTCCATCTCACCGAACCTGAGCCCTCCCTCACGGGCACGGCCTTCGGTAGGCTGGCGGGTGAGGACCTGCACCGGGCCGCGCGAACGTGCATGCATCTTGCTCGAGACCATGTGATAGAGTTTCTGGTAGTAGATGACACCTATGTAGATATCGGCCGCAAACTGCCGTCCGCTGACACCGTCATACATAACTTCGCGACCGTTGTGCGCAAACCCGAGTTCCTGGAGGGATTTCCGAAGTTCTGTCTCCCGCTCACCCCGAAACGCCGTCGCGTCGATGCGGCGCCCTTCGAGCGAACCCACCTTTCCACCCAGCATCTCGAGCATGTGTCCGATGGTCATACGGCTCGGAATGGCGTGGGGGTTGATGATAAGATCAGGCGTCATGCCAGACTCGGTGAACGGCATATCCGCTGCGGGCTGGATGAGCCCTATGACACCCTTCTGCCCGTGCCGGGACGCAAACTTGTCGCCGACCTCCGGTATCCGGAGGTCGCGAGTCCTGACCTTTACCAGGCGTGAGGAGTTCTCCCCTTCCGTGATGATGACCGTATCCACGATCCCGTGCTCGTTGCTCCGCATAGTGACCGATGTATCGCGCCGTTTTTCGACGGCGATCAGCTCGCTCGTAGGCTCCTCCAGGAATCTGGGGGGGGATGTCTTGCCGATCAGGACATCTTTCTCGCGCACAACTGTCTCGGGGTTGATTATACCATCGATGTCCAGATTCGCGTAGTACTCCGAACCGTGTGCTCCTGAGACCTCTTCGTCCGGGATCTCGATCCGGTCCACCTGACCACCGGGGTAACGCCGTTCTTCACCCTCGTAAGTGCGGAAGAAGTGCGAGCGCCCCAGACCACGGTCGATGGATGCCTGGTTGATGATCAGGGCGTCCTCAATGTTGAACCCCTCGTAGGAGATGATGGCGACGACGAAGTTCTGGCCAGCCGGCCGATCGTCGGATCCGATGACATCGGAGGTCTGGGTGTAGATGAGCGGTTTCTGGGCGTAGTGAAGCATGTGCCCCCGGGTGTCGGGACGAAGTTTCATGTTTGCTGCGCCGAACCCGAGCGCCTGTTTGACCATCCCAGCTCCCATTGTGACACGGGGACTGGCGTTGTGCTCAGGGAACGGAACGTGCGCCGCACCTATGCCCAGGATTAGCGAGGGGTCGATCTCCAGGTGCGTGTGCTCCGGGGTGAGATCCGTTTCGTTTATGGCGATGAAGAGATCCTCCTCCTCTTCGGCATCGACAAACTCGATCGCGCCCTTCTGCACAAGGTAGTCAAAGGCGATCTCACCGTTCCGAAGGTTTTCGATATCCTCTTCAGTTACCTGGGGAACACTTTCTCGAACCACGATCAGCGGCCGGCGTGCCCTGCCCCGGTCGGTGTGGACGATGACGTCGTTGTTGAACTCTTTGTAGGATATGTTTATCTCAGACGGGATCTTGCCGCAGCGGCGCATCTCGCGCAACCGGTTGACAAGATCCGCCGGATCGTTGATAAGTCCGATCAGGGCCCCGTCAACAAAGACACGCGACTGTCTCATACTGTCTCTCTCCTGAGGGGGATAACGCCCATTTCGTATAGAATGTTCTTCACGTCCACTTCGTTGCTGACGCCGTTACTGATCTCGACCATCTGGGCGAAGTTCTTCACCAGCCCACAGTTTGGCCCTTCTGGCGTCTCGCTAGGACAGATCCGTCCCCACTGGGTAGGGTGCAGGTCACGGGCCTCAAAATGGGGCTGTGAACGTGAGAGCGGGGAGATCACACGGCGGAGGTGCGAAAGAACTGCCATGTGGTCGACCCTGTCCAGGAGTTGGGATACGCCGGTTCGGCCCCCCACCCAGTTGCCGGTGGCAAGCGGGTGGAGCAGCCTCTCGGTCAGGACGTCCGCGCGCACCGCGGTGCCGATCGAGAGGTCGCGGTGGCGCATGCTGGCCCTTTCAAGCTGGTACTTAACATCTCGCGTCAGGCGGTTGAGCGAGATCCTGAATAGGTCTTCCATAAGGTCGCCCGCAAGTTTCAGCCGCTTGTTAGCGTAGTGGTCCTTATCATCTATTCTGCGTCGCTCAAGTACGAGATCGAAACAGGCCTCGGCCATCCTCCCCAGGAAATGTGCTTTTGCCAGACGGACACTCTCTACCGCCGGTCTGTAACCCGGGTCATCCTCTTTCAAGCCAGCCGGCATCAGGTGGTTTAAGTGGGGAAGCAGGTAGTTATCAAGAACAAACTCGGCTCGTTTGCGCTGGTAGTCACGGGTCTGGTTTGGCGCGAGTTTCTTGCCGACGTACATGATCCCTTCGTCGACGGTGTCGCACTCGCTCTCCTCCAGGTTCTGCATCATGAAGGTCAGGATATCCTCATCGGTTGAGACCGCCTCGACGATGTCATGGTCACCCTGGAGCCCCAGCGCCCGCATCAGGTCAACGAACCGGAGGTGCCCGGCGACTGAGGGGAACGAGACTTCCAGCAGGTTTTTGCGGTTCCGCTCAACGATCACCAGCGCGCGGTAGCCCCGGTACTGCGAGAAGACCTTCGCAACGTATATCCGTTCGTTGTAGCGTTCGGTAAATTCGGTCATGATCTTGTTTGAGGCAAGATCCTCGAGCGTCATCAGCACCCGCTCTGTGCCGTTGACGATGAAGTAGCCGCCTGGATCGAGGGGGTCTTCGCCATGCTCGATCCTTTCGGTATCTTTCATGTCGTAGAGGTTGCAGGCGGCCGAACCCACCATCACCGGCAGCTGCCCGATGGTGGTGACGATCGGATCCTGCGCTTCTCCTCCCTGGATAAGCTTCATCTCGAGTTGTATGGGCGCGGCGTAGGTGAGGTTCCGTAGGCGTGCCTCGCTCGGGAAGAGCTCGGACTGAGATCCGTCCGCTTCACGGACGAGGGGTTTCTTCACCTCTATCCTTCCCAGTTCAACCCATACCGCCTCTTTTCCTTTACCGCGGGACTCGATATCGGTCTCGATGACTCTCTGTTCATCGACAACTTCCTGAAGGTTGTGCAGGAGAAAGTTGTTATAAGAGTCTAACTGGTGGCGCGCAACATGTTCCCGCGCAAAATATGCCCTGGACAAAACACTTCTGTCTAACAGATGGATCAGCTCCCGGCCTCTGAATTTATTTCTTTGGTCTTTTCACGACTATTCGGTAGGCTTCGGCCCTGCCAGCGGTTCGGCTTTCACGAATGATGCGGATGACGTTTCCTACCTCGCCATTGATGGTCTTCACTGCAGGATCGTCGTGGTAGATTTTCGGTAATTGTTCTAAGGATATTCGGTAAGTTGCAAGAAGTTCCGCAACCTCATCCTCGCTCATGATCTGATGGTCAGGTACCATCTCGTGTTTGAGTACGTTCAATGAAGTGCCCATCTCCTTACACCTCATCAACGAAAAAGTTGCATATCAGATGAATCACCTTGCTAAAACCCATAGACATCGCCCATGGCAACGGGCCCAAGGGGATTTGAACCCCCGACCACCTGGTTAAAAGCCAGGCGCTCTACCTAACTGAGCTATAGGCCCCACGCGTACTGCCATCTAGCATTATTACAATGCGAGAAGAGTATAAATAATTTACCTGGAGACGTAGAACATGGTTAGCGGTCTGATGTTATAAACCTTTCAATCTTCTTCCGGCTCCACGAGTCATATCGGAATATTTTAATGTTCCCGGGCATCTGTTTTGTACATACGTCGCCGAACCGGGTGAATCCATGATTCCTTCACGATACTATGCCGAAAATGCAGTACCCGCTATATCGTGGGTTGCCCAGGGCATCTACCTTCTCATTGCTGTCGCACTATCCGCGCTTGCGCTCGTCTCGTTGTATGATGTTGCTCTCCAGATGGTGGCGCTTATCCACGTTGACGAGATGACACAGGGTGTCCTGCAGGTGCTGCATGCGATCCTTTTGACCCTCATCCTGGTGGAGATCCTGGAGACGGTGACAGCGTATTTCAGGACAAAAAAGGTGCTGGTAACGCCGATCCTGATTGCGGGTATCACCGCGATGGTGCGACGGGTGTTGGTCTTCGGGATAGAGGTCCACGAACCCACCGAGATTGGCGTGACACTCGCGGCGATTCTCGTGCTGACGATCGCGGTTGTCTTTATCGGGAGGCAGGAACGTCAGGAAACATACCTGGATGCAGTTTAGTTCTGTACGTGAGAGAGGAGAAATCTCTACCGCAAAGGAGGATGGAGAGTGACCACGTTTCAGGCTTCCTGGCTCCCGGATAGTGACTCTATCCGGGTGCGTATCTGATTCAGTCGTTCTTCCTGGATCTTGATGCTTGTGGCCATACTCTTTATGGCTCTTGTTATCTCCTCGCTCATTCCGGCACGATCATCTTTGATGTTGTAGGTTGTCTCCAGGATCTTTAAGAGGCGGCGGTTGATATCGACGCTCTTTGAGAGGCGTTCGTACTCCTCAATGAGCTTCGGATCCGCACCGGCATTGCGTGCTCGTTCGATATCGGCGGAGATCGAATGCCGGCGTGTCAGCACGCGCTCGATGGCCTCGTAGAGTTGATGGTGGGTGGTGGGTTTGAGTATGTAGTCCTCGATGTAGGGGCCGTACTCGTTTGCCTCTTCAGGGGTAAGGGGTTTTGCGGTCAGCATGAGAACCGGGATGTTACTTGTCGCAGGGCTGGCTTTGATCTTCTCAAGTGTCTCCCACCCGTCCATCGGTTCCATCATGATATCAAGGAGGATCAGATCCGGTTGGTCTGTCTTCAGAACCTCAAGACACTCTTCGCCGCTCAAGGCGGTTATCGGCCGATAACCCCCACGCTCAAGCATGGTAGCGAAAACGTCGACGATCATTGGACTGTCGTCGACTATCAGTATCGTATACATCATGCCACCTCCTCTCTGATCCTGGCCGCTATATCAAGCAGTTGTCTCTCCAATCCCTGGAGGTCTCCAGGCTTATCGATCACTGCTGCTATCAGAGCGACCTCCCCGATACTCACGATGAGGATTGCAGCTCCGTTTGAGGAGATGGTAATCAGGGAGGGCCGATCTATAGCCACAGTTGCGCAGACCGCTTCCGCCGATGCAAGGACTGTTGCACTCATTGCTGCAAAAATGGAAGACGTAATGCTCCCATCGGGGAAGTGCTTGCCAATAATAGTTCCCTCGCAGGACACAAGAGCGAACGCGGCAACGCCGGTGACTGACCGGATCTCATCGATATACCTTTGAACGTTCCCCTCTGCAAAGGGATGACTGCTCATCTGATTTTACCCCTGCTATTAACGCATTGAAATATCTGCGTCGCACCATATATGAATATCGAATCACCACAGCACCTGGTTTTATCTGTCATGGTCGATTTTAACTTACGGGGGTGGGGGGCGGAGCTGGAAGTCCCCGGTCAACCGGTGCGGGGATGAAAGCAGAGTCCCCTCCCTGCGGTAGATAATATCCTGTTTGGTATGCTAATGTGATGCACCGAACGTACTGGTCTCGGCGTGGCGGTACAAATCGCATCAACAACTTGGGATGGAACAGCCCTTTGGGCCTGTGGAGACAACACCCCTACATCACACCTCTGTGATGCAAGCGTTGTCCATGATAGCAGGAAGGTCCCGTCCGAGAGGCGCGGGGTAGTTCACAAGAGTGTTTGGTGAGACCGAAAAGTGACGGCCTACTCCCGGGGCATTGTGTCAATGGAGCGTTGCAAGCAGGGGATGATGTTGAATGGGCAGAACCTACCTCCCCCCTCTCGCTCTCCGGAAAGAATTGCCTCTTGCAGAAAATCAGGCCCCCCGCGCTCCAGGACAGGCAGGCGGTCTGCGAAGATGCAGATCGGGCGGGGCATCCGCGCATGCAGGGTTTCAGCGGGGATCCGGGCACAGCCTGAAGGAACAGGAAGAAACTGCTATATGGTAGCGTGCAATTTACATTTAAGTTCTTCGGCGCGAAGACTCAAACAAATAGGTTTAAGTCTGGCAATTACTATTTTTATCCCTGGGACGGTTTTGGATGATCAGGGCCTATACAATCACCTCCGGAAAAGGTGGAACTGGAAAGACGATCGTCACCGCCAACCTGGGCGTGGCGCTGGCCCAGCATGGGAGGGAGACATGTGTCGTCGATACAGATATAGGTCTGGCAAACCTGGGGCTTGTGCTGGGTCTCTCCGAGGCTCCGGTCACACTGAATGATGTCCTGGCGGGGGAGGCACCGATCCTGGACGCAATCTACGAGGGGCCCTACGGCCTCAGGGTCGTACCGGGTGGTCTCTCGCTCGAGGGGTTCCGGAACGTGGATCCAGAACGGCTCATCGACGTAGTCCGGGATCTCACCGACCGCTGTGACTACCTGCTACTTGATGCTCCAGCCGGAATCGGCCCTGATGCGGTTGTAACTCTCACTGTGGCGGATGAGGTCCTGCTGGTTGTGAACCCTGAGATTGCCTCGATCGTGGATGCCGTCAAGGTCAGGGTTCTGGCAGAGACCATTGGAGGCACGGTAGGTTGGGCCATCCTGAACCGGGCGACACCGGAGAAGAACGACAGAATCAGGCAAAGGGTCGAGAGAGCGCTCGGCGTCTCGATCATAGGTAGCATCCCGGAAGATCCCTGCGTCCGAGAGGCCTCGGCGGCCAGAATGCCGGTTGTCGTCAGATCTCCAGCGTCAAAATCATCAAAAGCTTTCAGAAGGATTGCAGCATCACTGGCGGGTATACCTATTGAGGAAAACCCTGAAGAGGTGCAGGAAAGATTCGTTGAGCGGCTTGCCCGCGTATTATTCAGGAGAGAAACTTGAATGACTGTGGACACTAATGCAATCATGATAGTCCTGCTCTCGGCGATCATCATATGCCTGCTGTTTATAATGTACGTGATGTACGTGCGTATTCAGCAGCTCCTCAAAGAGGTAGAGGATCTGGCCGGCAGGATGGAGATAACCGGGAGCGAACTGGAACAACTGACACGAAGCGTGGAGGAGTACACGAAAATCCGGAGATAGAGATCTCCCCTTTATTCAGGGGTATGAGATTGAAGTCTCAGGGGCGAGGTGACGGTCTGAAAGCGAAGATATATCTGTAATTTAACCCTATATTCTTGGGAAGGGGCCATAGGGTAGCCTGGCCATCCTAGGAGACTGGGGGTCTTCTGACCTGCGTTCAAATCGCAGTGGCCCCATTACACTACTATTTTCAGTCCGCCCGTCTAATTATCCTGCAGCATGAGGTTCTATCCGGGCTGTACGGACTGTCTGATCAGCCGGGTCGAGTACGAGAGCCGGCTATGCATCGATGATCCGGCGCATGTCGCTGAGATTGTCGGTGCCTGCCGCGATCTTCTCCGGCGCATCGCCACGGTGCCCCTACCCGCCCCGGTAATCGCGAGCCAGGTGCACAGGCTCGCCTACCGGTTGATCGGCGACGATGATCCCTATCGCTCGCTCAAGAAGGAGAACTATACGGTGGCCCTGGCCGTCTGCAGGGTGGTGAGAGATAATCTTGTGACGTTCCGCGATCTGGTACTTGCGTCGGTGATCGCCAACACGCTTGACTACGGTTCGATGGCGCACAGCGTCACCGAGAACTTCGTTGAGTTTTTCGGTGATGAGTTTGCGGCCGGGTTGACCGTTGATGATACCGATGCCATGAAGCCTCTCACATCCCGTGTGGTTTACCTTGCTGACAACTGCGGCGAGATCGTCTTTGACTCTCTATTTGTCGATCACCTCAAGAAGAGCGGGTCGCACGTCACATTTGCCGTCCGCGGTGCGCCTATCTTGAACGACGCAACCCTTGAGGATGCTCTGGCGCTCGGGCTTGACCGCCGGGTTGACCTGCTAACCCCCACAACAGAGGGGGTTGCCGAACTCGGTCTCAACCGGGACCTCATCCCGGCGGTGCTCGCCGATGCTCTCGACCGTGCGACGCTTGTTATCGCCAAGGGCATGGCCAACTATGAGTCTCTCTCAGAAGATCGCGATCTTCCGGCAGTAGCCTATCTGATGTCGGTCAAGTGCGGTCCAATCGGGGCCGATGTAGGCATCCCGGTCGGTTCCAGGGTCGCTCTCCTTCGTGATTGAGGGGGTAAGGGGACGCCACTGACGAATGGTCGGCGTGTTATCTGCAAGCCACATCTACTTGGTGCGCCGGAAAAATAGATCGGGGCGTTCGTCCCGGGTCTGCCTCCATCACCAGAAGATCTTCCGGGACATCTCCAGTGCTTCGATTGCGGGCAGTTTCTTCCCTGTCAGAAACTCTATCGCCGCCCCACCACCGGTGGAGATGTGAGTGAACCGATCTTCGATCCCGAGTCGCTCTACGGCCGCGCCGGAGTGCCCCCCACCAACAATCGAGAACTCCACACCGGATGCTGCCCTCAAGATCTCGTATGTCCCGAGGGCGAACGGTTCCTCCTCAAATAACCCGGCCGGGCCGTTAACAACAACTGTCCCTGAAGTGGCTATTACCTCTGCAACCCTCTGGATAGCCTCTGTTCCGATGTCAAGCACCTGGGCGTCTTCGGGGATGGCGTTCAGCGGGTAATCGACCCGCTCTCCATCTTCGCGCACAGCGACTGAATCGGGTAGAACTATTCTGTCTCCGTAGACTTCAAGGAGCGTTTTAGCCCTCTCGATCTCGGCCATGTAACCCAGGTCTTCGATCAGCCGCTCAGACGGCCGTCCTATACGGTAACCCGCGGCGAGCAGAAAGACGTTTCCGACCACGCCGACCATGACCACCCTGTCGGCAGGCCCATGTGCAAGGACGTTCTGTGCGACCGCAATCGAGTCGTCCACCTTGGTTCCGCCGAGCACAAACGTCACCGGCCTTGGAGCATCTGAAAAGACGCGCGAGAGGTTTGTGATCTCTTTCTCCATCAGGAGGCCGGCCACCGAGGGGAGCGCAAGCGGCAGCCCCACTATCGATGGTTGCGAACGGTGAGCCGTTCCGAAAGCGTCGTTGACGTAGAACTCTGCCATTGACGCCAGTCTCCTGACAAGGACTGTCTTCTTTGCCTCCTCCGGTTTCAGGGTCAGGTTTTCCTCGGCGGCAAACCGCAGGTTCTCAAGCATAAGGACATCCCCCCGCTTTGCACCTCTGATCGCCTCCCGGGCACATCTGCCGAAGATATCGTCGACATAGGTCACGGGGCGGCCGAGCAGTCGCTCCAGTTTTGCGGCGTGGGCCTCAAGCGTCGTGAAGTCCTTCTTACCGGGCCTGCTCTGGTGCGTGATGACGACAAGTCGTGTGTCCTCGAGTGCCTGTACCGTCGGCAGGTGTTCCCGAAACCGTTTGTCGTCCAGGATCTGGTTCGTTGAAGGATCGATGGGTGAGTTAAAGTCAACCCTCAGCATCACCGTTCCCGTCAACTTTCCAGCATCTGCAAGGGTAGCGATCTCCACCGGGTATCACCACTCTCCCTGATCAGGCGCTCCGTGCCTTAATCTTTTTCAGGCGGAAGAGTTCCTCACGCTCCATCTCATCGAGTCGCATCTTGATGAAGTTCCGGGCCTCGGTGAGTTCCGGGATCACCTTGAACTCGAGGGCGTTCACCCGGCGCTTGGTGCTCTCGATCTCGTCGAGCAGTCGTTTCATCGTCGTCTCTATCTCTGCGGCCTCGATGATCGCCTCGAGAAGTTCCTCGAACGCCTCTGCGGCCTCGTCGATGACGGCGGAAGTCCCGAGAACTCCGTAGCCGCGATCGAGCACGCTCTTTCGAACGGATGATGCCTCGATCTCCGGGACGACCACGCCCATGATGTTCTTGCTCTTGAGCGAGATCTCCGGGACATCTGCTACTGAGAAGGCCGCGGCCTTCACTCCGATCGCGCCCTCGACGGTCTCTGCGAGGGCGATCATCTCCATAGCATGTGTATACCTCTCTGTCACGACCCCCCGGGTATCTTTTGCCTGCTGCAGCACCTTGAAGAACTCCAGGATCAGCCCATCGCGCTTCATCTTAAGGATGTTATAGCCGCGCTCCGAGAGTTTGATCCGCCGCTTGATGCTGATCAGTTCAGAACGGGTCGGCTTGATATCTCGCAGCGCCATGGATGCTTACCCCTCTGCCTTCTTCCGGTATTTCGGGTGGTACTTCTGGATCAGTGCGCGGTCGATACGCACGAGCTGCTCTTCGGGCAGTGTTGCGAGGAGTTCCCAGCCGAGATCGAGTGTCTCCTCGATCGAGCGGTCTTCGTAGAGACCCTGCCGGACGAACCGGTCCTCAAAGAGATCTGCAAACTCAAGGAACATCCTATCGCGCTCCGAGAGTGCGTCTTTTCCGACGATGGCAACAAGCCCGCGGAGATCGTTACCTTCAGCATACGCGGCATACAGCTGGTCAGAGACCTTCTTGTGGTCCTCGCGCGTGTGGCCCTCGCCAATGCCAAGGTTCATCAGACGGGATAGCGAAGGCAGGACGTTGATCGGCGGGTAGATGCCCTTCCGGTGCAGGTCACGGCTGACCACGATCTGACCTTCAGTGATGTAGCCGGTCAGATCCGGGATCGGGTGGGTGATATCGTCGCCAGGCATCGTCAGGATCGGGATCTGGGTCACCGAGCCCCTGACACCCTTGATGATACCGGCACGCTCGTAGATGCTCGCAAGGTCGGTGTACATGTAGCCGGGGTAACCGCGTCGGCCAGGCACCTCCTCACGGGCTGCACCGATCTGGCGGAGCGCCTCGCAGTAATTGGTCATATCCGTCAGTATGACAAGCACATGATAACCGAGATCGAAGGCGAGGTACTCGGCGGTTGTGAGCGCAAGGCGCGGCGTGATAGTCCGCTCGACGGCCGGGTCGTCGGCGAGGTTCAGGAAGACGACCGAACGCTCGAGAGCGCCGGTCTTCTCGAAATCGGCCATGAAGTAGTTTGCCTCTTCCCGGGTGATTCCCATGGCCGCAAAGACCACGGCGAACTCTTCCTTCGATCCGGGCACCTTTGCCTGTCTGGCGATCTGGAGCGCCACATCGTTGTGGGGCAGACCGGATGCCGAGAAGATCGGGAGTTTCTGACCACGGACAAGGGTATTCATACCGTCGATGGTCGAGATACCTGTCTGGATGAAGTCCTCGGGTGACGAGCGGGCGTAGGGGTTGATGGCCGCGCCGGTGATATCGAGCCTCTTCTCTGGCACGATCTCGGGGCCGCCGTCGATGGGTTTGCCGCCACCGGAGAGGATACGCCCGAGCATATCCCTGCCGACCGGCATCTTGATGGTCTCACCGGTAAAGCGGATGCCCGAATCCCTGCCAATCCCGGCCGTGGCCTCGAAGACCTGGACAACAACGATCTCATCGCTTGTATCCAGTACCTGGCCACGCTTGATCGTGCCATCAGCGGTGATGATGTTGACGAGTTCGCCGTAACCCACAGGTTCTGTCTTCTCGACAAAGACCAGGGGGCCTGCAATCTGCGTAACCGTTCTGTACTCCTTCATTCTCACACCGCCCTCAGCGCTTCAAATTCAGCTTCCATATCCTTCAAGATCTTCTCAAGTTCAGGCTTGTAGTCCCTGATGAACTTGATCTGGGGAAGTTCGTTCTTGCTCTTCATGCTGATGATCTGCTGGGGGGTCGCGCCGGCTGCCTGTGCACTACGAGCAAGGTCAGCGTAGTGCTTGATCGCCCTCATCATGTCGTACTGCTTGTCCATCGGACAGAACGTATCCACCGGGTCGTAGGCGTTCTGCTGCAGGAAGACCTCGCGGATCATCCTGGCCACCTCGATCGTGATCTGTTCTTCGTCCGGCAGCGCATCTGAACCTACCAGCTGTACAATCTCCTGGAGTTCGGCCTCCTTCTGGAGGATGCCCATCGCCCAGGTTCTGAGCGGGTTCCATTCGGGTGAGACCTCCTGGTCATACCACTCGCTGAGTCTGTCCAGGTAGAGCGAGTAAGAGTCCAGCCAGTTGATCGCCGGGAAGTGCCGGCGCTGGGAGAGTTTCGCGTCCAGCGCCCAGAAGACCTTGACGATACGCAGGGTGTTCTGAGTGACCGGTTCGGAGAAATCTCCACCGGGCGGTGAGACTGCTCCGATGACAGAGACAGAACCATCTGTCCCGTTCAGGTTGATGACGCGGCCTGCGCGCTCATAGAACTCAGAGAGGCGTGCCGCAAGGTAGGCAGGATACCCCTCTTCGCCCGGCATCTCCTCGAGACGGCTTGAGATCTCACGCATAGCCTCTGCCCATCGGGATGTGGAGTCGGCCATCAGGGAGACATCGTAGCCCATGTCACGGAAGTACTCGGCGATCGTGATGCCTGTATACACGGATGCTTCACGGGCCGCAACGGGCATGTTTGAGGTGTTCGCGATGAGCACCGTCCGCTCCATCAACGGTTTACCGGTCTTTGGGTCTTCAAGCTCAGGGAACTCGGTCAGAACTTCGGTCATCTCATTGCCGCGTTCGCCGCAACCGATGTAGACGACGATCTCGGCATCCGACCACTTAGCCAGTTGCTGCTGCGTGACAGTCTTGCCGCTCCCAAATGGCCCAGGGATGGCCGCCGTTCCGCCTTTTGCGATCGGGAAGAGACCGTCCAGGATCCGCTGGCCGGTGATCAGTGGAACGTCCGGGTTCAGTTTCTCTTTCACGGGGCGGGGCACACGAACCGGCCAGCGCTGGAGCATCGTGATCTCGCTACCGTCCTCCAGGACACAGATGGTCTCATCGATCGTGAATTTTCCGGCCCTTATCTCCCTGACCTTGCCGCCCTTCATGGTTGGCGGGACCATGACCTTGTGGACGATGTTCGTCTCCTGAACGGTGCCGATGATGTCACCGCCTCTGACCTCGTCGCCCTTCTTCACCGTGGGCGCAAACTCCCATTTCTTCTCGTGTGATAGGCCGGGAGCCGAGACGCCGCGCTCGATAAAGTTGCCCATCGTGTTCACGAGCACCTCAAGCGGCCGCTGGATCCCATCGTAGATACTGGTCAGCAATCCGGGGCCGAGTTCAACCGAGAGTGAGAGACCGGTGTTCTCCACCGGTTCACCCGGCCTGATGCCGGCGGTATCCTCGTAGACCTGGATGATGACGTTCTCACCCTGGATCTTGATGACCTCCCCCATCAGTTCCTCATTGCCGACCTTCACCACGTCGTACATGTGTGCATCAAGACCGACAGCGGTTACGACCGGCCCAGAAATCCGTTTCAGGGCTCCGCGAGTCCTGTTTTCTTTTCTTTTCTCCATTACTTCCACAGATCAACACCCACCGATCTCTTGATTCTCTCTCTCATCGAGAGGCCACTCTCTTCTCCGCCGATCGCGATCACCGTCGGCCTGACAGAATTCTCCAGGGTGATGCGAAGCCGCAGGGGAATTCGTTCCATGTCGCTGCCCTTCAGCACGAGGATGCCGACGTCCCTGTCGTCCAGCACCTGGTTGATCCGTTCGACCAACCGCGCGTCGGTATCGGCCACATAGGTCTTCCTGACACCAGCAAGCCGGAAACCCAGGATGAATTCCTCACTACCTATAACTGCGATCTCCATTCTACATCACCAGGTAGCCCTTCAACCGCTCACCGGGAATGCCAGCCTCTTTGCCCCGGGCGAGGGCGCGAAGGTTCGCGACCTCGTACTTCTTCTCCTCCAGATAGACTATGACAGGCAGAACAGAAAACGGATAACGCTTTGATATCCGCTCCATCTGGTCGAGTTGAACCCGGGTAAGTGCAACCTCGATCTCGTGGAGAGCACTCAGTCTCCGGATCTCTTCGAGCGCGTTCAGGAGCGGAACCATCTTTACCCGCCTCTTTAAGGCGTCGATAAACTCGTCCCTGTCATCAAGCCCGAAGATCTGCTGAAGTTCGTCCACACTGAAGGTACCGCCCGGGATCATCATATCCCGAACGTCCTCCTGGACATGCCCGGTTCTGAGACGGAAGAGAGTCTGAATGTTCCGCATATCTATCTCGAGCTGGATGTACTTTAGAAAGATATTCCCTCCCTTCACACCCCCTTTTGCATCCTCGATGAGTCGAGCGTAGTAACCCTTGTAGAGCTCGTTCTCCATGTGAGCAAACGATCCAGTCTCCATTGCACCGCCAATCTCCTTCTCCAGGGTCGGATAAAATCTTTCGCTCTTCAGCGCCTCAACAACCCTTTCTGGCGATTCCTCGGTGAGAAGACGATCGAGGGCAACCTTGTCCAGTTTGCCTGCCGGGACCTGAACCTCTTTGATCTTGCCTGGATATACCCCCTGCATCTTGCCGCGCAGGATGGCGACAACGTTCTGGATATCCCACCGCCGGAGGTAACTCAAGCTGAAGTATTTCAGATCCCCGGGCACAAGTTCCAGAATCTTCTGGTATTCCTTGGCTAGGTTCCAGCTTAAGGCCTCCTCGACCAGGTCGATACCGGAAAAGGAGGTTCCAAGTTCATCAATCTCTGGGCGGTAGCTGGTATCGCCGATGAACCGGATGATCTCAGGAAGACTCATATTCAGCATCCGGAGATAATCCTCTCGCGGAATCAACCGCGATCTACGGACCCGCATGCGGGTGCAGGCGTAGATATAGTTGGTTGCAAATCCGCTGCTTAACCCTGCCATATACGGATCCTCCTTCATTTGAACAGTATCTCTGACACGTCCTTCAGGCAGGATTCCCAGACCTCTTCAAGGAGTGTGCGGTAACTGTAATCGATCTGCAGATCGCCGTCTTTGCTCTCGACGATGATGCCGCCGGGGATCTCGACCGGGCTACCTACAGTGTAGCCCGAGAAGTCCTTGTGCCTGGAGATGATCTCCCTGACAAGCTGCAGATCCCGTTCGTTTGCGTGGACGACACCCTCCCTGACCTCTTTTGCCGCTCTCTTCAGCAGAGATGTGAGCGCCTTCTCCTGGAACTCGGCTGGCAGTTCACCGACAGCGGCAAGCGAGGTCGAGTAGACCTGATCGAGGACATCCTTCTGGGCGTTTAAGAGCAGCCGCTTGACTGCCAGGTTTGCCGCGGAGGTCTCCTGGTTGACGATGTGGCTGGCCGTCCGTTCCACTTCTTCCTGTGCTGCGATCTTGATCGCAGCAGCGTGGTCCTGTGCCTCTTTCAGGATCTTCTCTACTTCAACCCGTGTCTCTGCCCGGATTGATTCGACCTCCCTTCGCCCTTTCTCCCGGATCTCGTTCACAACCGCTTCGAGTCCCATGGTTCACTCCATCAGAACATAAGCAGCAGTGCAACCACAAGACCAAAGATAACAATGGTTTCGGGAATAACCGTCAATAGCAGTACCAGACCGAATACGTCACGATTCTCTGCCGTTGCGCCGACGGCTGCAGAGCCGATCGTCATCTCCGCAATAGCGGATGCGAGGCCGGTCAGACCGACTGCAAGAGCTGCGCTGAACGCCTTCATTCCCAACTGCGATGCCTGAACCATTTCAAGAGTTACTTCAGCTGTGCCAAAATCTACCATTTCTTTATTCCTCCGTAAACTTTGATCTCTTTCCAAAGGGTTTGTACTTTATGCCTCCACCTTTGTAGAACTTGGTGAAGAACTCGACATAATGGAGACGAAGCGAGTGCAGGCCGCCTCCAAGGATACCAAGTGCTGTGTTCAACAGGTGACCCAGCACGAATAGAAGAACGCCAAAGATGATGGCAATCACACCGATTGGTGTGATCGCTTCAAGCTGGGGTTCTATAATCATTCCAATCGCGAGGTAATTGACCATCATCGCGATTGCGACTGACGATAAGCCCACCGCCACAAGACGGGCGTAGGAGAGTACATGACTGATGATCGTTGGAAGTTCGACGATCTCGAGTATGTTCTCCTGCGCGATCCCGATGACGCCCATCAGTATGAGAATAGCCCCCACCACCGCGCTGGTGTTCAATCCCATGAAAAGAACTGGAAGCCCTGTAAGGTTGGGCATCAGCGGTATGGGAAAGAGCGACCAGATCATGAGCAGGATACCCCACATCACTCCAATCCAACCGGCGTTTGCGATGACCGCCTTTGTTGCGTGTTTGCCGTGGTAAAGTCTACGCGCGTTGGCCATGCCAAGAACACGCCCGAGTGTGACGTGCAGGATACCGATCCAGATCGCAAGGAGCAACAGTTCGACTACCTGGGGTCCATGAGCTGTTGCATGCCCCCCTATGTTGAGGTGCCGGGAGAAGATAAGCGCCTCCCACGGGAGCGAGTAGCCCAGAAATTCGCTGTAGAGTACGCCAAAGACGATGCTTGAGACGCTTGCATAGGAGAGTACCTTGAGCAGACTCCTCATCCCCTCGCCCTTCAGGAACTTGCGAAGGCCAAGACTCATCGCAAGCAGGATCGCTCCGTAACCCACGTCACCCAGGATCAGCCCGAAGAAGATGGGAAAAACGATGGTCACCAGCAGCGTAGGGTCAAGTTCAGAGTAGCGAGGTCTTGCATAGAGGTCCACGAGCAACTGCGTGGGTGTGGCGAACGAGGGGTTATCGTACTCCACCGGTACCCTTGAGTCGTCCTCGATCTCCAGTTCCTCGATGTAGATCCTGCCGTTGGTCACCCTCTCCAGTGCCTCCCGGATCTCGTCAGCCCGGTCATCGGGCACCCATCCTTCGCTTATGAAGGTCTCCTCCGTGGTAGCAAACCGCAACGGGGCCTCGGCCCGCTCTACGTCAGCCGTGAGTAGTTCATCGCATGCTACCAGGAGTTCGGCGTGCTTCTCCCGGATCTCCGCAAGTTTTTGGTTGATCGCAGCAATCTCATCATCGATCCGCCTGATCTCATCCAGGTGGGCCTGGAGACGGTCGGTAGGTGCTCCGTTCTCCTCAGGGATTGCAAGCGCCTGGAACCCGGCGTTGAGGAGAATCCGCTCGACCTCTTCCTGGTGTTCGTTCTGAACCACAACAACGATCATATTGCCGGTAACTTTGTCGGAGAAGTACTTCTCATGAGGAACGTCGATCTTGACATCATGTGAAATGTGCCCGGCAAAGACGGTAAAACCTCTGTAACCCCGATAAAATTCAAGGTCCAGGGGGATCGCAGTAAATGGTTCAAGTTCTCGTGCGCGCTGTTCGTGCTCTTTCTTCAGGGTCTCAAGTTTTGAGCGTGAATTGACGAGATCTTCCACCTCCTTCTGGATGGCAGATAGATCCGTCCGGATTATCTCCCTGACCCTGGATGCAGGGATCTTCATCCTGGCCTCAAATCTGGCCGGGTCTATCCCGCATGCATTCTCGATTGCTCTGACCTTGATTAGCGTCTCAGCCGCACTGCTTGCCTCCGGGAGCGGATGGCCGATCGATAGTCCCCCTGATTCACTCTCCGGCACAAAATCCTCGATGTGATAGACCTTGTGGCGGTAGAGTTCCTTGATGATAGTCTCGATCTCGCTTTTCGGGGCCGCGATGAGCAGCCGGCGCATCCGTTCAGGCCACAACATGCAGCTGCTCCTTGAACCGTGTAACCACGAAATCTACAGCTTTGGTGAGGTTCTTGCTCCCGGATGCTTTCAGTGCTTCTGCGCGCGCTTCACCCTCTCTAACGATCTCCGCATACCTCCTCCGTGCTTCGGCCTTTGCCTCAGCAAGGCGCTGATTCCTGTAATCTTCGGCATCCTTCTGTGCCTTCGTGATCAGGTTTTCAGCCTCAAGCTGAGCATCGGAGAGGCTTTTCTTCCTCTCAGCCTGCGCATCACGGATCATTGCCTGATACTCTTCTTCTGCTTCCCTGATGCTTTTCAGGACATCGGTCTTCATCAAACCCTCCTTCTCACGGCGTATGAATATTTGATGAAAATGAGCATATATTTATTGTTGTTTGTTTTCTGCGGATTTTTTCGCATCCAGACGCACCAACTCCACGCTGGAAGGGAGGTTCTTTATCACAACGCCGCCGGGAATCCCGGTAAGCGAAACTCCGGAGAACTCTTCTGACGAGCAGAGGAGGTGCTGCTCCGGGTGTGTCCCGCGCTGAATGCTACATGATAGATGAATCTGTGGGCCAACCGAGACGACCATCGAGAGGCGCTTTGACCCTGGATGGTCTTTAGGGAGGACTACGAGGGGGATATGGTAGCGCCTGACAAGTTCGAGCATCATCTCTGCCTGCTCGATGGGGCCGCCTTCCGGCATTGAGATAGCGACAAGGTCATCCGCGTCGACCGCCTGGCAGTACTCGTCGTCCGGCGTCTCGATGCAGAGCACAAACCTGGAGGCGGCCTTCGCCACCAGAAGAAGGGAGCGCTCACCTTGCAGAAGGAGGGTCTCGCCGTCGAGGGGTAGTACAATTATCTCCTCCCGCCTGGCGGGCAACCCCCTCGAAAAGTCTTTTTCAGACTTCTTCGACATTTTCAGACTGGCAGCTCGGGCACATGGGCCGCTTCCCTATGCCCTTGAACCGCTCACCACAATCTTTGCAGCGGTAGTTCTTGCCCTTCACCCGATCATTGAACTCTATATCTACAGGTCCACCAACCGTACACATCTCTCATCACCAGGAATGGAGAGGAAGTCAAAGCATAAAACTCTATCGCGCGGGGTTGCATCGATCCTACAGGATGACCGCGAAGACCAGAAGTGCGATTATAAGCATCACGGCTGCGTGTTTGACGCCCGCCCTGATCGACGCCTCCCCCATCTGCCCCGCGATAAGACCGGAGAATAGGGCCTGGATGATTACACCGTGGAAGAGGAGACGTTCAAACGTTGCGAGGGGTGTGGTGCCGACGGAGATCGTGCTCATGGCTGCTCCGGCGGTAGAGACCGTCTCGACACCGGCCAGAACGGTGAGGAACTGGGAGTCGATGACGGCCACGACAAAGAGGAAGACGATAAAGACCAGGTAGACGATGACGGTGTAGATGGACATCTCGGCACCTCTCTCCCGCTTGAGGTTCTCTGAGATCGCTGCGTCTCTGGCCGCAATGTTGAGTACCTCACCTATGCTGCCAGTCATCCGGCTTGCCGTTGTGATCAGGGTGACCGCCCTGGCGATGGCCGGGGTGCGTATCCGCACCTCAAACCTGATAAGCGCCTCCTGAACGCTCGCTCCCCATTCGATATCACGCTGGATCTTTCTGATCTCGTACGTTAGAATGCCGAGATCTGCGGATGCCAGGATCGAGATCGCCTGTGCAAGCGTCAGTCCCACCTGGTTGATCCCTGAGAGGCGACTCAAGAACTCCGGGATGCTCGCCTCGATCCTCATAACCTTCGTTCGCCAGACCTGGTAGCAGATGCCGAAAGGAATGAGTATGATCAGCAGTGCCACGATCAGGTGGTCGTCCAGGACATCGATCAGGACCTCGATATCGGGGTAGGCGGGCGTCATCATGAGTACAAGAAGGACATAGACCATCGCAATCGGGACGGTAAGGTAAAACGTCCTGTTTGGATCGATGAGAAACTCGCGGAGCGGATGTCTGAGGAATGACCGGATATTACGGATCCTGTCGTAGTGGCGCAGTTTCTGGAAGAATGACTCTTCGCCGGCGCGCTTCTCGACCCGGACGTCTTCGAACTCGTGGAGCCATTTTTCGGAGGTGTACCTCTCCACAGTTTCGGTCTTGATCGAGATGATATCTATAAAGAGGATGAAGAAGAGCGAACCGACCGGGATGAGGAGGTAGATAACGACCGAGAGCTGCATAATCGGTGTGCTGCTCATAAACCCCATCACGATCATAACGATGATCAGAAAGAGCGGCCCGGCGACAAAGAGCGCCACATAGGATTCGGCGGCCATCTGAAGCGTGGAGAGGAAGTTCTGCTGCTCGAACTTTGCATCCTCCTGGTAGAGTCTAACCCGCGTCTCCAGGTATTCAAGGACATCCCCACCGCTCTCGATCACCGAGATCAGGTCCTGGATGAAATCCTGTAGTTTATCCGATGGAGTTGTCTCCTGCAGATTCTGGAGCGCCGTTATGAGGTCGCAGCCGAAGTAGTCCGTGTCCCGGACGACCCGGCGGAACTCGTGTGCAACTTCACCGTAAATCCCTGTGTTCTCGCTGAGGGAACGGAATATATCCACCATCTCCGCACCGCCCTGTCGCATGGCATACATGTAAGAGACGGCGTTATGGAGCAGGAGGTTGATCCGGGTTGCCCGGTTCGTCTTATGGATGGCAGGGTAACGCAGGGCAAGCGTCCATGACGCATAGGCTGTGAGAACTAATATGACCGCACTGATGACAAGGTGCAGTGCCGTAAAAACCTGTTCCCTCAGGACATAGTCCGGCAGGCCGATTTGAAAGACGTTGTAGATTCCAAGGCTGAACTGAGGAAGAGAGAGGAGATGCATCGCAAGGAATGCCGCTGTGGCACAGGTGACGCCGATGAGCAGCGAGACCAGGAGTGCCAGCAGGAGGTAGTGCTCCATCGTCACGCCGATGCATGCCGCAACCAGGTCTTTACGGAGGTCGCGGTAGCGCACGGGGTTGCGCTCCACCCTCCTGTGGATGAAACGGCGGAGGCGCACGCGCAGAGATGACATCAGCGGATCAACTCACCAAGGTTGTCGATTGAGGAGAGCACCGCCTCAGGGCTGATCGCCCAGGCCTGAATGATCCTGGCGACCGACCTGTAATCCTTTATGCCCTGATCGAGCATAGCAAGGAGGATGTTCCGCCGGGTCTGCAGTTCTTCTTCAAGCTGTTTAAGCCCCCAGCCGCGGTACTCCATGATCTCGTTAAATATCTTCGATCTTCCGGTGTAGGAGAAGGTGTCAGCCACGGGATTGTACTCGAATACGGTGTTTACCTGAACGTTCCCCGTGATCGGGTCAACCCCGGCGATCTCGACGATCTCGCGGCACCTTCTCACGCGGTCGCCTCCACGGTGGGTGAGAGCCTGGACGGCTATGATGTCAAGAGCTTGGAGCATGTTCCTCGGTACATTGAGTGGCGCGCTCTCCAGACGGTGGATCGCTGCATCGACGTCGCTTGCGTGCATTGTGGAAAACGTCGTGTGGCCGGTGTTCATCGCCTGAAATAGAGTCTGCGCCTCACTCCCTCTGACCTCTCCGACCAGGATGTACTCGGGCCTCTGCCGCATCGCGGCTTTCAGGAGTTCAAACATCCCTATGGGGGTTGCGCCAGGCCCACCCGCGACCGTCTCGCGTGTGACGGTCGCAACCCAGTTCTCGTGATATAGTGTGATCTCACGTGTGTCCTCGATGGAGACGATCTTTGAGAGTGGCGGGATGAAGAGGGCGACCGCGTTTAATGATGTGGTCTTACCCGACGCCGTCCCACCGACGAAGAGAAGGCTTTTGTTGTTCTCGATCGCCAGCCAGATGTAGACGAGCTGGTTTATGTCGAAGGTGTTCGTCTCTATCAGTTCTACTGGCGTAAACGGCGACTCGCGGAACTTGCGGATGGTAAACGATGTCCCACGACTGGTAACCTCCCGGCCGAGTGTAACCTGTAGCCGTGAACCGTCAGGGAGGGTTGCGTCAACGAGCGGGCTACCTATGGAAACGTGCTTTCCGGAACGTTGGGCAAGCGTGATAGCAAGCGAGTTCAACGCGGGTTCATCGAACATGATCTGCGTCTTGATGTTCTGGTGTTTGCGGTGGTAGAGGAATATTGGGATGTTTGTGCCGTTGCAGGAGATGTCCTCGATTCCGGGGTCCTTCATCAACGCGTCGATCCGCGACCAGCCCAGGTAGTTTCGTTCAAGGTAGTAGCGGATCCGGTAGAAAGAGTCGTCAGGTAAGGATATGCCGTACTCCGCGAGCAGGTCATCTGTTCTTCGCGCGAGAACAATCCTTCTGTCGGTGACGAGGTCACGGTCTTCCAGGATCAGGACATCTCGTAGGTCTGTATATAACCTTTCCAGGAGTTCGTACTCAAATTCGGAGAGCACCGGTTCGAACAGGAGGTACTCGTTCTGGTTCGTCTGGAGGTTTCGGGCTATAACGACGAGTGCAAGACCTTCAGTGACCCAGTAACGGTCTATCTCTCTGTAGCCGGGCGGGATCACAGCATCGGTGAGGGGGCCGAATTTTACTGGATCATACCCGGCAGTTCTCCGAATCTCTTCTCCTGACCGGAGAAAGCGGTTGATGAGGCGGTGCTGTTTGGGGGATCCCGCGCCAGGTATTGCGGCGCCCACGGTGGGATCTTGTTCCTTTACACTTCCAGTATCATGTGATTCCTGCATATCCTCTGACCCGCCTCACCTGGCTCTCCGATTCCCCGGTGCACCACCCCTGGTTCAATAGGGGATGTGGAGCAGCATGCATATATATTTGCGGGTTTTCTAGCCAGAGTATTACTTTTGTAGCAGCAATGTTTGTCGTAACCGACCAACCAGAACGTTTTAATGTTCCACATGTAAGGAATGTACCATGGAAGACCGCCTCCTGATGCGGATGCCGACTGGAATCCCGTCTCTCGATCCCGTCCTGGACGGAGGTGTTCCGCCTGGCTCTGTGGTGCTCCTCCTCGGGGAGCACGGTGCCGGCAACGTCGAGTTCGTGCAGACCTCTCTCATGCATCTGACCCGGATGAAAAGAGCGGGTCAGGCGAGAGGTAAGGGGGTGCTCATTCCGGAGAGTATCTCCTATGTGACGATCACCCGGATGCGGGAGGATATACTGAGAGAGGTGGCTCTCTCCTTTAACCCGGATCTCTATGACCAGCTCGGGGAGGGTATCCGCTTTTATGACCTCTCGGAGTTCTACTTCGATGCCAGTCTCGTCCCGACGGGCTGGTATGGTGCAGGCAGCGTCATGGAACGCCTGCAGAAGAAACAGCGGAGGGAGGGTGACGGTATCCTTTCAGAGATTGCGGGTGTGCTCAAAGTGCTTCCTCAGGATGGCCTGGTAGTCCTGGACTCCCTGACCGATATTGCGCCGTCGCTTGAGGTGGGAGAACCGTGGCATGCGTTCATAGCTTTCATGCGCGGACTGCAGCGTGCGGCGAAACAGTGGAACTGCACGATCTTCCTTTTGCTCGCTTCCGGTATACTTGGTAGGTCGCAGGAACTTGAGATTGCCGATTGCGTTGACGCTACATTTCTTTTCCACTGGGAGGAGAGCGGCGCACAGCGCCGGCAGCGGGTCATGTATTTCGGGAAGTTTCGGGGGGTCATGACCTGGCTTGAGGATAAGAACCTGGTAAAGTTTGCGGTCTCTATCTCGGCGAAGGGGGGCTTTGAGGTCAGAAACATCAGGATGGTGGTATAGTGGCCAGGGCGAAGTTCGGGGTTGTTGGGCTCGACACGATGCTCTCGGGAGGGCTTATCGAGAAGAGCATATGTGCGCTTGTCGGGACATACGGCACCGGAAAGACAATGCTTGCACTTCAGTTCGCCTACGAGGGTCTATCCCGGGGCGAGAAGGTTATCTACATAAGTCTTGAAGAGCGGGAGGAACTCCTCCGCACCACGATGACACAGAAAGGCTGGGATCTGGCTGTGTTCGGCGACCGGTTCTACCTTCTCAAACTAGATCCGACTGACTTCAACCTTGCGATCAACAGCATCAAGAGCGAGCTTCCCGCTCTCATCGAGAGCACAGGGGCCTCAAGAGTGGTCATCGACCCGATCTCTCTCTTTGAGGGGCTTTTTGAGGATGAATCTGACCGGCGGCGGGAGATGTTCAGGTTTGTGGAGGTGATGCGGGATGAGGCCTGCACCCTGGTGCTGGCGAGCGAGACCTGTCCGGGAAACCCGGAGGAGAGCAGGTACGGTATAATTGAGTACCTGGCCGATACGGTGATCCTTCTGCGCTACATCCGCTCTCCGGGACTCACCGAGGTGCACCTGGCCCTCGAGGTCGTGAAGATGCGCCGGTCAGCCCATTCGCGTGAGATCAAACCGTTTGAGATCTTCCAGGACGGCATCATGGTCCACTCGGAGGCAAGCCTGTTTTAACTTGCGGTGTGGAGGGTCGTAGAAAAGCCGACCTCAGATCGTGATCCCGATCAGGTGCAGGAGCACCAGGATTAGGGCGCCTGGTAGCCCTCCAAGGGCACATATGAGGATTGTGACAAGCGAGATCTGGATATCGGGCGCACCGAACCAGGCGAGGACGCTAAAGTAGTTCAGAACCCAGAGCGTGACGAGTCCGGCGATGGCGTTGATGACAAGTGTCAGTGCCTTCTTCATCAGGTAGTAAATGGCTGCGGCTATCGCAACTGCAAGAAGGATGGCGAGGATCTCTTCCATCATCTATTTACCAATGATCTGCTGGTTATTTAACCGTATTGATGGAACAGTGAGCCGTCCGACGCGTCTTACGTCGTTCCCGAACCCCCCGATCTCACCGAGCATCTCAAAGACGTTCCCTGAAAGCATCGCTGCCCGGATCGGTTCGACCAGTTCTCCATCCTCCATCCAGAATGGGTTTGCGACCTCAACCGAGAAGTCGCCGGAGAAGGGGTTTGCGGTGTGGGCCCCGACAACATCGTGGACCCAGACTGCACGCCCGTAACCAGGTTCTTTCTCGGGGGTTCCGTCGATGAAGAGGTTGTGCACCCCGATCACCGGGGGTTCGCTTCCGGTTCGAACAGCGCTTCCGGTGCTCTCCTCCCCGTAGCGGTAGCCGGTCTTGAGGTCGTAGGCAAACCTGCGGACCACCCCCTGATCGATGAAGACCAGACGTCGGGTGGGAACGCCTTCAGCGTCCCAGGCGGTGCTTCCCGGCCCCGGCGCAAAGGGGTCGTCGTAGATGGATAGCGATTCATCAAAGACCTGCTCTTCGACACTGTCTGCGAGGGGCGATCGACCGGCCTTCACGTTCCGCCCGGAGAGTGCCGGTATGAGAACCTGGCCGATGAGGCTTGCGACCGCAACCGGGGAGAGGACTATGTCGTATCGCCCGGTCTCTATATCGCGCCCACCAAGAGAGCGGGCGGCAAGCATCGCAGCCCGTTCCCCGACTGCGTGGGGGTTGATATCGTTACGGAACGGTGAGACGTCGAACTCGTAGCCGGTGGACTGCTCCCGGATCGTCTCCATAGAAACTCCCACAACCGTCCGTTCTATCTCGTAGGTGATGCCATTTGAGTTCGAGATCGAGAGGTGAGACCGCCCGAGGTCCGCAGACCCGCCGATGACCTCCACAGGGTACTCCGCGGCGCCGGCGAGGAGGTCGTCGACCAGTCTTGCTGCGTCTTCGACCGCGACTGTAAGGCTTTCGTCTGCGGTTAGAGGGGCGCCTGTGAGAGCAGCCGGCCCAGGGAACCCGCCCCATCGCTGTGGTGTGGCGAGCCTGCCACTTGCGAGCGCTGCATCCAGACAGTCCTTCCAGCGGTCAGGGTCGCCTGTGGACGAAAACCCGATCTGCCCGTTCCTGACCGTCCGGATAGCCATGCTCCAGGCCTCTGATTCCTCGGCGACCCCGATGATCCCTTTCTTGATCTCGGTGATGACGCTCCGCCCACGGGCGGAGAAGACCTCAACCTCGTCTGCCAGGCGCTCCCCTTCCCGGAGAACCTTTTCGATCAGGTCTTCGCCGTTCATGTTCATTCGCCACGCCCCCCGATGATCGCGTCTTTCAGCAGGAGGTGGGGCGCACCATCACTCACGGGTACAACCTGCCCGCCTTTGCCGCAGTAGCCTGGATTCATCCTTCGGTCATCCCCGATCAGGGCGATGTTGTGGAGCGTTGTGAGGATCTCGCCCGAAAGCGAGACGTCACGGAGCATACCGGTCGTCTCACCACCCTCGATAAGGTATCCGTACTCCGCGTTGAACTGGAATACCCCACGACCCGGGTCGACCTGGCCGCCCCTGGATCCTATCAGCAGGATACCCTGCCGGCACTCCGCCAGGATCTCCTCTCGCGTGGCGTCGCCGTTCTCGATGAAGGTGTTGCTCATCCTGACGATCGGCGGCGCCCCGTGCTCGGCACGTGCGTGCCCGGCTATGCCGTCCCCGACCGCTGCCAGGGTCTCGCGGTTGTGGAGATAGGAGGTGAGGATACCGTCACGGATTATCTCTGTCCGATGCACCGCCACCCCCTCGGCGTCAACCGGCATGAACCCGAACTCGTGCAGCGTCGGATCGTCGACTATCACAAGCCCTTTGCAACCTATACGCTCGCCGATCCTCCCACCGAGAACCGATGCCCCTTCACGGACAAGGTCACCCTCGCTCGCGTGACCGACAGCCTCGTGGGTGAAGACCCCGGCAAGTTCAGGGTCGAGGACGGCACGTTGCATTCCGCCTTTCGGGATTTTCGCATCGAGCAGCGAGACCGCAACCTCGCCAGCCTTTCTACCGAGGTCATGCCTCCCCCGGAGGTTAAACCCCCTGATGGTGTGCTCGCGTTCACTGCCCATCTGCATCACCCCATTTCTGGATGCTATCGCGACGACCGAGAACCCGGAGCGGATGGATTCGTAGGTGTTTTCATTCCCTTCAGAGTCCAGGAACCTGACCGTGTCGACCCCTTCGGTGTAGTTCGCCCGTGTGTTCGTCACCCCCGGTATCCGTGCCGCTCCCTCGATCTCAGCAAGCAATCGCGTCTTCTCCTCGAGGTCGATCTCCCGTGGATCCTCCCCCGGTGGTGGAACGGGGAGCGTGCCACGCGGGGCGTCGGCAAGGTCGAGGTGATCTTTAGTGACGGCGGCAAGACGGGCTGCCTCCCTGACGAGGGTATCGATCTCATGCTTTGAGTCGAGGTCGACGTGATCCCGGATGAGGATGCCCCAGCCATTCGAGGCAAGCGCCCTGACAACCGTTCTGTCAAAAAAAGAGGTACCTGCGGACTCGACCACCCTGTTTTCGATATCGATCCGGGTGACCTCGCCCCGTACGCACCGTATATCGTAGTAGCGCACTTCAGACATGGGGTATCAGGCCGCCGGGTGTCCGAGGTTCGGGTCAAAGATGCCGCCTGTCGAGCTGGCCGCCAGTTTTCGTAGTTTCGAGAGGAACCCCTCGCGGTTCTCGGGCACGAGCGCGTTCTGGAGAACCTCCTCTATGTGATCAACCGGCACGATCTCGATCATCGAGCGGTATCGGTCCTCAATAAGAACATCGTCCAGGTTCGACCGCGGTATGATCACCTTCTTGATCCCGGCCTTTGCGGCCGCCTCGATCTTGTAGGTGACGCCTCCTATAGGGAGGACGTCGCCCCTGACCGAGAGCGAACCTGTCATCGCGACGTCCTGGCGCACCGGGATGTTCTCTATCGCGCTGATCACCGCTGTCGCCACGGTTACGGAGGCCGAATCCCCCTCGACACCGCCGTAGGTGCCGATGAACTGGATGTGGATATCCATGTTCCGGATATCCCTGCCGGTGAACTTCTTGATCAGGGCACTGACGTTCTTGATAGACTCCTGAGCGATCTCCTTGAGCATCCCGGTTGCGATGACCGTCCCGTTCGCCCCCTGACTTGTCGTCACCTCGGCCATCACAGGGAGCACGGTGCCGGAGTCGCTTCCCATCACCGCAAGCCCGTTCACGCGGCCAACCCGTGTACCCTCAACGACCGTGATATCGTAATCACGGCTTCTTCGGATGTATTCGTCGGAGATCTGGTCCTCGATTGAGCGAGCGGCCGCTTTCGCTGCGAGGACGTGTTTTGCCGTGGTGAACTCTACCCCCTCCTGCCGGGCGAGGTCACCCGCGACGCGGATGAGACCGCCCATATCCCGGAGTTTAAGGGTCAGGTGCCCCTTCCGGTTCGAGCGACGGCGGGCCTCGCGGAGAACCTCAAGCATGGCGCTCCGGTCAAAGTGAGGGATCTTGCCGTCGTTCTTTACCTCCTGGGCGATGAACCGGAGGAACTTCTTCCGGTTCTCGGTGGTATCTTCCATCGTCTCGCGCATGTAGACCTCGTAGCCGTAACCACGTATACGTGACCGGAGTGCGGGGTGCATTCCCTGGATGGCATCGACGTTTCCTGCTGCAACCATCACAAACCGGCATGGGACAGGCTCGGTTCTGACCATAGCACCGCTTGAGCGCTCACTCTGACCGGTGATCGGGAAGGATCCCTCCTGGAGCGCGGTCAACAGGTTCTGCTGCGAGTGAGGGGTAAGGGTGTTGATCTCGTCTATGAAGAGAACGCCGCCATGTGCCCGGTGGATTGCCCCGGCCTCGACACGGTCGTGTGCTGGTGTCTCAAGCCCCCCGCTCTGGAAAGGGTCATGCCGGACGTCGCCGAGCAGAGCGCCAGCGTGTGACCCGGTGGCATCGACGAATGGCGCCGTGTTATTCGAGTCATGAGATACCAGGAGTTTTGGGACCATCGCATCTTCGCGAGGCATCGAGTATCTCAACGCCATGAAGATGAATGCGGCGGCTATTATGCCCATAAGCCACTGGTAGGTGATTATCGCGTAGCCGATGATCCCGATGATCAGAAGCATGATCAGAGTGCTCCGCATCTGGATCTTCTTCCTGGCCTCGGCCTTGTGGGCGTTGACTATCTGCTTACCGCGGCCAGCGGGCACGGTTCGTATGATCGGGTTGTTGCTGTCTTCGGAGTTAGGGTAGACCAGTATGTCCTGGAGTTCCTCTTTTGGGAGGAGTTCGGCCATCGCCTTTGCCAGCATCGATTTGCCGGTTCCTGGTGTACCGATCATCATAACGTGTCTGCGCTGAACCGCAGCCTTCCGGATCACCTCAACGGCGTGTTCCTGGCCGATGACCTGATCTATCAGTTTCGGGGGTACATCGATATCTGAAGATGTGCTCACCTCAAGACCGGAGAAGAGATCCGTCTCTTCAATCTCCTCGTCGGTGAGGTCTATGTCTGGAATTTCTGTTAGTCCTGTTGAATCCATTGCCGAGTTTACCTCTTTGATGCAGTGGTAGTTATATAATTTATTCATCCTCGTTCAAATACTTTCTAGCAAAGGTGACCCATGAGAATCATCAGCACAGAGCGGTCCCAGGTTCTCGCAGCCCGCGTTGCCGAAAAACTGGGGGTACCGCTGGTCGAGACTATATTTCGCCGGTTTCCCGATGGGGAACTGTATATGAGGTGTGGAGAGCTGGACGATGAGACCCTGATCATCAGCAGCATCGTCGACAACGATATGTTTGTGCAGACCCTCCTTGCGATCGATGCCGCCGACAGGTCAGCGAACACACTGGTGATACCTTACATGGGGTATTCCAGACAGGATAAGCGTTTCTCTCCGGGCGAACCGATCAGTGCCCGGGCGGTCGCGCGGGCTCTCTCTACCGGTATCGGGCGTGTCTATGTGATCAACATCCATGATCGAAGCGTGCTGGAACACTTCAGCGTCCCGGCGAAGGAGATCACAATCACCCCGGCCATCGGGAGTTATGTTGGCGATCTGCGCCTGAAAAACCCCCTGATCCTCGCCCCGGATGAGGGTGCGATCGATCTCGCCTCTGGGGTTGCAGCGGTTGGGGGATGGGACTGCGATCACCTTGTGAAGACCCGATTCTCCGGCGAGGAGGTCAGGATTGCTCCAAAGACCATAGATGCGGCAGGACGGGACGTCGTGATTGTGGACGATATCATATCGACCGGCGGGACTCTGGCAACCGCTGCCCGGATGCTCAGGGATCAGGGGGCTATATCCATCCATGCCGCCTGTGTCCACGGGGTGCTCACGAGCGGTGCCTATACCCGTCTGCGGGCGGCAGGGCTCTCATCGGTGGTCTCCAGTGATACCTGCGAGAGCGCTTCCAGTCTCATATCGGCCGCCAATGCCATCGCCACCACTATCAGGGAAGATGCTCACTGTTGACGGATCCCGCCTTGAAGGAGGTGGAGGAACAGTCCGCATGGCCGTGGCCCTCTCGGCCATATCCGCCACGCCGGTTAGAGTGACCGGGATACGTCAGAACCGGCCGAATCACGGGCTTGCCCCGCAACATATCGCTGCGGTAATGGCGGTTGCTGGAACCTGCGATGCTGAGTGCACGGGTCTCTCTCCGGGGAGTGGCGAGATCACATTCACCCCACAGCGGGTCAGGCGGACGGATCTCTTGATAAAGACCGGGACTGCCGGGAGCATCCCGCTGGTCATCCAGGCATGGCTCCCGGCCGCTCTTATCTGCGGCGGAAGCATCAGGGTCTCCGGTGGGACAGAGGTGGCCTGGAGCCCGACCATCGATTATCTCGATCGTGTCTTTGCGCCGGTGCTACGCCGGGCAGGTGTCTCTCTGGAGGTTGAGGTGCTGGAGCGGGGTTACTATCCGGAGGGAGGAGGAATGGCGCGCGTACGGGTGGATGCATCCCACCCACGTCCGATTGCGATCCCGGAAGAGGAGTCCTGCGGGCTGGTTTCCTGTTCGGTGGGTCTTCCTTCACACGTTGCGGAGCGCCAGGCTGCATCCGCCCGGGAACTCCTGGAGGCCCGGGAGGGTCTATCCTGCACGGCGGAGATCGATTCTCGTGGGCGCGGGGCAAGCGTCGGGAGTTCTATAACAGTATGGAAGGGTGCTAAAGGCGGTATCGCTCTTGGGAGACGGGGTCTTCCCGCTGAGGAGGTTGGTCGGGCGGCTGCCTGCGCCCTCATGGAGGAGTGCGGCAGGCCGGGTGTTGTTGACGCCCACCTGGCCGACCAGCTCCTGATCTACCTTGCCTGCTACGGGGGTGAGTATACGACGCACACCCTATCGATGCATGCGAAGACTGCCTGCTGGTTGCTTGAATCGTTCGGCTACCCTGTCCGTTGCCGGGAGAACGAGGTATTGGAGCTCTCGGCATGACGCTCGTGCTCGATGCATCGGCCTTCTTTGCGGATCTGCCTGTAGACGGCCCCGCCTGGACAACGCCCACGGTGGTAGATGAACTTGTCGATTTTCATGCGAAGTGCCGCTTCACGGCTCTCTCTGCCGCCGGGCTCAGGGTCAGGGAGCCGCGCAGGGATGACCTGATACGGGTGGATGAGGCTGCACGTCTGACGGGGGATGCAGGAGAGCTCTCCTTAACCGATCGCGAGATCCTGGCACTTGCACTGGAACTCGGCGCAGTCCTCGTCACAGACGATTTTGCGGTCCAGAATGTTGCTCATCATCTCGGCATCGAAACGCGGAGCATACTGCAACGCCCGGCCAGGCCACGCCGGTGGCGCTACCGCTGTACAGGGTGCGGGCGTTACTGGCGAGAACCGGGGGACTGCCCTGTCTGTGGCGCGCCTGTCAAAAGAAAACTTAAATAAATCGCCCGGAGATCTATTCTCCATGTCCGCGCTCGAAGACCTGATCACGAAGGCAAAGGCGCTCCAGGCAGAAGGACACACACCCGGCCAGATCTCCGACGAGCTTGGTCTCTCGATGGAGACGGTCACCTGGTTGCTCACCCAGCAGAAAGGTGCTGAAGCCCCAAAGGATGTTCACATTGACTGGACGGCGGTGGCAAGTCACGGCACGCTTCTCTCCGATATGGCGAGGATGATGCTCGAACGCTTCCTTTACCTGACAGACGATGGAAGCCTGGACCGCGAAGAGGAGAGAGCCGGGACGGTCGTGGGTATCGCTCAGTCAGGTGTCCCGCTTGCAACCCTTATTGCTGCGGAGGAGGGGCTGAGACTTGCAATCTACCTCCCTGCGAAACACAGTCGCGGTGAGACGCCCACAGGGTCCATCTGGGGTACCTTCTCCACTATTGCCGGACAGCGCTGTATCGTCGTCGACGATGTCGTCACGACCGGGGCGACACTCTCCGAGACGATCACATTCCTCCGGCGTCATGGAGCCACCCCTGTGGCGGTCTGGTCGCTCTTTGATAAACGGGGTATCAGAGAGGTTGAAGGCGTTCCGGTACACTCGCTATTTGTTATATCCAGGCTCGGTTGAGGTGACCTGGAGACCGGTTGAATAGACCCCTTCTGCGGGTGTCCGGCCAGTTATGATCTGCGTCATACGCAGAGACCTCTATCGACTAATTTATATAGAACTTCTGAACAAACCTAACGGACAAAGGAGGATTATACAATGCTTTCTGGACAGCCCATCATTATTTTGCGGGAAAACGTTGAGCGCACCCAGGGATTTGAGGCGCAAAGATCGAATATCATGGCCGCAAAGGCAATTGCTGCCGCAGTTCGGACAACGCTTGGTCCCCGTGGGATGGATAAGATGCTGGTCAGCTCAACCGGGGACGTCGTGATAACAAACGACGGCGCAACCATCCTGCACGAGATGTCCGTACAGCATCCCGGTGCCAAGCTGGCCGTCGAGGTTGCCGAGGCCCAGGACGACGAGGTCGGCGACGGTACCACGACCGCAACCGTGCTCCTCGGATCCCTTATGGAAGAGGCGGAGGATCTGCTGGCTCAGGACGTCCATCCCACCACCATCGCACAGGGTTACAGGCTTGGTATGGAGAAGGCGAGTGAGATCCTGGATGAACTGGCAATCCCCGTTGGCGCTGACGATCGGGAGGATCTTCTCAAGCTTGCCGGGACGGCCATGACCGGTAAGTCAATTGAGGGGATAAAGGACAAGGTATCCGCGATAGTGGTGGACGCGGTGCGGCAGGTCGCCACCAGGACGGAACAGGGCACCTACGTCGTGGATGAGGATGACATCAAGATAAAGAAACAGGTCGGGGATTCGATGGACGACATCCAGCTGGTTCGGGGTGTCGTCATCGACAAGAAGCGTGTCTTTGAGCAGATGCCTGAGAAGGTCACGAACGTGAAGGTAGCCCTCCTTGCCCAACCGCTTGAGATCACAAAGACCCAGGTGAAGTCCAAGATCAAGATCACCTCCTCCGATCAGGTCAGGGCGTTCTCCGAGCAGGAGCGCGAGTCGCTCAAGAAACTTGCTGACCAGATCGTTGCCGCCGGCGCAAACGTTGTACTCTGCCAGAAGGGGATCGCCGACGCGGTTCAGTATTACCTGGCAAAGCACGGTGTCTACGCTGTAGAGGACGTGAAAGAGGAAGATATGAAGTTCGCCGCAAGGGCGCTCGGAGGGAACATCGTCAACAAGCCCGATGAACTCACCGAAGAGGCGCTCGGCCACGCTGAGATGGTCGAGGAGGTTCCCGATGCCGACCTGACGATCATTTCTGGCTGTGAGAACCCGAAAGCGGTCACGATCCTCCTGCACGGCACCTCTCAGCTGCTTCTGGACGAACTTGAGCGCGGGGTCTATGACGGCACCCGGGTCATTCAGGACGCAATCGAGGATGGCAAGTTTGTTACCGGCGGGGGGTCGGTTGAGACCGAGCTCCAGCTGCGCATCCGTGACTACGCCTCAACCATCGGCGGGCGCGTCCAGCTTGCTATCGAGGCGTTTGCAAACGCGTTTGAGGTCATACCGAGGACACTTGCGGAGAACTCCGGGTTTGATACGATCGATAAGGTCGTTGCCCTGAGGAAGGCACACGCCGAGGGCGCCAGGCACGCCGGACTGGATGTCTACACCGGTGAGGTTGTCGACATGCTGGAGGTCGGAGTACTCGAGCCTCTCAGGGTGAAGGCCCAGGCGATCAAGAGCGCGACGGAGACGGCAGTCCTCCTCATACGTGTTGACGACATGATGATCACCCGGTCCGAGAAACCGGGCGGAGCGGGCGCTGAGTAACTCAACCCCTTGAGGAGGTCTGGAACAGCACTACCTCCTCCTCCTCGATCTTTTTGTCCTGTGGAAGGCTTCTTTTGTTGTGGAACAGCAGTGCGGTGTCGGGGTTGATCCCGAAATACAGGAGGGAGGTCTCATAAGTATCTCCGGGCCTGCCGCTGTAAATCAGCACACCGCCGTCGGGGATTGTGGTGAACCGGCAGAGCATATCTCGATAATATTATAGTAAAAGAACCTAAATACTATGCGCCATCTCTGTGCCGAGGTAGTCTAGTCCGGGAAGGCGGTGGCCTCGAAAGCCACTGGTGCCTGGCACCTCGGGAGTTCAAATCTCCCCCTCGGCGTTTTTGCTGTAAAACCTGGCGCAACACGTGGACATCTCCCCGTCCGGTGTTGCTACATCTCAGGAAATCTTGTCTGCCCATGCCGGGTTTTCATACGCAGGATCCATCCGAACGGCAGAGCCTGATTTATGCAATTGATGCATACCTCTACTGCAGTAGTTATGCCTGGCAGAATGACTGAAGTTTCATCCAGACGTCCTGTGGATGGCGGGATCCCTGCCGGGATGCTCGCCGCCGTGCGCCAAGAGCGGCCGCTAATCCACCACATCACAAACAGTGTCACAATCAACGACTGCGCGAACATAACCGTCTGCGCTGGGGCCGCCCCTGTGATGGCAGATGCGCCTGAGGAGGTGGCCGATATGGTTGAAGCCGCCTCCGCGCTCGTCCTGAATATCGGCACACTCTCTGTCGCGCAGGTCGAGGCGATGTTGATTGCCGGTCGCCGGGCAAACGATCTCGGGATTCCGGTCGTCCTTGACCCTGTTGGCGCCGGGGCAACAGAGTTTCGGACCGCATCCGCAAGACGACTCCTGGAGGCTCTTGATATCGCTGTCCTGAAAGGTAACGCCGGGGAGATCGGGGTCATCGCCGGAACCGGTGGAAGCGTCAGAGGAGTAGATTCGGCCGGTATCGCGGCCGACCCTCTGGCGACGGTCCGGGAGTGCGCCCGCTCGACCGGGGCGGTGGTGGCGATGACAGGGGAGACAGATCTGGTCACTGATGGGGGGAGGGTATACGCCGTCAGAAACGGCAGTCCCCTGATGGAGAGGTTATCCGGGACCGGGTGCATGGCCGCATCGGTCACCGGGGCGTTTGCGGCGGTTGCGGACGATCTTCTTGCTTCGTCGGCGGCAGCACTCGCGGCTTTTGGGCTGGCCGGTGAGCGGGCAGAGGCGGGGGCACGAGGGCCTTACTCGTTTCGGACGGGGCTCTTTGACGAATTTGCCGCGCTCACTCCTGATGACCTTGCCAGGTATGCACGGATAGAGGAGTTGTGATGGGATATGACCTCTATGTGATCACGGACGAGACGGTCGGGCGCGGGCGTTCACATGCCGAACTCGCCGCTCAGGCAGTTGCCGGGGGTGCGGACGTGATCCAGCTACGTGAGAAACGGTTGCCGGCGCGGGACCTCCTCCATGTTGCTACTGCCGTCCGAAAGATCACCCGCGATTTCGGTGCCCTCTTCATCGTGAATGACCACCTTGATCTGGCGCTCAGGGCCGGTGCCGACGGTGTCCATCTCGGCGCAACCGACCTCCCCGTATCTGAGGCACGGAGCCTCGCCCCTCCCGGTTTCATCATCGGCGCGTCGGTGGACTCGGCTGCCGGGGCGGTAAGGGCAGAAGCGGCTGGTGCCGATTATGTGGCACTCAGCCCGACGTTTGCTACCGGTTCAAAGGCTGATGCGGGGCCTGGCCTCGGGCTTTCCCTGCTCTCGGTGGTCAGGGCAGCCGTCTCCATCCCGCTAATCGCGATCGGTGGGATCAACGCCGGGAACGTTGCTGATGTCATCGCTGCAGGGGCTGACGGTGTTGCGGTGATCTCGGCGGTCGTCGGGGCGGATGATGTCACGGCCGCTGCCCGTGACCTCCGCGCCCGGATCGCCGCCGTGAAACAGGATCGTTGAGATCTCTTATCCATGGCCCACACCGTCTCGTTCTAGAGATCCTGCATGACCACCTGGAGGTCATCTGTGGGTATTGTTAAAGGAGAAGACGTGCCGACACACAAAACCTCATCGTCCTGATTGTAGAACCGTTTCTGTGTGATCACCCATGACCCGGATCGAGTTCACTCCAATCGGCACCGTCCACTCCCCATTCCACGACCCGCGTGATATGCCCATCCAGCCAGTCGGAGCCAGGGGTGTCCGGGGAACGGTTGAACTCAACCCCGGTTGCACCCAGGGTTTAAAGGACATTGAGGGTTTCTCCCGGATCATCCTCCTCTATCACTTCCACCGCTCTGAGGGCTATTCGCTTGAGGTGGTGCCATTCCTGGATACAAGGCCTCATGGTGTCTTTTCGACCAGGGCACCCCGTCGCCCGAACGCGATCGGTCTCTCGATCCTGCGGCTTGTTGCCGTCGATGGCGCGACGCTCATCGTCGAGGATGTCGATATCCTGGACGGCACCCCGGTTCTGGACATAAAGCCTTACGTCCCGGAGTTTGATGCCTACCCTGACGAGCGTTCCGGATGGATGGAAGAGATTACAAAAGATCCACGCAATGTACGCTCGGATGATAGGTTTTGTTGAGTGCAGGGATCAAAACGTTTAATATGGCAGGTGTAAAGTAAACTAACTTGATATAATCATAAAGTAAATGATACATCTTTAATATCCGGAACGCCGGTACTGAATGGTATCATGTCAAAAAAACGCATTGCATTGATTACGGCTTTTCTACTTGCCATCTTTCTCTGCACGGCAGGGTGCAGTAACACAGTCAGCGAGAATGAGACTCACACCGCGGGCAACACGACGCTGTTCGTCTACTCCGGCGCCGGGCTAAAGGCGGCGATGACCGAGGTGGGGGAGGTCTTTACCGAGAAATACGGCATCGGCATCGATTACAACTTTGCCGGTTCCGGCACGCTCATCACGCAGATGGAGTTAACCCGGAAAGGCGACGTCTTCATCCCTGGTGGAACGCCAGACTATCGGATCGCCCAGGATAAGGGGCTGGTCGGAGTTCCCGGATACGTTGCCTATCATGTCCCGGTGATCGTTGTTGCCCCTGGAAACCCGAAGAATATCACCTCGATTGAGGACTTTGCCCGGCCTGGACTGAAGATCGCCCTCGGCGACGCGAAGACCACCGCAATCGGCAGGGCCGGCGATAACCTCTTCCAGCAGCACGGCATCCTTGACGCCGTTGAGGCAAACGTCGTCCTCCGGGCGCCGACGGTCAACGAGGTGGCCGTGGCGATGAACATGGGCACCGCTGACGCCGCCCTCATCACGCTTGATATGGTCAACCCCGAGACCATGGAGGTCATCGAACTACCGCCAGAAAATGGTGTGGTCCTGATAGTGCCGATAGGGGTGACCACGTTCACAGAGCATCCGGATGCCGCCCGTCTCTTCGTTGAGTTTGTCACCTCCGATGAGGGGAAGGCTATCTTTGTAAAGCACGGGTTCCCGGCATATCCTGATCCGGCTTACGCCGGTATAGAACCGTGATCGGCATGGAGTACTCCTGCAGGGCGATCGGCGTTGCCCGGACAGCCTTCACCGATCCGGCCGCCACCCCCATTCAGGCGGCCTTCTCCGCCGCCCGCGGGACGGTGGAGGTCTACCCCGCCTACAGGGAGGGGTTGTCGATGCTCGCCGGGTTCTCCCACATCATCCTCATCTACCGGTTCCACCGGGCTCCCGCCGAAGAACTTGCCGAACGGCCGCTTATCGATGGCGCTGAGCCGCACGGCATCTTCGCCACCCGGCACTTCAACCGCCCGAACCAGCTTGGTATATCTGTAGTCAGGCTCGCCGGGATCGAGGAGGGGAGCATCGTCATTGAGGGTGTCGACCTCCTGGACGGTACTCCGATCCTCGATATCAAGCCGTATATACCGGCATTTGACTGCATTGAGAGCGCGAACTCTGGTTGGGTTACGCCTCAGCACATCGAGCAGATCCGGAGACAGTGTGCATCATTCAGGTCAGGTTAAACGTGTTCCAGGATCGGGCCACTCTCCCACGCCCCACACCCTTCAGGGTGATCTTTCTTGCCGTATCGTTCTGTCTGATTGCGTATTTTCTCGTGGTCATTGTTGGCCTGGTGTTCTATCCGCCTTTTCCGGCTCTGGTTGAGAGCCTGCGATCCCGGGAGATCCTGTTTGCTGTTGAACTCTCGCTCGTTACGTCGGTGGTCTCCACCGCCCTTTGCGTTGTCGCCGCCGTGCCTGTCGCCTATTCGTTAGCCCGGTTCTCGTTCCCTGGCAGAGGGTTAGTAAACACCCTCTTTAACGTCCCGCTTGCCCTGCCGCCGCTCGTCGCGGGTGTGGCGTTGCTCATCTTCTACGGCCCATCGACGTTCGGCAAGACGCTCTCGGCTTTCGGTCTCGATATAGTCTACACCCCGGTCGGGATCGTTGTTGCCCAGTTCTTTGTCAATCTCCCCTACTTGGTCAGGGTCGCTCGTTCGGCCTTCGAGACGATCAACCCGCGTTTCGAGCACGTTGCCCGGACGCTCGGGTGCACCGAGTGGGGCGCGTTCTGTCAGGTAACTCTCCCCCTCGCCAGAAACGGTCTGATCGCCGGGCTGGTCATTACCTGGTCGAAGGCTATCGGTGAGTTTGGAGCTGTCATGATGCTTGGGGGAGCTACCCGGATGAAGACCGAGACCCTGCCCATCGCGCTCTTCCTGAACATGTCAACGGGCGACCTCGATCTTGCCATAGCCGCGTCTGTCATCCTGATAATCATATCGGTGATCTCGTTTGCGGTCTTCGAACACTACAGCGGTGGACGGGGGTTGTTCTAGGTGCTCAGGATCACGGGGCTCACCAAACGTCTTGGGGACTTTGTCCTCGACGGTGTGGACCTGACAGTTGCCGACGGAGAATACTTCATCATCCTTGGGCCTACCGGCGCAGGAAAGACCATACTCCTCGAGACGCTGGCGGGGATATACACAGCGGACGACGGAACGATAGCGCTGGATGGCCGTGACATCACCCGCACCGACCCGAAAGATCGGGGGATTGGCATGGTTTACCAGGATTATATGCTCTTTCCCCACCTTACCGTCGGGGAGAATATCGGGTTTGGTCTCCGGCAGCGGAAGGTCGATCCCGCCCGTATAAGGGGGAAGGTGCAGGAGATCGCCGCCCTTCTCGGGATCGAGCATCTCATTTCCCGCGCTCCGGGGACGCTCTCAGGCGGGGAGCAGCAGCGGGCGGCGATCGCCCGGGCGCTCGTTCTCAGGCCTCACGTTCTCCTCCTGGATGAACCACTCTCGGCGCTCGATACCTCCACCCGGGACAGACTCCGGAGGGAACTGAGGTCGATCTGCCGGGCGACGAGAACAACGGTCATCCACATAACCCATCACTTTGAGGATATATTCGCCCTCGCCGACCGCGTGGCGGTGATGGAGGAGGGGAGGGTTGTCCAGGTTGGTACCCCCGATGAGGTATTCCGGAAACCTGCCACCGAATTTGTTGCCGCCTTCACCGGGATGGAGAACGTATATTGCGGGGTTTCAAAAGTTCTGAACGGCGAGGCGACGATCGATCTCGGCGGGATCACCGTCCGGACGGTCAGCGAGATCGAGGGTGAAGTCTGTGTCGGTATCCGGCCGGAGGAGGTGATCTTATCCCGTGAACCCTTTGAGTCAAGCGCCTCAAACACCTTCCCCGGCACGGTGACCGAGATCCAGAGAAACGGCACTTTTTCAAGGGTCTTCGTCGATGCAGGGGTTCCTTTCGTTGCCGTCCTGGCACCGCAGAGCGTCGAGCGTCTGCGACTGGCCGAGCGGGGACTGGTTCATGTCACATTCAAGGCCTCGGCTGTTCATGTATTTCTGCGGTAAGAGCAGATGTCCCGTCCCGACCACAGGAGTGACCAAATGGAAAAATCCGATGAGATAACCGATGAACTACCCTGTCGCGTGAGGAGCCATAGGAGGTATCCGCCGGGATTATGCCTGGCATCCCGGTGGACGGCGTCGAGATGCTATCACCTCCCATGCGGCCGTCCGTGATGAAGCCCCTGGCCAGGGTGCACAGGGTGAAAAAGCAGAGTGAAGGCGGGATGAGCCCGCCACACTTATAACTTCTTGAACCGGCTCTTTGGCGCGCCGCACCTGGGACATTTCCAGGTCTCGGGCAGGTCTTCAAAGGCTGTGCCGGGTTTAACACCGTGTTCAGGGTCGCCGAGAGCGGGGTTGTAGACGTAGCCGCACTGTGTGCACTTGTATGAATCCATCGCTTCATCACCTCACTCCCCGCCGACCGGCCGGACGGCAGGGTATAAGATCTCGTTTACTTCCGCATCAGGATAAGTGCTCCGGTCATGATAGTGGGAAGGGAAGTTCCTTTCCCGTGCAGCCGTCGAGGACGATCGAACGCTCACCGCGCTCTGATGCAAATCTGATCACGTAGACCGGGTAATAGATCGTCTCAAACTCGATGATCTCGGCCGTTGGTTCAAGCCCTTTCAGGATCGTCCGGAGCGACGACTCCGTGACTCTTGCCTCCAGGCTCTCACCCCGTAGAGGCTCCATAGGGAGGTTACAGGCTCCGGCCTGGAGGGATGAGAGTAGTGGGACGTCCTCTGCCAGCAGTGGTACGTAGACCGTGGTCTCGCCAACTGTCTTCACCTCTGTTATGAGTTTCGCATCCGAAAGGCTCTTTATCGCTTTCTTCACTGCGGCTGGCGGAAGATGGGTCTCGGCCTCGATCTCGACGAGCGTCGAGCCTCCGTTTGCAAGCCCGGTAACAACCCTGACTGCGGCCTCATCGAGCCCCAGGAGTTCTGAGAACCCTCGCCTGACCTTCAATCCGCGGTCAATCTCGACGATGCAGCCGGTGTAGCCATCGATGACAAAAGACGCTGTCTTTGTGGTCTTCCGCAGAAGTCCACCGATGTAGCGGACATTTACCAGATGTAGCGGCCGGTAGACCTGCTCCGCCGAGACTATCCTTTCTTCGGGTTCCAGAATCCTGAATCGGCGTTTCCTTTTCTCCCTGGCGATATCGAGCGCCTCCTCCCGAATCAGCACAGGTATAACCGCGTTCCTGGCGATGGGGTGCTCCACTACCGGTGGCACCGCTGGCTCCTGCCGCGGGTTGCCGCCACAGGGCTCGGCTCTGGGCCGTTCTCCCGGCCGAAGCGGCTGCGCCGGCATCAGTCTTGGCGTCTGCCCTCCGTGCCTGCAGATCCGATCCCGAAATCGCATCTTCACCTTTCTGTGAGAGATCCCGCCCATCACAAAAAACTCTCCTGGCTCGAGTTCTGCGAGTTCTGCGACCTCCCTGTGGGACGAGAAGAAGAGGCTGACCGCTTTCAGATCGTTTTCTATCGAGAGTTTCCCGATGATCTGGTTGTTGCACTGGGAAAGGACGTTTTTTGTCACGAGCGACGGTCGCTGGGTTGCGACCAGCAACCCGAGCCCCCTCTTCCTCCCACGGCGGGAGATCTCCTCGATCTGCTTGATGGCATCCCCTGACTGCGGGATGAATTTGTCTGCTTCCTCCAGGATCAGAAGGAACGGTTTCCTCAGCGTGCTCTCCAGGTCGTAGAGAACCTCCGCGAGTCTGGCCACGTTCTCTCGCATATCGCTCTCCGAGACATCGAAGATCACCGCAGTTCTGGAACAGATCGCCTGCTGCATAACGTCCCGGAGGTTCGCCCGCTCGATATCCACGTCACAACCCTCGCCCGAACCGATCCGGATGATGGAGAACCGTTCCGCAAGCGAGGAGTACTCCCCCTCCGTGTCTACGAGGCAGAACCCGATCCTCGCCTGCAGGAGCTGTTCGCAGATCACCGCAATGCCCCAGCTCTTCCCGGCACCAGACTGCGCTATGATGCACGTCCTGCCAGTGACGAGTTCCTGGGCGTCGACGGCGACGTCACGGTCGCCGTCATTACCGATCACCAGCTCCATCCGTTCAAAGAACTAACAGGGTGGCCGGTGCTTTAACGCTTCCTCTTCGGATCAGGGGGTCGGTTCAGGCAAATTTGAGGAACTTCTTTCAAGTTCTGTTCCTGGAGAGCGAGAGAAAGACCCCGAAGACCGATAGGGCCGTAAACGCCAGGAAGATCAGCCGCAGACTTGCCAGGAACTCCGGAAACACTTCCGGAGTGACCGTCGTCGACCCCATGAGAACCGCAAAGACAACCAGGACGGCCCCCATGCTCAGCATCATCCCGAGCGAACGCATCGTCGCCACCATCGCTGATGCGCTCCCGTAGAACTGCTTCTCCACGCTCCCCATGATAGCGGTGGTGTTGGGGGAAGAGAACAACCCGACCCCGGTCCCCACCAGGAACAGGAGGACGAGGACGGCTGTGATCTGTGTCGTCTCGCTGAGCAGCGAGAGCCCGAAGAGCCCAACGGCAGCAACCGCCATCCCAGCTGAGGCTATAAGCCCTGGCTCCACCCGGTCGGCCAGTCGTCCTGCTACAGGGGCGACGAAGACCTGGACGATTGGTTGTATCAGGAGGAGCATGCCTGCGGCGGCGGGTTCGTAGCCCCGGATATACTGGAGGTAAAGGGAGAGGAGGAACGCGACCGCATACGTTGCGCTGTAGTTGATCAGGGCGGCAGTGTTCGAGGCTGCAAAGACCCGGTTCTTCTGGAGCAGCGAGACCGGCAAAAGGGGATCCGGCCGGTGCTGCTCCACCCGGAAGAAGACCACGCCGAGCACCAGCGATACCGTAAGGAGTACCAGACCGGAGGGGGTGGTGATCCAGGCCAGGCCCAGGAAGAGGCAGAGGATCAGGGTGGAGGAGAGGATCAACCCCGGGACGTCAAAGTGTTTCTGCTGCCGTTCGTTCAAGAAAGCCGGGAACCACCTTGCATAGAAGACGACCGGGACTGCAAGGAGGGCGGTCACGATGAAGATGCTCCGCCACCCAAAGAACTGGGTCAGGACTCCGCCGAGGAACGGCCCGAAAGAGAGCCCGGCGTATACAGCGGTGGTGTTGATCCCGATCGCGTATCCCCGTCTGCCTGGCGGGAAGAGGCTTGATATCAGGGCCACGCTGGTCGCGTTGATCATCGCCCCGCCCATCCCCTGCACGAACCGGAAGAGGAGGAGCAGGTTCATCGAGGACGTGAATATGGAGAGGATTGACCCGACGGCGTAGACGACGATCCCGATCAGAAATATACTGACCCTCCCTCGTGAGTCACCGAGTTTTCCCGCCGGAAGGAGGAATATGACCGATGCAAGGAGATAGGCGCTGGAGACCCAGGCCAGCGTGGCTGCATCGGCAGAGAACTCGGTGCCGATTACGGGCAGGGCGAGGTTGATCGCGGAGGCCGTGAAGGGGTTTATGAACGAGGCGACTGTGACCAGTGCAAGGATGACCCCCTGTGAATAAGTTCGTTCTCCCCCCTCTTTCACGTCTATCCTCTATGCCTCAAGGCTATGTGCGGTAATAACGTTCGCGCTGAGTGCAGATAAGGGCATTGCCAGTCTTCGGTGGACTACTTTTAGGATCACGACAAGATAGATGAACATGCGCGCCCCACCCCCGGCGAGCCAGCGGGATCTCCGCTGGACCTCAATCCGGCTCATCATGCTGCTAGGTGTGGCAAGCCTGTTCGGGAGCCTGATATCTAACGGCGCCAGGAGCGTTACCGGTCCCTATCTTCTCCTGCTCGGGGGAGCGCAACTGTTGTCGGGCTGGTTGCCGGGGCCGGCGAGTTTATCGGCTACGCCCTGCGGGCGGCCACAGGTGCCTACCCTGGCCGTAACCACCGATACTGGAAGGTAGCGATTGCCGGGTACTGTATGCTGGCCGCCATCCCTATTCTTGCGTTCGCCGGTAACCGGGAGATGGCGGCAGCCCTCATTATAGTCAAGCGGATCGGGAAGGCCATCAGGACACCAGCGCGTGACACGATCCTCTCCTATGCGACTATGGCCGTCGGGAGGGGGTGGGGGTTCGGAGATGCGCTCGATCAGGTCGGTGCGGTCGCGGGCCCCCCGGTCATCTTAGCCGCTTTGGTAGTCACCGGCGGTTATATGGATGGATTCCTGGTTCTGGCCATACCTCTCATAGGCGTCGCGGTTGCTCTCTTCCTGGCCTGGTCGGCGGTCCCGTCACCACGGTTCCTGGAAGTGGCGGAAAAGCGGGGAGACTACACCCCTTCGATCCTGCCCTATGCCACCTTCATATTCCTGGGAATGGCCGGGTTTGCCACTTTCCCGCTCGTGTCATTCCACCTTAAAGCCCAGGCGATCGTCTCCGACGCCGCTATCCCACTATTCTATGCGGGTGCGATGGTGGTCTCTGTTTTTGTGGCGCTGCTATTCGGTCGGGTCTTCGATCGTCTCGGTAGCCATATTCTTCTTGCAATCCCCATCATCAGCCTTGCAACGGATCTTCTCGCTTTCTCGGCCGATCCGCGTATAGTGGTTGCCGGATCGTTCGTCTGGGGGGCCGGGATCGGGATCTTCGAGCCCGTTCTACGGGCTTCGATCGCAGAGTCCACGAGCCTTGAGCGGAGGGGGAGGTCTACGGCACTATAACTGCGGTCTACGGGACGGCGTGGTTTGTTGGGAGCGCCTTGATGGGTGTTCTCTACGATCTGTCGTTCGGGCACATCGTCACCTATGTTGTTCTGGTCGAGGCCGCGGCGCTGGTGGCCTACCTCTGGTTGTACCGCTCAAGGATCCCGATCAGGCCGGGGGAAGGGCGGGGATATCGTCTCGTAATTCTTGGGGCTTTACTGATGGAGTGCACCGCCGATTGCGCCACCGATCAGGGAGAGGATGCCCTGGTATATGAAAGATATCAGGACGATTAGGAACGACGTTCCGAGACCCGCGATGAACCCGAACACCCCGAAGAGAACCGTGCCCCCGATCAATATAAGCAGCGATATGACGATGGCGCCAAGAAGCCCTGCAACTAACCCGGCTTTTGCCCCGTTCCAGATCCCGCCACGCACCAACCACCCGGCGACGAATCCGCCAGCTAGCGTCCCGAGTACGGGCAAGAGGAACCCTAGAAGAACCCCGACGAGCCACCCGACGATGACTCCTGTCCAGAAGTTATCTGCCATCTCTTTTTACTCACCGCTGAGTGTTCGAGAGAGAGGTATATATCTCTTGAGGCGGATTCAGGATCGTGGGGTCAAGTGTTCCCTGATTTTCAGTCTGGGGGTAACTGCCTTACCCCCTACAGGAGGGCGCCGGGGGGATGGAAACCTTCTCTGTCTCAGACGACCCGGTTCGGCAGGTTTCAACCGCTGAAATGGTCGTCTTCACAGATTGTAAACCCTGGAAGAGTAACCTTCAGGGTGGAGACAGACTAAACCAGTCGTTGGCTTCTGGTCCGTGGAGGAAAGATACGCTACAAACGCGGTGTCCTGACTTCGCCGTATAACGTTATTCCGCCCGTGACTGTAAAACCACAATTGTTATCTACGAGAGGGGTGATCGAGACTTGAGGGTTGTTCACCCGGTAACAGGGAGGTGTTTCAAACGAGGATCAAACGTTATAAACCCCCGATCTCGGCGACCGCAAAGCCTTTCAGGGTTGTGCGGCGTTTGCGGTCCAACCCTACCTACACCCCGCTCATGACGGGTCCGGTTGTGAACGCTGCCGTGCTTGCTGCCCTCTCGGCTACATCGGCCATGTCGGGGTTGACGTTGGGTATCTGCATGCGCCTTGTGGGGCTTTGAGGGCGCCTGTTCATCTGTGTAACCTTTTTTGAGGGTTACAGCCCTGGTCAGGCTGGTTGTGTGGCAATCAGCGCCTGCTCATTGACTCTTTGCAGAGTTCTTCCCCATCATAACAGGATGGTCTTTACCTTTTCCCGGGGAGCGAAGGGTTGTGCACCCGACAACCTTGACTGGGTTGTCGCTGGCGCGGGGTTTGACTCATTTCCTTCAGGGGTAAAAGGGATATCATGCTACTGCGTAGAGATAATGCTTACGCAAGATCAGGCGGTGACCGATGGAAGGGGCCGATATAATCGAGGTGGTGGGCCTTGAACATACGTTTGGTGAGGTAGAGGCGGTGCGGGGGATCAGTTTCACTGTCAAAGAAGGCGAGATATTCTCCTTTCTCGGTCCAAACGGTGCGGGAAAGAGTACCACTATCAACATACTTATAACCCTTCTCCCACTTCAGAGGGGGAGGGTGCGGGTTGCCGGTCACGACGTCGCCAGGGAACCCCGGAGGGTCAGGGAGGTTATCGGTATAGTTTTCCAGGACGAGGTGCTCGACCGCGACCTCACCGTCTGGGAGACGATGGAGTTTCACGGCCGCCTCTATGGTATCCCCCGCGACGAACGGCGCAGGCGGATTGATGACCTTCTTGTGGTCGTGGAACTCGACGCCAGACGGAATGAGCGGACAAAGAACCTCTCCGGCGGCATGAAACGTCGTCTTCAGATCGCCCGCGGGCTCCTGACCCGGCCGGAGGTGCTCTTCCTGGACGAACCAACTCTGGGGCTCGATCCCCAGACACGGATGAGGATATGGGACTACATAAGGCAGGTGAATCAGGCAGGAACGACGATATTCCTGACAACCCACTACATGGAGGAGGCCGATATGCTCTCCGACAGGATCAGCATCATCGACCATGGCAGGATTGTCGTCTCCGGCACCCCGGATGAACTGAAGAACACCCTGGGGGAGGACGTCGTTTATCTTGAGACAGAGGATGATGAGAGGGCTCGTGAGTTTCTTCTGGGGGTGGAGGACGTCCGATCGGTCACCAGGTCACCCCGTGGTCTCTCGGTTGCGATCTCGGTCGATGGCGGTCACGCTCTCCCCCGGATCATCGATCGGCTGCGTGGGGTCGGGATCGAGATAGTGAGCGTGAACCTGAAAAAACCGACTATGGACGATGTCTTTGTTCACTATACCGGCAGGGAACTGCGCGACGGGAGAGGGTGAGCGGATATGGCGTGGGAGTTTCTTACCGTCTACTGGCGGGAGATGATCAGGTTTGTCCGGTTCAGGACGCAGCTCTTCTCATCACTCCTGCAACCAGCTATCTGGATGGCTTTCTTCGGGATCGCGATGTCCTCAAACCTCGACCGGTTCGCATCCTCCATACCTGTCCCGGCGGGGGTTATTCAGGTCGATTACCTCACCTTCATGGCCGCCGGGGTGATCGCGATGACCACTCTCTTTACGAGCCTCTACGGGGGGATGAGCCTCCTGTTCGATAAGAACTGGGGGCTAATGCGGGAGATGCTCGCAAGCCCCATGCCAAGGACACACATCATGCTCGGAGTCAGCCTCTCGGGGATGACGAAGTCGTTCATCCAGGCGGGTATCATCATGGTCTTCGGGCTCCTCCTCGGGGTTCGTTTCTTCCCCGGGTTTTCGGCCCCCCGGATAGCCCTCTCGGTAATTGGTGTGTTTGTGTTCCTGGGTGCGTTCTCGCTTGGTTTTCTCCTCCTCTCCTCCAACATCTCGATGCGGCTTGAAAGCCCCGAGGGTATGCAGGGGATCATGACTCTCCTCTCACTGCCGCTCTTCTTCGTCTCAAACGCCCTCTACCCCATCCAGGCGTTCCCGCCGTTTTTGCAGGTTCTCTCGACCTATAACCCGCTTACCCATCTCGTTACCGGGATCCGCTACTTTGCTCTTGGAAACGATTTCTTCGCTGTCGGCGCTCATTACACCATCACAACAGCAGAGGTCCTCACCTCTTTTGCGTACCTGACAGTCTTTGCGGCTGTGATGTACCTCCTTGCCCGGAGGGCGTTTGAGAGGGCGGTTGTGGCGTGAGAGTAACTTGCTCACCCCCCGGCGGATCAGCACCCCCATCATGGTCGTGGTGTAGCAGTGTTTAAGTATGGATCCGACCAAACCCCAGTTGATGACAGCCTTGCAGACATATCGTTGCTCGATATGCGGCCATATCTACGATCCGAAGGTCGGGGATGTGGATGCACCGCCGGGAACCGCGTTTGAAGACCTCCCTGATGACTGGCACTGTCCTGTCTGTCTTGCTGAGAAGAGCAAGTTCAGCGTATTTTCGTCGCCTCTCGGGCGCCTCGGGCTCTGAGCGGTCAGGCCGCTTGCACACCATCCATTGCCTGGTGGGCAGGAGCGTGTTGCCTACAGGCGGATCCGCCCGAGCAGGCCGACCCGTGGTTTCTCCACCTGCACTCTTTTTTCAGGAGGATTGTATAAAGCCAAACTCATTTTGGGCGAAAATTATCCCTGCCGAGCGTCTTACCAGGTATACATGCAAGAGGTGACCATGAAACTGAAAGACACGGGTATCAACCGATCATCTGCATTAACCCCCCACCCCTCTCTGAATCTCACTTTGCGAAACCTTACCCTCACCTACCCCGGGCATTGCGGCAGATATTCTGCTCCCGGAGCACCACGGTTCAGCAACTCCACATAAAGCAAAGGATCCCTTTCTACACCTCGGGGGCGGGGGCAGAAACAGGATCTCGGTGATGGGGTTGTGTTGACACAGGAGAACCTCCAGGGCAGCTTATCGATGGAAAATCACCCCCTGTCTCCTGTCTTGATGTGTTACCGGGACACTCTATTTTCGGGCAGGTAGGTGAACACCCCCACCACCCGGCTGCTCACGCGGCCTCCTCCCCGCCACCTACGAGGGGGGCGGGCAGTGATCGGCGATAGACCCGGATGGCCGTGCCAGATAGGTTTTCACTGTGATACTGTGGATGCACTCCCGGACACTGTATCCATGGAGAATCGCCCCTCCGGGAGGGGCTGACGGGGAGGGGGCGGAACGCCCCAGCCCATGTCTCCTGCATCTTAGGTCGAACAGTATTCGCTGACCACTCCCACCACCCGGCAAGGCCGTGCATGGGTCTTCTCTCCAGAGTCTCTCCCGTCTTTCTGGCAATTGCCCGCCGACAAAGCAGATGATACACATTTTTCACGGTTTTAAACTACCAGGATCTAATATCAGGCCCCAGAGCAAGTGTACTTTTGCAAGGGGAGCGATCTTTGAGCCTTGAAGTGCGGATATAACGGCAAAATAAGGCTGAAGATCCAGGTAGTTTTGGAGGGGGCTAATTTTCATACAATAGACGATCCCCCTTTCGTTTTCGCCACATTTGTCATCCTGAGGCCGTGGCTTCGTACCCGTGGTGTCCGGGGTGCTGGGTAGGTGTACCTCACAAGGGAGCCTGCGCTGTTGCCGGCCCCGGATCGGATCGTGTTTGTCCGATGTGATCTCCACTACGGTTTCGGAAAAGGCCCTCCATCCTAAGAAAGTTTGGATGTGATTGATTACGCCCAATCCACACCTACTCTTATTGAAGAGCAGATTGAACCGGTTACCCTGTGTCAATAGGGTTGGTGGAGCAAAAAAGTGGCATGGAGGTGGGATCGGGCAGGTGCCAGTCCTGCGTCTCTCTCGAGTTCGCATCCCCAGGGACGTTCCTTTCCCCCTCCCGTTACCGGGAGCCACTTGAAGCGTGAGAATAACAATCATATCTCCGCACGAGAAACTATCCGGTATCGAAGACGAACCTCTCTGGAAAGGCACCAGAGATTGAAAGACCCCACGCTGGCCCTGCCTCTCGTTCGTGGGTCGTTTAAGTCAGCCCCTAAATTTGCCGTATGAGACACCAGGGATGTAGAAAAGATCTCAGCAGGAGAATCGAGGATTACCTTGAGGCCATCCTCAACGTCACTCTGGAGAAAGGTTACGCCCGTACGAAGGACGTTGCGCGCGAGATGGACGTCAGTCCATCTACCGTTGTGGAGATGTTTCGAAAGCTTGCCCATGCGGGTCTTGTTGAATACCGACGTTACGAGGGGGTGGTTCTCCTCCCTGCGGGCCGTGAAGTTGCCGAAGCGGTCAAGTTCCGACACGATACCTTGAAGGAGTTCCTGAAGGCCATCCACGTCCCTGAGACGATCGCCAACACCGATGCCTGTTACATGGAGCACGAACTCCACCCAACGACGATCTGCCAGATTCGGTTGCTCGTAGAAGAACTCAAGTCTGATCCAGAGATCTGCGAGCGTATACGGAATAACAGGTCATTGTGGGAGCGAAGGTCCGTATGACCATCGTTGCAGCAGTGATTGTGGTCTACCTCGTCGTGAACCTCGTCGCATTCATCGCCTACTACCGCGATAAGCGGCAGGCAAAAAGGTCGGCGTGGAGGACATCTGAGAAACGTCTGCTCACTCTCGCGTTTTTTGGGCCGTTTGGTGCTTTTGTCGCGATGAGGGTGTTCCGGCACAAAACGCAGAAGTGGGTCTTTCGGCTGGTCCCCCTTTTTCTATCTTTTCATCTCCTGTTCATTGCTGTGCTTATAGCAGGTCTCCGGTAATCCTCTGGCTTCGGAAGGTGCTTACATAAACAGCAAAGTTAAATCAATTCCTCTACACACACTAACCGCATGGTCTATGAGTATGGACCGCCCTCCCGCTCTCTGGAAGAGGTTCTCGCCGTGGTTGGGGATTGGCTCACGCGCCGCTACTGTCTTGAGTATATCCCTTTACACCGTCGCTCGGCCCGGCGGTCCCGCAGACTCCGGAGGATACGGGCCTGGAGCATTGCAACCGCCCGCATGAGAGATGAGTTTGAGGTGGTGAGGTATGAGACCCTTCCCAGCATCGAGCACGATACGGGGTATGTATTCAGGTCTCCGGCGACGCTGGCGTGGATCCTTGTCAACCCCTCCGTCGGCCGTATTTTTTCGGATATCCTCGCCGGGTTTGATGAAGATGTTCTTCCGGTCAGGGCAAACGACCTTGCTAGGCTTGCAAACGTCTCCACCGACATGCAGGCTCTCGCCCTCATCGGGGATGTCACCCTGAGGCTGAAGGTCTTACCGGCGAGGAAGGTGAGGTCGGAGGAACTCGCGGCACTCTGCGATCGTTGGTCCCTCTACGAGAACCTGATCGGTGGCGGGAATCACCGTCGCCCCACAGTGGAGACCCTCGAACGGGAGAAGGCAGCCCTCGCCCTGGCCGTCCTCGGCCTCATCTATACCGAGGGTGGTGATGATGCGTTGCGGGCGGTGGCGTCGCTGCTCGCCTGAGAATATGACGGGTGATTGCAAGTTGCAGGAAGGTTTCAATACCTGGCGCGTCGTAGAAACAGCATGAGCTTACTCACCGGGCTCATCGCCCTTATACTGGTGATCGCCGTTGCGTTCGTCCTCTACAGACTGCTAAAGAGCGTAAAGGGGCTGATCATAAACGCTGTCGTTGGAGTGGTCCTGCTCTGGATTATCAATCTTGTCGGCCTGATGGGTATGGTTGGCCGGCCTGATATCCCGATCAATGTAATCACCGTTCTGATCTGCGCTATAGGCGGGGTATTTGGTGTCATCATTACGCTGGTGCTTCACCTCCTCGGGTTCCCTCTGACCATCTGAGGCGGGTGGCGAGGTCTTACGCACCAGGGTGATAGAGTGGAGGGCGTGCGGAATTATCATAACACCCTGGCGATAATATCCCACGGCTATGGAGGAGTACGGGCCCGGCATACTCGGCGAAGTGCGTTTATCCCGCCAGGACGGCGGCTACTACGTGGAACTCTACGACAGTGAGGGTAATCCGGTCGGAAGGACGGGTCTCTGGAGGACGGAGGCGAAGGCAAGAGAGGCAGCCCGGCGACTCGCGGCAAGACGTGGCAGGGCGTGACTGGATCATGCCCATCCCGGCTGCTTCTCGGCGGAGCGGACGAGCCCGGTGATGCATCTGTTGTAAGGGGTCTCGAAACCATGCCTCTCCCCTGCGATCGCGATATACCCGTTGAGGAGGTCGATCTCTGTCCTGTGGCCCTGCTGGAGGTCGTAGTACATGGAGGGGTAGACCGTGGCGAAGTCAGGGACCTGCACGCCGAACAGGTATGCAAGGTAGTCCTCAGGGGTCGCCCAGGGCAGTCTTACCCCTTCAGCGCCAGCGACGGCAAAGGTCTCCCGGATCAGGCCAGAGATAATCTCTCGCAGGTTCGGATCGGCGGCAACCCCGACAGGCGCGCGGAGAAGGGCAGAGATCGGGTTTACCGCAATGTTGAGGAGAGCTTTTGCCCACTTGCCTGCACGGATATCTTGTTCAACCTCGACCGGGATGGAGGCAGATCGTATCAGGGTGATCAGGCGGTCGAGGGCGCGTGTGGCGTCTTCGCCGCCGGACCAGATCCCGAGGCGCATCGGGGCGCTCTCGCTAAGGACGCGGACATGCCCCGGGCCACACACCGAGAAGTTTGTCGTCACCGTTCCGCCGATGACAGTCCCGGTATACTCCGCAATGATCTCTTCGTTCCCGATGCCGTTCTGGAGGGTTACCGTCGGTCTGCCCTGGATCACTCCGGCATACTCCTCGCAGACCGTCCTGGTATCGGTGCCCTTTGAGGTTATGATGACAAAGTCAATAGAATCGGGAAGATCCTCTGGCCCCATAACGCAGTCGATACCCCGGACGGTGCGGTCTCCCCAGACCCCTTCCATCACCAGTCCCCGTTCCATGATTGCACTGGCATGAACCCGGCGGCAGGCCGCGTAGACTGTCGCAACGCCGGAGAGTTTCCCGGCGAGTGAGAGCCCAACCGCCCCTGCGCCAAGGATCAGAATGGTGGGCTGCTGTAGCGGTTCCATCTGCATGGATTTATCTCACGGAAACAGATAAGGTTGCGCCACCGTTGTGGGGGTCGCCAGAAAACCGTTACCAAACGTTTTTTCATCCAGGGTGTTGAGATAACTACCTGTATGAAATATGTCACCAAGGCCAACGGCAGCAGGCAGCCGTTTGACCGTGGAAAGGTGCAACGGACGCTCCAGAAGATGGGTGTTGGGGTGGAGGATGCCGAAAGGATCGCCCGCGAGATTGAGGAGTCTGTGCCCGACGGCGTAAAGACCTCAGCAGTCCTCCAGATGATCCGTGCCCGCGCAACTGCCGTCCGACCGGCCGTCGCCTACCGGACGAACCTGCGGCGAGCACTCGCGCTTCTGCGCTCGAAACCTGAGTTTGAAGATTTTGTGCGGGTTCTCCTCCGGGAGTACGGCTACCAGGTGGATGCAGGGTGCATCCTCCCCGGTCTCTGTGGCGAGCACGAGGTTGATGGCATCGCGCAGAATGACGGCACCAGAGTCTTTATCGAGGTTAAACACCATGCGAGCCCCCATCGGATGACCGGTCTCGACGAAGGTCGGATAGCCCGGGCGATAGTTGAGGATCTGCAGGAGGGGTTCCGGTCGGGGCGGTGCCCGGTCTCGATCGACGGCGCCCTGATAGTCTGTAACACCAAGCTCACCGATCACGCTAAACGGTATGCGAACTGCCGCGGTATAGGACATATCGGCTGGGACTATCCGGAGGAGCAGAACCTGAGATCTATGATCGAGGAGACGCGGTCCTACCCCGTAACGATCGTTGCCGGCGTCAGTCAGTCGACAATTGGCAGACTGGCTGCTGCTGGTTTCGTGACGGCAAAACAGGTCGCCGACGGCGACGCCTCGGTCATAGCCCACCTTTCGGGAGTTCCTCTCAAAGATGTGCTGCTGGTAGCCGGTCGGGCGCGGGCTATCCTCGAGCAGTAAGATAGGGCCGGAGGATGATGGTTCGTATGAAAATGACCCCCGCTTTTCATCCGGTATGCCTGTAGCCCTGACGGGCATCATGTAGTTTTTTTCAGGGCGGGAATACCCCTCAAGTCTTGTTGATAACGCGGATGGGATCTATGGGTTCTTCGAGAGCCAGGAGTTGTTCGTCGGTCGGGTTGATCAGGACAATCTCGGGTTGACAGTTGAATCGGAGATCGACTCCAGCAAGGTCTGCACTGCATATGCCGCGTGAGATGTAGGTCGGTGTTCGGCCATCGGCGTCAAAGAGCCCGGCGAGTTCGATGCTACCGCGATCGTTCAACTGTTTGATGACAGGGAGGAGGAACTGGCCGCCATGGGTGTGTCCGGATAGGATGAGGTCGGCGTCCCAGTCGGCCCTGCAGGAGGGTTCGTGGATCAGGTAGACTGTGAAAGCATCAGTATCTGGCACCGCTGGCGGATCTGCCATCCCGGCCCAACCATCGTCAACCCCGACGATGACGATCTCCTGGTCTTCGAGGGTTATCCGGACATACTCGTTACGGAGGACATGGACACCGTTCTCCTCGAGGGTTGCAATGAGTTCTTCAGCAAACGCGGTATCGGCGGAACCGTCGTTCAGGGCTGAGACGTCGTAGTAGTCGGTGGTGAGTGTGGTCGATGCCCTGGTGGCAAGTGTTCGTTCGAGGCCTGTCGTGCCGTTTGTCCCCACGCGGTAATCATGGTTGCCGAGCACCGCGTAGGTCGGCACATCGAGCAAGCCCCATACCCCCTGTAACGCGAAGTCCTCCTCCTCACCTGTGACAAAATCGCCGCCGATCAGGACAAGGGAGGGTTCCAGCCGGTTGATCTCGGCGATCACCGCCTGAACGTGATCTATGTTTGTGGCCTGGATGTGTGGGTCGGTGATGTAGACGATGCCTTCCGGCGCGCCGTCGATCTCGAGGATGGTAAGATCGATCTCCCGCGCCTCCAGGGTCATGTAGCCGGTCACGGACGACATCATCAAGATAACTACAAGTAACGCTACGTACCGTGTGCCAGGGGCCTTAAACCTCACTGTAGTGTATTTTGATCCTATGAAAATATATAGGATCCGAAATGACCCAGGATAGATTGGTGAAATACCCCGAGCTCTCGGGCGGGGCTTCCTGCTTCATGGACAACACTTGCATCACAGAGATGTGAT
>NZ_JASEFJ010000009.1 GCF_030019085.1 Methanoculleus sp.
CGCGAATCCAACGGTAAAATAAGGCTGGAGATCCAGATGGTTTTGGAGGGGGCTATCGGAATCTGCAACGACCGCCTCAACTACGTCGTCAGTGACCTGTTTTGCCTCAGACCGGTGTATGATTAATATCCCCTCACCATCCCCTTGCCTTACGTTTGCGCTCCCTGAACCGTTTTTTGCGCAGCCTCAGGGCCACCAGGGCGGCAACGATCGTGACAAGTACCACGGCCAGGAGACCCAGTCCCAGGGCGTTGTTCTGTCGATAGATATCCAGCATGACATCAGCGCCAAGAGATATCAGGAGGCTGGACAAAAACGAGCCGGTGCAGACACACAGAAAGACCCATGCCTTCTCCAGCCCCAGCAACCGGCCAAGTAGCGATCCGTTCGTCGACCCTGTCCCCTGGAATGGGAAGAAGACAAACAGGATAAGCCCGATCGTCGAGAACCGCCTGACCCATGGTCGTGCATCAAAATATTCCTGGCCTCCCCTCATCCCGCTCTCAAGCAACCTGCCTATGAGCGGAATCTTCAGCGCCAGATCAAAGTTCCAGACGATAAAGAGCGATACCGCTGCATCCACCATGAAGACCGCGAACGTGACAAGCCACCAGGGGTAGCCCATCATGATCGCTATGGGAATGATCGACTCCTTCCCGGCCGGGGGGATGAAGTATGCGCCAAGCAGTCCCGAGAGGTTGAGGAAATCCTGGTATGGGAGGAGCAGGTACAGGGTCGCAAAGAGCGTAATCCCGATCCCGAACGGGAGGAGGAACTTTATGGGACCGGCGATGTAAGGGTGATCGAGGATTATCCTCCACCATACCCGTCCGGATACGCCCGTTGTATCGTTCATGCTCATTCCTCGTTCCCCTGTCGGGAAGTCTTCCCATTACATCTGGAGGCTCCCTGATAATACATTACCGGAAGACCGATCCAGCACCTTCAAGTTCACGGAGCGCAAGGATAGGTAGCATGAGCCCTCCTCCTGCAACCCGATCGCCCCGCAACCTCCCGCGCATCGAGGCCGGGAGCCGGGAGAGCGCCCTCTGCACCATTGCGAACGTTGCGACAGCACTCGAGACACTGCGGGAGGTGCGAAAACACGTCCGCGGAGACCACAAGCGTCGCCTCGACGATGTAGCGGTGATTCTCCGCGCCATCGCGCTCGACACCCAGGCAACCTACGCGATCACCGACGACGAGGCACGTCAGTTCATTCGGGACTGCCGCTCGAGGTGAGATCGCCGGGCAACAGTGGCTCGGTGATTATTCTGGCGAAACGATCCCACCGGTCAGCACCGCTCCCCACATACTCCCGGACAAGCCGGTAACCCCTGGAGAGAGCCACCGGGTATCCCCGAAACTCTTCTATGAACCGGAGACGGGCCTCTGCCCCATCACGGTCGAGGAGCATGACGTCCTGGAGGATCCTGCACGCCTCCTCCCGTGATAGAAGGCTGGCGAGATACCCGCGGCCAACGCGGGCGTTCCCCGCAAGTTCCAGAGATCTGGCCGCGCTGGCAACGGTATCCAGGAGACCCGCGTCCGCCGGGTCAAACCCCGCCAGCGGAAATAGAACCTCCTCATAGAACCGAACGCGATCGCGGTCAGGAAAGACCATCTCCTCCCCATAGAGCGCAGCGCCTTCAGCAACCGTCGTAAACGGTGATAGAAGCGGAATGACCGAATGCTCGATCCAGCCACGGGCACGGACAAGCGCCGTCTCCCGGATCGCCCGGACCGTATGACGGCCCGGGTAGCCCTCACGGCAGGCGTGAGCGAGAACCCGGTCTATGGTCAGGGCTGTGGTGCTTACCCCGACCTGGCTTCTCCCGTCACCCAGGTAGCGGTTGTAGCCCTCATCGCTGACGCAGGTGATCTCAAGACGCTCTCCTGCAGGAAGCGGCAGGTGCGCTGCTGTCCGTCGGCGACTTTCGGCAAACGCTGCTGCAAAGACCGGTTCCAGACGGTCTGCCGGGAGAATGAACGAGTCCATGAAAGCCCTGTAACGGGATGCCAGGTCCCCGGTGCCGGGTAACTGCGAATCAAGCGTTGTATGCAGTTCCCCGTAGTAATCCGGATCATCCTCCGGTGCCGCGATGCCAAAGAGCGCTCTGAACTCTGCATCGAAGCCCGGCCGCTTCCCGGCCATGATCCCGGCACGGGCCTCAAGCGCCCGGATCATCCCCTGGAGATAGGCGTGGCGCCTCCTCCAGGCCCCATCCAGATGTTCTGGATCGATCCGGTCAAGGGTGGCAATGAGATCAGTGGCGTAACCTGCGATTCGATCCGGCGGAACGCTGACCGTAAGCGCCTCCTCTCGCACCGCCTCCGGGCCGAAGTAGGCCTCCACATAGATCGGGTCGTGCACCCCGAGCCAGAGCACGCATTTGACGTAAAATCGCGCGACAGCGTCTATATCTGCAGCGCTCTCTCCAATGTATGTTGAAGGCTTCATCCACCCCCCTCCTGGAGACTTATGGGCTCCACCGCTACTTAACACCGCCGTGAGGCGCGTACTCTCGTTGCAGAGGGTTTAACCGCTCCAACGCCCCACCTCCAGGTGATGAACGAACCGCTCCGGAAGGTTGTCCACCTCATCTTCGGTCTGGCGATCGCCAGTTTCATCCTCATCTCTGAGCGCGAACTCGCCCTCTACGCCCTTGTCCTTGCCCTCTTTGCGGGTTTCATCCTCTCTGATGCCCTCTCCCGTGGCTACAAAATCCCGGTGGTATCAACGTTAATCGCAACCATGGAGCGGCGGGACGTCATGCCGGGTAAGGGAGCGCTCTTCTTTGCGCTCGGTGCGCTCTTCTGCCTGACTTTCTTCTCAAAAGAGGTCACCTTCGTAGGCCTCGTGGTGCTCTCTCTCCTCGACAGCATCACCACGCTTGTCGGCCTCAGGTTTGGCAGGACACGGATCTACAACCAGAAATCCATCGAGGCCACACTCGCAGGGTTTCTGGTGACGACCGTAGCTCTCCTCTTCCTCGTCCCGCAAGGCGCCGCCCTCCTCACCGCCGCAGTCGCTGCGTTTGCCGAACTCTTGAGCCCCGTGGACGACAACCTGATCGTGCCGGTCGTTGCCTGTGTCATCCTCACGGTGTTGCTTTAGGCGTGGTCCCCCGTCTCTCCATCGGCACTGTGATGATCACAATCCGGACAGGTCGTGAATACCCCGCAGGTCGAGCAGTCCTCACCGGTGCAGGGCTGAACGCGGATCGTGACGTTTGTCCGCGGAAACTCATGCCTGATATCGTCCTCCAGGTGTCTCACGATCCCGTAAGCCTCCTCGAGGGTCGCTGTCCGCGGGACTATCAGGTGAAGGTCTACAAACCGGTTCGGCCCTGACCGGCGTGTCCGGAGCCGATGGAAATCGATGACGTCCGTACAGTGCCCGCGTATGATCTCCCGGATCCTCTCCTCCTCCCCGGCGGGAAGGCTCTGATCGACGAGGTCCTGAAACGAGCGGCGGATGAGGTCATAGGCCGCCCTGAGGATTATGACGGCGACCGCAAGCGCAATGAGCGCATCGAGTATCACAAGACCGGTCAACCGGATCAGTAAAAGCCCTGCCACAACCCCGAGGGAGGTGTAGACATCCGTGCGCAGGTGCCAGGCGTCGCTCTCAAGCGCGATCGACTCGGTCTTCTTTGCCACCGTCATCAACCTGGAAGAGACAAAGAGGTTCACCACGGCAGAGAGCAGCATCACGGCGATACCAAACCAGAGCCCCTCCATATCTAGAGTCGGTTCTCCGCCGAAGAGGTTTCGCAGCGCCTCGTTTATGATCAGGACGGCCGCAACCAGGATCAGGATCGCCTCTATGAGCCCCGATAGGCTCTCGTACTTCCCGTGCCCGAAGGTATGGCACTCGTCAGGAGGGCGGGCCGACTGCCTTACCGAGAAGTAGGCGATGGCCGCGGCCATCAGGTCGATTCCGGAGTGGATCGCCTCGGATATGATCCCGACCGATCCGATCGCAAGACCTACAGCAAGTTTCGTCGCGACAAGAAGCGTGTTCGATACAACGGAGAGGCGTGCGGTCTTCTCCTTCAGTATATCGTCCCTATCTCCCGCAGCGACTGTTCCCATACCCTATGATTATCTCCCATCCACCGGGATAGGGTTTGCGTCCCTGTGAGACGGATCCCGGTTACTTTTCCTCACTCGAGGGTGAGGATGACGAGCGAGTTCGTCCCCCTGCCAGCTGGGAAGATCCCTTCCGTCAGGATCACGCGTTCGCCGGGCGTTACCAGTCCCGAGTCCCTGATCAACTCCAGGATCGCCTCATGCCAGTGTTCCTTTTCGCCCTCTACCAGGAACGGGTAAACCCCCCAGGAGAAAGCCAGGAATCTGAATGTCTCTGGGTTTCGGGTGAACGCCAGGATCCAGGCCTCTGGCTTGAAACGGGAGATGCTGCGTGGCGTCGTCCCGGTACGGGTAGGTGTAAGGACGTAGCGGATACCAAGTGCGTCCAGCGCCTGGATGACATTGAGCGAGACAACATCGTTGACGGTGATCCTCTCCCGTTCCATTCCCTGCCGGAGGTGCTCGATGGCGGCAGACCGCGCCCCGGTAACAGAGCGGTTGGCCTCGGTCGAACGGGCGATCTTTGCCATCATCGCGACCGTCTCGACCGGGTAGTTCCCGATGGAAGTCTCTTCCGAGAGCATGAGAGCATCCGTGCCGTCCAGGATGGCGTTTGCGACATCTGTAACCTCCGCCCGGGTTGGCCGGATGTTCTCGGTCATCGACATCAGCATCTGGGTGGCGGTGATCGCCGGACGACCCAGGATGCTGGCTTTCAGGATGATCCGTTTCTGCACAATGGGGACGTCCTCGATGGGCGTCTGGACGCCCAGGTCTCCCCGCGCGATCATGACCCCGTCGGCCTCCTGGAGGATGGCATCGAGGTTTGAGAGAGCCTCCGCCCGCTCGATCTTTGCTATCACATGTATGTCTTTCCCGAACCGCGCTGCGTGATCCCGCGCCACCCTGATATCCTCCGCCCGTCTGACAAAAGAGAGGCCGAAGAGATCAACCCCCTCCGAGAGACCGAACTCGATACACTCAAGGTCCCGCCGGGTCGGGGCACTGACCGCCATATTACCCTCGCCACCTATAACGCTCACGCCCTTCCGGGACAGCAGCGGCCCTCCGAGAACCACCGTTGCCCGGACCTCCTGTTCCCCGACCTCCTCGACCTGCAACTGCAGGAAACCATCGTTCAGGTATAGTGTGCACCCCGGCGAGACCATCTGCGGAAACTGTTCAAAATCTACCGGGATCGTGGAAAGATCGTCTGATGACGGGGCTGGAACCAGGGTGACGCTCTCGCCCTTCTCGAGGACCATGGGCTCCTCTGCGAGGGTTCCAACCCGGATCTTTGGCCCCGGCAGGTCGAGCAGGATCGTGACAGGTAACCCGGTCTCCTCCGAGGCCGCCCTGATGTTACCGATGTTCTCTCTGTGCTCCTCAAAAGATCCGTGGGCAAGGTTGAGCCTGGCAACGTTCATGCCGGCCTGGATCATCCGGACAAGTACCTCCCGGGATCGAGATGCCGGGCCTATGGTAGAGACGATCTTCGTCCTGTGGTCTGGCAGGCTTATCCTCACCCCTCCAGAGCCCACGGTTCTCTGGTGCATCATTACAGTAGTCTTCGAGCAGCACTATAGGATTAACCTTCCCCCGCCGCGGTTCTGGAGATGCCGTCAGGAGGGGATCTCTCCCCCGGTGGCGCCGGGGTGCCCTTTACCTCTGCCAAGCGGGATCACCGCGATCGTCTGCCCGCTCTCGGCACTGTACTCGCCGATCCGCTTTTTGACGTGTTCCACCATCCCACCGCTGGTGATGATGAGCGAGTTCTCCCCTATCAGGGCCTTCAGGATACACCTGTCGATGACACCGTAGGTGTAGTCAGGGTAGATCCGCTCGTGGCCGGCAAACTCCTTTGCACGCGTCCCCATGGCACCGACGTGCTCCACCGCCCCGGACTCTATAAACCCTCGCAGTTCATCGCCGCATACCCTCTCGACGTCGCAGAGGTAGACCCTCCCTGTCAGCGCCCCCGTCACGGCACGGCCGTGGATCATACGCTCGATCCTGTCGGTGAACTCAAGCACGCTCTTTGGAGGAGCGTCCGGGTCGATGATGCCCCGAAGACCGAGCTCGTTGTAGAGGTCGAGCAGGGCCGGCGGTTTTAGCCTTGCGGCCGCCAGGAGACGGGAGTCCGAGAAGACCTCTCCGGGCGGCCCCCGGGCAAGGATCCTCCCCCGTTCCATCAGTATTACCGAGTCGGCCCAGCGGTAGGCGAGTTCGACGTCGTGAGTGGATATGAGCACCGTCCTGCCGCTGGTGGCGAGTTCGTCGAGGAGTTCCATCACCTCCTCGGCGCTTGCAGGGTCAAGGGTGTTCGTCGGTTCGTCAAAGACCAGGACGTCCGGTTCCATCGCGAGTATACCCGCGATTGCAACCCGTTTCTTCTCCCCGCCGGAGAGGTGGTGGGGCGGCCGTTTCTCGTAGCCCTGGAGACCAACGTAGCCGAGAGCGTCCCGCACCGCCTTCCGGACGGCATCCGGCGGGAGACCCAGGTTCAACGGCCCGAAGGCCACGTCCGCTTCGACCGTAGGGGCGATGATCTGGACGTCGGGGTTCTGGAAGACGAACCCGACCCGGCGCCGGAGGTCGCGGAGACTCCGGTTATCGTATGCGATCGGTCTACCGGAGAACCGGATCTCTCCACTGTCCGGCCGGAGCATACCGTTGAACATCAGGAGGAGCGTTGACTTACCGGCGCCGTTAGGGCCGACGATGGCGGTCTTTGACCCGGCCTCGATCCGGAGATTCACACCGGCGAGAGCAGCTGGCCCGTTCGGGTAGGTGTAGGTGAGGTTCTCGGTCTCGATGAGTGGTTTCATAGTATCTGCATACCTCCGCTTGTGAGCGATACCCAGAGCATCGTCCCGATGTAGACCAGCGCCACCGTAAGCGATAGACCGGAGACGGTCTGGTTTTCCTCAGGGACTGCCAGTAATCCATCGTAGCAGCGGGCGTCCATCGCCATGATCAGGGCTTCTCCGCTCTCCCATGTCCGGATGAAGAGTGTGCCGGCAAGCATCCCGAGGGAGTTCACCGATTCCCTGAACCGGCCATACCCAAGCCGCATCACCTGAGAGCGGTAGATCTGGCCGGCCTCATCGATGAGGATGAAGATGAACCGGTAGGTGAGCATGGCCAGGTCGACAAGAACGGTGGGCACCCGGAGCCGATGGAGTATATCGAAGATCTCGGTCATCGGTGTCGTGAGCCCGATGAAGTAGAGGGAGCACATACCCCCGAAGACCCGGGCAAGGATCAGGATGGCGAGGTTTGCGCCTTCCGTCGTGACCGCGAGCGGGAGGGCCGGGAGATCCACGAGGACTCTCCCGCCCCCGGTGATAAAGAGGACGACTATGATGCTCATTAGAGCAAACGAGACCGGGATGAGGAGAAGATGGGTGTAGAACCGTGCAGGGATCTTTGCAAGAAGAAGGATGGCGGCGCTCATCGAGGCCGCGACCAGCAGGGGCGCGATGGGACCGGGCGATGAGACACAGATGAGGATGCTCGCGACCCCCAGGAACAACTTGAGCCAGGGGGCTGTCTCCCGGAGCTCGTTTCTCCGGGCGAAGTCTTCGAGCATCTCGTGCATAATCTCTCACCAGGTTTATCGGTGCAGGGTAAAGATTCAGGTGTTCTTCCTGCTGGCCTGCCAGTAGCCGAAGACGTAACCTATGATAACAGCCCCGATGGCGGCCTGCAGGGCAAAGAGGAGCGACTCTATCTCGCCGCTCGGAGGTTCCCAGAACGGTTCGATCCAGGGTTCGTAGCCCGTGGCCTCGATGAGTTCTGCGGCCTCGCCGTCAGCCCCACCCCAGGAGTTTTCACCGGCGGCGTCCTGAAAGAGGAATATGCCGGCAAAGACGATGATAAGTGTGATTACCGCGATCTCCAGACCATACTTCATGCGGCAGTCTCCTTCAGTCTCTGGATGGTGCTCTCAGGGAGGAGGTTCAGACGGATAAGGATCTCGGGTTTGAGGTGGACTATGTACTTGAAGACCAGCGCGATGATCGCACCCTCGATGATGGCAAGCGGAACCTGGGTAACGGCAAATATCGCCGCAAATGCCATGAACGCTCCAAGAAACCCGGTGGTGCCCGGGAAAGCAAGCGCAAGCTGGATGGATGTAACGACGTAGGTGAAGAGATCCGCAAGCGCTGCAGCGGCAAAGACCGTGGCGTATGTGTTCGCGCCCGCCCGTGTCCCGGCTTTGTAGATCAGGTAGGCGACGGCCGGGCCGGCGATCCCCATCGAGAATACGTTTGCCCCGAGTGTGGTTATCCCGCCGTGCGCCAGGAAGACCGCCTGAAAGACGAGGACTATCAGTCCAAGGACGCCTGCGATGCAGGGGCCGAACAGGATGGCTCCAAGCCCCGTCCCGGTGGGGTGGGAGCAACTCCCGGTGAACGAGGGGAGTTTGAGGGATGAGAGGACAAAGACGAAGGCGCCTGCAACAGCAAGGAGCGGCAGCGTCTCACGCCTCTCTTTTACAAGCCGGTTTAGCTGGTAGACACCGAATACAATGAAGGGCAGGGAGACCAGGAACCAGATCTCCCACCATGGACTGGGCAAGAATCCTTCCATTATGTGCATATGATCACTCCCGACCGCTGTCGTAGGGATAAAACAATTTTTGTTGATATAATGTAACACATTTTGATATATCATGGTTATTTGTGGTCATATTTATCTCCTCCGGTATTCAACACTCCTGGATCCCTATGCACCGGATTCCACGCATCGTTATCGCCGGAACCCACAGCGGTTGCGGTAAGACCACGATTGCAAGCGGGCTGATGGCGGCACTCGTCGCGAGGGGGCTCGTTGTCCAGCCCTTCAAGGTGGGCCCTGACTTCATCGATCCCACGCACCACTCGGCCATCTGCAGCCGGCCATGCCGCAACCTCGACCCGTTCATGATGGGTGAGGCGGGGGTGCGTGAGACGTTTATCAGGGGCTCCACCGGCGCCTCCATCGCCGTCATCGAGGGCGTGATGGGGCTCTACGACGGTCTTGAGGGGACTGATATCGCAAGCACGGCACACGTTGCAAAGATCCTGGATGCCCCGGTCATCCTGGTGGTGGACGTGGAGGGCATGTCACGAAGCGTCCATGCCATGGTCAGGGGCTATGCGGGGTTCGACCCTGATCTCAGGGTTGCCGGGGTCATACTCAACCGGATCGGGAGCTCCCGGCACCTCGCCATGATCGAGGAGACAGAGAGCCTCCCGATATACGGGGCGGTCCCACGACGGAACGATCTCGCGGTCGAGAGCCGGCACCTCGGGCTTGCGATGGCAACCGAGACCGGGGCGATGGCGCGATACGGCGCTGTGGTTGAAGAGACCTGCGATCTCGATGCGATCATCGACCTGGCCACCTCGGCCCCGCCGCTCCAGGATCCGGGAACGACGACGCCCCGCCAGGAGATCAGGGCGAGGATCGGTGTTGCAGACGATGCGGCGTTCTGCTTCTACTACGCCGACAACCTGGAGAGACTCGTCCTGGCGGGGGCGGATCTGGTATTCTTCTCGCCGATGGCCGACCGTCTCCCTCGTGTGGATGCCCTCTACCTCGGTGGCGGCTACCCGGAACTCCACGCGGAGGCTCTATCCTCGTCCAGGTGCCGGGAAGATCTGCGCAGAGCGGTCGGGGACGGGATGCCCGTATACGCGGAGTGCGGCGGACTCATATACCTGAGCGATCGGCTCACCACCGACGGGGTGGACTACCCGATGGCGGGTATCCTCCCGGCGACCGCGGAGATGACCGGGCGCATCCAGGCCCTCGGATATGTGGAGGCCAGGGTTCTTGGCGGTGCACCCCTCCTTGTGCCGGGTTCCCTCTTCCGGGGTCACGAGTTTCACTACTCGCGCCTGGAGTGTGACCGCGACGCAAGGTTCGTCCTGGACCTCATACGCGGCCGCGGGATCGACGGCGGTAGGGACGGCCTCGTCGCCGGTAACGCGGTCGGGCAGTACACCCACGCCTACTTCACGGACGGGTTTGTGCAAACGCTGGTCGATGCCGCCGCTGAGCACAGGCGGTCTTAGAATCCTGTGCTGGAAGCGTCCAGGAGGATGGACGATTGAGAATCGCTGAACCACAGAGCCTACGTGAGCGTATCGCCGCGTCGCCTGATGCGATCCTGGTGATGGTCGTGCTCGTCATCTTCATGGACATGATGATCTACGGCCTCCTGATCCCGATCTTCCCTCAGTATGCCGTCTGGTTTGGCGTGGATGAATCGGTCGTCGGGGTCATCTTCGGGCTCTACGCCGCCATGCTTCTTGTATTCTCCATACCCATGGGGCTCCTCTCCGATCGGGTGGGACGCCGACCCCTCATAGCCGGCGGGATGCTCCTCCTTGCTCTCGCAACAGCGCTCTTCGGGCTCTCTGTCACAGTTCTGCACCTGACCATCGCCCGGACGGTCCAGGGGATATCGGCCGCGGCAACCTGGTCTGCGGGGCTTGCGCTCATCGCCGATACATGCGATCCCGCGAGGCTCGGAGAGAAGATGGGGATCGCGTTATCGTCGGTTGGGCTCGGCACCGTCCTCGGGCCTGTCGCCGGTGGACTGCTCTTTGAGTATGCCGGCCACACTGCGACCTTCATAATCCCGGCGGTTCTGGCAGGCATCATCGGTCTTATCGTCCTCGCAATCCCTGTCTGCAGCACCCGGCGGGAGCGCCCACCCCTCCTCCCACGGGGCTCTCTCCTCCCGCTCGCGGTCTGTGCGGTGGTGACCGTTGCGGTCTCCGGGACATATGGGGTGATCGACCCCTACCTCCCCGTCCACCTCCATGCAGCCTTCTCTGCCCCGCCGGCGATGATCGGGGGTATTTTTGCGGTTCTGGCGGTCGCGACCATAATTGCACAGCCAATCGCAGGCCGGATCTATGACCGCTACGGCGGCAGTCGCTACCTTATATCCGGAGGTCTCCTCCTTGCCGGGGCTGCAATCTTTACCGCCGTGCAGGCTGAGACCCTCCTCATCACCGGTGTTACAATCTTTATGCTGGGGATCGGGCTTGGTTCTGCCCTCGTGCCGGTGATGCCGATCCTGGCCGAGATCTACCGTAACCACGGTTCACAGGGCGCCGCCTACGGTATATACAATACGTTCTACTCTATGGGGCTCTCTGTGGGCCCCTTTGCAGGAGCGCTGATCCTGGGCAGGTGGGCTCTCACGACGATATTTCACCTGCTTGCAGCGGTCATTGTGGTTGCAGGGGTGTTATGCTGGTCAGCAATCGGGAGGTCTGGCTGGCGCTGAAGATACGTTCTTTGTCTCTCCGGTCAAAACGTGGGGTATGTTTCAGGAGTTCTGCCGCCTTCATACCCCTGAACTGCTGATCGCCCTCTTCGGGCTCATCTTCGTTTTTGCAGCGTTCGGGGAGGTTGGAGGTGAGGCGGGAGCATTTCTCGCCGCAGCGCTTGATGTGGCGCTCTTTGTCATTCTTGCGCTCCTTGTCCATCTCGCCGAAACGAGGCACCCGGCCTACCGCCGGGTTGCCATCATCTGGCTGTTTGTCGTGGTTGCAGGGCTTGCGACCGTCACGGCCAGTCTCGGGGCAATTGCCATCCTGCCGGAGGAGGTAGACCCCGAGATCTTCAACCCTGAACTGGCCGCCGCCGTTGCTCTTCTCTTCCTGGGCGTCTTTGTTGCCGGGCTTGTAAGTCTCATCGGGTTCTCGCGCCGGTTCCGGGTCTGGCTTGCAGGTTACCTGCCGTTCGACCCCGACTCGCTCCTCCACACCGTCGCGCTCGTCGTCATCCTTGCAATGATCCTCATCCCGCCCATACCGCTCCTGGTCACCGGGATTCCTCCCTACCTGTCGCCGCCGTTCCTTGAGTTCATGATCGAGTCGGGTGGCCTCCTTACTGAGACGGTCTCACTGAACGCCTACACCCTCTTCTGGACGTTCGTGGGTTCGTTCTTCATAGCGGGAGCGTTCGTCCGCCGGTCACCCCGCGAGACCCTGGATCGACTCGGGCTTGTCCTGCCGACGTGGAGAGAGGTTCTCTTTGCCGTGGGCGCGGCTTTCGTGCTCGTTGCGGCGTTCCACTTCATCGATCAGGCGCTCGCCGCGCTTGTGGGCTTCCTCGGTCTCCCGGTGACCGATGAGGAGGCTGTCAACCTGCTCTTCTCCGGGGTGCTCACCATCCCCGGGATCATCATGGCATCCGTCACGGCAGGGTTCGGCGAAGAGGTGAGCATCCGCGGTCTGCTCCAGCCACGGTTCGGGATCCTCCTCCCGGCGCTCCTGTTTGCGTCGCTCCACGCCTTCCAGTACAGCTGGGACGGGCTGATATCGGTCTTCCTGGCCGGGATCATCTTTGGCTTTATCCGCCGCCGCTCGAACACCACTACATCGGCGATAACGCACACGGTATACGACCTGGTGCTCTTCTCGATGCTTATGGTCGGGATCTCGATATGAAGACTTCTGCCAGGGAAGGTATGGCATAGCCTGAGGCCCACACCCTTTCGCGGGTGGGTGTGAGTTGAAGAACAGTGATAAGAGAACGCTGAGGGGGAGATTTGAACTCCCGAGGGGCTCAACGCCCCACGGGCTTTCCAGGCCCGCGCCTTACCGGTCTAGACTACCTCAGCACAGATGGTGCATCAGACGTTGGCGGTGTATTCTATTAATATTACCTTCCGGCGTGCGTCTTCCAGCCACGGGGATAGGTGCCGGCCGGCATCAGGACGGTTGTTGGCGCGACGACAAACCCGGGTTCTCCAGGTCTCAGCGCCGACGATCCAAGAAGAGAACGCCCGAGACCTACAAGTTCGCCGCGCTGCGTCATGATGGCAACCGTCTCGCCCTCTCCAAACCCTCCCACCTTCTCCGCGACACCGACCCCGGCGAGGACTGCCCCGTGACATATGGCGTCGACCGCGGTGTCGCGGATGATAACCTTCGGAAGCCCGGCAACGGCTGCTTCCGGGGGGTGGATCATCCTCAGGAGGGGTTCGGGGTTGCCCTCCCGTGCGAACGTAGCGGCGTCGGCAAGTTCGTGGAGCGTGACAGCACCTGTCTCGTCGAAGGGTCCCGAGCGTGTCCGCCGGAGTTCTTCCATGTGGGCACACGTCCCGATCGCGTAGCCCAGATGCACGCAGAGCGTCCGGATGTAGGTCCCGGCGTCGCAGCGGACGCGGAATAGAACAAGTCTCCCCTCCATCTCCAGGATCTCGATCTCCTGGATCTTTCTGATCCGCAGGCTTCGCTTCACCGCACTCTTCCGTGGCGGCCGCTGGTATATCCGGCCGACGAACTCCGTCGCTGCACGCTCTACCTTGTCCCGCGAGGCGTCGGCGTGGAGTCTCATCAAACAGATATACTCCTTGTTGTGCGAGAGAAGGACGGGGGCCAGCCTGACTGCAGGGCCGAACATGACGATGAGCACCCCCGAGACCTGCGGGTCGAGCGTCCCGGCGTGACCCACCCGGCGTCCCAGGATCTCCCCGACCCAGGCGGCCACCTGATGGCTGCTCGGGCCACGGGGTTTGTCGATGAGGACTATCCCGGATTCCGGGATAGATGACTCCTGCCCGGACATTTGCGATCACCGGCCTTCCACGATGTAGCGGTTCAGTGCACCAAGGGTTCCTGCGAGCGACCCGTCACCGACGACCGCGGGAGGGTGTCCGCCTGCCCGCATCGCATCTGCGGTGGTCTCGCCGATGGCAAGGTGTAGTAGGTCGTCACGAGGCTGCCACCGCGCCTCCCGGTAAGACATGGCGCTTGTAAAGAGGAGAGCGTCGGCACCCTCAACCGCAAGTTCGGTTCCCGTTGGGACGAGAGCATAGACCCGCTCCTCCCGAACCACCCCGCCGGCGGCGACGATCGCCTCAATGAGCCCGGGGTTCGGGACGTCGGCCCGCGGGATCCCGACCGTCCGGCCGCGGAGCCAGTCGCCAAGGTAGGGAGCAAACTCCCGGGAGTAGAACGAGGGGAGAACCTCCGCCTCTATCCCGGAGTCGCGGAGGACCCCGGCGGTCTTTGGGCCGATCGCTATCACCCTGGGCCATCGTTCCAGTCTCGGTGCGATCAGCGCGGCGGGGAGGGCGCTTGCGAAGAAGAGGCAGTCGAACTCACCGCGGTGGACGGCCTCGACAAAGGCATCGATCCTCTCCTGGCGCAACTCAGCCCGTAACGGTGAGACTGTGTAGCAGTCGTGACCGTATTTGACGCAGAGGGCGCGGTCGCCCGCTGCCTTATCCTCGAGGCGGGTGATGGCGATCTTCATTCGCTACAACCTTCGTCCCGGTGGAATATGACTGTATCGGGAGAAGAAATCCGGTTGGTTTATCCCCGCTCAATCTGACCATGGATAAGCGTGCTCTTCAGTATCGTGCTCGGGACCGTCCTTGGCCTACTCTGCGGCGCCGTGAGCGGTCTTGTTCCAGGCGTACATGCAAACACGATAGCGGGCCTTTTACTCTCGCTCCAGGCATTACTGCTTGCCTGGTTCGACCCTGTGGTCGTTGCCTCCGCCATGTTTGCCACACTCGTCACGCATACGTTCCTCGACAACGTCCCGGCCACGTTCCTCGGGGTCCCCGACGCAGAGACATCGCTTGCCGTCCTGCCTGCTCACGCCCTCTGCCTCGATGGGCGGGGAGAGGAGGCGGTAAGGATATCTGCCCTCGGGAGCGCTGTCGGGGTTGCTCTCTCCCTCCCCCTCGCGCTCGGGTTTGTCCTTTTCCTCCCCGCGCTCCAGCCGGCGATCGACTGGGGGATCGGGCTCCTCATACTGGCGGTGGGAGGCTACCTCGTCGTGGTCTCAGAGTCGCCGGGCTGGGCGCTTGCCGTCTTTGTGGTCTCGGGGATCCTTGGAGTCTTTGCGCTGGGCTACTCCTTTCTGGCCTGGTCGACGGGCGGCGAGTCCGGGGTGCTGATGCCTCTCCTCTCTGGCCTCTTCGGGGTATCTGTCCTCCTCGGCGGGTCGCAGGGGGAGATGCCAGAGCAGCACTTCCAGGGGCTTGACCTCCCGCCCGGTGCTCTCCGGCGCGGGTCTATCCTCGGTTCAGCTGCCGGCGCTCTCGTCGGCTGGCTTCCAGGGCTATCGAACGCCACTGCAAACGCCCTCCTGACCTCGGTTCTCGGCTACGACTCAAACCCCCGCGAGTACATCCTGGCAACGAGCGCTGCAAACACCGTGAACGCTTTTCTCGGGCTTGCGGCGTTCTACGCCATATCCCGGACGCGAAACGGGGTGATGGCGGCCATCTCGGCGCTTGAGGATATGCCCCCGGCAACCGCCATCCTCCTCGCAGGGGCGCTCGCCGCGGTCGGGGCATACCTCCTGACGATCCTCTTCTCGCGTACCGCCGGCATCTTCTCCGGGGTGAACGTCACGGCGCTTAACCGCGCTGTCATAGGCTTCATCGTCCTGCTCTCATTCTTCCTCTGCGGGCCGTTCGGGATCCTCGTCCTCCTGCTGGCAACGGCGGTCGGTTGCGTCCCGGCGCTGGTCAACATCCGCCGGGTCTACTGCATGGGCGCGATCATGCTTCCGGTGATGGTCTACTCCTTCGGCCTGGCGTGAGCCTCTTATACGACAGGGGCGCAAGTACCCTAACCATGCTGCAGCGCTACTGGTTCGGGGATCTCGATGAAGATGGGTGCTGCCGGGCTGCAGGCACCGATCCGGCCGTGCTCGCGGAACGGGCGTCCGGCCTTCGCGCCGATATGGAGTCGTATACCCCGATCAACTGGGAGGTCGCCAGGGACTGCGGAGTTGTCGGGACGCGGGAGGAGTACATCGCCCTCCTCCGTTCGGTCTGCATGATTATTGCCCGGCATAAGATCGCCCGATCATACCAGGAGCGGGACGTCGCTCTCCTCCAGATGGTGCGGATGCTTGACGAACTCGATAACGTCATCAATCTCCTCTCCGAACGTGCCGCCGAGTGGTACCAGGTCACCGACCCCTCGTTCTCCCGGAAGTACCGCTCCCTGCCGGCAAAGAAGATGCTTGAGATGATCCGGAGAGGAGCAGACGGAGGGCTTGCGGCGGTTGCAGGCGAGATCGAGCGGCTCACGGAGGTGAGGAGACGGCTGATGCGGGAGGTCTCCGCAATGGCCGATCTGGTGATGCCGAATGTGAGCGCCCTCATCGGGGGGCTGGTCGCGGCCCGTCTCCTCTCCAGGGCCGGGGGGCTTGCTGAACTTGCCAGGATGCCGGGGAGCACCATACAGGTGCTCGGCTCGGAGCAGGCGCTGTTTTCGCACCTCCGGGGGGGTTCGCCGCCGCCAAAACACGGGATAATCTTTCAGCACCGCAGGGTCCACAACGCCCCCAAAGAGGTGCGGGGTCGGGTGGCCCGGGTGCTTGCGGCGAAACTTGCAATCGCTGCCAGAATAGACTACTACCGTGGCGAACTGGTGCCCTCGTTCATCGAGGGGGCCCAGGCCCGGATCGACGAGGCGGGGGCGAGGGCATGATCTGGATCGGGAACGTCCTGGTCTCGCCCGGCGAGGCGGGGGTGTATGGTGAGCGGACGCTCGATGGTTACAGGGTCTGGGACCCCTACCGGAGCAAACTTGCGGCGCTCTATGCCCTCGGAGGCGGGATAGACCTCGAACCCTGGATGCGGGTGCTCTACCTGGGAGCGGCGAACGGGACCACAGTCTCACACGTTGCCGACTATGTTGAGACGGTCTACGCCGTGGAGTTTGCACCCCGGCCGATGCAGGACCTCCTTGAGGTCGCCCGCCGGCGAAAGAGGATCGTCCCGATAATGGCCGACGCAAGCCGTCCGGAGGAGTACGCGCCGTTCATGGAGGCGGTCGACCTGATCTACCAGGACGTGGCGCAGCCTGACCAGGTCGAGATCGCGAAACGGAACCTGGTCTTCCTGAAACCAGGTGGCCGGTTCATCCTGATGTTAAAGACAAGGAGCGTGGATGTTCGAAGGGACCCGGCCGGGGTGCTTGAGGAGACGCTGGCCTTGCTTGAGCGCCACCTTGAGGTTGTGGAGGCGCGGTGGCTTGAGCCGTATCACCATGATCACGCCGCGATCGTCTGCACGCGGGCGTAGCATATATTAGCCGGGAGGGCGAGAGACTCACATGGACAGGGTCATCTTCAACCCATTCTCGCCGCTGCTGATCATAATATTCCTCGTGCTGATCGGGCTTTTCATATTCGCCATCCTCATCTTCCCCCTGGTTTTCGTGACGGCGATCGGAGCGACGTTCACGAGGCTTGGGTTCTCCTGGCAGCAGGCGCTCCTCATACTCTTCCTGACGCTTCTGGGAAGTTTTATAAACATACCGGTGAGGACGCTGGAGAGCCGGCCGATGACTCCCGATTACGACCGATACGTCGCGATCTACGGCCGCCTCTACCGTATCTCGCGGCCGGTGCAGCGGACAGTCCTTGCGATAAACGTCGGCGGCGCCCTTATACCGATCGTGATATCGCTCTACCTGCTCTATAAGTCGATCCAGCTCACCGGCGGGTTCCAGATCCTCTGGCTCGCGCTTCTCGGGGTCGCGATCGTGACGGTCGTAACAAAACTTGTAGCCCGGCCTGTGCCGGGACTCGGGATCGCGACACCGATCTTCATCCCGCCGCTTGCGGCGCTCCTTGCGGCGCTGGTCCTCCCGCTCCTTGTGGGCGGCGTTTCGGGTGCGCCGGTTATCATCGCCTATGTGAGCGGGACGCTAGGCACCCTCATCGGGGCGGATCTGCTGAATCTCCATCATATCGCGGAGCTCGGGGCACCGATGGCAAGTATAGGGGGTGCGGGGACGTTTGATGGAATATTCCTGACGGGGATAATCGCGGCGTTCCTGGCATAATGGGGCTCCCTTTGAAACCCCTTGTTCTGTAAAACCTTCAGAGAGCAATTCGGCTGAGTTGTTTTGGGATCACAGGGGGGGCAGTTCCAGCAAAGGTATGGGTTGTCATTAGAATAAGTCTGCCCTCTATCCCTTCTCTCGCAGTTCCATAACCCTGAGCAGATCCGTCCTGGTTACAATCCCTACAAGGGTGTCGCCTTCCACGACCGGGATCCTCCCTATGCCCTGGGCGGTCATGATCCGCAGGGCGTCGATTAGCGGTGCCGATGGCGGGAGAGTTATGGGATTGGGTGTCATGACGTCACGTACCTGCATCGCCTCCCTGTCGATCGGTGAGACCTTGTGGAGGTCGCTGAGCGTAACAATCCCGACGAGATTCCCTCGCTCCACCACCGGAAACCCGAGATGCTTCGTCTCGTACATAAGTTCCAGCAACCGGGGTAGCGGGGTTGTTGGTTCCACTGTGCTGACGGAGTTGCTCATAGCGTCTGCCACAGTGACGTCCTGCAACAGGATATAGTAGCGCAGGAATGTGGCCTCCTGGTTTGCGCCGATGTAGATGAAGAAGGCGATGATGATCAGGATCGGGTTTAACATCAGGAACCCAAATATTCCGAAGATGACCGCAAACGCCCTGCCGACGTCGGCAGCGATCTTGGTCGCACGGGAGAGAGGCATCCGCCGGGCGAGCCACGCCCGCAAGACGCGCCCTCCGTCCATCGGGAACGCCGGGAGCAGGTTGAACGCGAAGAGCAGGACGTTTAAGATCCCCAGGTAGCCGAAGGTGAATACCAGGACACCGGCGACGGCCGGGTCAGGGAGGGTGGGGAAGACGTAGACCAGGGCGCTACAGATGATACCTATCGCCAGGCTCGTGAGCGGCCCGGCAAGCGCCATCGGGAGTTCCACCTTCGGGTCCGGCACGACCTCCTCCATCTGGGATACCCCGCCCAGGATGAGGAGCGTGATGCTGTGGATCTTGATCCCTTTAGCCTTCGCGATGAGCGAATGGGCCACCTCGTGGACAAACACGCCAAAGAACAGGCCCAGTGCGATGACGGTTCCGAGAATGTATGGGTTAAACCCTGCTTCGATCAGCGTCACATCGATCGGGACACCGAAGAGGATCGTTATCAACTGGGTCGTGAGCACGATCTGGCTCCCGATGATCCAGGCAAACAACGGGATCACCAGGAGAAAACTCCAGTGTATTTTGACTGGTATTCCAGCGATGTTCCCTATCTGTAGCGACGTTTCCATAAAATGAGTATCTTTTTATCATTTATAGTAATATACCTTCAGAGGATACCGATGAGAACACAGGTCACAGAGATGTTCGGATTGCCGGTCTACACCGACAGGGCTGTCTTTATCGGGAATGTTGACGATGTTGTGCTCGACGTTGACCAGAAGAAGATAGCCGCCCTCGCGATCGGCGACCTCAACCCCGAGATCGGGGAGGTGAAGGGCTACAACGGGCTGCAGATCCCCTTCCGCATCGTAAAGAGCGTCGGGGATATCATCATCGTCCGTCACATCCCGGGGCTCTTCAGGTCGCCGGCAAAGGAAGAGCAATCGTGATTCCCCGGCCCGTCCGGATAATGTCTGCCCATAGATATGGATATCAGAGATCGGGAGATCTTCTCAAACCTGACCATCTTCCCCCCGGTTTTCGTCAGGCTCGACGGCCGTGCATTCCACCGACTGGCACGTGCGCTTAACCTCAAAAAACCGTTTGACCCCTCCTTCAGCGCGAACATGCGGGCGGTCTGCCGTTACCTCCTCACGGATAGCGGGCTCTCCCCGGTCTTTGCATACACCTTCTCCGACGAGATAAGCCTCTACTTCGATATGCTGCCCTTCTCCGGGCGGGTTGAGAAACTCGATTCCGTGACCGCTGCGGTCGCGGCGAGCAAACTAACGATCGAGGTTGGTTGCAGCCAGCCCATTGCGTTCGATGCCCGGACGATCCCGGCAGCCGGAGATTTTGCGATTGAGTATCTCGTTTCGAGACAGAACGAGGCCTGGCGTAACCACATCAACGCCTACTGCCAGAGCGCGCTGATCGAGGATGGCATGACATCGCGACAGGCTGCCGCGGTGCTCCGGGGGATGCGCTCAGAGGAGATGCATGAGATGATGTTTGAGCGCGGTCTCAACCTGGCGGTGACGCCCGCCTGGCAGAGGCGCGGGACGCTCATATACCGGGAAGATTGTGTGAAGGAGGGGTATAACCCGGTGACGGGGGAGACCGTCCTGGCCACGCGGAGGTGTGTCCGGGAACTGGTGGAGACGCCCCTCTTCTCCAGCCCGGAGGGTGAGGCCCTGATCCGGTCACTCACCGGCGCGTGAGACGCCGATCCGCATCTGCACGCCCTCCACGTCCCAGGTCTTCTCAAGGCTGAACGTCTCTTCTGCGGGCCGGTTGCTATCGCCGTGGTGGATGCTTAGACCGGTCGCGCGCACCTCGCCGGCTATCTCCTTCTGCCACCTCTCGTCCTCTATGAGCGATGCCACCCGGTCGTCGGCGACACTTACGTCCGCGACGATGAACTCGTCGACGTTGAGGTTAAGCTGGCGTCGCATCTCCTGGATACGCCGGATAACCTCGCGGGCGTATCCTTCGGCCTCGAGGTCAGGTGTGAGGTTGACATCGACGTAGACCGTGGCGTCTTTCATGGGGGCGGCAAAGACGCCGTTCGGCAGGGATTCCGAGAAGGTGACGTGGCGCGCCTCGATCTCGTAGCCGTCGAGCCTGGCCTTTCCGTCCCGCTCAATGGCGTTCTTCAGCGCGGTGCCGTCAGCCTGCTCTATCAGTGCTTTGACCCTCGGCGCCTCTTTCCCGAACTCCGGGCCGATGGCTCGCATAACAGGTTCGGCTTTCCAGAGGATTCGATCCCACGTTCCGGTGACAACCCGGAGGGAGCGGCTGTTGGCCCTGGTCCTGGCGAGTTCGTTCAACTCCTTAATGGCCGCCTTAATCTCTTCTCTTTCTGTGACGACCACCGTCTCAGCGACCGGCCAGCGGAGTTTCCGTCTCCCTGCCTGTCGGGCGGTGGCCACCGCGTCATCGAACGACCGGACGATCTCCATGGCGGACTCAAGCCCCTGATCGATGAGGTGCTCGTCTGCTACCGGCCAGTCGAGCATATGGACGCTCTCAGGGTCGCTATCCAGGCGCAGGTTCCAGTAGATCTCCTCCGTGATATGGGGGACAAACGGTGCAAGGAGCGCGACCAGGCGGCGCAGGACGTAGTAAAAGGTCTCGTAGGCGTAAAGTTTCTCTGGTGTGTCTTCTTCCAGCCACATCCGGGGTCGGACGATCTGCACGTACCAGCGGGAGAGATCCTCCAGGATGAAGGTGGCGAGTGCCCGTGTCACCTTATGGAGGTTATAGTCCTGCATCTCCGTCGTGGTAGTCCTGACAAGCGAGTTTACGCGGGAGAGGATCCAGCGGTCTTCGTCTGGCATATTGTTGATATTGGCACGGACGAATGTCCCGTCCCACGGTTCGCCATAGGTGTATGCCGGGCTGAAGATGTCCAGTTCCATGTAGGTGAACGGGAACCGGTAGACGTTCCAGAGGATGTTGAGCGTCCGGTGTATGGTCTTCACGCTGTCCCAGTTGAACTTCAGGTCGTCCCAGGGGGCGTTTGCCCAGAGGACGTAGAACCGGAGAACATCGACGCCGAACTGCTTAATGACCTCTTCCGGGGTCACAACGTTCCCGAAACTCTTGCTCATCTTGCGGCCTTCGGCATCGAGTGCGAACCCGTGCATCAGGACACTCTTGTAAGGTGCGCGGCCAAACGCCACGGTGCTTGCGCCGAGCTGGGAGTAGAACCAGCCCCGGGTCTGGTCCTGGCCCTCGGTGATGAAGTCCGCCGGCCAGTAACGCTCGAAGTTCTCACGCTCGCGGGGGAACCGGAGGGTCGCCCAGGAGGCGACCGCCGAGTCGAACCAGACGTCAAATATATCGACAACCCGGTGCATCTCGCCGCCGCAGGTGCACGGGATGGTAATCTCGTCGACGTAGGGCCGGTGGGGGTCAGTGACCTCCTTTCCCGACCGCTCCTCGAGTTCAGCGATGGTGCCGATGACGATGTAATTTCCACACCGCTCGCACTGCCAGATGGGGATCGGGATACCCCAGTAGCGCTGTCGGGAGATGCACCAGTCGCGCGAATCTTTGACGAAGTCGTGGAACCTGGCGCTCCCCGCCCATGGGGGATACCACTTCACCCCGGCGATCTCCTCGAGCATTTCATCGCGGATCTCCGTGGCCTTCAGGAACCACTGCGCTGTTGCGCGGTAGATAATGGGGGTCTTGCACCTCCAGCAGTGACCGTATCGGTGGGTGATCGACTTTCGGGCGAGCAAGGAGCTGCCGAGCGCTTCGATGATTATATCGTTTGCGTCCCGGACGTACATATCCGCGAAAACCCCCGCCTCGGGGGTGAAACAGCCCCCGGCATCGGCAGGACAGAAGATTTCAAGCCCTTCCCGGATGCCGATCAGGTAGTCGTCCCACCCGTGCCCGGGTGCGATGTGGACGAGACCGGTGTTCTCGAGTTCGACAAAATCAGCGGCGACGACACGATGCTGGATCTCGGCCTGGTGGGGGACTTCCCTTGCGAGCGGGGAGGTGTACTCTGTTCCGATGAGTTCGGTCCCGCTATGGCGCTCAAGAACGTTGTAACTCTGGTAGCGCCCCATTTTAAGGACGGACTCGACGAGGTCGTCGGCGATCCAGAGTATCTCCTCCTGTCCGTCCTTCTTTGCCGCCACACGCGCGTAGGTGAACGCAGGGTTGACCGCCACCGCAACGTTCGCCGGCAACGTCCAGGGTGTGGTTGTCCAGATGACCAGGTATTCCTTCTCGCGCCCGGCGACCGGGAACTTGACAAAAATGGAGGGATCGGTCTCGTCCCAGTACTCAACCTCGGAGTCGGCGATCGCTGTCTCGCAACGGGGGCACCAGTTCACGACACGGTGCCCGCGTTCCAGGAGTCCGCGTTCATCCGCCCGCTGGATTGTCCACCAGGCGGACTCGATGTACTCTTTCTTGATGGTCTGGTAGGGGTCATCAAAGTCGAGCCAGACGCCAAGCATGCGGAACTGTTCGCTCATGATCACCATGTGAGTCACCGCAAACGTCCGGCACCGCTCGATGAACGCGGCGATTCCGTAATCCTCGATATCCTTCTTGGAGGTGAACCCGAGCTGGTGCTCCACCTTCACCTCGATCGGGAGACCGTGCATGTCGTAGCCTGCCCGCTCGATGACGTTTTTGCCCTGCATCCGGTGGTAGCGGAGGATGGTGTCTTTTATGATCTTGTTCCAGGCGGTGCCGAGATGGATGTTGCCGGTGGTGTAGGGCGGCCCGTCGACGAAAAAGAACGCATCTCCATCCTTTCGCATCTCCCGGACGCGTGGATAGATCTTCTCCCGTCTCCAGTAATCCTGGACATCTGCCTCGATCTCCTGCGGGTTATAACTGCCGGTGATCTCTTTCACCTCGTATCCCTCATGGTCAGCACTCTGGTGTACCTTTTGTCCCTGATGGGTGAAAGCGTTTTGCGCGACTGGGCGCCGGGGCGGGGCTTGAGCCTCCTGCCTGCGAGTGGAGAAGAGATACGGGGGATCTCAGCGAGAACGAAGAGACGATTCTCACTTCCTGTCGCTGGATTCTGTCTCTGTCTGTTTCCAGGACGGTGTCTCCACCCTCTGGTTACCCCCCGCCCCCTCAAGGAGGCGGGCAGTGCGTGGTGATTGGCCCTGAAGGCCGTGCATGGGGGACGGAGACGGGGTATTGGAGAAGGTTTCTATGGGAACGTGGTGGAATCTCCTCCCGGACACCGTACAGCTGGAGAATCGCCCCATCCGGGGAGGGGCTGACGCGGCGTCCCCTTCCCCTGTCCATTCAGGTCTCCAGGAATACGGCCTTTCGTCGACCAACACCACACCCCCCCTTTACTCACCGCCTTTTTTTATCCCTCCGGCCAGAAGACTTCTCCATGCAGATCGCAGTCATCGGGAGAGGAGATTGCTCCGCGGAGGAGTACGAAACGGCAATGACCGCAGGTCACTTAATCGCCGGCAACTGCGGGACCGTCTGTTGCGGCGGGCTTGGAGGGGTGATGGAGGCCGCCTGCAGAGGGGCAAAAGAGGCCGGCGGGACGACGGTGGGGATACTCCCGGACACCGGGGATGGGAACCCATACCTCGATCTGGTCATCCGCACCGGGATGGGGCAGGCGAGGAACGTCATCCTTGTCAACTCGGCCGACTCGGTGATCGCCGTCGGCGGGGGCTACGGCACCCTCTCGGAGATCGCCATCGCCCTCAAGACGGGGAAACCGGTTTTCGGGCTTAGCACCTGGAATATTGAGGGGGTGTTTGCCTGCTCCAGACCTGAAGAAGCGGTCAACCTCGCAGTTCGCGCAGCACGCCAGTCTCAGCGGTCTCGTAACCCCCCAGATCGCGGAGGATCTGTTTGAACGTCTCCGAGGAGACCGTCTCCATCAGGGCCGCGACCCGCGGGTCGTCGAGCATCTCACGGTGCATCGCAAGTTCGTAGCGCTCCGTTGCCACCGGCACAAAAGCCAGGTCAAGCGCCTTTGCGGCACTGTAGACGCCCATCCCGGCATCCGCCTCCCCCGTCCTCACGGCCAGCGCCACCGCAAGGTGCGTCGTAACCTCGCGGTCGTAGCCGGGGATGGAGGCCGGATCAATGCCCCGCTCTGCCAGATGGTAGTCCAGGAGCACCCGCGTTCCCGACCCCTTCTGCCGGTTGACAAACCGCCGCCCCGGCAGGTCATCAAACCCCAGACCCTCACGGGAGATGACTCCCTGCTGGCGTTCCGCCACGCAGAGGAGCACGAGGTCGGCGTCAGGGACGTAGCGCCTCAGGTAATGGGTGTTGTATGTGCCGTCGGGGGCGAGGAGGTGCATCGGTGCAGCGTGACACTCGCGTTTCTTCAGGGCGATCACGCCGCCCATGCTCCCGACGTGGGTGGAGTGGAGATCGACGCCACGCGGCCGGGCAAGGTCGGCAAGGTGATCGAGTGATGGATCGTGGCTCCCGGTTATGAGCACCGCCTCCTCCGCTTCCGCCCGCGGAACGGTCAGCATGACGTCCACCATCTCCCCCGCCTCGACACCTTCCTTCGGTGCCGGGATCTGCATGTAGCCGTTCGCCCGCACCGCGCTCATCTGGATCCCTGCGCCCCGGGATTGCGGGACCGCAACCCAGCGATCCCCGACTCTCCCTACCGAGAGGAGGACGAACTCGTCCGTCCCGATATCCGAGTGGAGACTCGTTGTCAACCGGGCGGTAAGACCTTCCGGCCTGGGGACGGGTAGACCGTATCGTGCGACGAGCGGCATAACGATCTCGCGCATCACCGTCGTCGCAGCCAGCGGGTAGCCCGGGAGCCCGATCACCGGTTTATCCCCTACTCTGCCGATGATCACCGGTTTCCCCGGTTTGATGGCCACACCGTGTGCGAGCACCTCTCCGAGATCCTGGATGACGTCGGCGGTGTAGTCCCGCGTCCCGGCCGACGACCCCGCAGATACGAGCAGGATATCGTTCTCCTCGACGCCACGCCTGACAGCGTCCTTTATGGCGTTGTAGTCGTCCAGGACGATGGGGTAACGGAAGGCCTCCACCCCTGCCCCGGCGAGGATGGCAGCGGCGAGGAGCGTGTTGCTCTCGATGACCTTCCCGGGCGGTGGCATACTGCCGGGGGGCACGAGTTCGCTCCCGGTGGGGATCAGCCCTGCCCGCAGGTGTTTGACCGCAACCTCGGTCACGCCGTAGTTTGCAAGTGCTCCGAGTTCGTGTGGCCGTATCCGGTGTCCCCGCGGGAGGATCATCTCCGATTCGGCTATATCCTCGCCGACCGGGCGGATGTGCTGCCAGGGGCTGACTGGTTTACGGATGGTGTAGGTCTCCCCCTCGACCCAGACATCCTCGATCATTATCACAGCGTCGTATCCGGGCGGGACTATGTTGCCAGTGTTGACCGGCACAGCATCCGGGAGGGTCACCGGGTGCTGCTCGCTGGCCCCGACTGTATCGGCACTCCTGACCGCTATCCCGTCCATCGCCGAGATATGAATCGCGGGGACCGAGAACCTGGCGAATATGGGTTCGGCGGTGACCCGGCCTATCAGTTCCGTTCCCACAGGTGCCCGGACAACCCGTGGAACGGCCTGAAACGACCTTTCCACCAGCGCCCGCGCCTCTTCAAGGGATATGACCGAGAGGTAGCGTCTCACCAGAGGATCACCTCGACCTCCTCGCCGACCTCAAGCCCCTCGCTCGACGCCGGGATCCGCACCAGCCCCTCGCTCTGCACCAGGGTGTTGAGGAGCCCTGACTTCCCGAAGATCGGCGTCGCCATGCCGTCATCAAGGCTGACCCGGACGTAGTCCTCCCTCCCCCGCGCGGATGGGATGTTCTGCGTCAACCTGGCCCGGACGGTTCGGCGGGTGACGGTGGTCTGTCGCATGCCTGCAATCAGATGATCCACGATGGCGACGAGCACAACGAATGTTGATGCCGGGTGCCCCGGCAGCCCTATGACCGGTCTTCCCCCTGCCGTCCCTATGATGGTTGGTTTCCCGGGGGCAAGGGCGATCCCGTGCACCAGCACCTCGCCGAGTTCCGCGACGACCGCAGCGGTGTTGTCCCTCTCATCCTTTGACGACCCGCCGGAGATCAGGACGGCGTCGCACCGCTCAAGTGCCGCCGTGACCGCCTGCTTCAACGCCGCACGGTCGTCCCTGACGATCCCGAAGTATACCGGCTGACAGCCACGCTCCGTTACAAACGCGCCCGCAAGGTATGAGTTTGCGTCCCGCACTTGCCCGGGTTCCGGCGTCGTTGTAATGGGGACGACCTCGTTCCCGGTGGATATGATCCCGATCGTCGGCCTCATAACCACGCTTACCCTGTCTGCCCCGACCGCCGCGGCGACGCCGATCTCCCTCGGCGTGAGGACGCGGCCACGCTCCAGGACAACCTCCCCCGCTCTGAAATCCTCCCCCCGGAAGATCACGTTCTCGCCGGGCGCCACGGGCCGGTGAACCAGGAGATCGTCACCGAGCTCTTCGGCGTTCTCGATCATCACAACCGCGTTTGCACCCGCCGGGAGTGCGCCACCGGTCGGGACGTAGCGGCACGACCCCGGGGAGATGCACCCGGGATCGGTGCTCCCCATACTGACCCTTCCCAGGCACTGGAGCATCGCCGGTATGGCTTCGGAGGCTCCGATTGTATCGGCCGCGGTGACCGCGTAGCCGTCGACTGTTGAGCGGTCAAACCCCGGAACATCGATATCGGCGCATACGTCTTTTGCAAGCACGCGGTGGAGCGCATCCTCAAGCGGAACGTCCTCGCAGCCCGCCGGAGGAGCGATCCTGCGAACCGTCTCCACGGCCGTATCGACGGATACGACCTCAAGAAAGAGGCTCATCTGAAGCAGCCCAACTGGCACCCTCGGATCTTTATTCTCGGTTCGTGCTGGTTGCAATAGCGCGCGATATCCATCTTTGGTATGTTGTATCTCTCGGCTATCTCGAAGGCCTGTGGACAGGTGATCTCGTCTGTTATACCGTAGGCCTCGAATGCTCTCCGTACAGCTTCCTCATCCATGGTACCCAGATCGTTTGCCTGCATGAAGATAGGATTTACTACGCGGGCACTACCATTTAGCACCTCCACAACCCAGATATCTCCGATGCAGATCACGCTGGTAAACTCAAAACAGGACACTGCAGGAGTTAACATAAGGAACAATCTCAAGAATCTGCTTGAATCCGGCGGGCACTGGCCGCTTGCGGAGGCTCACGACCTGGACCTCCTGGAGGTCGATGGCCGGTTGATCCACCAGGACGGGATCGACGCCGGGATCGGTGCCGACCTGATCATCTTTATCTCCCGGCACTCGAGCGTCCGACCGATGCCCGCCCTCACGGTTCATGTGACCGGGAACTACGGGCGTGCAGACCTTGGCGGGGAACCCGGCCACCTCGCCCCTGCGGCCACGGCATGGATGCACGCCGTACTCCGGAACCTTGATGCCCGCGCTCCGCCGGGCTACCGTGTCTCCTACGAGGTTACGCACCACGGCCCGACAGAACTCTCAACCCCCTCGTTCTTCGTCGAGATAGGGTCTGCGGCCACAGAGTGGGCCGACCCCGTTGCCGGGCGTGCGGTGGCAGAGAGCATACTCTCCGCCGTGCCGGAAGAGACTATCAACCTGATCGGGTTCGGGGGAACGCACTACGCCGTCCGGCAGACCGGGATCGCCCTCTCATCCCGCGCCGCTTTTGGCCACATCGTGCCGGGCCGCGAGATCGATGCCGTTGATGCGGCCACCCTCCATAGGATGCGGGACGCAAGCGGTGCGGTGGCAGCCTACATCGACAGAAAATCGGTATCCACCGATCAGGGCGAGCGGATCGAACGGATGCTTGCCAGCGCCGGTCTTCCCCTCCTCACCGAGTCTGAGATCCTTGAGGCCTCGCGCCTCGCGTGGTCAACCTACCTCGAGGTCAGGGGTCTCGCTGAAGAGATCGCCAGGGGCTCACGCGTTCACATCCACAACATGAGAGGTGAAGGGAGGCCTGTTGCGATTCAGGTTGCCCCGGAACTGGTCAGAGAGGCACTCAAATCCAGCAGATCGGGTTTTCTTGAGGCGCTTGAGGGATTACCCCTTGCCCATATCTCGCAGGGCTCAACAGAGGTCTCATCAACGTTCATCTGTTTTGAGCACGATTCGTCCCGACTCGCAAGTGATATAACTACCCAGTGTATAAAACTCCTACTTATCTGTGAGAATGCTGTTATCGAGGGTGATCACCTCGTCCTCCGCAAGGTGCGGTTTGACCCTGAGAAGGCGCGCAGGCAGGGGGTGCCAGAGGGGCCGCTTTATGCCAGGCTTGCCGGTGGAGAAGCGGTTGAGATCGAGGGGCGGAGGATCACGCCCGATACGGTGCAGACAACCAGCGTGAAACGGATATACATCCCGGGATTGGAGAGATACTTATGAAATCCATCGTAGAAGAAGCTCTTTCACGGGCGGGGGCGGAGCAGCGCGTTGCTGAACCACCGGAGGTAGACAGGGATCTCGAAGAGATCCTCATGGAACTCCGGACCGAGATCGCGGTCATCGGGTGCGGTGGTGGTGGTTCGAACACTGTGACCCGTATGTGGGAAGAAGGCATAAACGGTGCAAGGCTGATCGCCCTCAACACCGATGCCCAGCACCTTGTCCGGACGCGTGCCGATTCTCGAATCCTGATCGGCCGGCAGAGAACACGTGGTCTTGGCGCAGGCTCGATCCCCCAGGTCGGCGAGGAGGCTGCCCTCGAGAACGAGGACGATATAAGGCGCGCTGTTCAGGGCTGCGATATGGTCTTCATCACCACCGGCCTCGGAGGTGGCACCGGTACCGGTGCTGCGCCTATTGTGGCAAAAGCCGCCAGAGACGAGGGTGCGTTGACCATCGCGGTGGTCACTCTGCCGTTCACTGCGGAAGGTGCTATCCGGATGCAGAACGCGGAAGCAGGGCTTGAGCGCCTGCGTGAGGTGGCGGACACCGTCATCGTCGTGCCGAACGACCGGTTGCTCGAGGTCGTGCCCCGTCTCCCGCTCCATGCTGCCTTCAAGGTCTCCGATGAGGTGCTGATGCGGGCGGTCAAGGGGATCACCGAGTTGATCACTATGCCCGGTCTTGTGAACCTGGACTTTGCCGATGTCCGGACGGTCATGGAGCGTGGAGGTGTCGCTATGATCGGGATGGGTGAGAGCGACAGCGAGGACAAGGCCGCGGATTCGGTCAAGAAGGCGCTGCGTTCCCCGCTCCTCGATGTCGATATCTCCGGTGCAACCGCAGCGCTCGTCAACGTCGTCGGTGGCCCCGATATGACGATGGCCGAGGCGGAAGGCGTCATCCAGGAGGTATATGACCGGATCGATCCTGATGCCCGCATAATCTGGGGGGCGCAGGTTGACCCTGAGATGCAGGGCAAGATGCGGACTCTTCTCGTGGTCACCGGTGTCCGGTCACCACAAATATATGGTAGAAGCGAGAAGAGTATGCCTCGCACGATGAGACAGTTTGAGATAGACTTCCTGAAGTGAGCCGTTAATATGGACTATAAGGAGACGCTTGAGAGCGTAAAGTCGTTCAAGATCGAGGAGGAACTCTTCAAGAAGTACTGGCGCGTGCTGAAACTGGCACGGAGACCTACCCGTGATGAGTTCACCAAGATCGCTATAGTATCGGCGGCAGGTATCCTGCTCATCGGCCTTGTTGGCTTTATAATATACGAGATAATGCTGCTACTGCCCAGATGATGGATATGGCGGAGAGTGAAAACAGGGTTTACGCGGTCAAGACAACCGCCAAGCAGGAGCGGACGGTAGCCGACAATATAGAGAAGGTGATAAGGGAGCAGAAGGATATCCGTGTGACGGCCGTCATGGTCCCGGAGGAACTGAAAGGCTACGTCCTTGTGGAGAGTCCGGACTCCCTTGCCCGAATGGAGCAGCTGGTGGAACTGATCCCCCATGCGCGCGCGGTTGTGCGCGGTTCGACCTCGCTTAACGAGGTGGAACACTTCCTGGTGCCAAAGCCGGTTGTCAGCGGCATTACCGAGGGGACGATCGTCGAGATAATAGCCGGCCCGTTCAAGGGTGAGAAAGCGGTTGTAAAACGTATCGATTCCGGGAAGGAAGAGATCACGGTTGAACTCTACGAGAGCATGGTTCCAATCCCGATCACCGTCAGGGGCGACTCGGTTCGCGTTGTGGAACGCTCTGAAGACGCTTCCTGAAGAAGGACCCCTGTCTTTTTTTTTATGGTGCAGGAGATGCCACGGCTGCCCGCTGTCCGTGGGTCGTGCCCTGTACTTTAAATCCTCTCAGGTTAACCTTAGATAACCCAGGCAACTATTCCCCTGAGGAATAAGCTGGTGAATTTGTATGGCAGAAACGGTCGAGGTATTGGTACCCGGTGGCAAGGCAACTGCAGGCCCGCCTCTCGGGCCCGCGCTCGGTCCTCTCGGTATCAACGTGAAGGCTGTCGTTGACGAGATCAACAGAAAGACGGCCGAATTCAACGGCATGCAGGTGCCGGTGACGGTCACTGTCGACGATAAGCGGAACTTCACGATCGAGGTGGGTATTCCGCCCACCGCGGCGCTTATCAAGAAAGAGGCCGGTATCGAGAAGGGTTCGGCTGAGCCGGGTACACTGGTGGCGGGGGATCTGCCGCTGGAGGCCGTCGTCCGTATTGCCCGTATGAAGTTTGATGGTATGCTCTCGTACGACCTGAAGTCGGCGGTCAAAGAGGTCGCCGGAACGTGCATGAGTGTGGGTGTAAACATCGAGGGGAAGAAGCCCCGGGACGTGATCCAGGCCATCAATAACGGGGAGTATGACGACGTACTCGTCGCATAGATGTCAGACAACCATAGAAGATCGTGAGGTCGTGTACTATGGAGGCAAAGGATGGTTGACACAACCACTATACAGAAAGCCGTGAAGACGGCACTGGAGAAGGCTCCGGAACGGAAGTTCAGGGAGAGCGTGGATCTCACCGTCAACCTCAGGAATATCGATATGTCTCAGCCAAAGAACCGTATCGATGAGACGATTCACCTCCCGCACGGTTTTGACAACGTCAAGATCGTTGTTCTCGGGAAGGGGGACATCGTCACGCAGGCGAAAGAGGCCAAAGTCGACCTCATCCTGGGTCCTGAGGATATCGAACGGCTCGGGGGCGAACCCCGGGAGGCACGCAAGATTGCGGATGAATACAGGTTCTTCCTGGCTGAGACGGCAATGATGCCTCTCGTAGGTCGTTATCTCGGTGTCCGGCTTGGTCCGCGCGGAAAGATGCCAATGCCGATCTCGCAGGGAACCGATATCCGGCCCATCGTTCAGCGCCTGAGGAGTTCCGTGAAGGTCCGGACGAAGGACAAGAAGGTCTTCCACACCAAGGTCGGGACCACCGCGATGGATCCGGCGGAGATCGCTGAGAACATCGATACAATTCTCCGAAGGGTTGAGTCCGTGCTGGAGAGTGGGGCGATGAATATTCACTCGGTCTACGTGAAGACAACTATGGGGCCGGCAGTGAGGGTGGTCTGATGGCACTCTATACGCACCATCTGCCCCGGTGGAAGAGAGATGAAGTAGAGGAGATCAAGCGGGGCATCAAGGAGCACTCGGTCGTCGGTATCGTGAATATGCACGGTATCCCCGCCTCGCAGGTGCAGCATATCCGGCGGAACCTCCGCGGCACAGCGACTGTGAAGATGTCCCGCAACACGCTCATCGAGCGAGCCCTGAACGAACTCGAGGGCAGCGTTGCAGACTTAAACGAGCATTTTGAAGGACAGAGTGCCCTGATCTTCACAAACGAGAATCCTTTCAGGCTCTTTAAACTGCTTGAGAAGACCAAGACGAAGATGGCCGCGAAGCCCGGAGAGATTGCGCCCGAGGATATCGTTGTTCAGAAGGGCCCGACCACCTTCAAGCCAGGCCCTATCGTTGGCGAATTCCAGCAGGTGGGCATACCCGCGGTCATCGAGGGTGGCAAGGTCAAGATTCGTGAGACGAAGACGGTCGTGAAGAAGGGTGAGGTCATCAACCGGAAGGTCGCCGAGGCGCTTTCGAAACTCGGGATCAAGCCGATGGATGTCGGGCTTGCCCTTCAGGCTGCGTACTACCACGGTAGTGTCTTCACGCCGGAGATGCTTGCAATCGATGAGGAGGCCTACGCGAACAATATCGCGCTCGCGGCCAGGCAGGCGTTTAACCTCTCGGTCAACGCTGCAATCCCGACCAGGCTTACCATTGGGGCCATCATTGGCAGAGCGGTAAGTGAGGCGCGGAACATCGGCGTCGAGGCGGGCATCTACGAGAAGGATATCATCGACCTGATCATCGGGCGCGCCCGGCGCGATATGCTGGCTGTGGCGCTCGCGGCGCAGGCTCACGGGTTCGACCTTGACGAGGAGACCCTGAAAGCGGTAACGGCTGCTGCCGCTACCGTGCCCGCTGCGGTTCCGGCTGCTGCTGCACCGGTTGCAGAGGAAGAGGAGAAGGAAGAGTCAAAGAAGGAAGAGGACGAGGAGAGCGGTCTTGCCGGTCTCGGGGCCCTCTTCGGCTGATATTTCAAAAACGAGGTGAATCAAATATGGAGTATATCTACGCTGCACTGCTCCTGCACAACGCAGGCAAGGAAATTACTGAAGAGAATGTGACTGCTGTCTTGAAATCCGCCGGTGTCCAGGTCCAGGATGCCCGCGTGAAGGCGCTTGTCGCTGCGCTTGAGGGTGTGAACATCGAGGAGGCCATCAACAAGGCCGCCCTTGCACCTGTCGCCGCTGCAGCACCCGCTGCGGCTCCGGCTGCTGCTGCACCGGTTGCAGAGGAAGAGGAGAAGGAAGAGTCAAAGAAGGAAGAGGACGAGGAGAGCGGTCTTGCCGGTCTCGGGGCCCTCTTCGGCTAAACTTTTTCCCTGTTTTTGTCGTGTTCTTTTCATTATCTCTCGCACGTTCTGCATATCCTCTCTCAGGTCTAATAGTCCGGGCTATGGGCGGTCAAAAAGGAATGAGCGGATACAGATTGGCGGGAATGTAGAATCTCTATCTTCGTGAGGTTGCGACCATAGGCATGACCTCGACGGCGTAGAATGCTGGATCCGGGGAAACTGCCAGGAAAGAGTATGATTAATGTTGAGCCAGGAGATCGATCGCCCGACGGTGACTCTTCATCGAGAGTTCAAGGGGCTCGCGCTCAACGGGAGTGATGCCTTTCTGCTCTTCCGCTACTGAAGGGTTCTCGGCGGGGTAGATCTCGCCATAATCGATCGTGCCTATAGGTTCAAACATTCCGGACATTGAAGCCGCATAGGTTGAATTCTCGGACGAATGGTGTTGAAATGGGCCAAAAGACTTTAACAACCTCTTTCTGGCCTCAAATTCACTGGTTTCAGGATCGATACAGCCCGTCCACCTGAAATTATAAATCCATATGATCACGTGTAATATCACGAGATTGGGGCTGCGATCTCAGGGATAATACCCGGGATGCCTCTGATCTCAATCAGGGGAGCAGTCACTGTAATCACCGCATACTCCCCCCGTATACCACCTGTCCGAAACTTATGCACCCGTCCCCCAGCGGGTACTCACGGCTGACGATGAACTCAAGCCCCGCAGCCAGAACCCCGCTCTGGATCGTCTCCCGGATCGCCCGGTTGTATGCCACCCCACCCGAGAGCACCACCCGCGGGATCCCCCGCTCCTCTGCCGCCCCGATGGCCATCGCGGTTATCCCACGCGCCAGGTTGAACTGGACGGATGCAGCGATATCGGCCAGTCTCTCGCCTGCGACCAGACGCCTGTATGCCTCCGTCATGAGCGAGCGGGTCGATAGAAACTCGCACCCTCTCTCCTGCCCGAACTCGAGGTCCCAGACCGAAGGCTTCCCCGCCCATGCCACCGACTCGAGTTCCATCGCCGGTTCCCCGTCGTATGTCCGCTCCCGGCAGATCCCGAGCAGCGCCGAAGCGGCGTCCAGGACGCGGCCGGTGCTCGAGGTCGCGGCAACGTTCAACCCCCGCTCCACCTGCCTGCTGATGACCCCTAACTCCATCTCGCTCCAGCCCCGCGACGCAAGCAGGTCACGTATCTCCCTCGTCGGCAGGATGCCGTAGAGCATCCGTTCCGGGAACCTGGTGGCCAGATCGCCCCCCGGCATCGGAACAACCTCCAGGTGAGCGACCCTCTCAAGGTACGGAACCTCTCCCGCAAAGACCTCTCCGCCCCAGACCGTCCCATCATCGCCATACCCGACACCATCGATAGCGATCCCCACACACTCATCCGGGGTCGCGGCAGCGATATGCGCCCGGTGGTGCTGGACGGCAAGAAGTTCCGCCCCGCTTGCCTCGGCAACCTCCCTCGCATAGCGGGTCGAGAGGAATTGCGGGTGAAGGTCGTGGACGACCAGATCATACCGTGCTCCGGTGAGTTTCCCGATCTTCTCCACAGTCTCCTTCAGGTAGGCCAGGGTCTGGGGGTTCCTGACATTCCCAACATGGGGAGATGTGACGCAGAACCCGTTTTTGTAGATCGATATGTTCGAGTTCAGTTCCGGGCCGACGCCAAGGATACACAGGTCACCGAGATCGATCGCCTCCCGTTTCGGCGCAAGACCGCGGGATAGACGGATGATGTAACCGCCCCTCATGACCGAGTCGTCGCAGCGGTTGACGATCCGGCGGTCGTGGGTGAGGATGTAGTCCACCTGCCCCGGCAGGCGTTCCAGGGCTATCCCGAGGTCGGTGATCATGGGGTAGCCCGGCAGGTTCGCGCTCGTCATCACGAGCAGCGGGTGGTCAAGGTGTGCAAACAGTAGATAGTGCAACCCGGTGTAGGGGAGCATGCAGCCGATGGTGTGCAGCCTCGAGATCGTCCGGTGCGACTCCGGATCACGCTTCTCGAGCACCACGATCGGTCTCTCCCGCGAGTGCAGGATCCGCCGGTCATCCGGAGAGAGAACCGCGATCCGCTCCACCTCCTCCGGTCCTGCCATCACAGCGAGCGGTTGTGCCGTCCGGCCAAGACGGCGTTTGAGTTCTTCTGCTGCCTCCTCGATACACGCAATGTGGAACCCCCCTATGCCGCGGATGGCCACGATCGAGCCCGCATCCAGCAGAGAGGCTGTCTCCCGTATAGGGTCTTCTGCCGCAACCGGTCTCCCGTCTGCTCTTAGAAGGCTCAGATGTGGTCCGCAGGCCGCACAGGCAATCGTCTGGGCGTGATGGCGGCGAGACGATGGGTCGGAGTACTCCCTCTGGCATGCGGGGCAGAGCGGGAACTCTGCCATCGAAGTCCGTTCCCGGTCGTATGGGACGTCAGTGATTATGCTGTAGCGAGGCCCGCAGTTGACGCAGGACGTCGCCCAATAGCCCTCATACCGGCCACCGGGCGTAAATATATCGGTGATACATTCGTCGCATATGGCGACATCGGTTGGGATGAATCCCGTGAGACTCCCCCTCTCGCTCTCGAGGATACTAAACCCGTCAGTCTCCTCCCCATCGCGCAGATTATAAACATCTACAGAATCTATGCGGGATAGGGGTGTACCCCCTGAAACAGCCTCCAGGAACTCCTCAAAACGCTCCCCCCAGGCACGGATCTCCACCTCGCTACCCAGGTTTTTGACCGTCCCGGTGATCCCGAATTCCATGGCTTTTGCATAGACAAAAGGGCGAAACCCGACTCCCTGAACGATGCCCCTGATTACAATTGTGCCACTTCTACGCATCTGGATTTCAGCAAAAATTTATGGAGTTATAGCCCCATATAATAATAGGGTATCGCAGTGACGGGACATATCAAAATTCTAAACGATCCGGTGGAACTGGTTCCTCTTCTTATAACGTTCAATAATGCAGAATATAAAAAGATCTACGATCTCTTAAATAAAGCATGGATGACCGAGGATGATCTCGCAGACTACGCGGCGAGGTCCACGGTTACGGAGTGTCTCGCGATCCTGAAGAAAGGTAACCTTATCGAGGAGCAATGGCGGATGCCGAAACCCGGCGAGAAACCCACGAAAGAATACAGGGCGACATACAGCAAGTTCCGGGCCAGTTTTCAGTGTTCCATGGGCGATCTCGGGGATCTGCTGCATATCGCCATCTCAAACGATGAGAGTCTCCGTGCGATCGTCGATGCGGTTCAGCAGGAGATCATGACCGGAACAACCTCTATTGGTGACATATCCCGTAAATACGGAGTCAGCCAGATCTTCATAAGGGGGCTGGCAAAGAGGATCCCCGGTCTCGATGTGAGAGGGCAGGGGATGGTTTTGCTTGACCGAACCTGATAAAGACCCGCTCTACATAATCCTGCGCAGCAAGCGGGAGGCAACAAGGTTTCAGATCCTGGTCGAGATCGCCGAACACCAGCCCGCCATCCGCCAGCAGGAGATCGCCGAGAAACTTGGTGTGACACCCCAGGCGATCTCCGAGTACCTCCGTGAGCTGGTGGAGGAGGGACTTGTTACCGCTCACGGTCGGGGCAGGTATGAGGTCACGAAGAGCGGGGTAGAGTGGATCATGCGACACGCCGAGGCCCTCGAGTCGTATGCCCGCCACATCACCCGCGATATCATCCAGCAGGTGGCGGTCTGGACGGCCATTGCGGAGGACGAGATCCGGAAGGGGGATACTGTAGGCGTCTTCATGCGGAAAGGCTGGCTGTATGCGACAGAGAGGGAGCAGAGCGCGATGGGTGTCGCGACGATGGACGCCAGGCCCGGCGAAGACCTCGGCGTTGCCAGGTTGAACGGCATCATCGATCATAAGGAGGGGACTGTCCATGTCTGCAAGGTCCCGCGGGTGGAACGTGGGGGGTCACGCAAGGTCGATCTAAATCTCCTCCGGGGTGCCGTCCGGGGTGCCGAGGTTGTGGCTGCCATCGGGCTTGAGTCGTATGTGGCCCTGAAGAAGGCGGGTATCGACCCGGATATGTTCTTTGGTGCCAGGGAGGGTGTCATCGAGGCGGCGTTCCACGGTCTTGATTGTGCGATCCTTATCGTCGATGAAGAGTTTACCGATTTTCTCAAGCGACTTGAGACCGTGGGACTCGCCTACACGATCCATGACCTGATACTCTCATGAAGGTCATCGTCCAGCCCCAGAAAAGTGCGTACAAACTGCTCTTTGTTGAGGGCGACCGCGTTGAAGGAACGGGTTTCGTAACCCTTACCGCGACCCAGAAGGGTCAGCGGCCTAAGAACTTCAAGATGCGTCGTCGCGGCAGCAGGCAACCAGCACCCACTCCGACGCGTGACTTTATCGCCATGCTGCGCCGTTCTATGGTCCTCCTCGCGGCTGAGAGTCCGGAGTTCGAGTCTTTCCTCTCCGATCTCCAGATCCCTTTTTCACATATCAATATCTGCCGGTTCTGTCAGCTCGAGGACAGGTTCGTCCCCGTCGATAAGATGGCCGGGGTGCGCTACGGTGGGGAGTGGATCTGCATGGAGTGCGCGAAACGCGAGATGCGTCGCGAACTCGGCTACATGGGGAGGTTCGGCGGGTCGGTGCTGGTCCACCTCGAGAAACTCCTTGCCCAGGTCCGTGATCTCGACCGTGTGCTGGCATCGGTGGGGCCCGAGCACCCCGACCGGAAGCGGACACTATTTGACAGGCTTGATGCTCATGAGATCGAGAGGACCCTGCATATCACCGACCTCTCTCTGCCCTCTGCGTTCGTGAAGGCTGCCGGGGTCGATTACCTGATGCCCGTTCAGCACCTGGCCGTTCAGAGCGGTCTCCTGGAGGGACAGCACCTGCTGGTGGTCTCGGCCACGGCGAGCGGCAAGACGTTCATCGGGGAGATGGCCGGGATGAAGAACTTCCTGGAGGGGCGGGGGAGGATGCTCTTTCTGGTCCCGCTGGTCGCGCTTGCAAACCAGAAGTACCAGCGGTTCCGCGACCGATACGGTCACCTTGTCAGAGTAGCCCTCCAGGTTGGGGTCAGTCGTCTCAACCTTCCCGAGACCCGACCGGCAGGGGACCGCGACGTCAACGCTCCGGTGGTGGTCGGGACATATGAGGGGATCGACCATCTCCTCAGGACAGGGAAGACTCTTAAAGACATCGGGACGGTCGTGATCGATGAGGTCCAGATGCTCGAAGACCCGGAGCGCGGCCACCGCCTCGACGGGCTGATCGCCCGTCTCAAGCATATCGCTCCGGACGCTCAGTTCCTCTACCTCTCGGCAACGATCGGGGCTCCGGGGCTGCTTGCGGAGAAACTCGGGGCGAACCTTGTCCGCTACGCCGAGCGCCCGGTTCCGCTTGAGCGTCATCTCATATTTATCGAGCGGGAGAAGAAGATCGCGTTCATCAAGCAGATGGTCGCCGAGGAGTACCGGATGCGGTCATCGAAGGGTTACCGGGGACAGACGATAGTCTTCACCAACTCGCGGGCCCGCTGCCACGTCATCGCTGACGCACTGGGTAAGATGGCCGTGCCATACCACGCGGGGTTGAGCGCCCAGGAGCGGCGGGAGGTGGAGCGGCGGTTCTCAAAGGGGGAGGTTGCCGCTGTCGTGACCACCGCAGCGCTTGCCGCCGGTGTGGATTTCCCGGCGTCCCAGGTGATCTTTGATGCGCTTGCGATGGGGATCCAGTGGCTCACCGTCCAGGAGTTCTACCAGATGATGGGCCGGGCGGGTCGACCGGACTTCCACGACCTCGGCCGGGTGGTCATCCTGGCGGAGCCCGGCGGGTCTTACTCCCGAACGTCCGGGAAGACTGAGGAGGAGGTTGCCATCGCCCTCCTGCGGGGCGAGATGGAGGAGGTGGCGCCGGAGTATGACCTGGAGCAGAGCACGGAGGAGTTCGTTGCAAACGCCGTTGTATGCGGCGGCGATGAGCAGCAGATCATCCGGATGAACCGCATGATGGTCGGGACGCTGGAACCCGCTCTCCCGACGCTCCTCGACTACGGGCTGGTCAGGCGGCGGGGAGGGCGAATCGAACTCACCGATATGGCCCGGGTGATGGCAGAGCACTTCATCGGCGCCGAAAGGTTGATCGGGATCAGGGACCTTGTCCGGCGGATGGACGATGCGGCCGGGATCGTGGCAGAACTTGAGTGTGCCACCGAGGATGAGCGGTAGTCTATCGGATTGCGTTCCGTTCGGAGGTTGTCATCCGGGGAAGAGGGTGCCCCATGAGAGAGGAGGGGGTGTTCCGCTGCCGGTTGGCGATTTTTTCCATGGATCCCGTCTCCGGGAGTGCTTCTCCCATCACAGCGAGACCCTCCCCGGCACGGCTTCCCACCACCAATCGCCGCATACTTGCCCGACCCCCTGTGGGTGGTGTCCAGAGCAAAAGGCGTTATACATGAGGCTCGCAGGGGGGGGTGATGTGAAACTCCCGTTCCTCACATCCACAACTCTCCCCGACGACTCAACCTCCATCCCGGCGTCTGATTGAGGCTATTAGCGTGGGTCGTTTGAGGTCTGGCCAGCCATCATCCCGGAGTTCTGTCCGTTGTTTGCCTCGCCCCCGGTCTTCTGCATCATCACCGTAAAGACCGCTGTCCCGAGGAGGCTTATCGCGCCGGCTGCGTAGAACACGGCATCTATACCGATGTAGTCCATGAACAGACCTCCCATCAACGGGGCTATGATCGTACCTATCCCGAAGATGGTGTTGTAGGCGCCCATCGATGTTCCCATCCCCAGCGTCCGGCCGGCATCGACCGTAAGGGCCATGATCGACGGCTGCTGGATTGCGCCCCCCACACCGATCAGCGAGGTCACCACGAGCAGTTGCCAGAAGGAGCCTGAGAAGGGAATTATGGCAAGTGCAATCGCTGCTATGGCCGATCCCACAACGATCAGGGCGATCTTGTTCCCCCTGTCTGTGAGCCTCCCCACCGGCACCTGAAGCAGCGCCATGATGAAGGTGTTCACGGAGAGGATGACGCCCACACTGGAAGGGCTGAGCGCGATCAGCGGAGCAAAGACCGGGATGAAGACCATCGTTCCCCCACGGCCGAGAGCGCTGATGAACGTGAAGACCATGACACCCCGCATGATCGGCAGCCTGAAGATCTCACTGATCGGGGCAGGCTCCACCTCCGCGATCGTGGATGAAGCCCGCCTGGCCTCCGGCAGGTACATGGCGACCAGGACTGTGGCAAACACCGAGAGCGCGGCCATGGTGTAGAAGACCGAATCCATCCCGAAAGCGTCGTTGAGGAAACCGCCAAGGAGCGGACCTACGCCCATGCCGAGGAACATCGATATGGAGAAGTTCCCCATATAACTCCCTTCCGTTCCCCGCTCTGAGAGGTCGGCGATGTAGGCCATTGCTATCGGGACGACCATCGCTGAGGCGATCCCGTGGGCGAATCGGACGACCGTGAGGGAGTATACGCTCCCGGCGATGACGTAGGCGAGGGAGAGGACGGCGTATGCAAACATGCCTATGAGGATGATCCACTTCCTGCCCTGGCGGTCGGAGATCCTCCCGATGATCGGCATGAAGATCGACCTGGAGAGCGCGAAGGCCGAGAAGATTATCCCGAGCCAGATCCCGGTCGCACCCAGGTTCTCCGCGTATATGGGGAGGAGCGGGCTGACTACGCCAAGCCCGAGCATCGTGGCGAAGACGGAGATGAATAAAACATTGTATATGCGTCTGGCTGTTTTCATGCAGTTTTACACCGAGATTTTGTTTAAGACCACAGTCTCTATCCTGTGGCTGAAAATTAAAGTTGCAGTAAAGGTGTTTGGTGGATCTACACCATATACGTTTAGATCCTTGCAGGTTCAGTCACGGCGTGAAACGCAGCACCATCGGTCGTAGAGCGGGTCACGCTGGTTCTCAAAGACCTCAGTATCCCGTCCGGCGCACCACGACTCCACCATGGCCGCCTCCTCCTCCGTGCCGAGGGTGATCAGCGTCTCGTCGGTGAGGTCAAGGAGGGTGGTTATGATATCTCTCCAGAGGCTCGCGTTGTAAGGGTAGATCTCCCCGGCCATGAGAATGATACCAAGAGGAGCGGGTGCAACGTAGCGGTCGGCCTCCCGCGCGTCGATACAGATGGTATCGGGCGGGAGGAGACGCCCCTTCGAGAGGCCGAGTGCCAAGAGTGCCGGGTCGTTGTCGTAGGCGAGCGTACGCAGACCGCCAGCCCGGAGCGCTGCGGTACCGACCCCGGAGCCACAGCAGCAGTCAAGGCAGAGTTCCCCGCTCCGGTCGCCCCAGACCTCCTGGAGGAGGTCGTGGATATACTCTATCCGGTCAGGGCGAAGGTCTTCCAGGGCGGGTGATGTCGTATCCAGGAGTTCCATGCTGTAGTATTCGCGGACGGCTCTCGCCCAGGTCTCCCGTCTCTCCTGGTAGATCTCCCCGTCGATCGCCTCGAAATACTCTATGACGGCAAGGGTCGGGTCACGGTAGAGGAACGAGGCGGCGTGCCAGCCTCTCTCGTCGTGGAGCGCAAGCGCGATCACCTCCTCGTCCTCGTCGACCAGGAGACGGCCTTCGTCCGCCCGGATCTGGAGCAGGTAATCTGTGCAGGAATCAAGCGTCAGGTCCGCAAAAGAGGGCTCTATGAGCCTGCAACCCTCGACCTCAAGTATCTCCGCAACCCTCATGCCGGCCCCCTCTCGATCTTCAATCCGCCAGGCGCCCGGATAACCCCATCGATACGGGCGTCCTCGTGCAGCGTGAGACGGCGGCAGGATACGTTTCCAAGGATGTGCGCACCCTCTTCTATCGTCAGATCACCGTCGCTCTGGAGATCCCCGTGTATGACCGAACCTCTCGCGATGTTCCCGTCTTCTCGAAGGCTGACGCTCCCGAATATGGTCGTATCCTCCCTGACCACGATCGAACCGGCACGGATGTTCCCGTGCAACCGGCATCCCGAGCCGATGACCATCCTCTCCGGGACGGAGAAGGTCTGCATATCCAGGACGGAACCGCCGGGGATCATAAGCGGGGTTGCGGCAGGGGTCTCATCATCATCGTCGCCGAAGATCTTTTCCAGGACTGAACCCAGTTCGTCCTCTCTCTCGATCCCGAGTATCGCCACCAGGTACATCACGATGTAGATTATGACCGGCATGGGGTTGCGGATGGAGATCCAGCCTTTCGCCTCAAATCCGCGCTCTATCTGGACGTTGTCCCCTATGTCCAGGTCGCCCCTGACGACCAGTTTGCCAAGGATCTTTACCCCTTCCCCGAGGTAAGCGTCCTCATCCACGATAACGTCGCCGTTGACCTCACACCAGTTATCGATCCTGGCATCGCCTGCCGCAACGATGCTGCCGTTGATCCTGCTGAACTCACAGACCACGACATCCTTTCCCGAGAGACCGTAATCGATCCGGCATTTCTCGCCGACTATGATGTCCTGCTCGGTCTTGAGCATCCTCTCCTGGAGTTCGGTGTGGTCCGGGAGGGTGCAGCCCCTGAGCCGGTCGTGGTCTACCCTGGTCTCCATTTACTCAGTATGATCTTCATGCGCCATACTTATGACTCTTATTGATTAGGTCCATGACGATCGGCATGAGATCGCAGCCGCGGATACGGTGCAATCCTCCCTCCGCAGACGAGACCTCATCGAACTGTCTGACACGGTCAACCCGGACGCCGGGACCGCGTATGACGACCGGCACCGGGTCGGCGCTGTGGTCCCTGACAGAGCAGGGCGTGCTGTGGTCGGCGCAGACCACTATCAGGGTGTCGTCGAGACCGAGCAGCGGTTCGAGAGCCGCATCGATAACCTCTATGAAATCCCGTTTCTGGGCGGCGTTTCCGTCGTGACCGGCCTCGTCTGCGCCCTTGATGTTCATAAGGACGAAGTCTTTACGGCCGAGTTCCCCTATCGCTGCCCGCACCTTGGCGCCCACATCGGAGTTGACCGATCCGGTCGTTCCCGGCACCGGGATGTGTTCGAGCCCCACGACCTTCCCGATCCCCACGATCAGGGTGGCCGCCGCGATCACGCTCCCGGAAAGCCCGTAACGTTCGGAGAACTGCGGGAACCTGCCCATCTTTCCAGCGCCTCGGATCAGGAGGTAGTTTGCGGGTGGCAGCCCTTCCTTCATCCGCTGGATGTTGATGGGGTGGTGGTAGAGGATCTTTGCCGACTGGCGGATGAACTCGTTACAGGCGCGGGCGGTCTTTGCGTCGGCGGGGTCGTCGGTGCAGGCCCGGATCTCTGGTGGGCGAACACCCTCCTTCTTTGGGTCGTTCGAGGAGACCTTATCTCCGAGTTCATCCCCGATAAGGGCCAGGGCAGCCCGGTGGCCGGCGCCGGAGTTGAACCGGAACTCAAGACCCAGGGCTGATAGGTCGACGCTATCCTGGATCGCCTCCGCGAGGGGTTTCGTCCCGGAGATCCTCCCTGCCCGCCGGTCGGTGACCAGACCGTTCTCGTCGACGGTGGCGAAGTTGCAGCGGAACCCGATCATCCCGGCGGTCATGTGGATCCCGGTTCCCTCGGCCTCGAGCGGTCCGCGGCCGGTGTAGTGGTCCTGAGGTGGATAGCCGAGCAGCGAAAGGTGGGAGGTGTCGGAACCGGGGCGTATGCCGGGGGATATGGTGTCCATGATCCCGCATATCCCTTCTGCGGCGATCCTGTCGAGAACGGGTGTTCTTGCAGCGGCAAGCGGTGTTTTCCCGTCAAGCGCTTCACAGGGGCGGTCTGAGATCCCGTCCAGTACCAGGAATAGAACCTTCTGGGCAATCATAATGAAGAGATGTAATCTAAAACCTGATTACTTTACTCTTGCCGGTGGCCCATCCCCGGTTGTGGCAAAATAAGGTGAGCAGAGGGGCTTATACAGCCGCAATCTGCTCCAGTTTTGATTTTGTGATCTCGACCCGGCGCATCGGGTAGATCGTCTTTACAACCTTGAAGATGTCCCGGGCGAGGTCGCCGGAGACGATGTCCTTTACCAGGGTATCGAAATCGCTCTCTGCTGCCCTTGCGGTGAGTATCTGTGTGACCGCCTGGCGGATGGCGTGGACCTGGCTCTGGTCGGCCCTTGTGAGGGTGAGGCAGACGACCGTAACCCGGAGGAGTTTGCCGTCCTTCGTGAGTAGTGGGAGGATGGTATCGATGCGGGATGTCCGCCGCTTGACCATCGACCGCAGGTAGTCGCGGGTCACTTCGTGCCCGACGAACTCGGTGTAGGCAGCGTCGCCGGCCACGTTGTTGATCTTGAACCTCATCTTGATGTGAGACTTTGAGTAGTCCTGTGCGACCTCACCGAGGGTGGTGGTCATGACGCGACCGATCATGTTCTCGGGGTCGGCCGAGATGGTGTCGCCGATCTCGACTTTGCCAAAGGTCTCTGGTACGTAGACACGGTACCACTTCTTGGCTTTCCAGCCTTCAAGCCTTCTTCCAGCCTGTTTCTTCTTTGCCATGGTATCACTTCTTCTATAGGTTTTTCATCCCTTTTGAGCCTGAATTCACTTCCTGACCCTTTCGTTGCCGCATGCCGGCGTTGCAGACTTCATCTGCTATTGCCAGGTTCATGAGGTAGTCATCCACCGTTGCGATGATCGACCGGAGTCTGGTTCCATCCACCTCTGCACGCACTCCTTCCCCGGTTGCGACCGTCCTGATGAGGGTGAGGTTGTCGGGTTCGAGCGCCGCGGCCACGCACGCGGGGTGGTTGTGCTGCGTCTCGATCACTCCCCTGACCCGGATCATGCGAGGATCGCCTCCAGGAGGTCGTGTCTGAACCGGTCTACCTCAGCGGCGCTGATCCGGGCTCCGGCCCTGTGTCGGTGGCCGCCGCCGTGGCCGCCGGATGCCCGGGCAACCGTCCGCATGAGCGCGTCCAGGTCGAGGTCGACGCCCGGCGGGCAGCGTGCTGAGATTGAGCAGTGGTCGCCGCCCATGCCTATGACGAAGACGGGACCGTCCTGGTCAAGGTCTCGGGCGAGAACATCCGCGACGTCGCTTGCGACGCTCTCGTCGTCCACCTCATAGAGGGCGGCGCGCTCGTCCAGGCGCCGCGCTCCGCGGACGCCCGCGATGACCGACTGCCGGTATCGAGCGGTGATCTCCCGGGCTTCCTGGAGCGCGTGGCTCGAGCGGAGACAGAGTGATGCGCCTATATCGCCTTTCCCGGCCTTCCCACAGGCGTCGACGACGGCGGTGAGGTCACCTGCGTCGTCGATCACCTCGCGGCCAAGGCTGTAGGTGATCCCCCAGAGGCTGCAGAGGGCGGTGACTGATGCTTCCCTGGCTGCTTTGAGGACGATCCGGGATAGGAGCATCTCCATATCGACTTCGTCTTCATCGGTGACCGCTGCGACCAGTGTGCGGGCGGCGTCCGGTTCGCCGGAGAGCCCGGGTAGGTAGGGGTCGATGGAGAGCGCGATCTGTTCGACGAGCCCTCTGCCGGCGAGGAGGAGGCCGCGACCGGGCGTGATGAACCCGTTTGCGATCCCTTCGTTTGCGATCTCCCGGTTCGGGCCCTTGAGGGCCTGGTCGTCGCCGAGGACCCCGAGGAGTGCGAGCCCGGCGAGATCACGGTTGTCCCCCATCTTCTGGGCGACAAGGTATGCGGCGCCGGCCGCTGAGAGGTTCAGGTCGCCGTCGATCCCGGCGAGGTGCGGGTTGACGTGGAGTTCGCCCTCGAAACGGGGCTGGTGGTGGTCGACCACCATCACGTCGTCTGGCAGGTCCGGAAGTGCCGATCCAAAGTCGCATAACAGCACGCTGCAGTCACGCGGTATATCGGCCGCGGTGATGTGGTGGCGGATCCTCAGTCTGAACCGTCCGCCTGCGCGGAACATGGCGTGACAGAGGATGGATGCGGCGGCTATGCCGTCTGCATCGTGGTGTGCCAGCACCTCCACGAACTCCTGTTCGAGCAGGTGGCTGGCCAGGGTTGCAGCAGCGGTGTCAAGCGACATGGGTCGATCAGCGGGTGAGCAGAATCTCCGCGGTCTCCGGTTTGTATGTCCAGTTGGCCGGTAACCGGCCGGTTTTGACGTAGTACTTTACCAGCCTGCGGACCTTGGACTCGGCGATCTGAAGCTGCCTGAGGTTGTGGTAGTCCTTCTTGTTTTCCGCGAGGTGTTTCCTGAGCCTGAGCGCCTTCTGCATCAGGTTCCGGAGGTCCTCGGGGATCTCAGATTCAAGACCGTTTTCACGGAGAATCTCGGTTATACGTTTGCCTGTGGCGAGCTTGACGTCAGGGACGGCGTGTCTGTCACGCAGGACAAGCCCGATCTGGCTGGCCGAGAGGCCATCTTTGCGGAGCTCGATTATGAGTCTCTCGATCTCCGCTACATCCGTGTTTGACCACTCGGGCGCTTCTTTACGATAGGGGCGGACTGAACCGCTGGTTCCCCGACGCCGAGCGTACATTCTTGCCATTCATGCACCTCCGTTAGGTATAACTATGTAAGTCCAGAAAAGAGTCCGTTTCCTGACTAATCTCTGTAATCCCGAGCCCTTGCGGGCAGTGCTTCCGGGAGCACGTCGGACTTACCATAGCCAGCACATACAGTGCTCTACTTTATTTACCTGGAAGAATCTTAAGGGTATCGGCCTCTGCCGGGGCCGGGCGTCGTGGTGGAGCCCAATATTTATCTGCTTTCAGGGCAAGATCTGGTAACACAGATGCGATAGTAGTCTAGCGGTAGGACAGGGGCTTCCCAAGCCTCTAGCCCGGGTTCGATTCCCGGCTATCGCATTCTGTTTTTGGTGTGATCGTTCTGGTGCGAGATGGGCCCTGCATTTACGTCTGTGCCCACGTGGTCTTTACGAGAGATCGCATATCTTTGTATAAAATGAATCAGTGATGTACTGGAAGGATTGAGGCGGAATAAAATCTTCGTTGAATTCCCGTGGGTCCACGGGTCTATCGAATTTATTGATACCTCCAATTTCAATGGCGTATCCCCCCTTTCCTTACCACTGAAATAGGAAGAGTATTCCTCCTCACAGAGTCCGGAGACGTCCCTGAACCTCTCCCGGAGGTTCAGAGGGTGGTCTTCAGTGATCGAGCCTATCACGCACGTTCCAACAATTTTCTTCACGGGGCTGCTGGAGTAGATTACGATCTCTCGGATCCCTTTGTTTTTAAAGATGGTTTTCCGGAACTCGCATCTTTTTGAGCCACAGAGGATTTTATCAGCATATTCTGGTTTAATGGACAGTAAAACTCTCATTGATTCCTCCATTAGTCTTGATCCATTCATACGAGAACTCTGAAAAACCACGTTATGCCCCCCTGAAAAGCAGGGCCATTCTTGTGAATTCTACCCCACCAGAAGTTATGGCAGGGGTTTCTACCCCCGTCGATACCGCGTCGCGACCAGGAAGACTAGCGCCGCCCCGGCCGTCGCCGCCCCGAACCCCGGTGCAGTCGTCGTCGGTACCGGTTCTCCCGTCTCCACTCCAAGCTCCGTGATCACGGCCAGCCAGGCGGTGCTGTTGCCGGAGGAGACGATCTGGATACCCGCCAGGACATAACCGCCATCAGGAACGCTGGCGGCGGCATACACCCGGCTCTCCGGGAACTTCATACTCCAGAGGATGGCGCCGTCAGAATCCGTCCCGAAGGCAAGACCCTCCCCGCTCACTGCATCCGTACCTGCAACCAGATACCCGCCGGCGGGCTGGAGGGCGACAGAGTAACCGGCGAACCCCTCCATGTTCCTGACCCAGACCTCTTCCCCGTCCGAATCAACAACCCCATACCAGTAGTTCCCGGAGTAGACAAACCTGCCATCCCCGGTCTCCTTGAGGTCGAATATGACCGGAACCTGGTAGTTCCTGTACCAGAGGGTGTTACCGTCAGCATCGAGGCGGATGATGAACCCGTCCCCCTTATCGTACGTGAAGGGCGATGACGTCCCCCCGATAAGATACCCGCCATCAGAAGTCACAATCCCGGTGTTCACCGCGGTGCCCGGAAACGTCCGGTTCCAGACAGGTGTCCCGTCCCCATCGGTCTTCACCAGCACCCCCGTCGTCTCGTTCTCAGAGCCCGTCTCGTTCCAGAGCCAGCCAGCGGCAACATACCCGCCATCAGGCGTCTCTGCAACCGACGAGACCTTCATCCCCGGAAGAACCTCCCGCCACTCCTCTTCACCCGCAGCGTTTAGCCTGACCAGGAACGAGGTGCCCTGATATACAGTCCCCCCGTCGCTTGAGACGTTGTATACACCGGCGATAAACCCGCCATCCGCTGTCACCGCAACGGAGGCCGGTGCCATCCCGGGTAACCTTGTCAGCCAGACCTGGTTACCCGTGCCATCGGTCTTCACGAGCATCACGTCCTCCACCCCACCGATGGTTCGTGACAGGGTTGAACCGATGAGGATAAACCCGCCATCCGCGGTGGCTGCAACGGCATCAAACTTGTTCTCGTTCTCCAGCGTAAACGTCGTGTTCCAGACGACCTCTGGAGAGGTCGCAGTTGCAGAGACGACCCCCACCGGCAACACCACCGCAAAGAGCAGTGCTACAAGGATCGCCCCCCGTTGCCAGAAGGCCCGAGATTTTTCTGTCATGGTGATCCATCAGAGGTGGGGCCTGACACACAAAAAGTGTGGTGGTTCGCGCCACCGGCAATCCCTTAATGAACGTGGACTCCCAATAGTTCTAGCACGTGCTCGCGACATTCGACGGAACATGGGTGCACCTGAAGAACGAAGGGCGCACGCTCTACGACCAGGGTGGCTACGGGAGACCGGAGAAAGACGGTCTCTATCTCTCCCTCGAAGAAGCCCTCTACCTCATGGAGCGAAACAAGATCGAGGTGAAAGACCTCGACTTTGACACCCTGCTCGGTCTCTTCGCCGACCGGCCGAACTTCATCCGCAGGTACCTGGTCTACCGCGACATCCGTGAGCGGGGATACGTGATTCAGCCGGGTCCGCACGACTTTCGTGTCTTCCACCGGGGTCATAAACCAGGGTCCGGAAAGTCGCGATACCTGATCCGGGTTCTCTCAGAACGCGATCTCGTCGATTTCGACCGTCTGGATCAGGACGCGCTCGCCGCGGTCAACATGCGAAAACAGTACCTCCTGGCGGTCGTCGACGACGAAGACGAACTGACCTACTACGAGGTACGGCTACAGGACCTCCCGCCGGTCAGCAACCCCCTGGCCTGTGAAGCGCCGGTGGAGGCCAGGCTCCTCGGAACGTACGCCCTTGCCCACCTGCCGCCAGGAAACCAGCTTGAGGAGGAGTGGTATGGCAAGAGACTCGATACCGAACGCCTCCTCTTCCGCCCCGTAGAGTCGATCTACCTGATGCGTAAACGCTGTCTTGAAGTGCTTCACGACGGCGGGCAGATGACCGCAGAGACCCTCCTTGACGTGGTTGCGCAGACAGATCTCGAGATCCACGAGAAAGAACGTGTCTTTTCCGACCTCCGGGACAAAGGCTACATCCCGAGGACGGGCTACAAGTTCGGCCACCACTTCCGTGTCTACTCCGGAAAGAAGAGCCACTCCGAGATGCTTGTCCACGCCGTACCGGCAGGATCGTCCATGCCGATGAGTGCCGTCTCGCGCTCCGTCAGGCTCGCTCACAGCGTCAAAAAGAAGATGTTGTTTGCCTGCGTACATAACACAGGTATCAGGTACGTCGAATTTGCCAGAATAAAACTGTGAGCGTCATTACATGGATTCTGAGATCAACCCGTGGTCAAACAGCCAGACCGTCGATCTGGATCGACTCTTTTCCGAGTTTGGTATCGAGCCTATAGGTGAGGTGGCACGAAACCTTCCAGAGATACCGCCGTTCATCCGCCGGGGTATCGTCGTAGGGCATCGGGATTACAACCTGATCGCCGACGCCATCCGGAACAGAACCCTGTTTCATGTCCTGACCGGGTTCATGCCCTCCGGTCTCCCGCACCTCGGGCACCTGATGGTCATGAAAGAGGTCGTCTGGCACGTGCAGCAGGGCGGGACCGGCTACGTCGCCATCGCCGACCGGGAGGCGCACGCCGTCCGCGGAGTCTCCTGGGAGAAGTGCCGGGAATACGGGAAGGAGTACCTCAAGGCCCTCTACGCCCTCGGGTTCGAGGGCACGACCTACTACCAGAGCCGAAACGATCGTTTGAAGGACCTGGCCTTCGAGGCATCAACCAGGGTAAACTTCTCGGAACTCAATGCAATATACGGGTTTGGCCCGGATACGTCGCTCTCTCACGCCATGAGCGTCGTCACCCAGGTGGCTGACATCCTCTTCCCGCAGGTCGATGCCGGTCCGGCGCCCACGATCGTCCCGGTCGGCCTTGACCAGGACCCGCATCTCCGGCTAACCCGGGACGTGGCCTACAAACTCCGGATGTTCACCGTCGAGGACCGCGGCGAGTATATCAGCGTCCGCTCAAAGAACGCCCCTGTAGGGGCTATCGAGGCGGTTCATCGCGCGTTCCCGGACTCGAAGAAGTATGCGGCCCACGTGGATATACCGGGTCTTACGCAGACCCAGGTGGAAGAGATCGTCCGGCGGATCGAGATCGAGCACGGCGGGTTCGGGTTCTACCGCCCCTCCTCGACCTACCATATCTTCATGCCCGGGCTTCAGGGTGGGAAGATGTCAAGCAGCGTGCCGGGAAGCCTCTTCGGGTTTTATGAATCCGAGTCTTCGGTAAAGAAGAAGGTCATGGCGGCGCTTACCGGCGGGCGGATGACGCTTGAGGAGCAGAGACGTCTTGGCGGCGATCCGGACTCCTGTCCGATCTACCTCCTGAACCTCTTCCACATGCTTGAGGACGATATCGAACTTGCTGACCTGCGCCGCCGCTGCGAGAGCGGTGAACTCACCTGCGGCCAGTGCAAGAAAGAGACCCTGGAACGGGTGCAGGCGTTCCTTGCAGACCTGCGGGACCGGATGGATGCGGTGGAGCACCTTGCAGAGGAGGTCTGATACGGTGGAACTTACGCAGAACGAGAAGAAACTCCTGGTTGCCCTGGCCCCGCTCGGGTCGGCCGATGCGACCACTCTTGCGGAGAGGATGAAGACCCGGCCGGAGGCGGTGGTGCAGTATGCGAACCTCGCCAGTGAGCGGGGGCTTGTTGAGGTCGAGAAACACGTCGCCCTGCGGTATCTGCCGACGGAAGAGGGGCAGGCCTATATCGGGAAGGGTCTTCCCGAGCGGCAGTTGTTCGAGAGTTTCGGAGACGCTATCCCGATGCGAGACCTCCAGAAACACCCGCTTGCAAAGATCGGGATCGGCTGGATGCGCAGGAAGGGCTGGATCACAATCCGCGACGGTGTGGTGCACAGGACCGGTAACGCTCCACCTGGCCCGGACGAGGTCGTGTTTGCCCGGCTTGGAGAGACCGGCGAGGTTCCCGCTGGCGAGGAGGGTCTTCTCGATCTCGTGAAACGCGGTCTCATCCGGGAGGAGGAGGCCGTCAACTACACCATCTCGCTAACACCGGCGGGTAGAGATCTCCTGGCCGCGGGGCTTGATCTCCGGGAGGAGGTCGGGACGCTCACACGGGAGCAGATCCTCTCCGGCGCCTGGGAGAGCCTCCCCCTCCGGCGCTACGACGTCACAAAACTGCCGCGACGCGTCTACCCTGGAAAGACCCACCCCTACCAGCGTCTCATCGACGAGATGCGCCGCGTCCTCTTTGATATGGGGTTTGCCGAGATGTCGGGCGGGATAGTCCAGAGTTCGTTCTGGAACTTCGACGCCCTCTTCCAGCCCCAGGATCACCCGGCGCGGGAGATGCAGGATACCTTCTTCCTGGCCGAACGCTGGCCTCTTCCCGAGGGTTACGAACGCGTCCGCGATATGCACGAGCACGGCGGGGATACCTCGTCCACCGGATGGGGAGGGAGATGGAGCGCCGAGAAGGCGCAGCAGTGCGTCCTCCGGACGCACACAACCGGTCTCTCGATCCAGCACCTGGCGGTGCACCGGGAACCGCCGGTCAAGGCGTTCTGCATCGGCCGGGTTTACCGGCGGGAGGCTATCGACCCCACCCATCTGGCGGAGTTTGAGCAGCTCGAGGGTATAGTGATGGACGAGACCGTGAACTTCCGTCATCTCCTCGGGTTCTTGAAGGAGTTCTACGCGAAGATGGGGTTTGATAAGGTCCGGTTCCGGCCGGGCTACTTCCCCTACACCGAACCCTCCGTGGAGCCTGAGGTCTACGTTGAGGGTCTGGGCTGGGTGGAACTTGGTGGAGCCGGGATCTTTCGTGAAGAGGTGACGGCACCCTTCGGGATCGAGCATCCCGTGCTTGCCTGGGGTCTCGGGATCAGCCGGGTGGCGATGCTAAGGCTCGGGTTGCGTGATCTGCGGCACCTCTACAGGAGCGACGTTGAGTGGATCCGGGAGACGCCCATCTACGGCGGGGGGCGGTGAGAGTGGCGATAATAACGCTCTCCTACAGGTACCTTGAAAGGCTAACCGGGGTTGACCGGGGGACGATCATAGAGCGTCTCCCGATGATCGGGGCTGATATCGAGCGGGTCGAGGAAGATCACGCGGATGTCGAGTTCTTCCCCGACAGGCCTGACCTCTACTCGCCGGAGGGTGTTGCACGGGCGATGCGGGGGTTCCTGGGGATCGAGGTGGGGTTGCCGGTCTACGACGTCCACCCCTCCGGGATAACCTTCTCCGTCGATCCGGGGCTTGCAGATATACGGCCGTGCCTGGGATCGGCGGTGATCCGGAACGTCAACCTTGACGAGGAGTCGATCGAGTCGCTTATGGGTCTCCAGGAGGCCCTCCACTGGGCGGTCGGCCGCGGCCGTGGCAAGGTGGCGATCGGCGTCCATGACCTTGACGCTGTCAGGCCGCCATTCCATTACATCGCCTCGCCCCGGGATCGGTCGTTCGTCCCGCTGGACTTTGAGAGGGAGATGACGATGGAGGAGATCCTGGTCGACCACCCAAAAGGCCGGGATTACGCTCACCTGGTTGAGAACTTCCCGCGGTTCCCGCTGATCGTCGATGCCGACGACCGGGTGCTCTCGTTCCCGCCGATCATCAACGGCGAACTTACGCGGGTAACGACGGCGACAAAGAACATCCTGCTCGACTGCACCGGTACCGACCGTAAGGCGGTGATGACGGCGGTAAACATCATCTGCACAGCACTCGCCGAGGCGGGGGCGAGCATCGAGTCGGTCAGCGTGGATGGGGAAGAGATGCCCACCCTTGCACCGTCGGAGAGGCTGGTCTCGGTCGAGGAGTGTTCCTCGCTCCTCGGGATCCCCCTCACTCCGGGAGAGATGACACGGTTGCTCGGCCGGATGAGGTTTGGCGCGGAACCTGCGGATGATTCACGGATCCGGGTTGAGATCCCATGTTACCGGGCGGACATCCTCCACGACTGGGATATATTTGAGGATGTGGCGATCGCCTACGGGTTTGAGAACTTCGATGCCACACTCCCTGCGGTCTCGACCATAGCAGTGGAGCACCCGGTCACGAGGATCGAGAGGGCGGCGCGGGCGGTGATGACGGGGCTTGGGTATATCGAGATGATCCCGTTCACCCTCACGAACGAGCGGGTGCTGTATACGAACATGCAGCGGCCTCCGTTGCCGGGGACGCTGCGGTTGCTCCACCCGATCAGCGAGGAGCAGACGGTGGTTCGGACTGACCTGTTGCCGCTGTTGATGGAGGCGCTCCTTGCAAACAAGCACCGTGACCTGCCGCAGCGGTTGTTTGCGGTTGGTGATGTGGTGGAGGACTGTCTGACCTACCAGAAGGTTGCGGCGGTCAGCATCCACCCGGCGGCGGACTTCTCGGAGGCGTACGCGGCGGCGGACGTCCTCTGCCGGGAGCTCTCGATCGGTTACAGTGTCAGGGAGTCGGCCGACCCGGCGTTCATCGATGGCCGTCGCGGTGATATAGTTCTCGATGGAAAGGTTGTCGGGGTGTTCGGGGAGATCCATCCGGCGGTGTTGCGGGCGTTCGATCTCGAGCACCCGGTTGCGGCGCTGGCGCTCGATCTCAGAGCCGTACCGGGATACCCCGCTCCGCCAGGTACTCCTTCACCTGGCGGACGGTGAACTCGCCGTAGTGGAAGACGCTTGCCGCGAGGCAGGCGTCGGCCTTCCCCTCTGTAAACCCTTTGTAGAAGTCTTCGAGCGATCCCACGCCGCCGCTTGCGACGACCGGGATCCCGACCGCTTCCGAGATCGCTCTGGTGATCGGGATATCAAACCCCTCCCGGGTACCGTCGGTCTCCATGCTTGTGAGCAGGATCTCGCCGGCCCCACGTTCTTCGGCTTCCATCGCCCATTTTACGGCGTCAAGTCCCGTGGGTCTGCTGCCGCCGTGGGTCACGACCTCATACCAGCACTCCCGGCCGTCGGCGAGGCTGATCGGCGTCTTGCCGGGGGCCATATCGTAGTTGCGCCGGACGTCTATCGCGACGACGATGCACTGGGTGCCGAACTTCTCGGCGCCTTTTGTGATAAGGTCGGGGTCTTTGACGGCGCTTGAGTTGATGCTCACCTTGTCGGCGCCCGCACGGAGGATCTGTTTCATGTCGTCAATGTTCCGGATGCCGCCACCGACGGTGAGCGGGAGGAAGAGGTGGTCTGCCGCCCGCTGGACCACCTCGATGATGGTGCCCCGGTCTTCGCGGGTGGCGGTGATATCAAGGAAGACCACCTCATCGGCGCCCTGCTCGTTGTAGCGTCGGGCGAGTTCCACGGGGTCGCCCGCGTCCTGCAGCCCGACGAAGTGCGTGCCCTTGACGACCCGCCCATCTTTGAGGTCAAGGCAGGGGATGATCCGCTTCGTTAGAACCATGGGTACTGGTTATTGAGCGTGAGTTGATGAGGGTTTTGTTCGGTGGGAGAAATTGTCGCCGGTGGCGTGGGAAGGGGGGGTGTCCTGCAAGCAATATACCGTTTCCGGGCGACACGCCGCGAGTGGGTGATTTACCATGGATGCAGTGCCGGCCGGGAAGAGGGTTTCACCATGTTCTCGCATGAAACTCCGTGGGTATCCCATTTCCATCCCCGTGCACCGCCCCCGGTCAATCGCCACAGACCGCCCGCTCCCATGAGAGGCCGGGAGGCGGGGGCGTTCCGCCCCACCTCCCCCCGGGGGGTGGCGATTCCCTATCGATACAGTCTCCGGGAGAGGCAACCTCCGGATCGTCTTATTCTTCCATGTGCACGGCCATCCGGGCCTATCATCACCCACTCTCTGCCTCCCTCACCCCGTCAGCCCCTCTCCACCCACAACCTTCCCCGTGTAAAACTCCTCTACGTTTAAGTCATCCTGAAGAATACTTTTAGAGACAAACTGGAGGAGCATCCGGGCGGGATAACCGGTCTGGTGATTTTTATATGGAGTCTGGAGATCTTAAGATTGCATGGGCGCGGCAGTACATGCCGGTACTCTCGTCCATCCGGAACCGTTTCGTTGAGGAAAAGCCGTTCTCCGGCATGACAATCGGGATGGCGTTACACGTCGAGGCAAAGACCGCGGTGCTTGTTGAGACACTGGCGGCGGGCGGTGCTGAGGTGCACATCACCGGGTGCAACCCTCTCTCGACCCAGGACGATGTATCCGCCGCGCTCAACACCCGTGAGGGGATCCATTCCTACGCCCGCAGGGGTGTGGGGGTGGACGATTACTACGCGGCCATCGACCGGGTACTCGACGCAAGGCCGGCGATCACAATCGACGACGGCATGGACCTCATCCATCGCATCCACACGGAGCGCCAGGAGGTGCTGGATACGATCATCGGGGGTTGTGAGGAGACCACGACCGGCATCCACCGGCTTCGCGCAATGGCGCGGGATGGAGCGCTCAGGTTCCCGGTCGTCGCCGTCAACGACACCCCCATGAAACACTTCTTCGACAACGTCCACGGCACCGGCGAGAGTTCGCTTGCATCGATCATGATCACCACAAACGTCCTCATTGCCGGGAAACGTCTCGTTGTCGCGGGATACGGCTACTGCGGCCGGGGACTCGCGCAGAAGGCCAGGAGCCTCGGCGCCCGCGTCATCGTGACCGAGGTCGACCCCCGGCGTGCGCTCCAGGCGCACATGGACGGGTTTGACGTCATGACGATGGACCAGGCAGCACCGCTCGGCGACCTCTTCGTCACCACCACCGGGAACACGAGCATCATAACAGAACGTCACTTCCCAAAGATGAAGGAGGGTGCAATCCTTGCAAACGCCGGGCACTTCAACGTGGAGATCGATGTTGACTGGCTCTCCTCCCACGCCGACTCCACCGTCCACCGCGACGGTATCGATACCTACATCCTGGACGGAAAGGCCGTTCACGTCCTCGCCGAGGGAAGACTTGTGAACCTCGCCACCCCGAAGGGTATGGGCCACCCCATCGAGGTTATGGACCTCAGTTTCGCCGTTCAGGCTCTCTCCGCCGAGTACATCGCGAAGCACGGCCGAGAACTCAAACCCGGTGTCCACGACGTCCCCTCTGAGATCGACGAGGAGGTGGCACGACTGAAACTCGATGCACTCGGTCTCTCCATCGACCGGCTGACACCTGAACAGGAGGCCTACATGAACTCCTGGACGGTCGGGACATAACCCGTGCCCTCGATCTTTTTTCCGGTAAACGGGGTCGAAACCTTAACGCCTATCCCCGCCGACCCTTCTTCTCATGTGGCAGGCGCTGGATATCGAGGCCTGGATTGCCGGGCGACGGTCTGACCTTGACCGGGTCAAAAAACCCGTCTCTGAGATCATCGCAAAGGTGCGGGCGGAAGGCGACGCCGCTCTCCTCGACCTGACGAAGAGGTTTGACGGCATCGACCTCGAGGAGATAGCCGTCCCCGAAGAGGAACTGGAAGCGGCCTACGACCGGGTAGATACCCGACTGGTGGAGAGCCTGGTGGAGGCAGAGGCGCGGATAAGCGCGTTCCACGAGTTGCAGCGCGGACGCGACCTCTGGCTCCAGGAGATGGAGCCCGGGATCACCCTCGGCGTCAGGACGACGCCCCTATCCCGTGTGGGGGCATACGTCCCCGGTGGACGTGCGGCATACCCCTCCACCGCCCTTATGTGCACCGTCCCGGCGAAGGTTGCCGGTGTATCTGAGATCTGCTGCTGCACCCCGCCGCCGGTAAACCCGATCACCCTCGTCGCCCTCGATATAGCCGGCGTGGACGAGGTCTACCGTATCGGCGGCGCCCAGGCTATCGCGGCGATGGCCGTCGGGACAGAGACCGTCCCTCGTGTGGAAAAGATCGTCGGCCCCGGGAACGTCTACGTCACCGCCGCGAAGATGCTCCTCCGGGACGAGGTCGAGATCGACTTCCCCGCGGGTCCAAGCGAGATCGCCGTCCTCGCCGATGAAACGGCCAACCCGACCTTCATCGCCGCCGATATCCTGGCCCAGGCCGAGCACGACCCCAACGCCGCCTGCGTCCTTGTGACCACCCACCCGGATCTCGCCGATCTCGTCGGCGCTGAGGTGGACCGGATGGTCGCCGGGTCAGAACGCCACGAGATCATCAGAAAAGCGCTTGAGAACTCGGGCTACGTCCTGGTCAGGGACCTCGACGAGGGTGTGGCGACGATCGATGCGATCGCTCCCGAGCACCTCTCGATCCAGGTCTCCGACCCGCTCGCCGTCTTAAACCGCGTCAGGAACGCCGGGTCGATCTTCGTCGGGCCATACGCCGCGGTGGCCTGCGGTGACTACGCCTCCGGGACAAACCACGTCCTCCCCACAGCGGGCTACGCTGCCATATACTCGGGGCTCGATCTCAACCACTTCTGCCGGCGCTCGACCGTCCAGGTGATCAGCCGCGAGGGGCTTTTAGCCATCGCTGACGTTGTGGAGACGATCGCCGACGCCGAAGGGCTCCACGCCCACGCGGAGTCGGTGCGGGTTCGGAGAAGAAGGTGAGCTGGCGCAAGCCTCCTCTGATAGGGTCTTGCCGGTTCTGCATGTATTTTATCCGCATGGACAGAGGTGATCGTCATGCCGGATGAGAAGCGGAAGGCGGAACTGAAGGTCACCGGGATGCACTGTGCGTCCTGCGCTCTCAACGTGGAGCGTGCTCTAACGGCCAGGGAGGGCGTCCATGACGCCCGTGTCAACCTGGCCACGGAGACCGCCAGCGTCGACTACGACCCTGCAAAGACCACCATCGCCGATCTTGAGCGGGCGGTCACCGATGCCGGTTACGGTGTCCTGAAGAGCACCGCCACCGTCAGGATCGGCGGGATGGTCTGTGCCTCCTGCGCAAGCGTTGTTGAGGCCTCGCTCACCGGTCTCGAGGGCGTCTACGAGGCCAGGGTCAACCTTGCCGCCGATAACGCTCAAATAGTCTACAACCCGGAACTGGTCACGATCGCGGATATCCGGGCCGCCATCGAGGATGCTGGTTACCAGTACCTGGGGCTCGAGGAGGAGATCCCCGCGGACACCGAGGAGAAGATGCGCGAGGAAGACCTCCGCGCCAAGTTCCGGCGGTTCACCATCGGGTTTGCGGTGAGCATCCCGCTGTTTCTGATCATGCTCCTCGGCATACCGGGTATGCTCGCGCTTCCTGTCTCCTTTAACCTGATCCTGCTCATAATCACCCTGCCTGTCTTCGTCTACGTCAGCGCCCCCATCTTTAAGGCGGCCGCTGCGGCGCTCCGTCACCGGGCGCTGACGATGGACGTTATGTACGCGATGGGCATCGGTGTTGCCTACGGTGCAAGCATACTCGGGACATTTGAGGTCCTCCTTACCCCGGAGTTCGTCTTCTACGACACCGCCGTTATGCTGGCCTCGTTTCTCACGCTCGGTCGATACCTCGAGGCCCGGGCAAAGGGGAGGACATCTGATGCAATCAGGAACCTTGTAGGCCTGCGGCCGAAGACCGCGACGGTTATCCGGGACGGCGGGGAGGTCGAGGTCCCGGTGGAGGCGGTTCTCCCCGGCGACATCATCCTTGTCCGGCCAGGGGAGAAGGTGCCTGTGGACGGTGTGGTCGTTGGCGGGGAGAGTTCCGTCGACGAGTCGATGATCACCGGCGAACCCATCCCGGTCGAGAGGCGGGAGGGTGACGAGGTCGTCGGTGGAACCCTGAACGTGAACGGCGTCCTCCGCGTCCGTGCCGAGCGGGTCGGGAAGGATATGGTTCTTGCACAGATCATAAGGCTTGTCCGGGAGGCCCAGGGCTCAAAGCCGTCTGTTGAGCGGATCGCCGACGTCGCGGTCTCCTACTTCATCCCGGCCGTTCTTGCAATCGCCACTGCCGCGTTCCTGGTCTGGTACTTCGTCCTCGATGCCTCGCTCCTCTTCGCTCTCACCGTGCTGATCTCCGTCCTGGTGGTCGCCTGCCCCTGTGCGCTCGGTCTTGCCACCCCGACCGCCGTGACCGTCGGGATCGGCCGTGGCGCAGAACTCGGTCTGCTTATCAGGAACGGCGAGGCGCTCGAGGTCTCAGAGAGGTTGACCACGGTCGTCTTTGACAAGACCGGGACACTCACCCGCGGAAAACCGGACGTCACCGATATCGTTCCGTTCGGGGTTACGGAGGAGAGACTCCTATCTGTCGCTGCGGCGGTCGAGTCAAACTCGGAGCACCCGCTTGCAGCGGCGGTCGTGCGCCGGGCGGAGAGCGCGGGTCTTGTGCTTCCTGCACCGGAGCGGTTCACGGCCTTCGGCGGTCGTGGTGTGAGCGCCCTTGTGGAGGGCGCTGAGGTGCTGATCGGAAACCTGCCCTTCCTCACAGAGCACGGGGTCACCATCCCGCCGGAAGCGCAGGAGAGGATCGCCGCCCTCCAGGACGGCGGGAAGACCGTGGTTCTGGTCGCCGTCGGTGGGGCACTTTGGGGGGTCATCGGTATCGCCGACACCCTCAAACCGACGGCAAAGAGCGCGGTTTCGGAACTGAAGAGGATGGGACTTACCGTGATGATGCTCACCGGCGACAACGAGCGGACGGCAACCGCGATCGCCCGGGAGGTCGGGATCGAGAACGTCCGTGCCGGGGTGTTGCCGCAGGGGAAGGTTGAGGAGGTCCGCGCCCTCCAGCAGCAGGGCGAGGTCGTGGCCTTCGTCGGCGACGGGATCAATGATGCCCCGGCACTTGCGCAGGCGGACGTCGGGATCGCCATCGGGAGCGGGACGGATGTTGCGATAGAGAGCGGGGATATCGTCCTCATCCGCGACGATCTGACCGACGTGGTCGCGGCTATCCAGGTCTCCCGGAAGGTGATCTCCCGGATCAGGCAGAACCTCTTCTGGGCGTTCGCCTACAACGCCGCCCTGATACCTCTTGCCGCGGGTCTGCTCTACCCCTTCTTCGGTGTCACCTTCCGCCCGGAACTTGCGGCGCTTGCGATGGCGCTGTCCTCGGTGACGGTCGTCTCGCTATCCCTGATGCTCAAGACTTATATACCTCCGGTGAAGAGATTGGAGGTTGATACAGATGGCAATTGATCCGGTATGCAAGATGGAGGTCAATGAGGCGACCGCCAGGTTCAAGACCGAGTATAAGGGCAGGACTTACTACTTCTGCGCCCCCGGGTGCAAGAAACTCTTCGAGCGCGACCCGGAGGCCTACCTGAAGAACTCGTGATCCTTTTCTGGCGGGGGCGCTATCAGAACCTGTAGACCGCGCCCCCGCACCTTCCACCATGCCGCCCCTCTCCGGGGGCAAGGTCGGTGGTATCGTCGCAGACCCCGCGGAGGAGGGCGCTTGCGTTATCGGCGAAGTGGACTGCCCAGGCCTCCGGGGTCCGGGGCTGGATCTCGCCGTGGGGGCCGTGGTGCGACATGATGATGTGGAGGATGTGCGCGAACCGTGCAGGGTCGACCCCGTCGGCGTGCTGCATGACCGCAGCGGCCCCGATCGCGGTGTGCCCGATGAGGGTGTACTCGGGGAGGGTGACAAACGAGAAACCCTGACGCCGGAAACAGGAGGCTTTCCCGACGTCGTGGAGGAGGGCGCCGGCGAGGAGGACGTCGGTATCCATCGTCACCCGCCTGACGTTCCCGGCCAGTGCAAATGCGTTCTCCGCGGTCTCGAGGGTGTGCTCGGCAAGTCCGCCGGTGCAGGCGTGGTGGCGTGATTTCGCCGCCGGGGCTTCGAAGAACCCCGGTGTCTCCTCGAGAACCCGGCCGACGAGCGACGAGATGCCGGCGTCCCTGATCATCGCGGCCATGCGTGCCAGACCCTGGCGGACGGCGGCGGTGTCTACGGGGGCGTAGACAAAGAGGGAGGGGTCGACCCCCTCCAGGGGCAGGGGCTCTGCCAGTGAGAAGATGCCCTCGTTGACGTTGACCTCGCACGTGCCGTTGTAGACCTTCGCGTAGCCCGCGATACGGTAGACCTCTCCCTGCCTGATCCCGTGGTAGAACGCCTCTATCTCTTCGGCGCTCTGGTTCCCCGTCCCCCAGACCTTGCAGGTTCCACGACCGCTGCGGTCGGATATGGTGAGGTGGATGTACTTCCCGCCGTCCTTCTTCTCCCGGATCTCTGCCGAATCCACAACGAATGGTGCGTCGACCGGGACACCGCCGGTTATATCCCCGACAAAGACCTTCTTCTCGATCACAGTGGCCAGCTCTCCTGAGAGAATCTTCTATCCCGGACGGAACATAAAGCCCGGTGGTCTGTTCGCCGGCGAGGCTCAGGCCGACCCCGCCTGACCCTTCTGCCGGGCGTAACGTTCGGCAAGCGAGTTCAGCGTCTCGATCTCGTCCAGACTCTTGTCTTCACGCACCCGGACAAACCGGGGGAACCGGAGGGCATACCCGCTCTCATAGTTCGGGCTTGTCTGGATCTCGGAGTAACCGACCTCGAAGACCACACCGGGCTCGAGCCTGACCTCTTTTCCAGATCTGGCAATCACCCTGTCCTTGAAGAGGTCATAGAGGTCTGCCAGAACGTCGTCTGTGATCCCGGTCGCCACCTTCCCGACGGGGAGGAGGCGGCCCGTTTCGTCCTGGACGGCGAGCAGGAACGACCCGAACATCCCGCCCCTCCGGCCCTCGCCCCACTCGGCGCCGATAACGGCAAGGTCGAGTGTCTCGACCCCGGGTTTCACCTTCACCCAGAGTCGGCCGCGGACACCCGGGGTGTAGGGGGCGTCCAGGACCTTCACCATAATACCCTCGTGCCCGAGGTCCAGGGCCCCGGCGTAGATCTCTTCTGCCCGGGCGGGGTCGTCGGTCCTGAACTGTGGGGCAACGTGGGCGTTAAGGGTCTTCTCGAGGTTTTCCCGCCGCTCTGAGAAGGGCCGGTCGACCAGCGACTCGCCGTCCAGGTAGAGGATATCGAAGACCTGGGGGACGAGTTCTATCTGCTCCATCATCGAGTCGATCTCGTGTTTCCGCCGGAACCGCCGGATCACGTACTGGAAGGGCATGGGTCTCCCATCGCGGACGGCGATCGCCTCGCCGTCCAGGATGACGTCATGGTCGGTGGCCTCCATGAGGTGGCGTGCGATGTCGGGGATGCTCTCCGTGACGTCTTCCAGTTTCCGTGAGTAGATCCTGTAACTGTCGCCGACCTTGTGGAACTGGAACCGGCTGCCGTCGTATTTGTACTCGACCGCCACGGTGCCGTGTTCGGCGATCTGGTCGGCGATGGTGCCCGCCTGCGCAAGCATCATCTTCACCGGCCTGAACGGCCTGATCCTGACGCGGGAGAGTTCTTCAGGGTTCTTCCGGGCGAGGAGGGCGACCTCACCGAGGTCGTTTATCACCTGCTGGGCATGCTCAACAAGGTGAACGTCTACCCCGAAGGCCCGGGCGATGGCGTCGCGGACGTTTCCTTCGCCCATGCCGATCCGGAGTTCTTCGAGCATCAGTCTGGCCAGGTAACGCCCCTCTATAGGGCGGGCGTTGCCAAAGAGTCCCTGCGCAATGCGGAGTTTCTCTCGCTGTGACCGCTGCCCTTCGGCGGCCGCTATCCGTTCAAAACCCTGGTAGACGTCGAGGAGTTCGAGGTCCTGGATGAAGAACGAGGTCTGTTCTTTCTTTGCCAGGAGTTCCTCGACCGCAAGCCCCACGTCGCCTGTCCTGTTGACCGCTTCAAGGACGGTCTCTCGCTTCACGCCGGCGACGTAGGCCACGGCGTCGTAGAGGAGGTTTGGACCCACTCCGAGTTTTTTGGTACTCCAGTCGGGAAAGATCCTGCCCATGATGAACCGGACGAAGATGGGGAGGTCGGTCTCGTCAAGCCCGGGGAGGACAGAGGCGACCGTCTCGATCATCTCCAGGCGCCCGGAGATCCCTTCAAGATGTTCGCATATGCGAGCGAACTCCAGAAACTGCATACCCATATCCCTTCTGTAGTAACTTTCCCGGTGGGGGCCAATCAACCCTTCTGTCCGGTTCTGCACGATTGATGTGGTGGCACTCCCTATACCTTACTCATGCAGCAGGATGAAGAACTCAAGGAGATGTTACGTGACCTCATCTGGCTCAATGCACTGATCGCGACGGAACTGATCCAGATCACGGAGAACACGTCTGAGATCCTCAGGCTGGCGGCCCCGCCGGCGTCATGTATCGCTGAACACACGGCTCTCCGGGCGACGGCGCTCGATATCGCTGACCGTTACCGGCCGGGGACGATGCTCCGGCAGCACGTTGAGAAGCACCGGTGATGGTGGTTGGTATCCCAAACACTCAAGAACCCTATGAACAGATCCATGATCGGTGAGGTCTGATGAAACTCTTGATTGCGATTGCACCGGAGCGGTTCAGGGATGAGGAGCTGGAGGTCCCGCTACGGGCTTTCAGGGAGGCCGGGATCGATGTTGATATAGCCTCAACGGTCACCGGCAGGTGCAGGGGTATGCTCGGAGGCACGGCGACGGCGTCCCTGACGTTTGATGACGTCAACCCTGACGACTACGCCGGGATCGTGGTGGTGGGCGGAAGCGGTTCTCCGGACTACCTCTGGGGGAACCGGAAACTCCAGAGCCTTGTTCGGTCGTTCTTTGAGCAGGGCAGGGTTGTCGCTGCCATCTGTCTCTCGCCGGTAGTGCTTGCGCGGGCCGGGATCCTGGCCGGGCGGCAGGCGACGGTCTACCCGAGCCCGGACGCCATAAAGGAGATGAAGAAGGCAGGGGCAAACCTCGTCAACGTCCCGGTAGTCGCCGATATGCAGGTTGTAACCGGGAACGGCCCTGAGGCTGCCGCACAGTTCGCCGACGCCGTTATAGACAAACTGGAGTGCTGAGTAAAGCGGCGTTGTTTGGGGGTATCTCTCACGGGAAGAGGATCCAGGTGACACGATGAGGGATGGGCGGGGTGATTCACCATAAATACAGTGCCAGGATGAGACTCTCACCTGGTGGTTCGCCGGAATCATCTCTCCCTGGCCCGGCCTTCGGTGGGCCGATCGCTTCCCCCCTCTCGCACCCCGACTCAGAAATCAAAAAGCGTCTTTTGCGTTCTGAGTTCGGGGATGAGTTGGCTGTAGGGCTGCCAGTGGGTAAACCCGATCAGCCTTGAGGCCAGGTCGACCGCCTCTTCGAGGCTGGCGCACGGCGTTCCCGGGCCATGCATCGCGTTTCTTGTAGCTTCCCGGATGACCCAGGTGCCGAGCGGTGCCCAGTAGTCGCCTGTGACGTGCCGGAGAACCAGAACCCGTGCGGAACGCTGCACGCCGTCCAGGTACTCCGCAACCGCGAGGCGTGCCGAGTAGTAGGCCCCCGCGATCGGCGAGTAACCGGATTTTGTCAGACCCTCGCCGTCGCGGGCGATCGTCTCGTTCCCCTGCCCCCAGAGCGACTGTCTGCCCCAGACCTCGATCATCTCAAACTTCCAGTCGCCCGGGACCAGGATGCAGACGATATGGTTGCCATACAACGATGCCGAGAAGACCCTGATCCCGTCGAGCGGCGGGTAACGCACAATCTTCTTCTTGAGGCGCTTTGAGACGGTGTCATCGACCGCCGTGATCGCCCAGCGCGTCGGGACGATATGCCGTTTCTTCTCGCTTCCAAGCAGTCCGGCGGTGAGGAGCTGGGTTATCCGGTATACATCCGTCCCGGAGGAGTGGAGGAGGTCGCACGCCTCTGTCGCGGATAGGTCGGTGTCCGATGTCACCCGGTCGACCCGCCTCTCCACCTGCGGGTTATCCAGGACGTCCAGGTGCCGGATGGCGCCGGTGAGACCTATGGGTGCGATCGTCCCGTCGAACCGGAGGTCGAAGGTGACGGGTTTTACAAACTGTGCCTCAACATCGAGCGGTCTGCTCGAGAGCGCTATCTCCTGGATGCTCCCGGCAACGCTCTTTGAATCGCCGGCACCGCGGATCGTCCGCGCCCGCAACCCGACTATATCATCGATCCGGAGCCCCCGTGCCACCCAGTCCGGCGGGTTGTCGGTGTCGTCGATCATCAGCGGCCCCGCCGCAACCTTCGGGTAAGCGTAACTCCCGACAAAGACCGATGGCGCCGTGCCCTGGTAGTGGTCGCTCGGCCTGACCTGGAGCCTGGCGTAGAACCGGCTCATGACGGGGCACCTCTCAAGCCCGCAGAGCCCTTTCCCCTTACACTCGGCACATTGTATCATTCAGCGCTTCCGGAGGTCCAGGACGACCCGCACCCTCCCCTCGATCTCGTGCAGAGTCTCCTCTACCCAGTCTTCCCAGGTCGACGCCTGGAGGTCTCTTCTCTCCGCAATCTCCCGGCCGAGATCGTCGTCCCGGCCGTCGATAACCTCGACCACCACCGAGCCCGGGGCATAGCCGGGTTCCACGATGGCGTCGGCGTCCCCATCGATCACGCCGAAGACCGGGATCCCGGCATGGGAACAGATGTGCCCGCAGACGGCGGTGGTGTCGTCGCCGACGGCAAGCACGCCGCAGACGTCGTTCCCGATCGCCTTATAGAGGGTGTGGCCACAGTGGTCGACGACCGCCACCGTGCCCCCGCGGGAGACCCGACCGCCCCGCTGTGGGGGTGCGGACCGCACCGCCCCGCTCTTGCACCAGGCCCTGGTGATCTCCGGGATACCGGAGCGGAGGAGTTTCTCAAACCCGTGGGGCTTTGGATCGAGACCGGAGACCACCTTCAGCGAACCGTTCTCCATCGCGATGACGACCGTATCCGCGGTTGCCGTCCCGACGACGATCCCGTTGACAAAGACCGCCTCCCCCGGTATGCACCCCCGGATCTCCCGGCGATTCTCCTGCGGTTCCGTGGTGCTCCTCGCGTTAACCAGGTCGTAGCCCGTCCGGAGCGCGATCACCTCAGCGAGAGCGGTATCGCCGCGGTTCCAGCAGTAGACGGTGCCGCTTGAGGTCTCGACGTGGACGAGTCCCGGGAGTCTCCCGGCAACGATCTCACCAAAGATCCGCCCGGACGCCGGGGTCTTCCCCCGGTTGAGCAGGAACGCGGGATCCCGGAGACCCGAAAGCACACTGCTCGGGGGGTCGTCCATGCAGGCGACGGGGAGTCCGGACTCCTCGGCGGCGGTCCTCGCCATCACACCGGCGACGAGCACCCGTCGGGGGCGAAAGAGCGCGATAAACCGCTCGACATCCCCGGCGTCGAAGGCCGCGGGGCCATGCACCACCATGACCGCGTTCATTGGAGTGATCTGGGACTTTGCGGGGTATCAGGTTATCGTCCCGATGTGTTCTGGGTGGGGAGGAAGGGTATCAGGGCGCTGGCGAGCTTTGCAATGTCCATCGACTGCAGCACGACCTGCCCTGGCCCCGTAAGGGTGGTCAGGAAGAGTCCCTCGCCTCCGAAGAGGACGGTCTTTACCCCGCCGGCAAGCGCGATGCTGTAGTCGACGGTGCTATCGAACCCGACGACGAGCCCGGTCTCCACCTTGACCACCTCGCCGGGCGCAAGCGTCATCTCCTTGATGTCGCCGCAGCAGTGGAGGAACGCCTTTCCGCTGCCGGAGAGTCGCTGGAGGATGAACCCTTCCCCGCCGAACGCCCCCGAGCGGAGCCTCTTTGTGAAGGCTATATCCAGGTCGACCCCCGGTTCAGAGCAGAGGAACGCGTCCTTCTGGGCGAGGAACTCTCTCCCGTCAAGGTCGAGGGCGAAGATCTTCCCCGGGACGTTCCCTGCGAAGGTGACAAAACCCTCTCCTTTCTCGGGGGTGAACGTGGTCATGAAGAGGCTCTCCCCGGTCACCACCCGCTTGAGACCCTTGAAGAGC